>CALXAH010000003.1 GCA_944386225.1 uncultured Gemmiger sp.
GCCTGGGCCTCGTCAGCCCGGCGGTCTGCGGCTTCACTCATTTCCAGCAGCTCCTGGATTTTGGCGTCCCGCTCCTTGAGCATGGCCATGGCCTCTTGGTACTGCTTGTGGGTGGTGATGTCGCCATCCTTCACGGCCTGTACCAGTTCGGCAGGGGCGCTGGGCTTGGCGGCTGCGTAAAGCAGCGTAGGGGACAATTCCTCCAGCACTTTCTGCTCGCGAGGTGTGCTGCCATCCATCAGTTTGGAAACCTGCAAAAGCCGCTCGGCTGCTTTGCGATTCAAACCCACGCTTTCGCACCACCGACCAAAGTTTTTTTCGCTGGCTGTAAACGCTCCATCGCCATTGCGACATTTTGTCGCAATGGTAACGCAAAGCGCGTCGTGTGCGATCGCCACGGCATCAGCCATCCGGCGCAGGCCCATTTCGGCCATCTTCTTGCCGCTGGAATACTCACGCTCGGCCAGATGCAGGTCGGCCACCGTCTGGTCGTCCAGGCCGGAGTAGTCAAACTCCGGAGCCGCCGAAATAGGGGCAACCTGGGCAATGCCCGAGGGTTCGTTCTCGCTCAGTGCATCCTCGGCAGAGGGGGAGCTGCTTACAGTGCCGGTCTTCATCTCCGAGCAATCGGTAGAAGTTTCCGCCTTCGGCAACTGCACGGCCACAACACTCTCGCCCGACATCGCAGCAGTATCCACACTCGGGGCACAGATCGTTTCGCCGCCACATACGGTCTCCATCCTTTCAACATACTCGGGACAACTCTCGGTCAGGCAGGATTCGTCAGCATTGGCAGGGCACTCTCTTGCACAGCCATTCGCGCAGCAGCTCTCTTTTCCACAGGTGCGGCACATGCAACTGACTCTGTCGGGTTCATCATCGTCCATCTGTCCGGCTTTCTCTTGCCGATCCAGGTACCAGCCACAGCCGAGAAACGTTTTGTTGCAGATCTCCTGGTTCACGAATTTGTCACCGCAGATGGAGCACTGGAAGGCGTACTTCTTCCTGGTGCTGTTTTCCAATGGTTGAAGATATGGGCAACCATCGGGCGTGGTGGAATCATCCGCCGGACTGGTATCGACCTGCTCTTTCACAGCCGCATCAGCGGCGGCGTCTTCGCACCTTGTATCATGGCTGCAACCATTCTGCGCGCAGTTCTGCTCTCCATCGCAGTATTTCCGGCCCATAGCTTTATGCCCTCCAGGGCAAGTACAGTCCTGCCGCTTGCAATCGGCACAGGTGCAAGTGGCGCTGCCCTTCTTCTCGTCAAGCAACTCCCAGCCTTTTTCTCTGGCTAAGTACGCAAGTCTGCTCTGCACCGATTCCACTCTTGGATGCTCCTGTGCTGCCTTACGATCTGGCTTCCAAATCGCGCTGCTCTTCGGATCGAGGTATTGAATGCAATAGGTCGCTTTTTCGCCTTCCGGATTCGGGCTTACCCGATACAACCACCCGGTCGCGGGGTCCTTGTAGATCACGGTGCTCTCCTCCTTCTTTTGCGCCCGCGCCTTGCCCGCCTCGATGGCGGCCAGGATGTGGGCTTTCTCCTGCTGCGGGGTCATATCCAGCCGGTGACCTCCCGGCCCGAAAAACCGCGCCAGCAACGCGGCCTTGGCGGCCATGCCGGCCTTGTTCTGGGCACACGTGACAGACAGGCTGTAGCGCCCCCTATTGCAAAAATCCGTGCCCCGCATACTGCCCCGGGAGAACCCAGCACTCAGCGTATCGGCGGCGTTGTCGTAGATCCACGCCTGTACCTCGTCCAGAAAAGTCAGGTCAAGGCTGTGTATTTTGAGTGTGCATTTGTCATCCGCGCTTCCGCTGTAATCGGTGGCGTAACTGATCTCGGGGGACATCCGGCACTCATAGCCTTTGACATCCTGGGTGTACCCCTTCTGCTGATCATCCCAGACCATAGGTCCCCAGGGCAGCAGGTACGGGCAGCCATTGCAGCCGGCGGTGTCCCGGTTGCCGGTGTTGTCGGCGCTTGTGCTCTTGGCCACCACCCGCCCGCATTTGCATATGTACTTGGTCATGGTGCAGCCCTCCCCAGCATGTGCAGGATCAGAGCAGCGTCTCCATCGTCCAGGCTGCACATCTCATCGCCATCGATGCCCACCACCAGAATCGGGCCGACAAAGGAGATGTCCAGGAAATCGCAGTTGTATGGCAGGCCCCGCAGCCGTCCCTCTTCGTTACAGACGATTGCGGCATCCACACAAAAGGTCACCGTCTCGATATAGCCTCCCACGGCCTGCTGCAGCGCAGCCAGGGTGTTCTCCATCTCCACCAGCTCCGGTGGCCGGCCGGGGTCTTTACGAATCACTTTCAATCAATCCGCCCCCTTTCCGCCGCCCGGGCAAGGGCCCGGGCCAGCCAGCCGCACACGCCCGCCATCACAAGCGGGCCGGTCACGCCGCCGGCAGTGCCGGCGCAAATTGCACAAAGCCACCACAAAGATGCCAAAGCGGCCAGCACTGCGCCGCAACGCAGCAGGTAGGTCTTGCAGGCTGCTGCGGCCTGGTGTACAATGGGGGCGGTAGGACGTCCAATCTTACCATCACCCTTGCCGTCACGGTGTTCCAGCACCGGGGCGGCATTCTTATTTCCCAACATTGATCTCGCCTCCTCTCAAAAGAATGCTCCGATAATTACCAGCCTGATGACCTGGATCCACCACCACACGCCGCCCAAAAGCAGCGCGGGAAGCACGAACGCGGCCACGGCCAGCAGTACTGTCTCGTAAAATTTCACAGCCCAGCTTCCTTTCTCTGCTCGGCCAGGAGGTTATCCACCAAGGCTTTGGCGATCACCCTGCAGGCTCTGTCCCAGCTCTCGGGAGTCATGCGCTCCAGCTGAAGAACCTCACCGGTCTTTCGGTCGATGATGATGCAGTCGCCTGTCGGCTTATCCATGGTCTGCCTCCTTCGGTCGGGTGGCGTTGGCGTCGTAGAAGGCCAGGATGTCATCGGTGCTGATCCGCAGGGTCTTCGTCCCGGACAACTTGCTGGCGCGCAGCCGGCCGGTCTTTACCCAGTTCAGCACGGTATCCTCAGATACGCCCATCTGGGCGGCGGCCTGCTCAGGGGTCAGAAACGGCATTCAATTCACCTCCTTCAGGTTTCGGATTTCATCGGTCAACGCCTGCTCCACCGCCCGAAGGTTCCGGCGACAGCGGTCACGCTGCTCTCTCAGCTTGTCGTAGTGTTCACGGAACACCCGGGCCTTCTGGCAGGCATCGGCGGTCAGGCGCTCCATTTCATCGGTCAGGCTACGCCATTCATCCAGCCGCTTTTGCAGGGCGGTGATTCTGGCCACCTGCTCGGGCGGGATTCCATAGGCTCCGGTCTTGCGGATGCTGGGGAGCACATCGTGGGTTACCCAGCGCTTGAACTGTTTGGCCTCCGGCTTGTCCGACCGAAGAATGACGGCGTACAGGCCGGGCTCGTTGATGATGGTAGTCGACTGGACGCGCCCCATCCCATCGATGAGGTCGGTCAAATCGACCTCATCCGGGTCGAGCCGCTTTTTGGTATCGGTCACGTTGCCGATATTGAGCACCCGGCAAACATCCCGCAGCACCCACCACAGGCCGTCATCCCGCTGTACGGTGCGCAGCTGCTCGCCGCTGTAAATAAAAATCTGTAAGTCGTTCATGTTGGTTCCTTTCTCTCCGGCCGCCGTGCTATAATGGCGGCGAAAGGGGATGCTTTGAATGGATGTCATGAGCCTTTGCCTGCTCGCTAAACTGAACCGTGAGTACCGAAAAGCCACCAACCCTAAAATCGTCACACTGGACCGCTTGATAAAGCGCAAAGATCAAACCGACGATTATCATCGCTGTCTCCAATACTTGATAGAAACTGGTTATGTAATTGCACATCATACTCCAGATGAGAGGGTATGCCTCGGATACTCGCCTACCCACAAGGGTTCGCACTGGATTCAGTTTTTCACCATAGGATCTGTTGAGTTCTGGTGCAACAGTGTAATTGTCCCCATCCTCGTGAGCGTTTTGACCCAGTGGGTCTTATCACTGATTTTTTAAGAAAAAAAACAGTGTTGTGACGACGACGGCCGTGATCCCAGACATAAGTGCCGGGAGCAGAAAGTAAACAAACACCCAGAGAAAAACCGCCAGAGCCATATCCCTCAGATCCATTAGCTTTTCGACCAGATCCTTTGCTCTGTCCGTGCCTTTCGGCCGGACAGGTTTTTTGTTATCCATAGATTTCACCTCCTTCCATGCGGGCTTTTCTTTGCCTTTTCCCGGTGTTTTCTCTTGCTTTCCTTGGGCTTTTGTGCTATGTTTGAGGTGCAAAGTCAAAACTTAATATAAAAGCCGCTTTTCTTGGGGTATTCCCCGGGTAAGGCTGGTGTTTTGTACCCGTTTGCTGGTACAAGGGTAGTATAATTCCGAATTCAGAATTTATCAAGGGTTAAATTCTGAATTTAGAATTTTTCGTTGTTTTATATGGTTTTTGGGGGGCGTTTTTGTGGGGTTTTATGATAGGCTGCAACTGTGCTGCGAAAAATCAAACACCACCGTAACGGCTTTGTTGAAAACGCTCAGGCTGAGCACTTCAAAAGGGACAGCGTGGAAAAACGGCTCAGTACCAAAATCTGATGTTTTGTATAAGCTGGCTGCCGCCCTCCACACCACCCCCGCCTACCTGATGGGAGAAACAGACAATCCTTCTGCAGAAACAAAAAAAGAGCCCACCGGCCTGGTGGCCGATGGGCTGAGCGATGAGGATCGCGAACTTATTGAGGCGTTTCGGGCGGCTTCGCCGGAGAAGCGGCAGGCGATCCTGGCACTTCTAAAATGACCTGAATCTTTTTCCGCAGCTCTGGATCAGCATGCACTGCTGCCAGCAGCTTACGTTCTTCTTCCGTGATGGTCACCCTGATCCCTCCGCTCCTGGAAAATTGTGCAAGACCATCATATAACAACCATCGGTTGTTTTTCAATAGGCAATCTATCCAAATAGCGCTCAGTTTTTTCTGTATGAGTGTGATCTCTATAGTCCTGGTTATAGTACACTTGCGGGTGTATCATATGACATAAAGTATTCTACTTTTTCAGGAGGAATCAACTATGAGATGTCCCAAATGCGGTAGTGAAAACGTTCAAATCCAGGCAGTTGCAGAGCTTCAGAAACGCGGCTGTCTGAAAATTCTTCTCTACATTGTTCTTCTGTGTATTCCGGTAATCGGGTGGATCGCGCTGATCATGCTATTGCGCGGTCGAAAGTCGAAGACCGTCAATTATGGTGTGTGTCAGTCTTGCGGACACCGTTGGAGAGTGTAATCAAGGATAAAAGAAAAACGCCCCGCCGGCGGCAACCGGCAGGGCGTCAATAGAACAGGTCTACCCGAAAAGGTATAACCCCGTCCCGACAGCGAGATTATACCACCTTCCGGGTAGGCTTGTCAAAGTGCATCCGACAGGCCCAAAGGAAGGTGTTTTTATGCCCACAGCTTTCATCCTCACACGATACAGCACGGACAACCAGAATCCGGACACAACTGCCGTACAGGTGAAGAAATGCGCCGAGTACTGCCGGGCGCATCAGTTCACGATCCTGGACATCTTCTCCGATGAGGCGGTATCCGGGATGAAGCAGCATCGCCCGGAGTACGACCGGATGATGAACCTGTACCGGACTGGGAACGGAGCCGACACGGTGGTGATCTACGACCAGAGCCGCATGTTCCGTGATATGGTGGAGTGGTTCACCTTTCGGCGGGAGCTGCAGGCCCTGGGCGCGCGGGTGGTGAGCGTAACGCAGCCTCTGGTGGGCGGCGATCTGCTGGACCCGTCCGTCTTCATCAACGAGGGAGCAATGGCCCTCTTTAACCAGATGCACGTCCTGGTCACCCGCCAGAAGGTCGTGGAAAAAATGCGCTTTATGGCTGCCCAGGGCCGCGCTTGCGGCGGCACTCCGCCCCTGGGCTATGATGTGGACGCCGATCGGCGCTATATCATCAATCCCTGGGAAGCCGAAACAGTGCGGAAGATCTTCACAATGCACGCCGCTGGCTCCAGTTACGGCGAGATCCTCACGGCACTGGCTGCCGAAGGCCGTACCACCAAAAGCGGGCGCCCATTCGGCAAAAACAGTCTGCACGATATCCTGAAAAACGAGAAGTACATCGGGCGTCTGATATACGGCGCGGTGCCGCGGGCGCATGGCGGCGCAAAGCGGAACAGCCACGGCCACCCCGCCGAGGGGCGTCTGGTGATCGAGAACGCTGTTCCCCGGATCGTAGATCAGCAGCTTTGGGAGGAGGTTCAGGCGCGTATGGCAAGCCGGCAGAACGAGGGCGGGCGCTACTCGGCCAAGAACGAGTATCTGCTTGCCGGAAAGGTATTTTGTGGGGAATGCGGCGGGGCCATGGTGGTGACGGGCTGCAACCAAAGTAAGGACGGACGCCAGTACCGGTACTACAACTGTGTCAACAAGCGACAGACGCGCACCTGCGCCTCCAAGGGCGTTGGCGTCGGTACCCTGGAGGTTATGGTGGCCAAGGCCGTAAAAGACCAGCTGGGGGGCTCTGATTCGGCCTCACGCATTGCCAAGGTGGCAACAACGTACCGCAACGAGATCCAGCAAAGCGCCGCGCCGAAAAATGATGCCCTCGCAACGGAGCTGAAAGCCGTGGAAACACAGATCGGCAATCTGGTGAGCCTACTTGCCAGCGGGACGAAAAGCGATGCGATAACCGCGCGTCTGGCCGAGCTGGAAGAGCGCCGGGCACAGCTGCAGTCTTCCCTCCGGGTTCTGGGAGAAGCCGCCCGGACGGTGGGGCTTTCCGACGCCCAGATCGCCGAAGCGTCTGAAAAGCTGGCAGCCGCCAGCCCCGACACACCCGCCGGCCTGCGCACCTTGCTGGCCACAGTCTTGCGTGTAAATGTATTCGCCGACCATATTGAGGTCTATACCCTGTTCGGGGGAGGATCACCGACCGAGCTTTCGCCTGATATCAAGACCGCGGCCCGTGAGTTTATAAACACGGTGGGTGCCGCTCCACCGGCACCAGTTCGTCGCGGACTTCGGTCCGTGCAAAAGCCTCGGTCTACTGACCGAGGCTTTCTTCATCCCTGCGTCGCTCCTCACTTCCCCACGAAATTTTGCTTTGCAAACTTTCGCGGGGCCCCGCCCTGCGGGCCGTTTCTGTTTACTGCGAGGTAAGGAATATGGATATTTCTTTTCAAAACGGAAACGCAAAATTCAACTACCGCGTCTGCGCTGTAATCCTGCATGAGGGAAAGATCCTGGCAATGCGGGATGAGCGTTCCCCCTATTACTACCTGCCCGGCGGCCGCGTTCAGATGGGCGAGACAGCCGAACAGGCCGTCTTGCGGGAGGTGGCAGAGGAACTGCGGATCACCGCCCGGATCATCCGCCCGCTCTGGCTGAACCAGGGCTTTTTCCAGGAAGACGTGGACGGTCTGCACTATCACGAACTCTGCCTGTATTTTCTGGTGGATGTCTCCCATACCGATCTGCTCCGCCGGGGCGACCGGTTTTCCCTGTCGGAAGGCAAACACCAGCACACTTTTCAGTGGCTGGCCTGTGAACAATTGCAGCAGGAATATTTTTATCCGATTTTTCTGAAAAAGAAGATTTTTGACCTGCCCCAGACCTTTACGCTGCTGACGGAATACGAATAATTCGGTTTTTATACCGGAGAAAGGCGGCTCCTATGCTTACCAAACAGGCCTATCTTGCCGACCCCTGCCGCGTCTCGTCACTCCCCTATTGGAAAGCCTGCCGGATTGTGCCGCCGCCGGGGATAGTGCTTGTGCACGAGGAAAATTTCGCCTCGGCGAATTATCCTGACTATCGGGATGAGCCGTATTTTCGTCTGCGGCACAACTTGAAAGCTGTGCCTGCGCCCCAGTTGCCGGATGGCTTTTCAGGCTGCGCTCTTTCCCTTTCGGAGTACGCCTCCCATATCAACCGCTGCTATGAAGATATCGGAGTGACCGAATCTGAATTGCGGCAATTCACCGACTGGCCGGTATACGACGCCACCCTGTGGATTGCGGCAAAAGACAGCCGGACCGGCGCTGTGGCCGCGACCGGCATTGCCGATCTGGACCGGGAGATCAAAGAGGGCATTCTGGAATGGATTCAGGTATCGCCGGAATACCGGGGACGTGGGCTGGGCCGTTGGCTGGTCTGCGAACTGCTGCGGCGTACGCAGGGCCGGGCAGATTTCGCCACCGTATCCGGCCGGTGCGGCAATCCCACTAATCCGGAGCAGCTTTACCGTGCCTGCGGTTTTACGGGCTGTGATGTATGGCACATCCTGACCCCTGTATGACAAAACCGCCGCGCTGGAGAAACGCTCTCCCGGCGCGGCGGTTTTACTTATTATTCCAGTGGGATCACGTCGCAGAAAACCGCGCGGGCTTTCTGGGTCAGGTGCAGGTCCCGGTGATAGCGGCCGAAGTACCACACCTTATATTGCACCCGGGTGGTCAGCCGGTCGAAAAAGGCGTGCAGCCAGTTGACCTGGGGCTTTTCGGCCATCTGGCTGAACTCCAGCAGACGGGCGGGGGCGTCGTGGGTGAGTATGTAATCCACCTGATCACCGCAGGCGGCCAGGTTATCGTCGCACCAGTCCAGCTCGTCGCTGGTGGGCATCTCCGCCCGCCACCAGTTCAGGCCTTCCTCCAGATCTTCCTTGTCGAAGCTCTCGCCGCCGCCAAAACACAGCAGCTTTTTGCCCTCCAGTTCCAGCACGCTGCCCCGCAGCACCTGGTACAGATTGCCCTCAATATGCCGGGCGCGGCCGCCGCAGAAATCCTCCACCGGATACTCTTTCAGCAGGTCGTAGTTATCGTGGCAGCCGTCCAGAAACAGGATCTTGTACCGGCGGCGGGCCAGCCAGGCCAGGTTTTTCTTTTCGGCCTTGCTGCCGTCCCATAAAAAGCCGAAATCCCCCAGCACGATCAGGGTGTCCCCCTTTTTCAGCCGGCGGATGGATTTTTCTTCAAAGCGTTCCCGCTCGCCGTGGGTATCGGCGGTCACATAGATCATCGGAACCCTCCGTCTTTTTGTCAGAATTTGTGGGCGGCGGGTTGTGAATCTTTCCATAAAACCCTTTATTCTTCCAATTTGTGCTGGTATAATAAAGGATAATATCCGCGCCCGGGCCGCGTCGTGAAGCCATTTTCCGGCTGTGTCGGCGCGCCGGCCCTGTTTTTTATTCTATCGCTTTTCAGAGGAAATGTCTATATGAAAAAACTCGCCGCCTGCCTGGCCGTGCTGCTGCTGGGCTGTTCGCTGCTGGCCGTGCCCGCGGGCGCGGTCGGGTTCACCTCCACCTATACCCCCGCCGCCGAAGGGGTGTATATCGTGAACCTGGACACCAACATTATTGTATATGAAAAGAACAGCGAAACGCCGCTTTCCGCCGCCAGCCTGACCAAGCTGATGACCTGCCTGCTGCTGCTGGAGACCTACGGGGACGACCTGGACACCCCCACCGCCACCCTGACCTACGAGCACACCAACTATCTGTACGGCAAGAACGCTTCCCATGCGGACATCCGCCAGGGCGAGACCCACACCATGCGCACCCTGCTGTACTGCATGCTGCTGCCCAGCGCCAACGAGGCGGCCCTGATGGTGGCGGACGCCATCGGCGGCAGCCAGAGCAACTTTGTGTATATGATGAACGCCCGGGCCAAGGAGCTGGGCTGCACCGGCACCACCTTCACCGACGCCTGCGGCCTGGATCCGAACAACATGACCACCGCCCGGGACATGTATCTGATCCTGCGGGCGCTGCTGGAATACGACATCTTCAAGGAGATCATCCGGCTGGAGAAATGGGACGTGCCCGCCGCCGCCAAGCATTCCGAACCCTATATGATCCAGACCACCAACCTGACCATCCGGCCCAGCGCGGGTGCGGAGTTTTACCGCAGCTACTCCCAGGGCGGCAAGACCGGCAGTCTGGAGGACTGGAAAAACTACGCGGGCTGGCACAGCCAGGACGGGGCCAGCTATATCAGCGTGGTGCTGCACAGCCCCAACAGCTGCGACCAGTGGGGCGTTCAGTATACCTATGACGACGGCACCCCCAAATACAACCCGGCCCTGTACGAGACCGATATGCTTATGGACTGGGTGTTTGACAGCTTCTCCATCCAGGCGGCGCTGGACACCCAGCAGCCCATTGAGGAGGTCAAGGTCAAGTACAGCGCCCAGACCGATACCCTGCTGCTCTACCCGGCGGATGATCTGCAGACCCTGCTGCCCAAGGACGGGGACGGCACCGAGACCCAGCGGGTATTTGACCTGCCGGAGAGTGTGGCCGCCCCGGTGAAGCAGGGGGATGTGATCGGTACGGTGACCGTATCGCTGAGCGGGCAGGTGCTGGGCACGGTGGAGCTGCTGGCCGGCTCGGACGTGGAGCGCAGCGAGCTGCTGTTTGTGGCCGCCAAGGTAAGCGAATTTTTCGGCAGCCGGTATTTCAAGGTGGTACTGGTGCTGACCATCCTGGCTTTTGTGGGATACCTCGTGGCCTGGGTGACCATCACCGTACAGGATAAACGCAAGAACCGCAACAAGATCCGCCGCCGGTACTGACGGCGTCCCCGGTTCCGCACCGCGGGGCCGCAACGAAAGGATGAGCAGGATGTTCAACGTACAGCGCAATCTTACCACCATCATGGATTTTTATGAGCTGACCATGTCGGCCGGTTATCTGGAAGAAGGCTACGAAGACAAGATCAGTGTGTTCGATATGTTCTTCCGCCGCATCCCGGACGGGGGCGGTTTCGCCATCATGGCGGGCCTGGCCCAGTTCATCGAATCCATCGACAACCTGCATTTCACCCCGGAGGATATCCGCTTTCTGCGGGGTACCGGCGTGTTCAACGAGCGGTTCCTGACCTATCTGGAAAACTTTCAATTCCACTGCAACGTCTGGGCCATCGAGGAGGGTATGCCCATCTTTCCCAAGGAGCCGATTGTGACGGTGGAGGGCCCGGCCATCGAGTGCCAGCTGATCGAGACGCTGCTGCTGGTCACCTTCAACCACCAGTGCCTGATTGCCACCAAGGCCAACCGGATCGTGCGGTCGGCCCAGGGGCGGCCGGTGATGGAGTTCGGCGCCCGCCGGGCCCAGGGCTACGACGGCGCGGTGTACGGCGCCCGGGCCGCCTACATCGGCGGCTGCGGCTCCACCAGCTGTGTGATGGCAAGCCGGGATTTTGGTATTCCGGCCAGCGGCACCATGGCCCACAGCTGGGTGCAGATGTTCCCCAGCGAGTATGACGCCTTCAAAAAATACGCCGAGTTATATCCCGACGCCTGTGTACTGTTGGTTGACACCTACAGCGTGACCAAGAGCGGCGTACCCAACGCCATCAAGGTATTTGACGAGGTATTGAAGCCCATGGGCAAGCGGCCCAAGGGCATCCGCATCGACTCGGGCGATATTGCCTACCTGTCCAAGAAGGCCCGGCGGATGCTGGACGCGGCCGGATATCCCGACTGCACCATCTGCGCTTCCAACAGTCTGGATGAGTACATCGTGCGGGATCTGATCCTGCAGGGCGCCAAGGTGGACAGCTTCGGCATCGGTGAAAACATGATCACCGCCAAGAGCGACCCGGTATTCGGCGGGGTGTACAAGCTGGCCGCCGTAGGCGACGACGAGGGCGGCTACATTCCCAAGATCAAGGTGAGCGAGAGCATCGAGAAGATGACCATTCCCCACCTGAAAAAGGTCTGGCGCATCTATGACAACGAGACCGGCAAGGCCATGGCCGACCTGGTGACGGTGTACGATGAAATTGTAGAGACCGAAAACGGCATCACCCTGTTTGACCCGGTGGAGACCTGGAAACAGCGCACCTTTACCGGCTGCAGCGCCCGCTGCATCACCACCCCCATCTACCAGGGCGGCAAGCGGGTATACGAAAGCCCCAGCCTGCCCCGCATCCAGGAATACTGCGCGGCCCAGGTGGCTACCCTGTGGGACGAGGTAACCCGTTTCGAAAACCCCCACCGCTACTATGTAGACCTGAGCCAGAAGCTGTGGGACTGCCAGCAGGCGCTGCTGCGCGGCCTGAACCGCTGATTTTTCCGTATGAACCGAACACCTCCGGGGAAAACTCTTCTCCGGAGGTGTTTTTCGTCTATGCGGGAACGGACAATTACATTTTGTACCGGGGCGCTGGGCTATGGGGCGGTGGAGTTGGCCTGGCGGGGTTCCACCCACTGGACCATGCTGCTGGCCGGCGGGCTGGCGCTGCTGTTGATCGAGGGCATCAGCGACGGGCTGCGGCTGCCGCTGGCGGTTCAGGCCGCCGCCGCGGCAGCGGCCATCACCCTGCTGGAACTGGCAACAGGGCTTGTGTGCAACCGGCTGCTGGGCTGGCAGGTCTGGGATTATTCCCGGCAATGGGGCAACCTGTGGGGGCAGGTCTGCCCGCTGTACAGCCTGTTCTGGTTTGCGCTCTGTCTGCCCTGGGTGTGGATGTTCCGCCGCACCCGGCACAGCTGAGCGGCGATACACAAAAAACGGCGGGGCACGCCGTGGGGGGATTCTTTTTCCCCACGGTGCGCCCCGCCTGCGGTTTGGCCCGTTCTCCGGGCGGAGAGGGTAGAAACGCGAAAGGCCCCCGGTCTTCCGGGCGGATGCCGGAAAACCGGGGGCCGCGTTTGGTGATGCTGTCCCGGTGCGCCGTTACTCAATGGCGATCCGGTTGGGCTGCTGCGGCAGAGCCGGGCTCTGCTTGGGCATGCTCAGGGTGAGCACGCCGGACTCAAACTTGCCGCGGATATCCTCGGGCTTCAGATCGCCCACATAGAAGCTGCGGCTGCAGGAACCGGCGTACCGCTCCCGGCGGATATACCGGCCTTGCTTGTCGGTCTCGTCCTTGTCCAGGCCCTTCTGGGCGCTGACGGTCAGGTAACCGTCCTTCAGTTCCACGTTGACCTCGTCCTTCTTGAAGCCCGGCAGGTCGACGGAAAGCGTATAGCCGTTCTCATTCTCCTGCACATCGGTTTTCATCAGGTTGCGGGCGTGCTTGCCGTACAGGGCGTTGCTGCCGTTCCACAGCCGGCGCTCAAAGGCGTCATCAAAGAATTCATCAAACAGGTTTTCACCAAAAATGCTGGGCAACATAAGTCATTCCTCCATTCTTGATGTTGCTTTCTTGTGTTGCAGGTACCCGGCCCGGGCCTCTCTCTGGGGCTCCGTTCCTTTGGTACGCCTACACTATACCACCGTTCTTTAGCACTGTCAAGCTTAGATTGCTAATGTTTACAGAAAAATAATATTTCCGTCACAACTGGCCCGGTTTTTGGCTAAATCAAGCCATTTCTCATTTCGCAACATATTTTTAGCACTGTTTAACTTATATTGCTAGCAAATCAGAATAACGCCTCACAGCATCAAACAGGCGTCCGGACAAGCAAAAGAGGCATGGCTCTACAGAGCCATGCCTCTTTATACACTGTGCAAAACAGGTGTGCCGCAGAACGCGGCATTGCAAGGGAAGAACTTACTTCAGCTCGACCTTGGCGCCAGCCTCTTCCAGCTTCTTCTTGATGTCCTCGGCGTCGGCCTTGGAAGCGCCCTCCTTGATGGGCTTCGGGGCGTTGTCAACCAGGTCCTTGGCGTCCTTCAGGCCCAGGCCGGTGATCTCCTTGACGATCTTGATGACGTTCATCTTGCTGGCGCCAACCTCGGCCAGGATAACGTCAAACTCGGTCTTCTCCTCAGCAGCAGGAGCAGCAGCGGCAGCGGGAGCGGCAGCAGCGGCCACGGCGGACACGCCGAACTCCTCGCAGTAGGTGTCGATCAGCTCTTTCAGCTCCAGAACGCTCAGCTCTTTGACGGCGTCGATGATCTTGGTGATTTTCTCAGAAGCCATTGTATTTACCTCCAATTTAGTTGAATTTTGTTTTTGGGGTCCGGCACGCTCATGCGGCGCGGCGGACGGGTTGCAGCCGGATCAGGCGATCAGGCGGCGGGTTCCTCGCTGGACTTGTCCACGTAAGCCTGCATGGCCACAGCCAGACCGCTGAGGGTGCTGGTGAGGGCGCCGGCGAACATGGAGAGCATACCCTCCAGACCGGGCAGCTTGGCAATAGCCTCAACCTCGGCCTTGTCCATCAGCTGGCCGTCGATGTAACCGACCTTGACATTGAACTTGTCCTTGCCGGCATCGGCGTACTTGCACAGGATACGGGCGGGGGCGATGCGGTCCTCCTTGGAGATGGCGATGGCGGTGGTGCCTTCCAGCACGCTGCTCATGCCCTCCAGTTCGGTGCCGGCCAGAGCCAGACGCAGCATGGTGTTCTTGACAACCGCATACTCAACGCCGGCCTCGCGCAGCTCCTTACGCATCTTGGTATCGTCGGCCACGGTGATGCCTTTGTAGTCCACGACCACGCCGGCCACGGAAGCCGCGAGCTTCTCTTTCAGCTCGGCCACATAGGCCTGCTTCTCGCTCAGGATTTTTGCACTGGGCATTTGATTTCACCTCGTTTCACACTTACTAGGCAACATAAAAGCCACCCTCCCGCACTGCGAGAAGGTGGCATAACACACTTGTAAACAAGCCTGATGCGCGTTTCTCGGCAGGCAAGGGCAGGGCCCTTTTATGCGGATTGCACCTGCTGTCTTAAAAACAGCATGAGTATTATACCGCGCAAAAGGCGGCTTGTCAAGGGTTTTGCTGAAGAAATCAGCCGCCGAACTTGGCGCCGTTCAGCTTCACGCCGGGGCCCATGGTGGTGGCCAGGGTAGCGCTGCGGATATACTGACCCTTGGCAGCGGCGGGCTTGGCCTTCACGATGGCTTCCATGACAACCTTCACGTTGTCGCCCAGCTTCTCAGCGCCGAAGCTGGCCTTGCCCACGGGCACATGGATGATGTTCTGCTTGTCCAGACGGTACTCGATCTTACCGGCCTTGGCCTCGGTAACAGCACGGCCGATGTCGGGGGTCACGGTGCCCGCCTTGGGGTTGGGCATCAGGCCGCGGGGGCCCAGGATCTTACCCAGACGGCCAACCTGGCCCATCATGTCCGGGGTGGTGACCAGCACGTCGAAATCAACGAAACCTTCGTTCTGGATACGGGCGATCAGGTCGGCGTCGCCCACCAGCATGGCGCCGGCTTCCTCAGCGGCCTTGGCGGCGTCGCCCTTGCAGATGGCGATGACGCGCACGTTCTTGCCGGTACCGTGGGGCAGCACGACGGCGCCGCGGACCTGCTGGTCAGCGTGGCGGCTGTCAACGCCCAGACGGACATGCAGCTCAACGGTCTCATCGAACTTGGCCTTGGCGGTCTGGCAGCAGACGTTCAGGGCCTCATCCAGGTCATACAGTTTGGTACGGTCGACCAGCTTGGCGCTGTCGACATAATGCTTGCCTTTCTTCATGGCTATCTATCCTCCTAATGTGGTGGTATCGGGCGTATGGCCCTCCCACGTTATGGGGGCAGGCGCTGCGGCCCGCCCGCTTACGGGATCGCCGGGAATCAGTCCACTACGGTGACGCCCATGCTGCGGCAGGTGCCGGCGATCATGCTGATCGCGGTCTCCAGGCTGCCGGCGTTCAGGTCGGGCATCTTGGTCTTGGCGATCTCTTCCAGCTGAGCGCGGGTGATGGTGGCAACCTTGGTCTTGTTGGGCACACCGGAACCGCTCTCAATGCCGCAGGCCTTCTTGATCAGGACCGGGGCCGGAGGAGTCTTGGTGACGAAGCTGAAGGAATGGTCCGCGTAGACGGTGATGACCACGGGGATGATGTAGCCCATATCCTTCTGGGTACGCTCGTTGAACTCCTTGGTGAACGCCATGATGTTCACGCCGTGCTGGCCCAGGGCGGGACCTACCGGGGGAGCCGGAGTCGCCTTGCCGGCGGGGATCTGCAGCTTGATATAGCCAATAACTTTCTGCGCCATAATAATGCACCTCCAAAATTTGTGGTAAGTTAGCGGGCCGGGTCACGGCCCTCCCACGGGCACGGCTCGCCGCCGCGCCCTATAAAAACCGCGCCTGGCGGTTTTTACCGTTGCGTTTTGTGGCCGGTTTGCGGTCACACGGGTTTGGCCTGGCTCAGTTCCAGCTCCGCCGAGGTATCGCGGCCGAACATGGATACCTTTACCTTGACCAGGCGTTTTTCCAGGTCGATGGATTCCACCACACCCACAAAGCCTTCCAGAGGCCCGGCGGTGATCTCCACATTGTCGCCCTGCTCATAGTCCACGCTGATTTCGCTGGCGCTCTCCACGCCCAGCCGGTCCACTTCCTCCTGAGTCAGGGGGATGGGCTTGGTGGACGTGCCCACGAAGCCGGTGACCCCGCGGGTGTTGCGCACGATGTACCAGCTCTCGTCGGTCATGACCATCTTGACCAGGACATAACCGGGGAAGAGCTTGTGCTCCACCATACGCTCTTTGCCGTCCTTGATCTCGGGCACGACCTCCACAGGGATGCGCACCTCACTGATCAAATCCTGCAGGCGGCGGTTCTCCACCATGGTGGAAAGGTCCTGCGCCACCTTGTTTTCGTAACCGGAATAGGTATGCACTACATACCACATCGCCTGTTCTGCCATGACGTCACCTCCGCAATCGCAAGTCAGATGGGCGAACGGCTCACATCAGCACGCCCAGCACGCCGCGGAACAGCATGTCCAGCAGCAGTACGCAGACGGTGCACACCGCCACTACCACGATAACGACAACCGTGTTGTTGATGACCTGCTTGCGGCTGGGCCACACAACCTTCTTCATCTCGCTGGCAGTGTCGCGGAAGAACTTGGCGATGCCTTTGAAAAAGCCTTTGACCCGGGCAAAAAAGCCGGGCTTTTTGCCAGTGTTCTGTGCCATAATTCGCTCCGCCTTTCTTACTTGGTCTCGCGATGGACAGTATGCTTTTTGCAGAAGCGGCAATACTTTTTCATCTCGAGCCGGTCAGGGCTGTTCTTCTTGTTCTTCATGGTGTTGTAGTTGCGCTGCTTGCACTCCGTGCAGGCCAGGGTGATCTTCACTCGCATTTGTCTTCGGCACCTCCATTATAACGGTTTATTAAGCCTCCCTCAGACATGCGGGCTGCACCTAAAAATGGGCACAAAAAAATAAACCCGCAAAAGAGGTGCTACCATAATACCACAAGTCCCGGGCCGCGTCAAGGGGCGCGGCGGCAGAAAATCCCGGTTTTTCGCCCGCAGCAAAATTGCCCGCAAAGGTAGAAATGCCGGTATTTTTATGCTATGATATGGATACCTATGTATAAAGTTCCCCCGTACCCTGCCGGGCGCGGGGATCACGCGGCAATATGCCGCTTAAGAGAAGGCAGGTTTTACAGCTATGAACAAACAGCGTGTCGCCGTCCTGTTCGGCGGCGTTTCCAGTGAGCACGAGGTAAGCTGGAAGAGCGCCGCCACCATTCTGGGCGGCCTGGACGAGGAAAAATACGAGATCTATCCCATCGGCATCACCCGCGGGGGCGACTGGTTCTATTGCCCGCTGCCCTACGACCAGATCGCGGACGGCCGCTGGCGCCAGAGCCCCGACAAGATCCCCTGCACCCTGAGCCCCAGCCGGGCGGACGGCGGTTTCCTGCTGTTTGAGCAGGGCGGCGTGAAGCCCCTGCCGGTGGATGTGGTGTTCCCGGCGCTGCACGGCAAGAACGGCGAGGACGGCACCGTCCAGGGCCTGCTGGAACTGGCCGGGCTGCCCTATGTGGGCTGCGGCGTGCTGTCCAGCGCGGTCTGTATGGACAAGGCGGTGGCCAACACCCTGCTGGACGCGGCGGGGGTGCCCCGGTGCGAATGGCTCTGGGCCGGCCGGGCGGAATGCGCCGACTTTGAAGCCCTGCGCGCCCGGGTGGAGGGCCGCCTGCCCTACCCCATCTTTGTAAAGCCGGCCAACGCGGGCAGCAGCGTGGGCATCAGCAAGGCCGCCGACGCCGCCCAGCTGAAAGCCGCCGTGGCCACCGCCCTGGCCGAGGACGACAAGGTGGTGTTCGAGCGGTTCGTGGACGGGCAGGAAGTGGAATGCGCCGTGATCGGCAACGATACGGTCTGCGCCACCACCCCCGGCGAGATCCTGGTCAGCGCCGAGTTCTACACCTACGACGACAAGTATGTCAGCGGCACCAGCCGCACCGCCATCCCGGCCCAGCTGAGCGAGACCAAACAGCAGGAGGTGCGCGGCTGGGCGGAAAAGGCCTACCGGGTGCTGGGCTGCACCGGTCTGGCCCGGGCAGACTTCTTTGTGGAGCGGTCCACCGGCGAGGTGCTCTGCAACGAGCTGAACACCCTGCCCGGCTTCACCGCCATCAGCATGTACCCCAAACTCATGGAGGCGGCGGGCACGCCGCTGCCCCGTCTGCTGGACCGGCTGATCACCCTGGCGGTACAGCGGAGGGAGGGCCGCCATGGATAAGCGGCCCATCGGGGTATTCGACTCCGGGCTGGGCGGCCTGACCGCCGTGCGGGAGCTGCGCCGCATCCTGCCCGGGGAGGACATTGTGTATTTCGGGGACACCGGCCGGGTTCCCTACGGCACCCGCGGGCGGGACACGATTCTGCAGTACGCCCGCCAGGATGTGCGGTTTCTGCTGGCCCAGGACGTCAAGTTCATCATGGCCGCCTGCGGTACCGTGAGCAGCATATATCCCACCGAGGAGGCCTCCCGGCTGCCGGTGCCCTACACCGGGGTGGTGGGGGCCACCGCCCGGGCGGCGGCAGCGGCCACCCGCAGCGGCCGGATCGGGGTGATCGGCACCGCGGCCACCGTGCGCAGCGGCAGCTTCGCGGCGGTGCTGGCCCAGCTGGACAGCCGGCTGGAAGTGCGGGCCAAGGCCTGCCCCATGTTTGTGCCGCTGGTGGAGAACGGCTACGTGACCCCCGGCGACCCGGTTGCGCTGGCCATCGCCCACCAGTATCTGGACGAACTGCGGGACGCGGGGGTGGACACCCTGATCCTGGGCTGCACCCACTATCCCCTGCTGACCGGCACCATCCGGATGGTGATGGGCCCGGACGTGGCCCTGATCGACCCGGGCCGGGAAACCGCCGACGCGGTGAAGGACGCGCTGGAACAGCTGGAACTGCTGAACGGCGAAGGCGGCGCCGCCCGCTATTATGTAAGCGACGCGGTGGAGCAGTTCCGCCAGGTGGCGGATCTGTTTTTGGGGGAGTACGCCGGCGGGCCGGTGGAGCAGATCCCCATTGAGACCTATTGACCCACGCACAGGAGAAACAAAAGAAAGGAACGAGCATGCGCGAGGAGTATCTGATCCGGATCCACGGGGTGATGGAACAGGACGACGACCGGGACAGCGTGGAGCTGATGACCCGGGGCAGCTTTGTCTGCCGGGAGGGCAGTTTCTATATTACCTATAAAGAAACAGAGGCCACCGGCTACGAAGGCTGCACCACCGTGGTACGGGTAAACCGGGACCAGCGGCGTGTGAGCATGATGCGGTACGGCAAAACCTCCAGCCAGCTGGTGATTGAAAAGGGTGTGCGGCACATCTGCCACTATGAAACCGCCTATGGCGCCATGAGCCTGGGGGTGGCCGCCGATGAAATCGAAAGCCACCTGACCGAGGACGGCGGCGAGGTACGGTTCAGCTACACCCTGGACACCGAACTGAACGGCCTGGTGAGCCGGAACCTGGTGCACATCACGGTGCAGCCGGTCCCGCCCCAGTGAACAGGAATATACCAAATCATATAAAGAGAGGAAATGAAACGTGGAGAAACAGTACGCGGAACTGATCGCCGAAATGAAAGAGACCTACAAGAACTACAACCCCCGCCAGGCCAGTCTGGACGAGGCCCGGGCCCTGCTGACCCAGGCCGCCCAGGCCGCCATGGCGGCAGGCGACCTGCCCCAGGTGGAACTGCCGGACTTCATCGTGGAGATCCCCGCGGACCCGAAAAACGGCGACGTGGCCTGCAACCTGGCCATGGCCGGCGCCCGGGTGTTCAAGAAGGCCCCCCGCCAGATCGCCGAGGCCATCCTGGCCCATCTGCCCGACCTGACGGACAGCCCCGTGGACCGGGTGGAGATCGCCGGCCCCGGCTTTCTGAACGTGTACCTGAGCACCGGGCCCTACACCGGCACCGTCTACGCCGCCACCCTGAACGAGGAGTACGGCCGCACCGACTGGGGCAAGGGCCAGAAGGTGAACGTGGAGTTTGTTTCCGCCAACCCCACCGGCCCCATGCACCTGGGCAACGCCCGGGGCGGCGCGCTGGGCGACTGCCTGGCCGCGGTGCTGGACTGGGCCGGCTGCGATGTGACCCGTGAGTTCTACGTGAATGACGCGGGCAACCAGATCCAGAAGTTCGGCAAGAGCCTGAGCGTGCGCTACCAGCAGATCTTTGTGGGCGAGGAGGCCGCTCCCCTGCCGGAGGACTGCTACCAGGGCGAGGACATCAAGGTTCTGGCCCGGGCCTTTGCGGATCAGGAAGGCGACAAGTGGATGACCGCCGACGAGGAGGCCCGCAAGCAGGCCCTGATCGACTTTGCCCTGCCCAAGAACATCGCCGGGCTGGAGCGGGATCTGGCCAAATACCGGATCACCTACGACGTGTGGTTCCGGGAGAGCACCCTGCACGACAGCGGCGCGGTGCAGGCGGTGGTGGACAAACTGCTGGCCAGCGGCGCCTGCTACAAGGCGGAGGACGGCGCCATCCTGTACCGCAGCGCCCAGTTCAGCGAGAAGTACGGCGCGGCCAACAAGCGCAAGGACGAGGACGAGGCCAAGGACGAGGTGCTGGTGCGTGCCAACGGCATCCCCACCTACTTTGCCGCCGACATCGCCTACCATTACAACAAGCTGGCGGTGCGGGGCTTTGACAAAGCCATCGACGTGTGGGGCGCGGACCATCACGGCCACGTGGCCCGGATGAAGGGCGCCATGGACGCGGTGGGCCTGGACGGCACCAAGCTGGACGTGGTGCTGATGCAGCTGGTCAAGCTGGTGCGGGACGGCCAGCCCGTGCGGATGAGCAAGCGCACCGGCAAGGCCATCACCCTGACCGACCTGCTGGACGAGGTGCCCATCGACAGCGCCCGCTTCTTCTTCAACCTGCGGGAAGCGGGCAGCCAGGTGGAGTTTGACCTGGATCTGGCCGTCAAGGAGGACAGCGACAACCCGGTGTACTATGTGCAGTACGCCCACGCCCGTATCTGCTCCATCCTGAAGAAGCTGGCCGCCGCCGGCATCGAGTACGAGGGCATCCACGCCTGGGCGGGCTACACCTGGCCGGAAGAGGCCGAGCGGGACCTGATCCGCGCGGTGGGCGCCTTCCCCGCCGAGATCGTGACCGCGGCCAAGAACTACGACCCGGCCCGCATCACCCGGTACGTGATCGACCTGGCCGGCAGCTTCCACAAGTTCTACAACAGCTGCCGCATCCTGGACGCCGAGCCCGCCACCCGGCAGGCCCGCATCGCCCTGTGCCTGGCGGTGAAGCAGGTTATCTTCAACGTGCTGACCATGTTCAAGATCACCGTGCCCGAGCAGATGTAACAACACAAAACCCGCCCCGGTAACCCGGTGCGGGCATAGAAAAGGTGGATCGCATATGGCGACCCACCTTCTTTATTGTACCGCAAAACCCGCCCCAATTTCAAGACAACATTTGTACAAATTTTGGGCGTTTTTTCCATATAGTTCGTCAATGGATTTTTCCCCTGCCTGCGTATATAATATAGACAAAGAAAGACAGACAGCGAAAAGGAAAGGCTCAGGGGAGCCGGAAACGCTGACTATCGAAAGAAAGGAGCGATCCCGATGTCCAATACTGAACCCGTGCAGCAGTGGCAGGCACGGGGGCGCTGAACAAGAACCGCTTAACCAGATGCGGGTGGTAACCCGGAAAGACCAAATGAGCTGAGTTCTTAAAAAAGCGATCACCCCGTGTTCCTGCCGAAGAGGAACCCTTTAATATAGATGGTACAAGAAACGACTTGGTTTGAACGTTCGAAGATTCAAGAAATATTTTGAGTTGCGAAACAAACCCGATCGACTGGCCACCTAACAAACGATCAGAAGATTCTCATTTCGGTTTTTCCGAAGTGAAATACCAAATTTATCTGACCGAACATTTTTTCAACAACAAGAGGCTTTGACGCCGATGCACAAGTAAATTTGTATCGCGCATCCCCTGTTTCGGAGATCCGAAACCGCACCTTTCAAAAGCGTGGCTGCTTCTCAACAATGCGATGGCGGCGTTCAGACATCAGTCCACTGCGGGACGTGCAGGTCGGATAACCGGCATGCGGATGCACAACTTCCAAAACTTGTGAGGTTTACTCCAATGTACTGAATTGTGATCGCCCTCGATCCCCAGGAGAAAGGGCAGGAAAACAATAGTCAGGTACTATTGCGAAGAACGGGGGCCCTAAACCCGTCCGTTGTACGAACAGCAAGGTCCGCACTTTCCTGATAAGAGAGCAGGCGGATAGCGTTCGTGGATACCGTTCATGGCTCCCGTTTTATTACCGCCCGAATGGGTCTGGTACAGCCGGCAAATGCATATCCGGATGCGGTGTACGCCCGGATGGCTGCCCGGAAAATTCGGAACAGGGTTTCCGAATGATTCTTCCTCAAAAGGAAAACGCGTTGAAACGTATCCCAAACCCCGAACCGCAAACGAAAAAATCTGTATACCGCCTCTGCCTTGCATCATAAGCAACCAGCAGTTTCAAAGGCAACCCATGGATCTTTTTCAAAAGCATACGGGAATTAAGAACGAGTGATGTCCGCGTAAAACCGATTGGCAAGGCAGAATTCGGAAAATTACCCCGATTTTGAATCAACTTTCGAGCAGATATAGGATTGGGATTTCTGGTAAATCTTCTATCAAACGTTTCATCCAATCGCGCAGATCGATCCCTGTAAGGATATGAATGATCCGGCCGAAATACCACAGAATTAAGAGGGCAGTCCAATGTACTGAACAATTTCGCGCGAGCGCCGTGTCCGGCGCTCGCGTTTTTTGTTGTGTGGGTTCCGGGCGTCGGTTGCAAAACCTGCGGCGATATGGTACGATAAAACAGGCCATAAGCCCCGGATTTTCCCGCTGCGGAACCGGCGGCCGGGCCCGAAACTCTGTGCGCCGCGCCCTTCCCTGCGCGCCGCCCGAAAAGGGGGGCTTTAGTTTTTGAAGCCTGTACAACAGCCCAAACATCCCGTGCTGGGCATCCTGGGAGGCCTGGGGCCCATGAGCACGGTCTACTTTTACGAGATGCTTACCCGGCATACCGTGGCCCACTGCGACCAGGATCATCTGGACATCGTGATCTCCAGCCGGGCCACCACCCCCGACCGCACCGCCTATATCCTGGGCCAGAGCCACGAGGATCCCTTTGCGGTGATGGAACAGGACGCCCGGATGCTGGTGGAATACGGCGCCACGCTGCTGGCCATTCCCTGCAACACGGCCCATTATTTTTACGACCGGCTTTCCCGCAGCCTACCGGTGCCGGTGCTGAACATGGTGCAGCTTACCGCCCGTCAGGCCAAAAAGATGGGCTGCACCAAGCTGGGTATTCTGGCCACCACCGGCACGGTGGCCAGCGGCACCTACCAGGCCGTCTGCGAGGCAGAGGGGCTGCAGTGGGCAGTTCCCTCCCCGGCCCGGCAGTCCGCTTTGAT
Source organism: uncultured Gemmiger sp. (assembly GCA_944386225.1). Taxonomy (GTDB): domain Bacteria; phylum Bacillota; class Clostridia; order Oscillospirales; family Ruminococcaceae; genus Gemmiger_A. The sequence continues at coordinate 23,669 of CALXAH010000003.1, forward strand.
GGAGATCATCTACTGCCAGATCAAGCAGGGCCAGCGGGCGGATATGACCCGCTTTATGGAAATTGCCGACGAGCTGCGTGCCGCCGGCTGTCAGCAGGCGGTGCTGGGCTGCACTGAACTGTCCCTGATCAAGCGGGACGAGGGGCTGGATTCCTTCTTCCTGGACAGCACCGAAGTGCTGGCCAAAGAAACCCTGGCCGTATGTGGAAAGCCCAGCGAAGGGTTTTCCTTCTGAGATTGTTATTCCGGCGCCGTTCCATTCGCGGCGCCGTTTAAGAAAGGACAGAAGCAAGATGAGCGAGAAAAAAACATTCTACATCACAACCCCCATCTACTACCCCAGCGACAAGCTGCACATCGGCCACAGCTACACCACCGTAGCCTGTGACGCGCTGGCCCGCTACAAGCGGATGCAGGGCTACGACGTGATGTTCCTGACCGGCACCGACGAGCACGGCCAGAAGATCCAGGACAAGGCCGCCGACAAGGGCGTGACCCCCAAGGCCTATGTGGACGAGATCGTGGCAGGCGTCAAGGACCTGTGGAAACTGCTGAACATCAGCTACGACCGGTTTATCCGCACCACTGACGAGTACCATATGGAGAGCTGCCAGAAGATCTTCACCAAGCTGTACGAGCAGGGCGATATCTACAAGGGCGTGTACAAGGGCCACTACTGCAAGCCCTGCGAAAGCTTCTGGACCACCAGCCAGCTGAAGGACGGCAAGTGCCCCGACTGCGGCCGCGACGTATACGAGGCCGAGGAGGAAGCCTACTTCTTCCGCACCAGCAAGTACGCCGACCGTCTGCTGAAGCTGTACGAGGAGAATCCCCAGTTCATTCAGCCGGAAAGCCGCAAGAACGAGATGATCAGCTTCATCAACCAGGGCCTGCAGGACACCTGCGTGTCCCGTACCACGGTGCCCTGGGGCATCCCGGTTCCCTTTGATCAGAAGCACACCATGTACGTGTGGGTGGACGCGCTGAGCAACTACATCAGCGCCCTGGGCTTCGGCAATCACGCCTACAACGACTACGACAAGTTCTGGCCCGCCGACCTGCACATGGTAGGCAAGGAGATCCTGCGGTTCCACACCATCCTGTGGCCCGCCATGCTGATGGCGCTGGATCTGCCCCTGCCCAAGCGGGTGTTCGGCCACGGCTGGCTGCTGCTGGACGGCGGCAAGATGAGCAAATCCAAGGGCAACGTGGTGGACCCGGTGGTGCTGGCCGACCGGTACAGCGTGGACGCCATCCGCTACTTCCTGCTGCGGGAGATCCCCTTCGGCAACGACGGCATCTTCAGCAACGAGGCCCTGATCAACCGCATCAACTCCGACCTGGCCAACGACCTGGGCAACCTGCTCAGCCGCACCGTGGCCATGGTGGAGAAGTACTTCGGCGGCACGGTGCCTGCCGTGCGGGAGGCCGGCGAATTTGACCAGGATCTGATCGACACGGTCAGCGCCATGCCCGACCGCGTGACCAAGGCCATGGACGAGCTGCTGATTCCCCAGGCCACCCAGGAGATCTTCAAGGCCATCCAGCGCGCCAACAAGTACATCGACGAAACCGCCCCCTGGGCGCTGGCCAAAAACGAGGAGAACAAGCCCCGTCTGGCCATGGTGCTGTACAACCTGTGCGAAGCGTTGCGCTACGCCACCGTGATGCTGGCCCCCTTCCTGCCTGAGACCGCCGACAAGATGGCGGTACAGCTGGGCCTGACCGAGGCCGACCGCCGCTTTGGCGATCTGCATTTCGGCGGCAAGGCCGAGTACACCGTGCACAAGGGCGATGCGCTGTTCCCGCGTATCGACGTGGCCAAGGAGCTGGCCGAACTGGAAGCCCGTCAGGCGGCTGCCCAGGCCGCGGCCAAGGCGGCCGAACCCGCCCCCGCGCCCCAGCCCGCCGCCCCGGCCGAGCCGATCGAGCATCAGCCGGAGATCGCCTTTGACGATTTCTGCAAGGTGGAGATGCGGGTGGCCCAGGTGCTGACCTGCGAGACCCTGCCCGAGAGCAAGAAGCTGCTCAAGATGACCCTGTTTGACGGCGAGCGGGAGCGCACCATCCTGTCCGGCATCGCCAAGTGGTACAAGCCGGAGGATCTGATCGGCCGCAAGGTGGGCATCGTGGCCAACCTGGCCCCCCGCCCGATGATGAAGGGCAAGTACGTCAGCGAGGGCATGGTGATGGCAGCCGACACCGCCGACGGCGGCGCTTCGGTGGTATTCTTCCCCGACGACGTGCCCGCGGGCAGCGGCATCCACTGATGGGCCCGATCTTTGACACCCACGCCCACTACGGCAGCCGCCAGTTCGACCCGGACCGGGACGCGCTGCTGGACGGTCTGCCCGGCCGGGGCGTGGCCGGCATCATCGACTGCGGCACCGACCTGGACACCAGCGAGCGGTGCCGGGCGCTGGCCCACAGCCGCCCCTGGATCTGGGCGGCGGCGGGTATCCATCCGGAAAGCCTGATCGAAGAAGATTCCTCCACCACCGTTCGTTTCGGCGGGGACTGGCGGGCCGAACTGGCCGCGCTGCGTCCCCTGTTTGAGGACGAGCGGGTGGTGGCGGTGGGTGAAATCGGGCTGGACCATCACTGGCCGGTTCCCCGCCAGGAACAGCTGGACCTGTTTGAGGCCCAGATCCGCCTGGCGCTGGAGCTGGACAAGCCGGTGATCGTGCATGACCGGCAGGCCCACGAACCCACCTATGCCCTGCTGCGCCGATACCGGCCCCGGGGCGTGCTGCACTGCTATTCCGGCAGCGCCGAGGACGCGCTGGCCCTGGCGGAACAGGGATTCTACTTCGGTTTCGGCGGCGCGGTGACCTTCAAGGGGGCCAAGCGGGCGGTAAAGGCGGTGCAGGCTTTGCCCGCCGACCGCATCCTGCTGGAGACTGACTGCCCCTACATGGCCCCGGAACCGCTGCGGGGCCAGCGGTGCGATTCCGGCATGATCGCCCACACGGCGGCCTTTATCGCCGAAGTGCGGGGCGTTTCCCCGGCGGAACTGCTCACACAGACCGACGCCAACGCACGGCAGCTGTTCCGGCTGCCCTGACCATACACAATACAGGAGGACATTCCATGAAAGCCCGTATCCCCAAACATCGTGAATTTGTGATTGCATTCCCCGAAGGCAGCGACGAGAAGCGCAACGAGGAAGCCTGGACCAAGCTGAACCAGATCCTGGAGGACTACAAAAAGCAGGGCAAGAGCGTATACACCCCGACCTTTATCGAAGATTGCCAGGCCCAGGTGGACGCTCTGAAAGAAGAGTACGGCTTTACCTACACCATCGAACTGCGCTGAGCGGCATTCCGCCGTTCCGGCGCGCATAGGCTGTATCAGGCCGACCCGCAGACGACCCGCCCCGCTTTTTACGCCCGGCGTGCCGGCTGCGGGCCGTGTTGTTTTGCCCGGAAAGGAGGAAGGTTTTGTGAATCTGCTTTTGCTTCTCTGCGCGGTGGTGCTGCTGGCCAGTATCCTGGGCAGCAAGCTGTCCGGCCGGCTGGGCATCCCCACCCTGTTTTTCTTTATCGCGCTGGGTATGCTGTTCGGCACCGACGGGCTGCTGAAAATCGACTTTGAAAACTACCACCTGGCCGAGCAGGTGTGTTCCGCTGCGCTGATCTTTATTATGTTTTACGGTGGCTTCGGCACCAAGTGGAGCGCCGCCAGACCGGTGGCCCGCCAGTCGGTGCTGCTGAGCACCCTGGGGGTGGTGATCACCGCCGGGCTGACCGGGCTGTTCTGCCGGTTTGTGCTGGGCATAGGCCTGGCGGAGGGCCTGCTGGTGGGGGCGGTGCTTGGCTCCACCGACGCGGCGTCGGTATTCTCGGTGCTGCGCAGCCAGCGGCTGAACCTGAAATACAACACCGCTTCCCTGCTGGAGATCGAAAGCGGCAGCAACGACCCCTGCGCCTATATGCTTACCGTGACCCTGCTGGCTGTGCTGGGCGGCACCGCCAGCGCCGGGCGGGTGGCGGTGATGCTGCTGGAACAGGTGGTGTGGGGGGTGGCCATCGGGGTAGCGGTGGCCTGGGCGGCAGGATATGCGCTGCGCCGCTGGCCGCTGACCGGCGGCCTGGACGGCATCTTCCTGATTGCGGCGTCCCTGATCGCCTACGCCCTGCCCACCCTGTTGGGCGGCAACGGATACCTGAGCGCCTATCTGGCCGGTATTCTGCTGGGCAACCAGGATATTCCCCGGAAAAAGAATCTGGCTGCCTTTTTTGACGTGTTCAACAACATGATGCAGATCCTGATCTTCTTTCTTCTGGGTCTGCTGGTGTTCCCTTCCCGGCTGCCGGCGGCGCTGCTGCCCGCGGTGGGCATCGCGCTGTTCATGACCCTGATTGCCCGCCCGGCGGCGGTATTTCTGCTGCTGCGGCCCTTCCGCGCGCCGCTGAATCAGATGCTGGTGGTGTCCTGGGCAGGGCTGCGGGGCGCGGCCTCCATCGTGTTTGCCATCGTGGCCACCGTATCCCCCGCTTATGGGGACGAGAGCATCTTCCAGATCGTGTTCTGCGTGGTGCTGCTGAGTATCCTGTTCCAGGGCACCCTGCTGCCCCGGGTGGCACGGAAAGCCGGTATGATCGACCGGCACGGCAACGTGCTGCGCACCTTCAACGACTATTCGGAGGAGACCAGCGTAGGCTTCATCCGGGTGGACGTGGACGCGCAGCATCCCTGGCGGGGAAAGCCGATCCGGGATATCACCGTGTTTCCCGGCACCCTGATTGCGGCCATCCTGCGGCAGGGCAAGGCCATTGTGCCCAAGGGCGACACCTGCCTGGAGGAGGGCGATGCGCTGATTATCGGCGCCAAGGAGTATTCCGGGCAGGACGGCATTGAGCTGAGCGAAATCCTGATCGACCCGGACAGCCCGCTGGTGGGCAAAACCCTGCGGGAGGCGGATCTGCGCAAGGATTCGCTGGTGGTGCTGATCCAGCGGGAGGGGCACGACATCATCCCCGACGGCGAAAGCCGCCTGTGCGCCGGGGATATGCTGGTGCTGTACTCGCGGCATAACATCTGAATAAGCAAGTTAATTAAGCCAATATGGGGGGGGAACAACGTTCCCCCCATGCCCCCTGAAACGACGGGCCGGAAAAATCCGGCCCGTTTTTTTATCTCTATTCTTGACAAAACGCTCGGCAGCCGATATACTATATACATCGGAAGCCGATATAACGGAAAGCGATAAAGGAGGCGGCACCATGGCGGAATTGACATCGGCGCTGACCGAGGCGGTGTTTTACATTCTGCTGTCCCTGGGCCAGCCGCTGCACGGGTACGGCATCATGCAGCGGGCAGAGGAACTGAGCAATGGCCGGGTCAAACTGGCCGCGGGCACCCTGTACGGGGCGCTGACCACCCTGCAGGAGAAAGGCTGGATCGAGCCGGCAGGCGGCGAGGGGCGGCGCAAAAGCTACCGCATCACCCCCGCCGGGCGGGCGGCAGCCCGGGCGGAACTGGCCCGGCTGCAGGAACTGACACACAACGGAGAAACCATCATCGGGAGGTGGACGGAATGACCGGCAAGGAAACCAAAACCTGTTTCAGATCCTATACGGCCTGGCAGTACCAGGAGGAAGTGGACTGGATGAACAAGATGGCCGCAGAAGGCTGGGCACTGGAGCGCACCAACGGCTTTGTGCACCATTTCAGCCGCTGCGAGCCGGGCGCCTGGATCATCCGGCTGGATCGTCCGTCCTTCAAGATGAGCAGCCCGGAAGGGCAGGAATATCTGGCCATGCTGCACGACTTCGGCGCGGAATGGGTGGGTGGCGTAAACGGCTGGATCTATCTGCGCCGCCGGGCCGACCAGGGCGAATTTGAGCTGTATTCCGACCTGGCCGGCAAGGAACACCTGCTGCTGCGGGCCCGCAGCCAGATGCTGTTTGCGCTGGCTCTGGCGCTGGTGGGCTGGCTGGTCAGCCTGCTGCTGGCTATTTGCAGCAGCGAATCCTTCATGGCCGTCTATCCGGTGATCTATCTGTCCATCCCCATCGCGGTGGTGCACGGCCTGACCCGGCTCAACCGCCAGCTGAAAGCCGTGCGCCAGGAACGGCAGCTGCATGAATAAAATCCCCGCAGGCCAGGCTATTCCGGGGACATGGGGGGAACGCTGTTCCCCCCATATCTGGCAAAAAGGGGCGCGTTCCTGTCGGAACGCGCCCCTTTGGCGTTTGTATCTCGCTTACTGGCGCTTGCCGCCGATGAAGATAACCTCCGGCTGCAGGGTGCCTTTGTCCATGACCAGCACGTCGGCGCGCTTGCCGGCGGTGACGCTGCCCACCTCGTCAAACAGGCCCACGGCCTTGGCCGGGTTGATGGTGGCGGCCTTCAGAGCGGTCTCCACCGGTACGCCGAAGCTTACGGCGCGGCGGAAGCACTCGGGCAGGCAGGTGGCGCTGCCCGCGATGGTGCCGTCCTCCAGGGTGGCCTTGCCGTCGGTCATAAAGACCTTCTGGCCGCCCAGGCTGTACTCGCCGTTGGGCATACCGGCCGCCCGCATGCTGTCGCTGATCAGGCAGACGCGGTCGGCGCCGAACAGGGCAAAGACCGCACGCACCACCGCCGGATGCAGGTGGATACCGTCGCTGATCATCTCCACATGGGCGGCGTAATCGCTCGCCGCGCCCACCACGCCGGGCGCCCGATGGGTAAAGGCGGGCATGGCGTTGAACAGGTGGGTGGTATGGCTGGCGCCGTTGGCAAACGCCTCCTTGGCCTCGTCGTAGGTGGCGCTGGTGTGGGCGATGGACACGGTGCACAGCTGGCTGGCCTTGCGGATAAACTCCACCGCACCGGGCAGCTCGGGGGCCACGTCCACCAGGCGGATGTTGCCGCCGGTCAGATCATACAGCCGCTTGAACATGTCGAAATCCGGGTCCACGATATATTTCTCGGCCTGCGCGCCCTTTTTGGACTTGTTGAAGAAGGGGCCTTCCATGTTGACGCCCCGCAGCACGGCGCCTTCGCCGTCCTTGTTGAAACGGGTGTTGGCCGCCTCAAAGATGCCGGTCAGGATCGGCTCGTCAAAGGCCATGGTGGTGCCCATGAAGGTGGTCACGCCCACGCTGCCCTCGTAGCGGCTGATGGTGCAGATGTCCTCGGGGGTGCCGTCGCAGAAGTCGCTGCCGAACGCGCCGTGCATATGGATATCCACAAAACCGGGGGTCACGTACTTGCCGGTGCAGTCCAGCACCTCGTCCCCTTCCAGGGTATTGGCGGGCGCCACCCGGACAATCCGGTCGCCCGCCAGCTCCACGTCGGCCGGGATGAAGCGGCCCAGATCAGTAAAAACAGAACCGTTGCGCAGAATCATAAGTAAAGCACATCCTTTCGCCTATTGCATCAAGCCGGGGCCCCGCGCCCCGCGCATATCATCTGCCCTCATTGTAGCACAAGGGGGCGGGCCAAAACAGCCCGCCCCCTGCGAAAGGCGCGATTGTACAAATTTTGTGGCGTTTGGTCATCACTCACAGCCCGGCCAGCGCCAGAAGCAGCCCCGCCACGGTGCCCAGCGCCCACAGCAGCAGGGTGATGAACAGGTTCTGCTTGCGGCTGGGGTTGGTCTCCCACAACACCAGCAGGCCGATGCCCGCACCGCTGCACAGCCCCGCCGCCACGCTGCTGAAGGGCAGCGTACCGGACAGATACAGCTGGGTAAGCAGCAGGCTGGAGGCACAGTTGGGGATCATGCCGAACAGCGCCGCCACCGCCGGCTGCAGCGGGCCCAGGCTGGCCAGGAACGCGGCGATGGTCGCGTCGCCGATCGCCTCCACCGCCAGCCCGATCAGCAGGCTGAACAGGAAGATATACAGATAGATCGAGATGGTATGCCGCAGCGCCGCCAGAAAAATATTGCTGTGCTCGCCGTGTTCCTCGTGGCAGTCCACCTCGTCGGCGTGGCCGGTATAGCCGCCCACCAGCCCGGCGGGCAGCAGCGGACGCAGCACCGTATCCAGCAGAAGCCCCGCCGCCAGCGCCCAGACGATCTTGACCGCCAGCAGCCCGGCCAGCGCCGGCCATTTTTCCGGCATGGCCATCAGCAGCGGCACCGCCTCGTCACTGGTGGCCAGGAACACCGCCATCAAGGTGCCCAGGGTGATCACCCGGCCGCCGTACAGATTGGCCGCCATGGCGGAAAACCCGCACTGGGGCACGCAGCCCAGCACCGCGCCCGGGATAACACCCCAGCGCCCGCCGCCGGCCAGGGCCTGCTCGATGCGCTGGCCCTGCCGCTGCTCGATATATTCAATAAACAGATACGCCAGATAGAGGAACGGCAGCATCCGCAGCGTATCCTCCAGCGTATGCTCCAAAACATGCAGGAACAAAGGTACTCTCCTTCCGCCGGATTTTCCGGCCCGGGATGTAATGACCCCCGGAATGTGTATCAGTATAGCACAGTTTTGCCGGCTGTCCAAGGTTTTTGCCGCAAAAAGCCCCGTCTGCCGCTGCAGACGGGGCCCATAAGGCAACAATCAATCAATAGTTGGTGGGACGGATCACGAAGTAAGCCTGGGGATGGGCGCAGACCGGGCACACCTCGGGGGCGTGGGTACCGATGTGCACATGGCCGCAGTTGGTGCAGATCCACACCTGCTGGGTCTCGCGGGCAAAGACCTGGCCGTTGTTGATGTTCTCGGCCAGCTTGCGGTAACGCTCCTCGTGCTCCTTCTCGATGGCGGCCACGCCGTCAAACAGGCGGGCGATCTCGTCAAAGCCCTCCTCGCGGGCTTCTTCGGCCATCTTGGAGTACATGTCGGTCCACTCGTAGTTCTCACCGGCCGCCGCGTCCGCCAGGTTGGTCAGGGTGTCGGGCACCGCGCCGCCGTGCAGCAGCTTGAACCACAGCTTGGCATGCTCCTTCTCGTTGCCGGCGGTCTCCTCAAAGATCGCGGCGATCTGGTTGTAGCCGTCCTTCTTGGCGCGGCTGGCGTAGTAGGTGTACTTGTTGCGGGCCATGCTCTCGCCGGCAAAGGCGGTTTGCAGGTTGGCTTCGGTACGGGTGCCTTTCAGATCTTTCATGGGGATAACTCCTTTCTGCTATTACGCGTATACGTTAATAAGAACGATTCTCGTTTATGCTCTTAGTATACACACCGCTTACAAAAATGTCAAGCAAAACCGCTCAGTATTTGCGGATCAGGGGCAGCGCCAGGGTCAGTGCGGCCCAGGCGGCGTGATACAGCACCATGGCGGGCAGGGCCAGCCCTACCAGACCGCCGGTAAAGGCCAGCAGCACCGCCATCAGGCAGCCGATCCCCACCGACACCGCCTGCACCAGATTGGCGCTGCGCTCGGCGGCCACAGCGCCGGCGGCGGCGTCCATGCCGCCCACAAAGGAGGCAAAGGAGCCGATGTGCAGCATGCAGCCGTCGGAGGCGGGCTGGTAGGCGGTGGCCGGGGCCAGCGCCGCCAGGTCGGAGGCCTCCAGCACCTTGATGCAGCCCTCGGGCAGGTTGTACACCTGGCTGACCAGGGTGCTGTTCAGGGTGAAATCGTCGCTCTTGACCAGCACCGAGATACCCCGGCCGTGCAGCCGGTGCAGCACCCGGCGGGTGGAAGGATTCGCCTTGTAGCTGACCAGGAACATGCCGAACAGCCGCCCGGACACCGCCAGGTAGACCAGCTCCCGGCCGCCGCGGGTGTAGCGGCTTTCGTAATCCCGGGAGGGGGTGTCCACCCCATGCTTGCGCATCAGTTCCCGGTTGCCCACCAGCACCCGGTTGTTCTGCACCCAGCCGGTGAAGCCCAGGCCGGGTTCGTTGGTCAGGTTCTCCACCGGGAACAGCATCTCGGTCTTGTTCTGAATGATGGCCAGGAACACATCCCGCAGGGTGTCGCAGCCCTTGACCAGCACCGAGGCGGCATACAGGATGGCCAGGTCGATGCGCTCTTTTTCAAAGGTCTTGATGCCGTGCAGCCGCACGCATCCGGCGGGGAACAGATCCCGCGCCCCCACCAGGATCATGTTGGCGCTGCCCAGTTCTTCCTGGGCGCTCCAGCCGGGCACCACCGCCCCCACGCGGGATGCACTTTTCTGCAGCATCAGGCTGGGCACCGCGCTGACCAGGGTGGCGCAGACCGGGGCCGCCAGGCAGAGGGTACCCGCCAGGGAGGACACCGCCGCCAGGGCGGATTTGCCGATCACCGCGCCGCCGATCAGGGCCACAACGCCCGCCGCCAGCTGGCCCCAGGCCAGTTTTCGGGCCAGCGCGTCGCCGGGCCGGGCGGAAAAGCTCTGCCGCATGAAGCCCCGCATCAGTTCGGTGGGGCGGCTGATCAGAAGCGCCGGGTCCGGCTCGCCGGTACCGGCGGCCAGCCGGGCGGTCAGTTCCCGGTTGTGCACCAGGTAGGCGGCCTCCCGGTCCAGCCCGGAGGTAACCGCCTGGAAGTTGCGGCTGATCACGCCGTTCATCATCCGGCGGCCCGCCGCGTTAAAGGCCAGCAGCAGCACCGCGGGCCCCGTGAACAGGGTCACGCCGGAGGGGTCCCAGGCCTTGCCGGCGATCAGGCAGGCGGCCAGCTGTACCAGCGCGCCCAGCCCCGCAAAGGTGGCCAGGGTATCCGGGTTCGGGTTTTTGACCAATCCGGTCAGACCGCTGGCCAGGGTTGGGAAATTCACCAGAAGTGCCGCCAGCAGCAAAATCAGGTTCACCGCCAGGAATGCCCCCGGCGCCAGAGCCGGGTCGATGGGCGCCGGGGCCGGAACCCCGGTCAGGCTGGCCGACATCCCCAGATACAGCAGCGCCGCCCCCAGCACGCCGGTGAGGGCCACCCGCAGCGACAGGTTCGCCCCGGCGCTTTCCAGCTTGGTCTGAACGGCGGGGCCATCCTCCAGGGTTTCATACTCGGTGTTCTGCACCGGCTCTTCGTCCACGTCCTCCGGTTCCCGGCTGCCGAACAGCCGGGGCCGTCCGCCGGCATGGTCATCCGGCTCCCGGTCATCCCGGTCCAGTTCGATGGGGCGGGTGGCATCCTCTTCTTCAGAGTATGCCTCCACCCGCTGGGGCGCTACCTTCAGTTTGATCTCGCCCACCGCGCCCCGCAGGTTGATCTCGCCGGTGGCCTCCATGGCCTCCTCCCGGGACGGCAGCATAACGGTGTCGCCGCTGGAGTCGTGTTTGGCGGCGCAGCCCTTGCGCAGCCGCTGCCACAGGCTTACCCGTTCGGTTTCCTCCTGTTCGTCGGGCACCACCGCCACGCTCTCGGTGAAAAAGCGGGTAAACTCATCGTCCAGGGTCAGGCTGTCCTCCAGAGAGGGTTTGCCCGCCGGTTTTGCCGCTTCCCGGGTGGGGGTGGTATCCTCTGCCGGGCGGGCGGGCTTTTCCGCCGCACGGGGCTGGGCCGCGCCGAACATATCCCCCAGCCGGATCTCGCCGGTGGCTTCCTGCGCCGGGTCCTGACGGGCCGGTGCAGGCTTCTCTGCCGGACGCGGCTGTGCCTTGGGCGCACTGACCGGCTTGGCCTGCACCGGTTTCGGCTGCGGGGCTGTCTTGGGCTGGGCCGCCGGTTTTGCCGCCGGCTGACGGGCCGGAGCGGGCTTCTCCGCCGCACGGGGCTGGGCTGCGGGCTTCGGCTGGGCCGCCGGCCGGGCGGGCGGCACCGGGTCGCTCTGAAGGCCCAGACCGGCCAGGATATCGTCCACTGCGGCGTCGCTGGCCCCGGTGCCGGATACGCTGTCTACCCCCAGCCCTTCCAGGATCTGTTCTACCGGATCATTGGATCGTTCATGGGCCATGATCGGTTCCTCCTCTCTGCACGCCGGTATCAGTTTTGACGCTGGCGCATGATCTCATACAGAATGATGCCGGCCGCTACCGACACATTGAAGCTGTCCACCCCGGTGCCGCGGGCTGCCATATCCAGCCGTACCGCCCCGTCACACAGGCGGCGCACCAGCGGACTGACCCCCGCGCCCTCGGCCCCCATCACCAGCGCCAGCGGGCCGGTCAGGTTGGTCTTGTGGGGGGGCTGGCCGTCCAGGTCGGCACAGTAGACAAAAACATTCTGTTCTTTCAGGCGGCGGATCGTCTCCCCGATGTTGGCCACCCGGGCCACCGGCAGGCGGGTAGCCGCCCCGGCGCTGCTCTTGATCACGGTGGGGGTCAGCTGGGCGCCGCCCCGCTTGGGGATCACCACCCCGTGGGCCCCGCACAGCAGCGCCGTGCGGATCACCGCCCCCAGGTTGTGGGGGTCTTCGATCCCGTCCGCCAGTACCAGCAGCGGATCCTCCCCTTTTTCGGCCGCCGAGGCCAGCACCTCGTCCAGGGTGGCGTACCGGATCATGCTGGCAAAGGCCGCCACCCCCTGGTGGCTTTCGGTGCCGCACAGGCTGCGCAGCTTGGCGGGATGCACCCGCTTGACCACCGCGCCCGCCTGCTTGGCCATCGCCGTATAGTAGGAAGCCACCTGGGGGGCCAGCCCGTCGGCCAGCAGGACGGTGTCCACCCCCGCGCCGCTTTTCAGCAGCTCGGTGACCGGATTTTTGCCGTAAACCAGGCCCGCATCCTTTTCCGCCGCGCCGCCGGTATGCTTTTGCTGTTCGCTCATCGTATCCTCCCGTGTCCCCTGTCGAATACGCGCCCATATACGCGCGGGGACGATTCTCTTTCAGTATACCATTCCTACGGCGCTTTTTCTACCTTTTTTGCCAGGGTTGCAGGCCGGGATACATTTTCCCGTTTTGTAAAGCCGGTTATACAACAGGTAATCGGGCACATCTGTTTTCCACATGTTGAAAACCCGGTGGAAAATGTGTAAAAGTGGCCATTTCATCGGTTTAAGTTTTTCGTTCTCCACCGTTTCAACCGAGTTTTCAACAATTTCCCGGACAAGGTTTCAACATAACTGTGCGTTGAAAACGCGTTGCCCGGCTCTGTCGCGCAGATCAAGGCATAAAGCCGCGAAAATGCCGATTGATTTTGCGCCGGATTTGGGCTATACTGGTAGACAGAGAAGGACGGGCCCGCGCAAAGCGGGTATACCGATCAATGATCAGGAGGAGTGCAACGATGCTGGTTAGCGCAACCGAAATGCTCAAGAAGGCCCGTGACGGTCATTATGCCGTGGGTCAGTTCAACATCAACAACCTGGAGTGGACCAAGTCCATTCTGCTGGCCGCACAGGAGGCAAACAGCCCGGTGATTCTGGGCGTGTCCGAGGGCGCCGGCAAGTATATGACCGGCTACAAGACCGTGGCCGCCATGGTCAGCGCCATGGTGGAGAGCCTGGGCATCACCGTACCGGTGGCCCTGCACCTGGATCACGGCAGCTACGAAGGCGCCAAGGCCTGCATTGAAGCTGGTTTCAGCAGCATCATGTTCGACGGCAGCCACTACCCCATCGAGGAGAACATCGCCAAGACCACCGAGCTGGTGGAGCTGGCCCATTCCAAGGGCATCTCTATTGAAGCCGAGGTGGGCAGCATCGGCGGTGAGGAAGACGGCGTTGTGGGCGCCGGCGAAGTGGCCGATCCCGCCGAGTGCAAGAAGATCTCCGATCTGGGCATCGACTTCCTGGCTGCCGGTATCGGCAACATCCACGGCAAGTATCCCGCCAACTGGAAGGGCCTGGACTTTGAGGCTCTGGACGCCATCCACAAGGCCACCGACGGTATCCCCCTGGTGCTGCACGGCGGCACCGGCATCCCCGAGGATATGATCAAGAAGGCCATCAGCCTGGGTGTGAGCAAGATCAACGTGAACACCGAGTGCCAGCTGAGCTTTGCCGCCGCCACCCGCGCCTACATCGAGGCCGGCAAGGATCTGCAGGGCAAGGGCTTTGACCCCCGCAAGCTGCTGGCTCCCGGCGCCGAGGCCATCAAGGCCACCGTGCTGGAGAAGATGGAGCTGTTCGGCAGCGTAGGCAAGGCCTGAGCCGCTCGTCCGTAAACGAAACCAACCCCGCCGTACCGGGATCGGTACGGCGGGGTTTTCTGTTGTTTATACCGCTTTCTCCAGCTGCATGACCACCACCGTTATATCATCGGGCGGCAACAGCTGCGAGATAAGGCGGCCTTTCTTAAAGGCTGCCGCATCCGCAGATGTCCGCTTACGCAGCGGACGGATGGGCAGACGTGCAGGGGCCCCGGCAGCGCCGGGGGTGCCCACAGGGCATTTATCCTGCATGCCTGACCATCCGGGAGCGGCCCAGAACGCACAGCCCGTTTCACACTGCTTTCTCCAGCTGCATGACCACGACCGTTATGTCATCAGGCGGCAACAGCTGCGAGATAAGGCGGCCTTTCTTAAAGGCTGCCGCATCCGCAGATGTCCGCTTACGCAGCGGACGGATGGGCAGACGTGCAGGGGCCCCGGCAGCGCCGGGGGTGCCCACAGGGCATTTATCCTGCATGCCTGACCATCCGGGAGCGGCCCAGAACGCACAGCCCGTTTCACACTGCTTTCTCCAGCTGCATGACCACGACCGTTATGTCATCGGGCGGTACACCGGGTCGCTGGCGGGCGGCGGCCATCTCGGCCAGGATGTCCGCTGTCTCCTGGGGGGTGTTGCCCACCGCGGCACACAGTTCCAGCTGCTGGGTCACCCAGGCAGGGCCGTCGGCCAGGGCCCCGTCGCTGAGCAGCACCGCCAGATCCCCCTCGGTCAGGGTCACCGGCTGGCGGCGGCTGACCACCTTGTCCAGAATGCCCACCGGCAGGCTGGGGCCGTCCAGCACCCCGGCCTTGCCCTGCCGCACCACAAAGCCCGGCGCGGCCCCCGCCTTGAAGATCGTGCCCTTGCCGGTGTACAGATCCACCGTGAGCAGATCCAGCGTGGCGCCGCTCTCCTCCTCGCTTTTGAGGGAAAGGGCTACGTTCACCAGCCGGGCGGCAGCTTCGCCCCCAAAGCCCGCCCGCACCAGCTGACCGGTGAGCCGGGCGGCCAGATTGCCGTCCACCGCCGCCGGACGGCCGGTGCCCATTCCGTCACAGAGCAGCATATGCGCACAGCCGAAGGCATCGCAGAACTGATCCGCCGCGTCTCCGCTGACCCCGTCCCTGGCGGCCCGGCCCGCCAGTGCGAACCGGGGCGCGTAGACCGGCTGTTCCCGCAGCGTCAGGGTGGTGAGGGTACGCCGGTGCACGATCTCCGGCGCGCTGAGTGCCCGGCGGCAGATGTGGCCGGTCTCGGCGGTGATCTCCCGCTGCTCGGCGGCGGTAAAGGCGGTGCGGGAGACGGTGACCGTTACCTGCATCCGGCCCGCCAGATCCAGCTGCACCGCGCATTCCAGCGGCTCCAGACCCCAGGAGGCAAACCAGCCTGCCACCCGCTGGCTTTTTCCCTCGTCGGTGGAAAGCCCCTGGTTCAGCTCGTCCGCGATCCGGGCCAGCGCGTCGGCCATGGCGCCGTACTGCTCGGTGAGGGCCGCCCGCATCGCCCCCGCCTGCACCCGGGCCTCCCGGCGGCTGCGGTAGAGGGCATAGGCCCGGCTGGTGGCGCCGCACAGCTCCACCGGATGCACGCACCGGCAGAACTGCCCGGGCAGCTGTTCCACCGTCGCCCGGCCCTGCCGCTCCAGCACCGGTTTCAGCTGGTAGAACCCGTCCATGGTGGTACTGTATCCCGCCACCCAGCACACCTCCCGGTTGGCGCAGCTGCGGCAGAGTTCCTCCGCCACGTGATCCACCACCCAGTTGTAGCTCTCCCCTTTTTTGGGCAGCTTCTCGCAGACCTGGTTCACGATGTCGGCCACCTCTTCCAGCGTATCCGCCACCCGCACCAGCCGGGCCCCGGCCCCGGCCAGCACCGGACGATTGCCCTCCACCGCCGCCGGGGCCGCCGTACCGGGAAAGGCCTCCCGCAATCGCCGGGGCAGCAGAAAGAACCCCACGCAGGCAATGCCCGCACAGGCGGTAAGCTGGGCCGCCTGCCCCAGGGTGGGGGCCGCCAGCACCCCGGTAAGGGCCCCGGCAAAGAACAGCGCCGCGCAGCCCGCGGTTTCCCCCGGGGCGAACACCGCTGCGGCCAGGCACCCCGCCGCCGGGCCCATCAGTCCGAAGGCCAGCGGGCTGCCCGCCGCGCCCAGGGCCGCGCCGCCCACCACGCAGAGCACCGCCGTATCCCGTACCCGGCCCCGGCTGGCCGGGATCAGGCCCAGCAGACAGAACGCCAGCACCGCCGGCTGGAACAGCCCGGAGGAAAACTGATCCAGCCCGATCAGCCCCGCCGCCGCCCAGGGCAGCAGACTGGACGGGTCGGAGGCCGCGCCCCGACGCATGGCCCAGCCGAACGCTGTGGCCAGCACGCAGTCCCCCACGGCGGCGGCCCAGTCGGCCGCACCGCCTGCCCCGCCCGCCGCCAGCAGGGTCTGGATCAGCAGCAGGGTGCCGCAGCCCGCCGCCGCGGCGGGCCAGAAGGCTGAGGGGCGGCGCACCATCAGCCGCCCGGCCACGGCCGCCGCCAGCGCGCCCAGATAGCGGGCCGCGTCGGCGGCGGGCAGCAGGAACACGCAGCCCAGCGCCGCCCCCGCGCCCGCCAGCAGGGCCGTGCTGCCCCGGGCCCCCAGTACCAGCGCCAGGCCCAGCGGATGCACCGCCCCGAACACGCTGGCCCCCGCCAGCACAAAACCGCCCGGCGCCGCCGCCAGCCGCCAGAGCACCGGCACGGCCCGCCGCAGCTGGATCCGCACCATTCCGCCGATCGTTTGCATATCTGTAATCTCCTCCCCGCTGTACGCTTCGGGCGGCATGATCCGCCGCCTTGCCGCATAAGTATACTAGGGGGCGTGCGGCGGTTTTTGCCGCAGAGCGCAGAACCGCCCGAAACTGCGGCAAACCGGCAGCTTTGGCCCAAAAACGCGGGGCGGGTTTTCACAAAAAAGCGGGGGCGGCCGGGATGGATTTTGGCGCGCCGCGAAAAGTTTTTCCTGATTTCTTGACAAAGGCCGGACGGTGCCGTAGTATTAGAACGTTACGATGGTAAGCTATGTATAAATTAAAGTATAGAGGAAGGATATACAGGAATGGAACGCAAAGACCTGCGCAATATTGCGATCATCGCCCACGTTGACCACGGCAAGACCACCCTGGTGGACCAGATGCTCAAGCAGAGCGGCGCTTTCCGTGAGAATCAGCAGGTGGCCGAGCGCGTGATGGACTCCGGCGACATCGAGCGGGAGCGCGGCATCACCATTCTGGCCAAGAACTGCTCCACCGTGTACAACGGCGTGAAGATCAACATCGTGGACACCCCGGGCCACGCCGATTTCGGCGGCGAGGTGGAGCGCGTGCTGAAGATGGTAAACGGCGTACTGCTGCTGGTGGACGCGGCGGAAGGCTGCATGCCCCAGACCCGTTTTGTGCTGCAGAAAGCCCTGCAGCAGAACCTGAGCCTGGTGATCGCCGTGAACAAGATCGACCGGCCGGACGCCCGCATCAAGGAAGTTATCGACGAGGTGCTGCTGCTTCTGATGGATCTGGGCGCCACCGACGAACAGCTGGACAGCCCGATGGTGTTCTGCTCCGGCCGTGCCGGCACCGCCAGCTACAGCCCGGACGCCCCCGGCACCGACCTGAAACCCCTGTTCGACACCATTCTGGAGTACGTCAAGTGCCCGGAAGGCGATCCGGACGCGCCCTTCTCCATGCTGTGCTCCAGCGTGGACTACAACGATTTTGTGGGCCGTATCGGCATCGGCCGCATCCAGAACGGCCGGCTCAAGGTGGGCCAGGACGTGCAGGTGTGCGACTGGCATGACCAGGATGTGAGCTTCAAGGGCCGCATCACCAAGCTGTACGACTTCAAGGCCAACGGCCGTGAGCCCATTGATATCGCCGAGGCCGGCGACATCGTGGCGTTCAGCGGTATCACCGATGTGACCATCGGCAATACCCTGTGCGATCCCTCCAGCGTGGAGCCGCTGCCCTTTGTGAAGATCAACGATCCCACCGTGGAGATGACCTTTGCGGTCAACGACAGCCCCTTTGCGGGCCGGGAAGGCAAGTACGTGACCAGCCGCCAGATCCGCGACCGGCTGCACAAAGAGCTGCTGAAGGACGTGGCGCTGCGGGTGGAGGATTCCGCTACCAGCGATTCCTTCCGTGTGATGGGCCGCGGTGAGATGCACCTGTCCATCCTGATCGAGACCATGCGCCGCGAAGGCTATGAGCTGCAGGTGAGCCCCCCGAAGGTTCTGACCCATGTGGAGGACGGCAAGACCATGGAGCCCATGGAGCGGGTTGTGATCGACACCCCCACCGAGTACCAGGGCGCTGTGATGACCGCGCTGGGCGCCCGCAAGGGTATCCTGCAGCAGATGGAGCCGATCGGCAGCCGTGTGCGTCTGGAGTTCCGTATGCCCAGCCGCGGCCTGTTCGGTTACCGCAGCCAGTTCCTGACCGATACCCACGGCGAAGGTATCCTGAACACCATCTTTGACGGCTACGAGGAGTGGCAGGGCGACATCACCTGCCGCAACACCGGCAGCCTGATCAGCCACGAAACCGGCGAGGCCGTGACCTACGGTCTGTTCAACGCCCAGGGCCGCGGTACCCTGATCGTGACCCCCGGCGAGAAGGTGTACGAGGGCATGGTCATCGGCTACACCCCCACCGGCGAGGACATCAGCGTGAACGTGTGCAAGACCAAGCACCTGACCAACACCCGCGCTTCCGGTTCGGACGACGCGCTGCGTCTGGTGCCGGTGAGCAAGTTCAGCCTGGAAGGCTGCCTGGAGTTCCTGGCGCCGGACGAGCTGCTGGAGGTCACCCCGGAGAGCCTGCGTATCCGCAAGCGGATCCTGAACCACGACCTGCGCATGAAGCAGCTGAAGGGCAAAAAGAACAACGGTTAATCCCTGCAAACCACACCGGGGCCGCCCGCGCGGGCGGCCCCGGTTTTTGCATGGTAAAAAGGAGGCAGCCGCCATGGAACAACGCACGGCAAAGCCGCCCCGCTACGTTCTGCTGGACACAGTCCGGGGCGTGACGGTGGTGAACATGATCCTGTATCATTTTCTCTATGACTGGTACGTGGTGCTGGGCCACGCGCCCGGCTGGCCTTGGCTGACCGGGGTGCGGGTATGGGAACGACTGATCTGCGGCACCTTTATCCTGCTGGCGGGGATCTGCCTGCATTTTGACCGGCATCCGGTGCGCCGGGGCGGGATGCTGTTCGGCTGGGGCTGCGTGATCACCCTGGTGACGGTGCTGGTAATGCCGGGGCAGGCGGTGCATTTCGGTATCCTGAGTTTTCTCGGCGCGGCCATTGCCCTGACCGGGGCGCTGCGCGGGGTGCTGGGGCGTATTCCGGCCTGGGCGGGCCTGGCGGGCAGCCTGGTGCTGTTTGTGCTGCTGCGGCGTACCAGCGCGGGGCTGATCACCGTTGGCCCGCTGGTTCTGGCACAGATGCCGGCAGGGCTGTACCGGTGGTATCCGGGGGCGCTGCTGGGATTCCCGCCGGCAGGGTTTGTTTCCAGCGATTATTTTCCGCTGCTGCCCTGGCTGTTCCTGCTCTGGTGCGGATGGTTCGGCTGGAGGCTGGCCGCCCCGCGCCTGACCGCCGGGAAGCTGCTGCAGCGGCATATCCCCGCCTTTACCGCCATCGGCCGCAAAAGCCTGCTGCTCTACCTGCTGCACCAGCCCGTCTGCATGGCCCTGGCGTTTGGGCTGAACGCAGTGATTTGAGCCGATCTGGGGGGACAACGTCCCCCCAGACCCCGGAAATAAGGGCCGGAATACTCCGGCCCTGGGGAAAGAAAAATAACAAAGGCTCACGCAAAACCATATTGGTTTGCGTGAGCCTTATTTCTATATAAATCCCCTATGGCCGAAGGTATTCGGCCATGATTTCAGGGGGTATGGGGGGAACGTTGTTCCCCCCATATTGGCTATACTTTATACGCCCGCGGCCCGAAGATAGCGGTGCCTACCCGCACGAGGGTTGCGCCCTCGGCGATGGCCTGTTCAAAATCGCCGCTCATCCCCATGGAAAGCATCTCCATCCGCACCCGGCTGTCCCCTTTCCAGCGGTCGGCGGCCTCGTCAAACAGGCGGCGCATGGCGGCAAACCACCGCCGCGCCTCCCCCGGCTGTTCCTCCACCGGCGGAATGGTCATCAGCCCCTGCACCTGTACCGAAGGCTGCGCCGCGGCCGCCTCCAGCAGCGCCCACAGCGCCCCGGGCTCGATCCCGCTCTTGCTCCCCTCCCCGCCGATATTCACCTCCAGCAGAATCGGCTGCACCAGCCCCCGGCGCTGGGCCTCGGCGGCAATCTTGCTGAGCAGATGCTCGCTGTCCACCGACTGGATCAGATCGCAGCCCACCACCTGCTTGACCTTGTTGGTCTGTAAATGTCCGATAAAATGGGCCGGTTTCGGTGCATAGGCGTTTGCCGCCTGCTTCTCCACCAGCTCCTGCACCCGGTTCTCGCCAAACAGATCAATGGGCAGGGGCGCCGCCAGCCGCACCGTTTCCGCCGTGCGGGTCTTGCTGGCCGCGCAGAGCAGCACCTCGTCCGGCCTGCGCCCGGCGGCCCGGGCCGCGTCGGCCATGCGGGCGCGGATGCTCTCCACATTCGCCCGCAATGTTTCCTGTTCCGTCACGGCTGCACGCCCCCTTCCCCCTGCTGGCTGTGGATGTCCGCGGTGTAGACCGCCCGGGCCCCGCCCACGTAGGGCGGACGGGTGCGGGCCGCGGTCAGATGGGCGCTGCCGATGGCACAAAGGCTCAGCCGCACCGGCACCGCCACCCGCCGCAGATGCATCCCGATAAAGGTATCCCCGATATCCAGCCCGGCGGCGGCGCTCACCTCGCAGACCGCGCAAGGCGCCTCAAAGGCCTGCCAGGCCGCGGTGGCAAAACTGCCTCCCGCCTTGGGCTGCGGCACCACGCTCACGATCTGTTCCCACCGGGTCACCGCCGCCCGCTCCACAATCAGGCTGCGGTTCAGATGCTCGCAACACTGGGCCGCCAGATACAGCCCCTTTTCCCGCAAAGGCGGCAGCAGCCCTTCCAGCACCGCTTTAGCCGTTTCAAAGCTGGAACCGTGGCCGATGTGTTCCCCCAGAATCTCGCTGGAGGAACAGCCCACCACCACAATATCGCCGGGCGCTGTGTCCGCCGCCGCCAGCAGTTCTTCCATGGCCCGGCGGCTCTGCCGCCGCACCAGGGCCAGTTCCTGTTCGTTCATTTCCCATTCACCGCCTTTTTGTCAACTGCGCCATAATAAAACCGCCCATCACCGCTACCGCCAGCACCACGCCGAACCCCGGGATATTCCACCCGTCGCTCATCTCCAGCGCCGTGCCCAGCAGCCAGGCGGCCAGGGTACAGACAATGCTCAGTATCGTCATACCCATCTCACATACCTCCCCGGGTAGCCTCCCAGTAGGCCCCCATGCTCTGGCCGGGCTGGCCGGTCACCTCGTTGGCCAGGTAGGCCGCCAGCGCCTGGGGCGGTTGCCAGGCCAGGGCCTGGGCCTCGGTGTCGAACTCCACCTCCGCGTACCAGAACTCCCCCGGCTGGCCCGCGTCCACCCGGTTGGCCTCCAGAACCAGCCCGCCGGGCAGGGCGTACCGGCGCTGCTCCTTTTCAATCAGCGGGCGGCCGATGAACGCCTCCAGCTTGCGGAAGGTCTCCTCGTCCACCCGGGTTTCGATCTCCTGGCGGGACAGCCCGCCCGCGCTTTTGAAACACAGCACATAGGCCGCGGGCTGGCCGTCCGGCTGCTCGCTGCGGATGCGCACGGTGGGCCGCACCGTGATATAGCCCTGCCGCATGGTAAAGCGGGCCGTCCGGGGCAGGCCCTGGGGCCAGCCGGTCACCAGCCATTTCCGTTCAATCTCCAAACCTTCATCGCCCCTTTCTCTTTTCCTATTATACCCCCGGCGGCAAGGGCCCCGCAACCGAAAAATCACTTGCCCTGCGGCTCCGGGGCGGGTATACTGGTTAGGAGAAGATACAAGCGGGAGGAACCGACATGAAAACCACACGCCCCTGGCCCTGTTACACCGTGACCCCCAAGGCGGAGGCCGCCCTGGTGGGCGGGCATCCCTGGGTATACGAAGACGAGATCACCGCCGCCCCCGACACGGCGCCGGAAAACGGCAGCCTGGTGGACGTGCTCAGCGCCAAGGGCCGGTACCTGGGCACCGGGTTTTTGAGCCAGCACAGCAAGATCCGCATCCGGCTGGTGAGCCGCAACGCCAACGACAAATTTGACGAAGCGTTCTGGCGGCGGCGGATCGAGTACGCCTGGGCCTACCGCAAGGCGGTGATCGAACCGGAACACTGGCACTGCTGCCGGGTGATCTTTGGCGAGGCCGACCAGTTCCCCGGCCTGACCGCCGACCGGTTCGGGGATGTGCTGGTGGTGCAGATCCTGTCGGTGGGCATCGAGCGGATCAAGGGCATGCTGCTGCCCCTGCTGGCGGATGTGCTGCGGGCCGATGGGCAGGAGATCCGCGGTGTATACGAGCGGGAGGACGCAGCCCTGCGGGAAAAGGAGGGCCTGCCCCTGTTCAAGGGCTGGTTCGGCACGGACGGCGGCGCTACCCAGGTGGCCATCACCGAAAACGGCGTGCGGTACACGGTGGACTTTGAAAACGGGCAAAAGACCGGGTTCTTCCTGGATCAGAAGTACAACCGGCAGGCGGTGGCCCGGCTGGCCCGGGGGCGCCGGGTGCTGGACTGCTTCACCCACACCGGCAGCTTTGCGCTGAACGCGGCCATGGGCGGCGCGGCCCACGTGACCGCCGTGGATGTGAGCGAGACCGCCGTGGAGATGGCCCGGGCCAATGCGGTGGCCAACGGCCTTGACGACCGGATGGATTTTGTCTGCTGCGACGTGTTTGATCTGCTGCCCCGGCTGGAGAAAGAGGGCAGCGGCTACGACTTTATCATTCTGGACCCGCCCGCCTTTACCAAGGCCCGCAAGACCGCCCAGAACGCCATGCGCGGCTACAAGGAGATCAACTACCGGGCCATGAAGCTGCTACCCCGGGGCGGCTATCTGGCCACCGCCAGCTGCAGCCATTTTGCCACCGAGGCCATGTTCCGCAAGATGCTGCACAGCGCCGCGGCGGATGCCGGGCGGCAGCTTCGCCAGATCGAGGTGCGCCAGCAGGCGGCGGATCATCCGGTGCTGTGGGGCGTGGAGGAAACCGAATATCTGAAATTCTTCCTGTTCCAGGTGGTGTAAAAAATCTTGACCGGCGGGTGCAAATGCCCTATCATAGAAAGGTAATGCCGCGGGGTGCGGCATCGAGTGTGAGAACGGAGGGGTATCGTATATGGCAGCGAATGTGATGGAGGCCTACGGCAGCAAGGTGTTCAACGAACACGTTATGAAAGAGCTGCTGCCCAGCGCCACCTATAAAAGTCTGAAGGCCACCTTGCAGAACGGCCAGCCGCTGGATCTGGAACTGGCCAACGTGGTGGCCAGCGTGATGAAGCGCTGGGCCATCGAGCAGGGCGCCACCCACTACACCCACTGGTTCCAGCCGCTGACCGGCATCACCAGCGAGAAGCATGACGGTTTTGTCAGCCCCCAGAAGGACGGCACCGCCATCATGGAGTTCTCCGGCAAGGAGCTGGTGCGGGGTGAGCCGGACGCGTCCAGCTTCCCCAACGGCGGCCTGCGCGCCACCTGCGAGGCCCGGGGCTACACCGCCTGGGATCCTTCCAGCTACGCGTTTATCAAGGATGACGTGCTCTGCATCCCCACCGCGTTCTGCAGCTACAACGGCGAAACGCTGGACAAAAAGACCCCCCTGCTGCGCAGCATGAGCGCCCTGAGCACCCAGGCCTGCCGCATTCTGAAGCTGTTCGGCAAGGATGTGCAGCATGTGTCGGTGACGGTGGGCGCGGAGCAGGAGTATTTCCTTGTCCGCAAGCAGGACTACGAAGCCCGCCTGGATCTGATCATGACCGGCCGCACCCTGTTCGGCGCGCCGCCTGCCAAGGGCCAGGAACTGGAAGAGCACTATTTCGGCAGCATCCGCCCCGAGGTGCTCAGCTATATGCAGGAACTGGACCGGGAACTGTGGAAGCTGGGCATCAGCGCCAAGACCCGTCACAACGAGGTGGCCCCCTGCCAGCATGAGCTGGCCCCGATCTTTGATACCGCCAACATCGCCGTGGATCACAACCTGGTGACCATGGAGATGATGAAAAAGCTGGCCGACAAGCACGGCCTGGTGTGCCTGCTGCACGAAAAGCCCTTTGAGGGTGTGAACGGCAGCGGCAAGCACAACAACTGGAGCCTGACCGCCCCCGGCGTGAACCTGCTGGATCCGGGCGACACCCCCAAGGACAACCTGCAGTTCCTGATCTTCCTGGCCGCCGTGATCAAGGCGGTGGACGAATACCAGGATCTGCTGCGGGCCGCCGTGGCCAGTCCGGGCAACGACCACCGTCTGGGCGCCAACGAGGCCCCGCCGGCCATTATTTCCATGTTTGTGGGGGATGAGCTGTCGGCCATTCTGGACGCGATCGCGGCCAAGACCGAATACGTGGCCCCCGAACAGGCCAAGGTAGACCTGGGCGTGGAGGTACTGCCCACCTTCCCCAAGGACAACACCGACCGCAACCGCACCAGTCCCTTTGCCTTTACCGGCAACAAGTTCGAGTTCCGTATGCCGGGCAGCAGCATGAACATCGCCGACGCCAACGTGGTGCTGAACACCGCCGTGGCCAAGGAGCTGAAGGGCTACGCCGACGAACTGGAAGGCGCCGAGAACTTCGACAAAGCGGTGGTCAAGCTGATCCGCCGCACCATCCGGGATCACAAGCGGATCATCTTCAACGGCAACGGCTATTCCAGCGAGTGGGAGGCCGAGGCCGAGCGCCGGGGCCTGTACAACCTGCGCAGCACCCTGGACGCGCTGCCCGCCCTGCTGGCGGACAAGAACATGGCCCTGTTCCGGGACATGGGCGTGCTGAGCCCCACCGAGGTGCGCAGCCGCTACGAGGTCATGGTGGAGCACTACAGCAAGATCCTGCACATTGAGGCGCTGACCATGCTGGAGATGGCCCGCAAGCTGTTCCTGCCGGCGGTGTGCCAGTTCGGCGGGGATACCGCCCGCAACCTGACCGCCAAGCAGACGGCCTTCCCCGGCCTGCGCTGCAAGGCCGAGACCAAGCTGCTGCAAACGGTGAGCGCCCAGGCCGACGCCATCAGCGACGCCGCCGACGAGCTGGCCGCCCTGGTGGCCAAGGCCGACAGCGTGGACGGCGGCAGCCTGAACCGGGCCAAGGTCTACCACGAGGAGGTACTGCCCGCCATGGACGCCCTGCGCGCCGCCGTGGACGCTGCCGAGGCGGTATGCCCCCGCAGCATGTGGCCGGTTCCCGGTTACTCCCGCATCCTGTTCTACACCTGATGGAATTGCCAGCATGAAACCGCCCGCCGGAGCTGTCCGGCGGGCGGTTTTCTTTGAAACAATATATAAGCGGGCGGGGCCCGGCACACTCAGCGCCGGGCCCCGCCCGTTTTCTATGTCAGGGATTGGGAAAGCTTATTCAGCCGCCGCAGCCTGGCCGGCGATACGGCCGGAAACCAGGATCTCGGTGATGGCGTTGCCGCCCAGACGGTTGCCGGCGAAGATACCGCCGGTGACCTCACCGGCCGCATACAGGCCGGGGATGATGCTGCCGTCCTCGGTGAGGACATGGCGCTGCTCATCCACCACCAGACCGCCCATGGTGTGATGGGTGCTGGGGGCCAGGAAACGGACAGACAGGATGCCTTCTTCGTTGAAGCTGCCGTCCTCGTTGTAGTTGCCGATGGGGGCGTTGGCCGCGCTCTTGGGCACGTCCAGGCTGTCCAGCTCACCGTTGAAGTAGGCGGTGTCGTACTCCATGATGGTCTCGCGCAGGGTGTCGGCACTGATGCCGGTCAGCTCCGCGGCTTCGGCCAGGGTGCAGAAGTACTCCTTGCCCTCACGGTTGTTGGCGCTGGTGTTGTCGCCGCCGTTCTGCAGCTGGACGGTCAGGCCGTTCTCGCCGCCGTAGGTCAGCTGGCCCTGGCTGAGCACGTCGCGCTCGGCGCTCTCATCCACGAACCGCTTGCCCTCGTTCTCGGTGCCCGCCGGGCTGACGAAGATCACGTCCTCGCCCATACCGCCGGCCAGCTTGCCGTCGTCGGCCCAGCCCAGAGGCATCAGCTGGGTGAAGCCCATGCCGGTGACCGCTGCGCCCACTTCCTGGGCCATGGTGATGCCTTCACCCTGGGCCAGGCTGCGGTTGGTGGTCAGGATGCTGGCGCTCAGCTCTTCCGCGTTCCAGTATTCGTTGGTGCCCAGCACCATCTCGATGTTGGCAGCATAGCCGCCGGTGGCCAGGATCACGGCCTTGTTGGCGTGCAGGGTGACGGGGGTGCCGTCGTACATCTCGCAGGTCACGCCGGTCACACG
The DNA here is from genome assembly GCA_944386225.1 of uncultured Gemmiger sp. Lineage (GTDB taxonomy): Bacteria > Bacillota > Clostridia > Oscillospirales > Ruminococcaceae > Gemmiger_A. The sequence continues at coordinate 50,050 of CALXAH010000003.1, forward strand.
GCCGGTGTCATCGGTGATCAGGCTCTTGGCGGTGGTGCGGTACATGACCTCGTTCGCCTCGTTGGCCTTGAGCACGGTGTTGATGGGCACCGCGAAGTAGCAGCCGTACTTGCTGTTGTCCTCCACACCGTCCACGACGCCGCCCACGAAGGTATTGATACGCTGCCACATGCAGCCGATCAGGGTGTTGCAGGTGGTGCCCCAGTCAAAGACGGAGCCCTGGTCGGCCATCCAGGCCTTGGTGTCGCCGATCTGCTCCACCACCTGGCACACCAGGTCGATGTTGCTGTAGATCCAGTAGCTGTGGTCGTTGCTCAGACGCAGACCGCCGTAGTAGGTCTGGAAGATGTGCAGCTCGGGGGTGGAGAACACGGTCAGGTCGGTCTCCTGCGCACCGGCAGCAATCTTGGCGTCGGCCCAATCCAGGTACTCCTGAATCTGGGCTTTCAGGGTCTGCAGGGTTTCCAGGTACTCGGCATGTACGCCGCGGTTGGGCAGGTCGTACTCCTCAACGGTCAGGGCCTCGTCGGTATCCACGGTCTCGTCGAAGGGCTCCTCGCTCCAGTTCAGGATCATGCGCAGGGTATCCAGACGGCCCATGTCGTTGGTGGCCTTGTCGTAGGTTTCGCCGTTGTACTCACACACACCGGTGGTGGCGTCCGGGTTCTTCGGATCCCACACCTGGTAGTCCGCTACGTTCTGGTAGGAGCAGCCGGCCACCAGGGTGTTGCCGCCGGCTTCGGCTTCCTTCTCCACGATGCAGACGGTGGCGCCGTCCTGGGCAGCCTGAGCCGCAGCGGCCACACCGGCGCCGCCGGCGCCCACAACCACCACGTCAAAGGTCTTTTCGATGGCTTCGCCCGGGGTCACTTCGTAGGGAATCTTGCCCTCCCGCAGGGCGGCCACGTCGCAGCCGGCCTGGGCAGCGGCATCCTCCACAGCGGCCAGAATGGCGTTGCTGGTGAAGGTGGCGCCCGCCAGACCGTCCACACCGGTGGAGGTGAATTCCATGATCTCCTCGCCCACGATGTCGAAGGCGGGGGTACCCACGTGATCGGTCTCGCTGCTGGACACCACCTCAATGCTGGTGATGGCGTCCTCGGTGAAGGTCACAGCCAGCTCCACCGGGCCGCCGTAGCCCTCACCGGTGCCGGTGTAGGTGCCGGGGGTGAAAGCCAGCTCGCCGACTTCCGCCACGTTGCCCTTGGCCGCCTCAATGGCAGCCGCGGCAGCGGTCTTGGCCGCGTCGCTGGTCAGGGTCGCGCCGGCCACGCCGTCGATCTCGGCGGACTGGGCATCCAGGATGCTGGACGCCAGGGTCTCCAGGGCCGCGCCGCCGATGCTCTCGGTCTCGCCGGGGCCTTCCACCTTAACGTCGGTGATCTTGTCCGCGTCCACGGTGATGGTGACGGTCACGTCGCCGCCGTAGCCGCGTTCGCTGGCCGAATAGATGCCCGGGGTGTAGACCCCGGCGGCCGAATCGCTCTTGCCGCAGCCCACTGCCGCCAGCAGCAGGCAGCCGGCCAGCACGAGGGCCAGAATGCGTCTGCTCATCTTCATCGGATTCCTCGATCTCCTTTACTCACATTGTCCGCCGGCCTCTCCGGCGGCTCCGGGGGCTATTGTACCATATCAGCAGGCCCGCCGGGGCGCTATGCTGAAAGCGGAAGTTTTACGCAAAAGGGAGGAACGCCCATGATCCGCAACGGGCTGCGGGCCGGCGCACTGGCGCTGGCGCTGATGGCGTTTACATTCGGGCTTTGTTTCTGGCTGAACGGCCGTGCCCCGTTGTGCAGAACGGCACACCGGCGGTACCCGGCGCACCCGCCGCCCTGACCGGCTGGGAATGGGAGGGAAACGAGCAGTTTTTTGATCTGGAGACGGCGCCCGGCAGCCGGGCCGCGCTGCTGTACGGCGCGCTGGACGGGCCGCTGTACGACGACGGCGAGCTGCTGACCGGGCCGGTGCCCTATTCCCAGTTTTCCGGCCTTCGGCTGGAGGGGCCGGTGCAGCTGCAGCGTACCGCGGAAGGGCGCAGCGCGGTGCTGTACCTGGCCGACGCGGACATAGCCCGGCAGGCGGTAATCACCTACAACACCCTGTTCGGGCTGGGGCTGGGGGTCACGGTGCTGATGGGGCTGTACGCCCTGTCCCTTTACTGGCACAAGCGCAGCGAAACCTACCTGGCCTGGTTTGCGGCCTACGCGGCGATGCTCACGGTGTGGAGCCTGGGCTCGCTGAGCAACGGGCAGGCACTGGGGGCGGCGGCCTTTGTCACCCGCAACGCCTACGGGTGGAGCGCCCTGCTGAACCTGTTTCTGTGTTTCCGGATGTTCGGCCTGCCGCTGCCGGGGCAGCGGCGCGGGGTACCCGGCTGGGCGCTGGCGCTGGGTGTGCTGGTGCTCTGGTGCCCGCTGTGCGCCGTGGTTCCGGCCGCCGTATGGGATCTGACCCACGCAGGGCTGTTCCTGTGCAGCCTGTTTGTGCTGGTATGGGCCTGCGCCGCCCGGCGGCCGGGGGCCTGGCTGGCCCTGACCGGCCAGGCGCTGAGCCAGGGGCTGCGGATGGTGATTGCTCTGAACGGCCTGACCGGGCAGACGGTAGGGTTTTCGCTGCGCACCATGCAGTATGCCAAGCTGTTCAATCTTCCGTTCCTGCTTTGCGGAATGTGGATCATCAGCCGCAAATTTTCGGAACAGTTTACCCGCTCGGAGCAGCTTTCCGCCCAGCTGGAAACGGCGAATCACGGTCTGGAGCAGCAGGTGGAGCAGCGCACCCGGGCCCTGCGGGAGGAGCAGGTGCAGCGGGTGGCCTTTATGGCCAACGCCTTTCATGATCTGCGCACCCCGCTGTTTGTGGTACAGGGTTGCCTGGACCGGCTGGAATCCGGCGCGGAGACCGCCGGGAATCTGACCGGCGTGATGCGGGACCGGCTGGATTTCATGCGCAAACTGGTGGAGGATATGTTCCTGATGGCCAAGCTGGAGGAAAAGCAGGTCATCTTTGACGAGGACCGGGTGCCGCTGGCCCCGCTGGCCGAACGGGTGACCGACGGGCTGCGGGAAGCCGCCATCCGGCGGAATATACGGCTGACCCTGGAGATCCGGGACCGGTGCATCGCCTGGGGGGACGATCTGCGGCTGGAACAGGCGCTGCAGAACCTGGCAACCAACGCGCTGCATTACACCCCGCCGGGCGGCGTGGTGACGGTGCGGCTGTACGCGGACGGAACCGAGGTCTGCCTGGAGGTGCGGGATACCGGCCCCGGCATCCCGCTGGACGAGCAGGACAAGGTATTTCTGCGGTACTACCGCTCGCCCCGGGCCAAGCGGCAGGGTTCCAGCGGGCTGGGCCTGTCCATCGCCCGGCAGATCGTGCTGCAGCTCCAGGGCCGCATCACCCTGGACAGCCGGCCCGGTGAGGGCTCGGCCTTTACCATCCGGCTGCCGGCGGTGCGGCGGCCGGGGGGCGGAACCCCTGTAAACACAACAAAACGCGCCGGCGTTCCGGGGCAGCTTTGTGCCCGGAACGCCGGCGCGTTTTGTATTGCTTGGTTCAGGCGGTGAGCTCGGCGCCCATCCGCTCGCAGTATTTTTCCCGGTAGCGGGCCATGCTTTCGCTGTAGCCGGGCAGAACGCCGGTGTGCAGTTCCCGCCGCAGGGCGTGGGCATCCAGCGTTTCGTTGCGGCGCAGCCCCACCAGACGGGCCGCGATGTTGGAGCAGTGGTCGGAGATACGCTCCAGGTCGGTGAGCACATCCAGGAAGATAATGCCGCTTTCCAGCTGGCAGGCGCCGTCCCGCAGACGATCCACGTGGCGGCGGCGCATGGTGGCGCAGAGCAGGTCGATGGTTTCTTCCAGCGGCTCCACCCGGTCCAGGCTCTGGCTGCCCGGTTCGCCAAAGGCCTCGTTGGTCAGTTCCAGGATCTCCTGGATCGCGTCGGACAGCACCGCCATCTCCGCGTAGGCGGAGGCGCTGAAAGCCAGTTCCTTGTCCCGCATCTCCTCGGCGCGCTCCCGCACGTTGATGGCGTAGTCGCCGATGCGCTCAAAGTCGGTGATAAAGCTGATCAGCTCGTTCACCTGCTGGTTTTCATCCTCCGACAGCTCGTGCTCGCTGATGCGCACCAGATAGTTGCTGACCCCTACCTCCATCTTGTCGATCAGGCTTTCCCGCTGGTCGATCTGGTCAGCGGTTTCCTCGTCGTATTTTTCCAGCATGGGCAGGGCCAGCTGCACGTTGCGGGCAGCCCGGGCGCCCATCTTGGCCACCGCGTTGCGGGCCTGCTGCAGCGCCACGGCCGGGCTGGTGAACAGGCGCTCGTCCAGCACGGGCATGGTCAGATCCGGCTCGCCGCCGGGCTTGTCCGGGATGGTGCGTTCGGCCAGCCAGGCCAGCACCCGGGTAAAGGGCATGAACATCAGGGTAACCACCACGTTGAACAGGGTGTGGAAGTTGGCGATGTCGCCCTTGTTCATCACGTCATACCAGAAGGGGAACAGCCCCGCCGCCCGCAGGCCGTAGATGCCCAGCAGGAACACAATGGTGCCGATGATGTTGAAGTACAGATGCACCACCGCGCTGCGCTTGGCCGCGGTGGAAGCGCCCATGGAGGCGATCAGCGGGGTGGAGCAGGTGCCGATGTTCTGGCCCAGGATGATGGGGATGGCACTGCCCCAGGTGACCGCGCCGGTGGCGCTCAGGGCCTGCAGGATACCCACACTGGCCGAGGAACTCTGGATGGCCACGGTGACCAGCGCGCCGGCCAGCACGCCCAGCAGCGGGTTCTGCAGTTTGGAGAACAGTTCCAGGAACAGCGCGCTTTCCCGCAAAGGATACACGGCGGTTTCCATGGTGAACATACCGGTAAACAGGATGCCGAAGCCCATCAGCACCTGGCCGATGGTACGCCTTTTGGGGGATTTGAAAAAGACGAACAGGATGGCGCCCGCCAGCGCCACCAGCGGCGAAAAGGTTTTGGGGTTGATCATGGTCAGCAGCAGGTTGTCGCCGCTGATATCTGCCAGACGGATCAGCTGGCCGGTGACGGTGGTGCCGATGTTGGCGCCCATGATCACGCCGATGGCCTGGGACAGCTTGAAGATGCCCGCGTTGACCAGACCGATGCAGATCACGGTGGTGCCCGCACTGGACTGGATCAGGCCGGTGATGATGGCCCCCAGCAGTACGGCCCGCCACACCGAACAGGTAAGTTTCTGCAGCACCTTTTCCATCCGGCCGCCGGCGATCTTTTCCAGGCCGGCCCCCATGATGGACATGCCGTACAAAAACAGGCCGATACCGCCGGCCAGGTTGATCACGTCAAATATCGTCATACGCACGCTCCATTGTCCGTCTGTGTGGTACGGCCCCGCGCCGGTCACGCTTCCGTCCGCAAAGCCCCATACGGTTTTATTATACCAATCCGAAGGCAGCTTGCCTAGCATCCCGCGCACATTTGTTTTACATTTTCTTCACTTTTCCTTTACGTTTCCCCTGTCCGGCGGAAAGGCAAAGCCGTTTTCCCGGGAAATGGGCCCCCTTTTCCCATACAAAAAACCGCGGCGGCCCCCGGGTGGGGGCCGCCGCGGCCGGTTACAGGCAATTGCGGATGCCGGATTCTCAGATCTCGTACCAGCGGATCTCGTTGGCGTCCATATCCAGATCGAAGCTGGTGCCGTCGCCCTTGTAGACGGTGGTGTGCTGCGGCTCGTAGGTGTTGTTGACCACGCAGTATTTGCCGTTCTTCACATAGGCGTGCACTTCCACGTTGAAGTTCGAGCTGAACCACTTGTGCAGCTCGTCCTCGCTGTGGCTGGCCCACAGGATGGAGCGGTACAGGATACGGCTGTTCTCGAAGCTGTAGGGCAGACCGCTGATGTAGACGCTGCGGCCTTCGCCGAACTCGTTCACGGCCATCTGCACTTCCTTGTCGCGCTGCACCAGGATCTCGGCGCTCTCCAGCGCGTAGATGCTCTTCTTGCCCTCGCCGAAGTCCACCGGTTTGGTTGTATCGGCCAGGATGAAGTGGTCGGGATGCTCCTCCCAGTTGTACTTGTCGTAGTTCAGGGTGAAGCCGGTCTCCTTCTCCACGCCCATCACGCCGGCCAGCTGCAGGTAACGGCCCTGGTACTGGTGACCGGCGGGCTCGCCCACGCCGATGATGCCGCCGCCCCGATGCACAAAGCCCTTGATGGCGCTGGCGATGGTCTCGTCCTCCCAGTAGAGGCCGCCGGTGTGGGCGGTGTCGCCGTCGCCCACGTTGATGATCACGTCGATGCCGTCCAGGATGGCGGGATCGGCCTTGATGTCCTCAAAGCTGATGAATTTCACGTCAAACGGCGCGCCGGACAGAGCCTCGATCACGCCGGCGTAGCTGTAGTTCTGCTTCTGGTACAGCGCATGGTGCACCATGTGGCAGCCCCAGCTGCGGCACTTGCCCCAGGCGTTCAGCACCGCCACCGTCTTGACGCAGTAGGCGGTGGTGCCCTTGATGTTCTGGTACAGCAGGCGGAACTCGTCGCAGACCGACTGGATGTACTCCATGAACTCGGGGAACTCCAGCGCCAGCTTCAGGTAGCCGCCGTAGCCGATACGGTCGATGGGGCTGCGCAGGATGGCGCGGCGGGCGGTCACCCAGTTCTCCTTCGCTTCCTTGACGGGATCGCCGCCCTCGTGGAAGGTGTCGGGGAAGAAGTAGGGCAGGAAGCGGCCCTCGGTGTACTTGACGCCGGGGATGTCGCTGATCAGGCGCAGGGTGGAGCCGTTGCCCACGCTGCCCACCACCGCGTCGATGCCGATGGTGGCGAACTCGGGCATGAAGGGCTCGGTGCCGATCCAGTGGTCGCCCAGGAACATCATGGCTTCGCAGCCCAGCTCGTGGGTGATGTCCACCATCTCCTTGGCCAGCTTGGCCACCTCACGGCGCTGGAAGGCCATGAAGTCACGGAACTCCTTCGAGGGCACACGGTACTGGTTGTTGTAGTAGCCCTGGTCGATGATGAATTCGGGGCGGAACTTGTAGCCCGCTTCCTTCTCGAACTGCTCCAGGATGTAGGGGGACACGCTGGCGGAGTAGCCGTACCAGTCCACGTACTTCTCCCGCTTCAGCTCGTCGAACATCAGGGTGAACTGATGGAAGAAGGTGGTGTAACGGATCACGTTCACGTAGGGATGGTCGGCGATGAACTTGCGCAGACGCTCCATGGTGAACTTGTGGGTCTTGGGCTGGCGCACGTCGAAGGTGATCTGGTGCTCCACGTCCTGCCAGTCGTTGATCACGGCGTTGTACATGTGGACGGGGTCCCAGATCAGGTAGGCCAGGAAGCTGACGGTGTACTCATGGAACGCGGCCGGGGCGGGAATGTCCACGCAGCCGGTGACGGCGTTGTAGCTCCACTCGGTGGTGGGAACCGGCTGGCCGGTGGTGCGGTCCATGACCTCCCACCAGCGGGCGGGATCGTCGTTGCCGTTGACCTGCATCAGTTCCGGGCTGATGCCCTTCATCAGGGGGATGCTCAGCATCCCGCCGGTGGCGGTGTGGAAGCCGGTCATGATGTAGCACTGCTGCACCTCGTCCGGATTGGCCTTGGCCCAGGCGTTGTCCTTACGGGTGGTGTAGTAGGTGGAGTAGATCTTGGCGCCGGTCTTGGTCAGTTCGGCGGGGAACTCGGTACCGTCGCAGTCGCGGATGGCGTCCGCGCCCCATTTTTTCAGGATTTCAATGGTTTCGGGCACTACGTCCAGGTCGGTGGGAATGGTTACGCGGCCGGTCAGGTTGGCTTCGCTCATTATGGATTTCCTCCTGCAGATAACGGGTAAAGGCCGGCCGCACCGGCCTTTACCGCTGTTTGATTATTTTGTATAGGGCTTGTTGTACAGGTACAGCAGAACCAGAATGCCGGCCAGGCCAACCAGCTCTACCAGCAGGCTGATAATGCTCTGCCGCAGGTCGCCCATGAAGCCCATGCTGTGGCCCGCGATCACCAGACCGATGAAAGCAAACAGCAGCGCCAGCCGGATCACGGTCTTTAATGTTTTCTTCTTGTATTCATCCATTGCGGCTGCCTCCTTACCCTTTCAGGCCGCCCAGGGTCATGCCCTGAGTCAGCTTCTTCTGCACGCACATATACAGGATCAGCACAGGCACCATGACCAGAACCAGGCCGGCGTACATCTGGCCGTATTCCGCTTTGGCGTTCTGGGCTTTCATCAGGTTCAGCAGGCCGACCGGCAGGGTACGGGGACCGTTGGGGTCGGTAAGCATGGTCATGGAGATGATGTACTCGTTCCAGTAGGACAGGAACTCGAACAGGATCACGGTAACCACGCTGGGCTTGGCCATCGGCAGGATGATGCGTACCATGGTGGTGAAGTAACCGGCGCCATCCACATAGGCCGCCTCTTCATAGGCCTTGGGCAGGGTAGCCAGATAGCCGCTGAGCAGATAGATGGTGAAGGGCAGGGTTGTGGAAGCCAGCACCACCGCCACCACAAAGGGATTGTTCAGGAAGAAGCCCTTACCGAACAGCTTGTTGAGCAGCCGGTCACCGGAGACGAACATCAGGAAGATGGGCACTACGATGTAGTTCACGTTGATGAACAGGCCAGCCATAAAGCCGCCGTTCAGCAGCTTGCTGCCGCGGAAGGTGTAGCGGCTCAGCACATAGGCGGCCGGCAGCGCCACGATCAGCAGGATGATCAGGGCCATGGCGGTGATCATGACGCTGGTCATGAAGTAGTCGCCCATGTTGGCCTTGGTCCAGGCGTCCACGAAGTTCTGCCAGTGGATGCCCTTGGGCAGAGCGAAGGGGTTGCCGTAGAACTCGCTGTTTTCCTTGACGGAAGCCATGAACACCCAGGCTACCGGGATGATAATGGTAATAGCCAGCAGGCCCAGCACAATGTAGGTAATGGCCTTACCCAGCACGCTGCTCTTTTCGCCCGCGGCTTTTTCTTTATTGATTGCCATTGCGCACTTGCTCCTTCCTTACATTTCCAGCGGCTCGCGCTTGGTCACCCGGTTCACCACGGCAGCCAGCGCAAAGGAGAAGCTGAACACCACCACGCCGATCGCCATGCCGTAGCCGTAAGTAGAGTTGGTATACGCCTGCTTGTACATGTAGCTCAGGAACACCTCGGTAGCGCCGTCCGGGCCGCCGCCGGTCATGGCCTTGACAAACAGGAAGCTCATGTTGATGTTGGAGATGATAAAGAAGGTAAGGGTGGTGCGGATATTGGTCCAGATCAGGGGCAGGGTGATCTGGAAGAACTGGGTCATCTTGGAGGCGCCTTCCAGGTTGGCGCTCTCGTACAGGCTCTCGGAAACGGCGGACATACTGGCCATGTACATAACCATGTAGTAGCCGATGGCCTGCCAGACCATGGCAATGGCCAGGCTGTAGATAACCAGCTTCTGGTCGCCCAGCCAGTAGATCGGCTCGGCGTCGCCGCGGAACAGGCTCAGCAGGCTGTTGAGCAGGCCCTGCTTGGAGTCATAGATCGCGCTGAAGATCGCGCTGATAACAACGACGGACAGGATGTTGGGGATGTAGAAAACAATGCGGAAGAAGTTCTGCCCGCGGATCTTTTCCCGGGTGAGAATCGCTGCAAACAGCAGCGCAAAGGTGATGGTCACCGCGGTAACCACCACGATCAGCAGGATGGTGTTGCGGCAGGACTGATAGAAGTTCTGGTCCTGGAACAGGGTGACAAAGTTGCTCAGGCCCACAAACTCCTGATTGGGGGAATAGCCGCCCCATCTGAACAGGGACATGCGGAACACGTTGATGGTGGGGATCACAAGAAAAATGAACGCAAGGATCGTGGCCGGAGCAACGCAGGCTGCGATAAACCGGCTGCGGCCTTTGTTTTTCTGCATGAGTTCATCTCCAATCTCATTAAAAATGCGGTGAGCAAAAGGCAGATCCTTCTGCTCACCGCACAGGTTACCAGATCATCTGCGCAGGGAAATTATTGCACGCGGGCAATTACATATTCGCAGCCATGGTGGCGCAGGCATCCTGCATATCGGTCCACCACTGTTCCACGGTCTTGTTGCCGTTGACAACGCTGTCCATGGTGAAGCAGAAGATCTGCTTGAAGTTCATGCCCTCAACAGGCTTGGTGGTGGCGAAGGTGCCGATAGCAGCCTTGGCGCCGTTGTCGTACACGCTGTAGTAGACCTTGTTGTCGTCGCTCAGCTTGTCGGTCATGCCGGCGATGGGCTGCACGGCGCCGCCCACGGTGGCAAAGATCTCAGCGGCTTCGTCGCTGTACAGGTAGCTGATGAAAGCCTTGGCCAGATCCTGGTTGGTGGAACCGGCGGGCACCCAGCACTGCTCAAAGAAGGTGTAGCTGTAGCGGTCGCCGCCCTCTTCCATGGCGGGCAGAGCCATGAAGCCCCACTCGAAGCCGTCGGCGCGGGGCGCGTCGGCCATCTCACCGATAACCCAGTTGCCGTTGGGCATAAACAGGGCCTCGTTGTCCAGGATCAGCTGCTGGTTCTTCTGGAAGTTGTCGTTGTTACCGTTGGAGGTGGTGGACTTTTCGGTGTTCTCGGCGAGCTTGCCCAGAACCTCGAACATCTGGCCCATCTCTTCGCTGCTCCAAACCTCGGCGTCATACTGCAGAGCCTTGTTGAAGAAGTCCTGGCCGCCCACTTCGGGGATCATGGCGTAGATGAACGCATCCAGGTAGCCGGCGGTGGGGTAGGTGAACAGGGGGATGTCGGTCTGGTCAGCCAGAGCGAAGAACTCGTCCCAGGTGGTGGGCAGGGTCAGCTCGCCGCCGCCCTCGGTAAAGTTGGCCTTGTTGTAGAACAGGCCGCAGGGAGAGTAGAACATGGGCATCATGAACACGCGCTCATCACCGTAGGGGTTGGTGGTGGTGTTGCCGGTGAAGCCGGGGATGATCTTCTCGCCCACGGTCACGTCCTCGCCGTAGACATTCATGGTCAGGACATCGCTCAGATCAGCCAGGGCGTTCTCCTTCAGCATGGTCTCGGGCAGGGCCTTCTCACGGCCGGTGGCCAGATGAACCACATCATAGAAGTTGCCGGCCTTCATCTGGGGGTCGATCACGTCCTCCAGGTTCTTGTCGGTGGTCAGTTCCACGGTGGCGCCGGTCTTCTCCTCGAACTTGGCGCAAATCTGCTCCCACATCTCAACGCCGTAAGCGGTCTCGATCGCGGCCACCTTCAGGGTCTGGCCGGCGAACTCGCCCGCAGGCTCCTGCGCATTGGAACCGCTCGCAGCAGGGGTGCTGCTGCTGGTGCCGTTGCCGCCGCAGGCGGCCAGGCTCAGAGCCAGGGCCAGAACCAGCACAATTGCCAGAATCTTTTTCATTGTTTGCTCTCCTCCTTAAGTTTGTATCCTCACCGGCAGAACAGTCTGCATTGTCCTGCGTATGGTTCCCATACGCAGGACGGCGGGGCGCCCCGCCGGTCCGATCATCAGGCGCCGTTCTCGTGGCGCCCTCCACACTTACAAGTATACAAGTTTGGCGTGCCAAAACAAGCAAATAGTTGCTATATATTTTATAAATATTGGCCTGTTGTGGTTTTTGCAAAAATGATTGCAATACTTTTGTTATTTTTTATGTATTCCTTACACAAAAAAACGATGTAAATTTTGTAAGCCTGCTTTTTACGGCCAAAAGCGGCTTTTTGCGGTTGGAAAAGAGCCTCTGGAAAGGGTTTTTACAGCTTTTTCCGGCCCGGTTGCAAAAGTCAATGGTAATTTTTATATCGACAATATTTCTTAAGATGCGTTTTCTTCATTCCCGGCGGAATCAGCACAGGCAGCGTCCATCCGCCGCAGAAATTCTTCTGTATCGACCCGCCCGGCAAACAGATCCAGCAGGTTTGCCCACAAGGCATCGAACACCGCCGGGTTGTCGTTCAGGCCCATGTTCCAGTCATACGCGGATGTCTGTGCCAGAAAATCCTCCCGCACGCCGGCCACGGGGTCCGGCCAGTCGGTATTGCGTATGTCCACCGGCAGGCTGTTGCAGGCCCGGGACATTGCCTGGTCCCACTGGCCGCTGGTAACGTACAGAATAAACTGGAACGCGGCCTGGGGATCACGGCTTTCCCGGCACACCGCCATGGCCTGCGCCCCCACACAGGCAGCGGTATTTCCGTCCGGCCCGCCCAGATCCGGAAAGTTGAAGAAACCCCATTCCTCTTCACAGCCGGTGTGCTCCGCCACTTCAAAGGGCACCCAGCTGCCGTTTACCACCATGGCGGCGGTTCCCTGACCCAGCCGGTCCTCCCCTTCCGGAAACGGCTCGGCTCCTTCCCGGTTCAGATATTCCTTTTCCCACAGCTCCTGTACACAGAGAGCCGCCTGGCGGGCTGCGGCGTTTTCGCTCCAGCCGCCGCGGCAGACCAGATCCGACGCCGTTTCCTGCCCCGCAATCCGTGCCAGGAGGTATCCGTACAGAAACGGCGCAAAGCCCTCATCCAGAGCCAGCGGAAGATACCCGGCGTTCTTGAGTGCCTCGCACGCGGTCAGGAATTCCTTCCAGGTATCCGGCGTATCGGGGTTCCCCTGCCCGTCTAAAAGGCCGGCCGCGGCAAAGCTGCTTTTGGTAAAGAACACCCCGGTGGTATAAGGCTGGTACGGAATGCAGAGCAGACTGCCCGCCCAGCCGCGGGCTGCCGCCGTCAACACCGGAACCGCGTACTCCTCGTAGCCGGCAGCGGCCGCCAATTTCTCCAGATCCAGGCAATAGGCGGCCAACTGGGTAGAGACCCTCTGCATATCGTCATCAAACACGTCCACCGTCTCTTCTGCCGCCAGCGCATCGTCCAGGTATTCGGTAATGGCACGTCCCACCCAGACCAGATTGACCTGAATTCCGGTTCTTGCTTCAAAGCTGTCGGCCGCCGCCTGCAGCACCGTTGCCTGTGGCTCGTAGTCGTTCCACATGGACCAGTAATTGATCTCGCGAACCGGCTCTTCCTCCACCGGAACGCCGCCGCAGGCCACCAGGGCAGCTGCCAGCATCAGCACCGACCCTCTGCCGGCGATTCCTCTCATTCCGCATCCCCCCGCATTACCAGCAGAAATTGCTGTACACCAGCCATTTTTTGTACAGGGTCTCTGCCCGCTTCTTGCTGTTTTTCTCCCGGCGCGTTATACTAATAACGAGCAATATTATAATACATTATAATACATTATATAATAGTATCTGTACATTTTTGCGTTTTTGTAATAATATTGTCGAATATTGTCCAGCCGGAATGCCAAAAAGGGAGGTGCATTTTTGTGAGCAATTCCCGGTATGACTTTGCGCCCCGGGTTCGGGTGCAGAGTTCGGTGAACCTGTTGTACGTGACCCGCAGCCGCTATGGCGGCGACTGGCACAGTCTGCTGCACACCCATCACTGCGCCGAACTGTTCTACGTGCTCAATGGCTCGGGGTTTTTCCAGGTGGAAAACGAGCAGTTCCCCCTGCGTCCCAACGACATGGTGCTGGTAAATCCGCAGGTGGAACACACCGAGGTAAGTTTTTCCGACAGTCCCATGGAATATATTGTAATTGGGGTGGAAGGGGTACATTTTCTGGATGAGCGCCAGAACGAGACCCGGTATGTCCGGCTGACCAACCTGCCCGACCGGGATGACTACCTGTTCTATCTGCGCACCCTGCTGCGGGAGATGGAGCATCCGGATCTGGGCCATGAGGTAATCTGCCAGGGTCTGACCGAGGTGCTGCTGGCCCAGCTGAGCCGGCACATCCTGCAGGTGGAGCAGAAGTCCAACCAGCGCAAGGCCGGGCACGAGTGTGCCAAGGCCCGCCGGTATATCGACGAGAATTTCACCGAAAACATTACCCTGGATCTTCTTGCCGAACTGACCCACATGAACAAATACTATCTGGTGCACGCTTTCAACCGGGAGGTGGGCTGCAGCCCCATCAGCTACCTGATTGCCCGCCGCATTACCGAAAGCAAGCGGCTGCTGGCCACTACCAACCACTCGGTCAGCCAGATCAGCCAGGTGCTGGGATTTTCCAGCCCCAGTTATTTCAGCCAGAGCTTTAAAAAAGCGCTGGGGGTGGGCCCCAGCGAATACCGCCGCCGGGCCCAGAACCAGGCCGCCGCGGCCGATGCTGCCAAAAGTGCGGACGAATGAACCCCTTGCCGGACTTTTGTGCAAAGAACGGGGCTGTTTTTGCTCTTGCGTCCACCGGGATAAGCCCGTAGAATAATAGGCAGAGAGAGCCAGACCCTGGTATCCGCGGCCGCCCCGCCGGCGCCGCCTGTCTGACAGTATGAAAGGAGCCTTTATCATGAAGAAACCGATCCTTGTTGTAATGGCTGCCGGTATGGGCAGCCGCTACGGCGGCCTGAAGCAGATCGACCCGGTGGGCCAGCACGGCGAAGTCATCATCGACTACTCCCTGTTTGACGCCCGCCGCGCCGGTTTCGAGACCGTGGTGTTCATTATCAAGCACGAGATCGAGAAGGAATTCAAGGAAGCCATCGGCAACCGGATGGAGAAGCACATGGAGGTGCGCTACGCCTTCCAGCAGCTGGATAACCTGCCGAAGGGCTATTCCGTGCCGGAAGGCCGCACCAAGCCCTGGGGCACCAGCCACGCCATCCTGAGCGCCGCCGACGTGATCGACGGGCCCTTTGCCGTGATCAACGCCGACGACTACTACGGCCCCGAGGCATTCAAGGTGATCTACGACTACCTGAGCACCCACCAGGACGACGCAGTGTATGAGTACAGCATGGTGGGCTACCTGCTGAAGAACACCGTGACCGAGAACGGCCACGTGGCCCGCGGCGTCTGTGTCACCGACAGCGAGGGCTACCTGGCCAGCGTGACCGAGCGCACCAAGATCGCCACCTACGAGGGCGGCATCCACTTCACCGAGGACGACGGCGAAACCTGGACCGACGTGGACGGCGACACCATTGTTTCCATGAACCTGTGGGGCTTCACCGAGAGCTTTGTACGCGAGGCCAAGGCCCGTTTCGCCAAGTTCCTGGACAAAGCCCTGGTGGAGAATCCGCTGAAGGGTGAATATTTCCTGCCCAGCGTGGTCAGCGAGCTGATCGGCGAGGGCAAGGCCCGGGTCAAGGTGCTGCACAGCACCGACAAGTGGTACGGTGTGACCTACAAGGAAGACAAGCCGGTGGTTGTGCAGGCCATCGCCGACAAGACCGCCGCAGGCGTATACCCCGAGAAGCTGTGGGAGGACTGAGCCATGAACTGCACCGCTGAACAGATTCTGAACGAAGCCCTGGCCGCCTGGGACTGGAACGGCCAGGTTGCCGGTGCTCTGCGCTACGGCGAAGGCCACATCAACGACACCTTCTGCGTGTATGTGCAGGACAAGGCCGGCGACTGCGTGCGCTACATCCTGCAGCGCATCAACACCAACACCTTCACCGATCCGGACGGCCTGATGGAGAACATCTGCGGCGTGACCGGTTACCTGCGCAAGGTGATTGAGGAACAGGGCGGCGATCCGATGCGGGAGACCATGAACGTGGTGAGCACCCGCGAGGGCAAGCCCTACTACGCCGACTCCGACGGCGGCGCCTGGCGCGTCTACACCTTTGTGGAGGGCACCGTCTGCCTGCAGAAGGTAGAGCAGCCCGAGGACTTCTACGAGAGCGCGGTGGCCTTCGGCAACTTCCAGCGCCAGCTGGCCGGCTACGACGCCTCCACCCTGCACGAGACCATCGCCCGGTTCCATGACACCGCCAACCGGTACGCCAACTTCGAGAAGGCCCTGGCCGCCGACGCCTGCGGCCGCGCCAAGGAGGTGGCGGAGGAGATCGCCTTTGTGCAGGCCCACAAGGATGACTGCAGCTTCATGATGAACCTGCTGGCCGAGGGCAAGCTGCCGCTGCGCGTTACCCACAACGACACCAAACTGAACAACATCCTGATGGACAAGGCCACCCGCAAGGGCATCTGCGTGATCGACCTGGATACCGTGATGCCGGGTCTGGCCGCCAACGACTACGGCGACTCCATCCGCTTCGGCGCCAACGACTGCGCCGAGGACGAGCCCGACCTGAGCAAGGTGAACTTCAGCCTGCCCCTGTTCGAGAGCTACACCAAGGGCTTTCTGCAGGCCGCCGGCGATGCGCTGACCGACCTGGAGAAGGAGACCCTGCCCTGGGGCGCCAAGTTGATGACCCTGGAGTGCGGTATCCGCTTCCTGACCGACTACCTGGAGGGTGACCACTACTTCCGCACCCACCGCCCGGGCCAGAACCTGGACCGCTGCCGCACCCAGTTCAAGCTGGTGCGCGACATGGAGGCCGCCTGGGACGAGATGGCCGCCATTGTGAAGAAGTACAGCTGATCGGACAACAAACCCATCACGCACGCCCTGTCTGAATTTTTTCGGACAGGGCGTTTTTTAGCGGCATCCGGCAAAAGC
The DNA here is from genome assembly GCA_944386225.1 of uncultured Gemmiger sp. Classification (GTDB taxonomy): domain Bacteria; phylum Bacillota; class Clostridia; order Oscillospirales; family Ruminococcaceae; genus Gemmiger_A. The sequence goes on from CALXAH010000003.1 coordinate 66,467, forward strand.
CGGGCGGCCTTCTCTGTACGGAGAAGGCCGCCCGGCTTTATTGCAGCTAAAAATATTTCAGCCGATGCGGCGGCGAATCACAAAGGCATACACCGCTGCGCCTATCGCACCGGACAAGCCCAGCGCTCCACCTGCCACCGTTCCGGCGCCCCCGGTACGGGGCAGCGTCTTTTCATTGGAAGTGGTCTGGACCATGGCCGTAGTGCCGCTGCCGGAGCCGGAGCCGGACTGGCCGCCGTCCGGCTGTTCCGGATCCACCGGCTTTTTCTCCACCGGCTTGACCTCCACATACACCCAGCCGTCCCGGATGGGCAGATCGCCCACTTCGGTAAACTCGTAGCCCTCGGGCAGGGTAATGCTGCCGGTGTTCACGCAGATGGCATCGGCCGCAACGGTGATGGTGCGTTCCTCCACCTGCTGGCCGTTCACGATGTCGTAGATGTTCAGGCCCACCTGCTTTTCCACAGGCGCTGCGGGCTTGACCCCCACATACACATAGCCGTCCCGGATGGGCAGATCGCCCACCTCGGTAAACTCGTAGCCCTCGGGCAGGGTGATGCTGCCGGTGCTCACGCTGGTGGCATCGGCGGAAACGGTGATGGTGCGTTCCTCCACCTGCTGGCCGTTCACTTCATCATAGAAGTTCAGAACGACCTGCTTTTCCGCCGGGACGGAAGGTCTGACCGCCACATATACCCAACCGTCCACAATAGGCAAATCACCTGCATTGACAAGTTCATATCCGGCCGGCGGCGCAATTTGGCTGGTGTTTACGCAGGTCGCGTCGGCGGCCACGGTCAGGGATCCCTCCCCCGCTGCTGCTCCGTTCACCTCATCGTAGAAGTTCAGGCCCACCTGCCTGGTATCCTCTCCGGCGGCAAAAGCCTGCAACGGCAGGCAGCACACCACCATTGCCAGTACGGCTGCCAGCGCCAACAGCCGTACAGCCCTCGTTCGTGTTTGCATGTACATTACTCCCTTTATCAGTTTTTATTTCAAACGCCCGGCGGGCGTCCGAAAGCATCCTACCAATCCGCCGGCCAGCGGGATGGCATGACCGGGTCCGGATTCACCCGGATCGCACCGCAGGCCGCATCCTCGCCTGCCCGCAGCGGCCGCGCCAAAATCACCAGCCGCAGGTCGGCAATCTCATGGGTACAGGTACACAGGCTCAGCAGCCGTTCGTCCGGACGCAATTCCCCCACTGTATACATCGCCCGACGTTCCACTTCGTTCAGATACGCCTGCGCCTGCGCTTCGTCCGCAAAGTCTACATATTCATTGAAGGCAAAATAGTCCGGATCCTCCGGGCGGGAGGTCAGCACAAACACGGCGGCAATTTTATACGTGCAGCTTTCGTACAATGTATCCAACTGAATTATGGGATGCTCCCGACAAAATTCGGGATCCCAGTAATTGTGCAGGGGCGAAAACCGTTCGCTGCGGCCCGGCCCCATATTGTGCCCGTACAGAATGGTGTGCTGCCCGTTTTGCAGGTCACATTCATAGTCCACAAAGGGCAGGCCCAGTTCGTCATATTCACCATCCAGTCCGCGCCGCAGATAGGTCTGGTTGTCCTTCGTCTGCATAACCGGCAGGTCGATCCCTACCCCCGGCAGACAAATCCAGCCCACTACGTCCTCGTTTTGCCGGCGCAGTTCCGTGAAATCCATCCGGGGCGACGTATCAGGCGCCGACGACGGCGATCCGGCCAGGGTTTCCGGCTGCTCTGACACAGACGGCGTCCCGGTGTCCGGTTTGCTGTTCTGCAGGCGGCGGGCTTCCAGCCAGGCCGGTGCCCGGACAGCCCCCAGCGTAAGAGCAGCGGCACACAGCCCTGCCGCCAACGCGTACAGCCGCATTTTCTTTTGGCGCCGCCTGGCTTTGCTTGTACGCAGCCTGCGCGGCCCGCTGTTTTGCTCTCCCATCAAAACACCAACTATAGCTATTCCTTTTCTATAACAATAGTTTTTATCAAACTATCACAATAGCTATTGTTTGTCAATATCTTCAGCTGTTTTTCTATAACAAAAGTATCTGTTACCATAACAGTGGATGTACCTATCAGGGGTGGAGAAAGGAGGCGGTGCAGCATGGCGTTTGATGCTGAAACCAACCGGGAAATCGGCCTGCGGCTGCGCGGCTGCCGCGAGCAGCACGCCCTCACACGGGAGCGTCTGGCGGAATACGCAGACATATCGGTACAGTTTCTGGCCGACATTGAAACCGGGCGCAAAGGCATGACGGTGCAGACCCTGCGCAAGCTGGCCCTGGCCCTGCACTGCAGCACGGACGAACTGGTGTTCGGCACATCGGGCACAGAACAGCCGGTCAATGCGGCGCTTCGTTCGCAGCTGCAGATGCTCACGCCCGCACAGGCATCGCTGGCGGCGGATATTCTGGCACTGGTGCGCCGGGCGCTGCCCTCAGAGGATCCGCAGTAACGCAAAACGGGAGGAGACCCAACTGGGTCTCCTCCCGTTTTTGTTTTTCTTTTTCTGATCAGCAGGACATGCCGTTGGCCTGCATATACTCGGCCAGTTCCCGGCCGTGGTTCTGCTCGGCCTGCTGGATGCCCGCCAGCACCTGCCGGGCGGCAGGATCGTTGAACTCAAACACCGCCGTGTTGTACACCCCGGCCACATACTTCTCGGTGGCCAGCAGATCCGCCAGCAGGTAAGCGTCGCTCTGTTTCTGGGCACGGGTGGTCTTGGCCTTCAGCGACTTGGCCGAACGGGCCCGCCCCGCCTGGGCCTTGCCCTGGCTCTGGGGCGCGGGCATAGTGCCCGCCAGCATGCCGGTCACCGTGTCGCAGTGGCCCTGCTCCGCCTTCTCGATCTTCTGCAGAATCTGCTTCAGGGTGCTGTCGCAGGCCGCCTCGGCCGCTTTGTGGTACTTTTCGGCGCAGAGTTTTTCCTCACTCTGCAGATCTTTCAGAAAGTTTTTCTCTTTTTGTGTCCAGGTCATAACCGTTTCGCTCCTTTCGGGTTTGGGTACAGTATGCCCGCCCGGCGGGGTGAATATGTATGCCTGAAATCCGAAATTTCGCGTTCCGTCATTATTCTGCAAAACTGATAAAATTCTCCGGATACAGCTCATAGCCAACGGAGGACTGCCATTCCCCCAGCTGATCCTTCCAGGCGTTTTCGTTGACCCGCAGCCTGGTGAACCCCAGCTGCTCGTACACATGCTGGGCCCGCTCGTTTTTCAGATTGGTGTCCAGGACGATCTTTTCAAAGCCCAGATCCCGGAACAGCGACGCGATCAGCATGCTCAGCAGGATCTTGCCCGCGCCCTGATTCTGTTTGGAAAAATCGCAGATTTTGATGCCGATTTCCGCAGCCCGGCCGTCCGGGCTGTAATAGTTCATCTCCCCTGCGGGAACATGATCCATCTCGATGATCAGCTGCCGGCCCGTTTTGTCGGAATTTCTCCGCAGGGCGGCCGCGATATCCTCCGCCTTTTCGCCCGTTCCGTTGGGGAATCCTGCATGGGCCATGATTTTACCGTCGTTCCACCACAGGGCAAGCTGTTCCGCGTCGGCCTCGGTTGCGTTGCGGATCAGCAGATTCTTATGTTCCAGCCACATGACAGTTTCCTCCGTTTCCCGGTCAGATAAAAGGAAAAGCCCTGCCGAAACCGGCAGGGCTTTTGGTGGGAGCGGGTGGATTCGAACCACCGAAGCAATTATGCAACAGATTTACAGTCTGCCCCCATTGGCCGCTCGGGAACACTCCCACATGTTCGCCGCTCTCTCAACGAGTGCTTGATTATTATAACAAGCATATCCGGAAAATGCAACCCCTTTTTCAAAATTTCTTGAAATTTTTTCGCGGCGCTTTATCATGACAGAAAAGTTACAATTTGTACTTATTTACGGGGCCGGTTTCTGGTATAATAAAAATCGTTAATCATATTAAGCATCCTATAGCGAGCAGAAGGAGGGAGTGCGTCTTATGACCGCCGTATCTGAATATTCCAAGGTAACGCCCGAGCTGGAGCAGCTGGCCAGCCTGTGCCGGGCAAACAATACCATCGATCCCCAGGATTATGTGCGCTACGACGTAAAGCGCGGCCTGCGCGATCTGAACGGCAACGGCGTGGTGGCCGGGCTGACCGAGATCAGCGAGGTTCACGCCAAGGAAAAGATCAATGGCGAGTCGGTGCCGGTGCCGGGCAAGCTGTTCTACCGGGGCTATGCCATTGAGGACATCGTGCACGGCTTTATCGACAGCGGCCGGTTCGGCTTTGAGGAGACCGCCTACCTGCTGATGTTCGGGCAGCTGCCCACCGCCGAACAGCTGGCGGACTTCAACCGGCAGCTGGCGTTCTACCGCACCCTGCCCTCCAACTTTGTGCGGGATGTGATCCTGAAAGCCCCCAGCCAGGACATGATGAACACCCTGGCCCGCAGCGTGCTGACCATGGCCAGCTACGACGACAACCCGGACGACATCAGCCTGCCCAACGTGGTGCGCCAGTGCATCGACCTGCTGGCCATCTTCCCGCTGCTGTCGGTGTACGGGTACCAGGCGTACTCCTACAAAGAGGGCAACAGCCTGTACATCCACGCGCCCCGGCCGGATCTGTCCACCGCGGAGAACATCCTGACCCTGCTGCGGCCGGATTCCTCCTACACCCCGCTGGAAGCCCACATTCTGGACCTGTGCCTGGTGCTGCACGCGGAGCACGGCGGCGGCAACAACTCCACCTTTACCACCCACGTGGTCACCAGCTCCGGCACCGACACCTACAGCTGCATGGCCGCGGCCCTGGCCAGCCTGAAGGGCCCCCGCCACGGCGGCGCCAACATCAAGGTCATGCAGATGTTCGAGGATATGAAGCAGTCCCTGCCCGACTGGGCCGACGAGGACGCCATCCGCAACTATCTGACCGGCCTGCTGCACAAGGAGCGCTTTGACAAGAGCGGCCTGATCTACGGCATGGGTCACGCGGTTTACTCCATCAGCGACCCCCGCGCTACCCTGCTGAAAGGCTTTGTGCACAAGCTCTGCGCCGAGAAGGGCATGGAGAAGGAGTACGGCCTGTACGCCGCGGTGGAGCGGCTGGCCCCGGAGGTCATCGCCCAGGAGCGCAAGATCTACAAGGGCGTTTCCGCCAACGTGGACTTCTACAGCGGTTTTGTGTATCATATGCTGGGCCTGCCCACCGAGCTGTACACCCCCATGTTCGCGGTGGCCCGTGTGGCCGGCTGGAGCGCCCACCGGCTGGAAGAGCTGATCAACATGGGCAAGATCATCCGCCCCGCCTACGTGGCGGTGCTGCCCCGCCGGGAATACGTGCCCATCAGCGACCGCACCTGATCGTTTTGCCTTTTGCCGCGCCCTTTTACCGGGGCGCGGCTTTTCTTTACAAAGGCGGCGGGGCACACTATAATGAATATGTATGAGCTTTTTTGCCGAAATCTCGGCTATCACGGATACAGGAGCGGTTCTGCCCATGAGTTTCAATACCCTGCCCTATCTGGTATTTCTGCCCCTGGCGGCGCTGGCCTGGCTGGCAGCGCCCCGGCCCGCCCGCATCTGGGTGCTGCTGGCGGCCAACGGGGTGTTCTACGCCTTCGGCGGCACGCCGGGCCTGGCGGTGTTCCTGGTGCTGGCCGCGCTGCTGGCCTGGGCGGGCGGTCTGGGCATCCGGCGGGGGCGGCATCCCCGCGCCTGGCTGGCCGGTACCCTGCTGGCCTGCGTGGCGCTGCTCTGCTTTTTCAAATACAACCGGTTCTTCCCCGCCCTGGCCGACGGTCTGGCGGCGCTGGGGATGCCGGTTTCCGCCGGCGGCTGGCTGCTGATGCCGCTGGGCATCAGCTACTACACCTTTACCGCCGTGAGTTATCTGGTGGACGTGTACCGCAGGAAAATCCCCGCCGAGGGCAATTTCCTCTACCTGCTGGCCTTTACCAGCCTGTTTGCCACCGTGACCGCCGGGCCCATCTGCCGGGCGGGCGACATTCTGCCCCAGCTGCACGCCCCCGCCCGCTTTGAGGAAGGCCGGGTGGTGAACGGCCTGCAGGTGATGCTGGTGGGCTACTTCAAAAAAATCGCCGTGGCGGATATGCTGTTCAAATTCGTGGACACCGTCTACGGCAATCTGCCCGCCTATTCCGGCCTGACCCTGACCCTGGCGGCGCTGGGGTACGGGGTGTATCTGTACGCGGATTTTTCCGGCTATTCGGACATTGCCCGGGGCAGCGCCCTGATCCTGGGGCTGCGCCTGCCGGAGAACTTCCGGGTTCCCTACTGCGCCGCGGGTCTGGGCGAATTCTGGGACCGCTGGCACATCAGCCTGTCCGGCTGGCTGAAAGACTACATCTACATCCCCCTGGGCGGCAGCCGCAAGGGCGCGGTGCGCCGGGTGCTGAACGTGCTGGCGGTGTTCATCGTCAGCGGGCTGTGGCATGGCGTGGGCCTGAGCTTTCTGTTCTGGGGCCTGCTGCATGGGGCGGGCCGCGTGTTTGAGATGCTTACCGGGCTGGGCCGCCGCCGCACCGCCGGGCCGGTGCGCTGGCTGCATACGGCGCTGACCTTTGTGTATGTGAACGTCTGCTGGGTATTCTTCCGCTGTGAGAATCTGGCCGACGCCCTTTATGTCCTCACCGCCCAGTTTGCGGGCGGCGATGTGATCGCCCAATGCCGCACAGCGGTGGCGGCGGGCTTTGACGCCACCCCCCTGCTCATGCTGGGGTACGGGGCGTTCTGCGTGCTGGCGGTGGCGCTGCTGACCGCCTGGGACGCCTGGCGCGTGCGGGGTCTTGCCGGCGGCGGGGCGGAGGTCGCCTTTGCCCGGCTGGGCACGGCGCGCCGCTGGGTGCTGTATTATCTGTTCCTGGCGTTTATCTTTGCGGCCTTTCTTATGCAGAACGGCTATCTCGTGGGCAGCGCCAGCTTTGCCTACGGTGGATTTTAAGGAGGGCGCGGCATGAGAAAACTGCTTGGCAGGCTGTGCCTGTTTCTGCTGCCGGTGGCGCTGTATCTGGCGCTGTTTGTGGCCTTTGAACCCTACAATTACTTCGGCCTGCGCGCCGGCGCCACCGACTCAAACCAGCCCATCTACCGGGTGCGCAGCTATCTGCAGCAGCCGGAAAACGTGATCTTTCTGGGGGATTCCCGGATGGCCCATCTGAACATGGAGCTGGCCGGGGAGATCCTGGGCACCCCCTGCTCCAACCTGGCCTTCGGCGGGGCCAGCGAGCAGGAGATGATCGACCTGTTCTGGTTTGCCACCGAGGAGAACCCCAATCTGGAACGGGTGTATCTGGAAGTCAGCTTCTACACCATGAACCGGTACTACGACAAGGACCGGGCGGGCAACATCCGCACGGTGGCGGAAAACCCGCTGGCCTATATGCTGAACCTGAGTTACAACCTGGAGATGCTGGCCAACCTGAAAAACACCCTGACCGGCACCGCTCCGGTGGCCGGAGACACCGAAACCGCCACCTACACCCCGGCGGATTATCAGGACGAAAACGGCAATCCCCTGCCCTACCGGCGGCAGCTGATCGACTACGCCGCCACCATCTACGGGGTGGTGACGAACGGGGCGGATATGCCCGCGGACCCGGCCGAGGCGGTGGCCTATATGACCGACCCGGCCAATATCGAATTGCGGCAGTGGGAGGTCAACACCGAGCAGCTGGAACGGCTGAAAGAGGTAGCCGCCTGGTGTAAGGAAAACGGGGTGGAACTGGTGTTCGTGGCCCCGCCGGTGGACGAGAGCATCACCGCCTGTGTGCTGGAGCCGCTGGGCATCGGGGAAGAATTTGCCGCGGTGCTGGACGAGCTGCGGGCCACCGGCACACCGGTGCTGGACTACGAGCTGGGCGGCGGGCACGGTTTGCGGGAGGACCAGTTCTTTGACGGGTTCCACATCGACACGGTGTACGGCCTGCCCCAATACACCGCCACCCTGCTGGCGGACGCAAACGCCGCGCTGGGCGGCAACGGATAAAAGGAGGCGCGGCGCATGGCGCTGGATTTTCTGATTTTGTACGAGCACACGGTGCGGGAATACGAGAGCGACCTGCTGCTCAAACTGGAACTGGAGCGGCGGGGCTACAAGGTGGCCATCCGCCAGCTGCTGGACCGGAAAAAGCCCAGCCTGTTCACCTGGAACAAGCCCCGGGTGCTGGTGAGCAGCTGCATGTACGACAACGAGGCCATCAACAGCCACGTGTACAACAACATCGGCCGGTGCGACCGGATCGTGAACCTGCACTGGGAGCAGATGCTCAGCGACACCCAGGAGGAGGGCGACTGGTTCAACATGAACGGCAACGCCAAGAAGTGCGTGCAGACCTGCTGGGGCCGCCGCACCGCCGACCGGCTGATCGCCCACGGCATGGAGCAAAAAAACACCCCGGTGACCGGCGCGGTGATGATGGATTTTCTGCGCCCGGAATTTGACGGCTATTTCAAAAGCAAGGCCGCCCTCTGCGCCGAGCACGGCCTGGACCCGGACAAGCAGCTGCATCTGTATATCTCCAGCTTCGGCTATGCCAGCATGACCGAGCAGGAGGTAAAGGAACTGAGCGAGATGGCGGGCACCGATTTCACCGGCTTTGCCGCCACCAACCGGGTGAGCATGGCCCGGACGCTGGACTGGTTTGACCGGTACCTGGCCGACCATCCGGAGGTGGAGCTGGTCTACCGGCGGCATCCCAGCGAGTGGAACAGCCCGGCCCTGGCCGAACTGGCGGCCCGGCGGCCCAACTTCCATGTGATCTTTGCGGACAGCGTAAAGCAGTGGATCGTGGCGGCGGACTCCATCAGCATCTGGATGAGCACCGCCATCGCGGAGGTGTACATGGCGGGCAAGAGCTGCCACATCCTGCGCCCGGTGCCCATCGAGCACGAGTACGACCCGGTGATCTACGCGGGGGCGAAGTATATCACCGATTACGAAGGCTTCTGCGCCGCCATGGGGGAGGAAGACCCGCCCTTCCCCATTGCCCGGGAAATCATCGAGGGATACTTTGACCCCAGCGATATGCCCGCCTACAAGCGGATGGCCGATCTGTTGGAACAGGTATACAAAGAGCCGCCCCGGGATCACCCCATGGGCGAGGGCTTTACCCCCCATTTCAACTGGCTGAAATTCTTTGCGCTGTGGGGGGTGCATATTCTGTTTGCGCTGCGTCTGCCGCCCAAAAAGGTGTTCTTCTTCCACAAGGGACTTGCGGATTTTGCCCAGCGCATCTACGGCTATGTGGAAAAGGCCTACATCCCCAAAAGCCAGATCCGGGCGATGGAAGACCGCATCCGCCCCTTTGTGAGGTGACGGGATGAGCAGCCAGCTTCAGAAAAACCTTATTTTCAACACGGCGGGCAGCCTGCTGTTCTATGTGTGCCAGGCGGTGATGAACCTGCTGGTCACCGCACTGGCGGGTGTGGAGGCCAACGGCCTGCTGGCCACCGCCATGACCATCGCCAACGTGGCCCTGAGCGCCGCCAGCTTCGGTATGCGCACCTTCCAGGTGAGCGATCTGCGCGGCCAGTACGCCGACCGCACCTATCTGCTCAGCCGCTACCTGACGGTGGCGCTGGCCTGGACAGGCTGCATGGCCTTTGCCTTCGTGAACACCTATTCCGCCCAGCAGCGGTGGGTCATCTTCCTCTATGCCGGGTACCGGCTGGTGGAAAGCTGGTCCGACGTGTGGCACGCCTACCTGCAGAAGGCCGAGCGGATGGACATTGTGGGCATCAGCTTCGGGGTGCGGGGCCCGCTTACCGCCGGCACGGTGGTGGCGGGGCTGCTGCTGACCCACGACCTGATCATCACCCTGGCGGTGCTGCTGGTGCTGAACGCCGGGTATGTGCTGGCGGTGGATATCCCGCTGGCCCGCCGCCGGGCGGACCTGAAAAGCCGGGAGGGCGGCAGCGTGGCGGCGCTGCTCTGGCAGTGCCTGCCGCTGGCGGTATATGCCAGCCTCAACACCAGCATCGGCTCGGTGCCCCGGTATTTCTGCGAGCGTATCCTGGGCAGCGTGGCGCTGAACTATTTTGCCAACGTATTCCTGCCGGTGATGATGCTGCAGGTGGCGGCGGTGTATCTGTTTGTGCCCTTCATCACCATCTTTGCCCGGCTGTGGAACGACCGGGACGCCGCGGGCTGGCGCAAGGCGCTGCGTCTGGGCGCACTGGCGCTGGCGGCGCTGTGGGCCGCGGGCGCGGCCGGGGTGGCCCTGCTGGGGCGCTGGGGGCTGAACCTGCTGTATCCCAGCACCCCGGAAATCCTGCAATACACCGGCCTTTTGCAGCCGCTGGTGGTCTGCGCCGTGCTTACGGTGGCGGCCACCGTGCTGTGCAACCTGCTCACCATCGCCCGGGCCATGGGGGCGCTGATCGCCGGCAACCTGATCGGCCTGGCGGCGGCGCTGATCGCCAGCCCGCTGCTGATCCCCGCCCTGGGGCTGTGGGGCACCGCCCTGGCCACCATGGCGGGCCTGGGCGCCCAGGCGGTTTCGCTGGGGATCTTTTTGTGGCTGGCCGGGCGGCGGCAGTTTGTCTGACAGTTTTGCTTTTTTGCAAAACGCTGGAAGAACGCATCACAACATGGTATAATAACCGTGACAACGCGGCCTGCGCGCCGCTGCAAGGAGGGAATTCTGCGGAATGAAATACTGCAAGAAGTGCACCATGCCGGACACCCGGCCCGGCATTACCTTTGACGCGGAGGGCGTGTGCAGCGCCTGCCGCCATTATGAGAGCCGTTCCCAGGTGGACTGGGACGCCCGCTGGAAAGAATTTGAAGCCCTGTGCGACAAGTACCGGGGCTGCAACGGCCCCGGCGGCTACGACTGCGCCGTGGCGGTAAGCGGCGGCAAGGACAGCCACTTCCAGGTGTATATCCTGAAAGAGGTCATGAAGATGAACCCGATCCTCTTCAGCGTGGAGGACAACTTCCCCATGACCGAGGCGGGCAAGCACAACCTGAAGAACATCTCCGAGACCTTCGGCTGCACCATCATCAGCTGCAAGCCCAACATCAAGGCCCAGAAAACCCTGATGCGCGCCTTCTTTGAGAAGTACGGCAAGCCCACCTGGTACGTGGACCGGCTGATCTACACCTTCCCCCTGCATATGGCGCTCAAGTTCAACACCCCGCTGCTCTGCTACGGGGAGAACGTCAGCTTTGAATACGGCGGCAACGCCGATGAGGAGACCTACTCCGCCCGGGATCAGATCGAGAACGGCGTGGCCGTGGGCTTCCCCACCGAGGAGCTGCTGAGCTACGGCGTGAGCGAGAACGACCTGGCCCTGACCAAGGCCCCCACCGCCGAGGAGCTGGCCCGTCTGGATCCGTTCTATCTGAGCTACTTCCTGCCCTGGAACAGCTACAAGAACTACCAGCTGGCCAAGAGCCGCGGCTTCCACGACCTGACCCACGAGTGGGACCGCACCCATCACGCCGAGAACTTTGACCAGATCGACAGCCGGGCTTATCTGGTGCACAGCTGGCTGAAGTATCCCAAGTTCGGCCACGCCGCCGCTACCGACTACACCGCCCGGTACATCCGCTACGGCATGATGACCCGGGAGGAGGCCATCCCCGTGATCAAGGAGCGGGACGGCGCGCTGGATCCGCTCTGCGTGCGGGATTTCTGCGAGTTCTGCGGCTACTCCGAGTCCGAGTTCTGGGCCATCCTGGACAAGTTCTATAACCCCGAACTGTTTGAAAAGGACGCCTACGGCCGCTGGGTTCTGAAACACCCCATCTGGGAAGAAAACAAGTAAATCTCGTTGACGCCCCCGCCCTGTGCGGGGGCGTTTTTTCGCCCTTTTGCGCAAAAGGGCTTGACAACTGCCGCCCGCGAGGCTATCATAATGGCATATTCCAAATCGGCAGAGAAGGAAAGAGTACGCTTTCGGCATTGGCCTTTACAGAGAGCCCGGCGGGTGGAAACGGGCAGGGTACAGGAAGCGGAAGATGGTTCCGGAGCCGCGCAGGCGAAAGGCAGGAGTCTCAAGCTTGCGACGGGTGCGCCCGTTATCGCGCCAGGCTGTAACCGGTACATTTCCGGCGCAGCTGCCAAGGCCGTTTTCCCCGCGAGGGGGCGGTGAACCAGGGTGGTACCACGGGGTTATTCTGTCCTCGTCCTTGTATTCGTTTACAGGGACGGGGATTTTTTTATTGCCGTTTTACGGCGCGGGAGGAGCAGAACCATGATCGAGATCGAACATCTGAGCAAGGTGTTTCAGGACAAAAACGGCCGGGTAGTGGCACTGGAGGATGTGTCCACCACCATCCGGGACGGGGATATCTTCGGCATCATCGGCATGAGCGGCGCGGGCAAAAGCACCCTGCTGCGCTGTCTGTGCCTGCTGGAAACGCCCACCGAGGGCCGCATCCTGCTGGACGGCAAGGATCTGTCCGCGCTGCGGGGCGAGGAACTGCGCGCCGCCCGCCGCCGGATGGGGGTGGTGTTCCAGGGCTACAACCTGCTGATGCAGAAAACCGTGGCCGAGAACGTGGCCTTTCCCCTGAAACTGGACAAATACGACAAGGCCGCCGTGGCCGCCCGGGTGACCGAGCTGCTGGAACTGGTGGGCCTGGCCGACAAGGCGCAAAGCTATCCCAGCCAGCTGTCCGGCGGGCAGAAGCAGCGGGTGGCGCTGGCCCGGGCGCTGGCCAGCAATCCCGGCGTGCTGCTGTGCGACGAGCCCACCAGCGCCCTGGACCCGCTGACCACCCAGAGCGTGCTGGAACTGCTGCAGAGCATCAACAAAAAGCTGGGGGTGACCATCGTGATCATCACCCACGAACTGAGCGTGGTGCAGCGCATCTGCAACCGGATGGTGGTCATCGACGAGAGCCATTTTGTGGAGCAGGGCGACACCGCCGCCATCTTTGAGAATCCCCAAAGCAGCATCGCCCGGCTTCTGCTGGGCAAGAAGGAGGGCTGATCCATGCAGGCATTTATTGAGGAATACGGATTGCTGCTGCTGGGCGGCGTGGGCGAGACCTTGTTCATGACCCTGGTGCCCACCCTGTTCGCCTATGTTCTGGGCCTGCCCATGGGCGTGCTGCTGACCATCACCAAGCCCGGCGGCATCGCCGCTGCCCCCCGCTTCAACGCGGTGTTCGGCTGGCTGGTGAACATCCTGCGCAGCCTGCCCTTCATGATCCTGATGATCTTCATCATTCCCCTTACCCGGTTCATCGCCGGCACCTCCATCGGGGCCACCGCCGCCTGCGTGCCCCTGACCATCGCCGCGGCCCCCTTTGTGGCCCGCATGGTGGAGCAGAGCCTGGAGGAGATCGACCGGGGCACCGTGGAGGCCGCCCGCTGCATGGGCGCCACCAACTGGCAGATCGTGACGAGGGTGCTGCTGGTGGAAAGCGTGCCCAGCCTGCTGCGGGGGTTGTCCATCAGCACCATCACCATCCTGGGCTATACCGCCATCACCGGCGCGGTGGGCGCGGGCGGGCTTGGCAACATCGCCTTCCGCTTCGGCTACCAGCGCTACCAGAAAGACCTGATGTATGTGACGGTGGTGCTGCTGATTCTGCTGGTCTGCCTGATCCAGGGCGTGTTCAACCTGATCGCCCGCCGCGCCGACAAGCGCAGCCGCTGAGTTTGCTCAAAACCGCGGCCCCGGCCGCGGTGGCGATACCGAAAGATGTGCCGGTACGGGACGGCCGCCCGCCCCCGCACACTTTCGCCAACCAAGAGAGATAGAGGAGTGTTATTATGAAAAAACTGTTGAGCCTTGCGCTGGTGCTGGTACTGGCGCTGAGCCTGGCCGCCTGCGGCGGCAGCGCTTCCTACAAGATCGGCATCCCCAACGACGCCACCAACGGCGGCCGCGCGCTGATGCTGCTGCAGGATCTGGGCATCCTGACCCTGACCGAGGGCGCGGGCCTGTCCGCCACCGAGAACGACATCGCCGAGAACCCCTACAACGTGGAGATCGTGCCGCTGGAGGCCGCCAACCTGCCCATCAGCCTGCCCGACCTGGACTTTGCGGTGATCAACGGCAACTACGCCTCCGGCGCGGGCATCGGTGACCAGGTGCTGGTGACCGAGGACGCCGAGAGCGTGGCCGCCCAGACCTACGGCAACGTGCTCTGTGTCAAGGAGGGCAACGAGAACAGCCCCGCCGTACAGGCGCTGCTGGCGGTGCTGATGAGCGAAGAGGTGCAGAACTGGATCGCCGACAGCTACAACGGCGTGGTGATGCCCATGGGCGCCCAGGATCTGGAGATCCCCGAGATCGCCGAGCCGGTGAGCCTGAATGTGGGTGCCTCCCCCAGCCCCCACGCCGAGATCCTGGAGTATGTGCAGCCCATCCTGGCCGAGCACAACGTGGAGCTGACCATCACCGAGTTTGACGACTACGTAATGCCCAACACCAGCCTGGAGGACGGCAGCATCGACGCCAACTACTTCCAGCATCAGCCCTATCTGGACGACTTCAACGCCGAGAACGGCACCCACATCGTGAGCGTGGGCACCATCCACTACGAGCCCATGGGCGTGTACCCGGGCAAGAGCGACAGCCTGGACGTGTTCTCCAAGTAAAGCAGACAGCCCCGCAGCCCGCGCTGCGGGGCATTTTTGTCGGATTTGGACGTCCTGCCCATTGACAAGCGAGGGCCTTAGGTATATGGTATAGGATGGATGAAAGGCGCCGGAGCTCACCGCTTCGGCGCCTGTTCCGCTCAAGCGGCCAATTATTACGCTACAGACAGAAAGAGAGGATACGGCCAATGGCGCGTAGAAAAGCCGGGGCAGCCCGGGACGGGCTGAACATCATCCTGGTAGGCTGCGGCAAAGTAGGTGTTTCCCTGGTGGAAAAGCTCAGCCAGGAGGGGCACAATATTACGGTGGTGGACCGGCGGGCCGCCGCGGTAAGCGCGGTGACCGACCTGTACGACGTGAGCGGCGTGGTGGGCAACGGGGCCAGCTACCGGGTGCAGCAGGAGGCCGGCATCGACGAGGCCGATATCCTGATCTCGGTAACCGCCTCGGACGAGCTGAACCTGCTGTGCTGCACGGTGGCCAAAAAGGCCGGCAACTGTGCCACCATCGCCCGGGTGCGCACCCCCGATTACAGCGAGGACGCGGATTATCTGAAAGAGAAACTGGGCCTGGCTATGGTGATCAACCCGGAGCGGGAGGCCGCGCTGGCCATCGCCCGGCTGCTCTGCCTGCCCACCGCGCTGAGCGTGACCAGCTTTGCGGGCGGCCACGCCGAGATGGTGCGGATCCGCATCCCCCAGGGCAGCAAGCTGGACGGGCGCTGCCTGCGGGAGCTGGGCAAGGAACTGGTCGGGCCGGTGCTGGTCTGCGCGGTGGAGCGCAGCGGCCAGGTGTATATTCCCGACGGCGGGTTCCAGCTGGCCAGCGGCGACGCGCTGACCTTCATCTGCCCCTCCCGGGATTCCAAGCAGTTTCTGGGCCGGATGGGCTTTGAGACCCATCAGGTACACAACGCGCTGCTGATCGGCGGCAGCAAGGCGGCCTATTACCTGGCGCGGCGGCTGCTGGCGGTGGGGGTGCAGGTGCGGATCATCGAGGCGGACATGGCCCGCTGCGAGGAACTGAGCTGCCTGCTGCCCAAGGCCATCATCCTGCACGGGGACGGCACCGATGCCGACCTGCTGCGGGAGGCGGGCATCCTGCAGGCGGAGGCCGTGGTGCCGCTGACCGGCATCGACGAGGAAAACATCCTGCTGACCCTGCATGCCCGTGCCGTGGCACCCGGGGCCAAGGCGGTGACCAAGATCAACCGGATCATGTACCCGGAGGCGGTGGCCCAGCTGGATCTGGGCAGCGTGGTCTGCCCCAAGCACCTGACCACCGACGCGATCCTGGCCTTTGTGCGCAGCCGGGGCGCTTCCAAGAACAGCAACATCGAAGCGCTGATGCATATGTTCGACAACCGGGTGGAGGCGATCGAGTTCCTGGCCGGGGAGGGGTCTCCCCTGCTGGACATTCCGCTGCGGGAACTGGCGCTGCGGGATCACCTGCTGATCGCCTGCCTGTTCCGGAACGGGCGCACCCTGATCCCCGGCGGTGACGACTGCATCCACGCCGGGGACCGGATCATCGTGGTAACCACCCATACCGGCCTGCGGGAGCTGGCCGAGATCCTGGCGTAAGGGGGCGGCGCGGCAATGAATCTTGCAATGATCCGGTACGTGCTGGGCTGGGCCCTGGCCGTGGAGGGAGCTTTTATGGCGCTGCCCTGCCTGGCGGCGCTGGTTTACGGCGAGGCCGCGGGCTGGTGGTTTGTACCGGTGGCGCTGGGCGCGCTGCTGGTTGGCGGGCTGATGGCCTGGCGCAAACCGGCCGATACGACCATCTACGTGCGGGAGGGCTGCGTGGCCACCGCGCTGAGCTGGATCGTGCTGAGCCTGGTGGGCTGCCTGCCCTTCTGGCTGAGCGGTGAGATCCCGTTTTTTCTGGACGCGGTGTTTGAAACGGTGTCCGGCTTTACCACCACCGGCGCCAGCATCCTGAGCGATGTGGAGGCGCTGAGCCGCTGCATGGTGTTCTGGCGCAGCTTTACCCACTGGCTGGGCGGCATGGGGGTGCTGGTGTTTCTTCTGATGGTGCTGCAGATGCCCGGCGGCAGCCGGATGAACCTGATGCGGGCGGAAAGCCCCGGTCCCTCGGTGGGCAAGCTGAAGCCCAAGGTGCGCCAGACTGCCCGGATCCTGTACCTGATCTATCTGGGCCTGACGGTGCTGGAGGTGATCCTGCTGCTGGCGGGCGGGATGCCGCTGTTTGACGCCCTGTGCACCAGTTTCGGATCGGCGGGTACCGGCGGCTTCGGCATCTACAACGACAGCATGGCCAGCTGCTCGCCCTACATCCAGTGGGTGACCACCATCTTTATCCTGCTGTTCGGCACCAACTTCACCTTCTATTACCTGCTGTTGCTGCGCCGTTGGAAACAGGCGCTGGGCATGGAGGAGGTACGGCTGTACTTCCTTATTGTGCTGGCGTCGGTGGCGGTGATCGTGCTTCAGCTGTGCGCGGGCGGCGCGGCGTTCGGCAAAACCCTGCGGGACGCGGCGTTTCAGGTGGCGTCCATCATCACCACCACCGGGTTTGCCACGGTGGACTTCAACCAGTGGCCGCAGACCTCCCGCAGTGTGCTGGTGGTGCTGATGTTCGTCGGCGCCTGCGCGGGCAGCACCGGCGGCGGCATCAAGGTATCCCGTATCAGCATCCTGTGCAAGACCATGTTCAAGGAGCTGCACAGCTACGTGGTGCCCAAGAGCGTGCGCAAGGTGGAACTGGACGGCAAGCCCCTGAACCACGAGGTGGTGCGCGGGGTGAACGTGTTCCTGGTGAGCTATCTGCTGGTGTTTACCCTGTCGGTGCTGCTGATCAGCCTGGACGGCACGGATATGGTGACCAACTTTACCGCCGTGGCCGCCACCTTCAACAACATCGGCCCCGGTCTGGAGCTGGTGGGCCCCACGGGGAACTTCGGGCATTTCAGCCCCTTTGCCAAGGCGGTGCTGTGTTTTGACATGCTGGCCGGACGGCTGGAGCTGTTCCCGGTGCTGCTGCTGTTCTACCCCCCTACCTGGAAAGGCGCGTTCCATCGCACCCGCCGGGCGGCGGCGTAAGAAAACGATACAGAAAGGCCGGTGCGTATCCAACGGGATACGCACCGGCCTTATTTCGTATTTTTTACCGCCCGGGGCAGAGGCGGAAGGCCAGCACCTGCTCGCCCTCGGCGCTTACACGCCAGGGCGGCTGCACGTCCGCGCCCCAGGTATTGATGCCGCCCACCCCGCGCATGGCGCCGTACACCGACACCACCGTGCGGGCCGAGGGGGGCAGTTCCTCCTGATGCCAGGCTTCTTCCAGCTGGCCGGGGGTATGGGGCACCGCCGAGAAGGTGAACGCCTCATGCTCCATGGTCAGTTCCAGCCGGCCCGCGTCGGCCAGGCCGGGGGTCAGCCGGTGCAGCACCGCCCGCACCGTATCCACGTGGCAGCCGTACTCCTGCGGCACCAGGTACGCCGCCTGAGCCGGAACCTCGCTGTGCAGCCCGAACACCCCGCCCTTGCACCGGTCGGGATAGGTCTCGCCGCTCAGGCCCTGCCAGTCCACCCGGTCCACCGGGGCCGGGGTGGCAAACCGCAGCCCGAAGCAGGGCAGCTCCGGCAGGCCCGGCGCGCCGCGGAACGCCGCCCGCACCTGGATCTCACCCAGCCGGTTCACGGTATAGCAGACCTCCGCCGCGGCCTGCGGCACCGCCGGCAGGGTGAACCTGTACCGGATGGTGGCCGCGTCCGCCTCCGCGTGCAGGATCTCCCAGCCGCTGCAGCGCAGATACTGGTCGGCCGCACGCCAGACGGCGCTCTTCCGGGGGAACCCGCAGCCGATGTCGTTCTCGGTGGGGGCGCGCCACAGCGCCGGACGCGGCGCCCGGAACATCCATTCCACCCCTTTGTACCGCAGGCTCACCGGCCCGCCCTCCTGGTAGGAGAACAGCACCGAGAAATCCTTGCCGTACACGCCCAGGTTTCCGTCACCCCGGGCGATGCGCAGCGCGGGGGCCGCCCCCGCCTTCATGGCGGCGGCCTTGCGCTCCTCGTTCAGCTCCTTTTCCGCCAGCTGCCGGGCCCGGGCGTTGGCCTCGTCCTGCCGGCGGCGGGTTTCCTCCTCCGCATACCAGTAGCGCACCTCCTGCATGGCGGGCTTTTCCCGTCCGTCCGCAAACAGGATGCCGTTGGCGCTGAAATTGTAATCGGTGGGCCGGTCGCCGAAATCGCCGCCGTAGCCCAGCACCCGCCTCCCCAGCGGATCGGTGTGCCAGAGGGCCTGATCCTTGAAGTCCCAGATAAAGCCGCCCTGGTACTGGGCAAACTCCTCCTGCAGTTGGATGTACTCCTCCATGCCGCCCAGGGAGTTGCCCATATCGTGCATGTACTCACACAGCAGCATGGGTTTCGGATCGGGGCCGCTCAGATATTCCCGGATCTCCTCCGGGGTGGCGTACATCCGGCTTTCCATGTCGCTGATATCCTCAAACACCCGGTTCTGGAACACCCCTTCGTAGTGCACCAGGCGGCTGTCGTCCTGGCTGCGGAAGAAGTTGGCCATGGCCCGGATGCAGGTGCCCGCGTAGCTCTCGTTGCCGCAGGACCAGAACAGGATGCTGGGATGGTTCTTGTCCCGCTCAAACATCGAGCGGGCCCGGTCCACCACGCAGCCCTCCCATTCCGGGAAACAGCCCGGCACGTTCCACTCCGGATCGATCCGGCCCAGTTTCTGCCAGGAGCCGTGGCTCTCCAGGTTGGTTTCGTCCATCAGGTAGATGCCCGCCTCGTCGCACAGTTCATACCACAGGCTCTGGTTGGGGTAATGGCAGGTACGCACCGCGTTGACGCCCGCGTCCAGCACCGCCTGCAGATCCCGGCGCATATCCTCCTCGTCGATGGCGCGGCCCTTTTCGGCGTTCCATTCATGCCGGTTGACCCCTTTCAGGATCAGCCGCTCCCCGTTCAGCATCATGATCCCGTTCTCGATGCCGAACCGCCGGAAACCCGTCCGGGCGGGCACCGTCTCCTGTTCTTTGCCGGCCGCGTCGGCCAGGGTCAGGGTCACCGGATACAGGCAGGGATCGCCGTACCGCCAGGGCCGCACCGGGCCCAGCGCCAGCGGGCCGGCCTCCAGAGCCCCGTTCTCGCCGGGGGTCAGGGTCAGCGGGCCGTCAAACAGCGGCTGGCCTTCGGGCGAATCCACCCGGCAGTGCACCCGGCACTGGGCGGGATCGGTCACCGGGCCCTGCCACACGGCGCTCAGCTTCAAACGCATCCGCAGGCTGCCGGTGCCGTCCGCCGCCAGCGTGGGGCGCAGCCACAGATCCTCCAGATGCAGCGCCGGTTTCGCGTACAGGTACACCGACCGGAACAGCCCCGAGAACCGGAAAAAGTCCTGGTCCTCGATCCAGGCGGCGCTGCTGCGCTTGTATACCTCCACACACAGGCGGTTGCCCCGTTCCCGGATGTAGGGGGTCAGGTCAAAGTCGGAGGGGGTGAAGCTGTCCTCCGCATAGCCCACGAACTGGCCGTTGAGCCACACATAGATGGCCTGCTCCGCGCCCTGGAACGAGATGCAGACCCGCTTGCCCCGCAGCGGCTCGTCCAGATCAAAATACCGCACATAGCTGCCCACCGGGTCGTCGTTCCAGTCGATGCGGGGCGGGCGCAGCTCGGCCACGCCGTCCCAGGGATAGATGGTATTGGTATAATGCACCTGGCTGCAGCCCTGCAGTTCGATATGGCCCGGCACCCGGATCATGCCGAAATTGGCCAGGTCGTAGTCCTCCCGCCAGAAATCCGCCGGGCGGTCGGCGGGGCGGGGGCTCCAGGCAAAGCGCCAGGGCCCGTCCAGGCTCTGCCGCAGATCCTGCCCCTGGTGATACCAGACGTGATCGGAATGGGCGTTCAGCCGGTTGACCTGCCAGACGGTGGGATCTTCCAGCCAATGAAGATCGGGACGCATAGGATACCTCCTGTCAGGCGGCGATGTGTGCCGCCGGGAATTGATTGGGTTTATTATACCATGAAGCGCCGGTGAAAGAACAGCCTTTGGGCATCTTTTTCCCCATCGTTTGACAACCGCGGGCCGGGGCGGCTATAATGGGCGTACCGGGCGCGCAGAGCCCGAAAAACAACAACAAAAGCGAGGTGTGGGCCATGGAAGAACTGCTGCAATCACAGCCCCCGATGCGGGTGATTCTGCTGGGGCTGGACCAGGGCCTTTTTGACGCGCAGCGCAGCATGGACGAGCTGAGCGCCCTGTGCGAGGCGGGCGGCCGGGAGGCGGTGGCCTGCCTGATCCAGAAAAAGGACGCGCCCGAACCGGGCACCGTACTGGGCGAGGGCAAGCTGGCCGAGGCAAAGCTGTACTGCCAGAACCTGCAGGCGGAGCAGGCGATCTTTGACGGGGAGCTGACCGGCAGCCAGATCCGCAATCTGAGCGAGCTGCTGGAGGTGGAGGTCATCGACCGCACCATGCTCATTCTGGAGATCTTCCGCAGCCGGGCGGTGACCAACGAGGGCAAGCTGCAGACCGAGCTGGCCCTGCTGCGCTACCGGCTGCCCCGGCTGCAGGGGCTGGGCCAGTCGCTGAGCCGCCAGGGCGGCGGCGGAGGCGGCGGCGCGGGCGCCCGGCGCGGCGCGGGCGAAAGCAAGCTGGAATACGACCGTCGGCATATCCACGGCCGTATCCAGGCGCTGGAGATCCGGCTGAAAGAGATGGAGAAACGCCGGGGTGAAAACCGGCGCACCCGGCAGAAAAGCGGGGTGCCGGTGATCAGCCTGGTGGGCTATACCAACGTGGGCAAAAGCAGCCTGATGAACGCCCTGTGCGGCAGCGAGCAGGCCGCCGCGGCGGATATGCTGTTTGCCACCCTGGACCCCACCGCCCGCAAGCTGACCCTGCCCAGCGGGCTGGGGGTGATCCTGGTGGACACGGTTGGATTTGTGAGCCGCCTGCCCCACAAGCTGGTGGAGGCATTCCGCAGCACGCTGGAGGAAGCGGCCTTTTCCGACGTGATCGTGAAGGTGGCCGACGCCGCCGACCCGGAGCGGGAGACCCAGCTGGCGGTGACCGATGAGGTATTGTCGGGCCTGGGCTGCGGCAGCATCCCCCAGCTGACCGTCTACAACAAGTGTGACAAGAACGGGGCGCTGGCCTTTGACCCGGACATTCTGCTTACCAGCGCCCGCACCGGCCAGGGCCTGCCCGAACTGCTGGCGGCGCTGGACAAGGCCCTGGGCGACCGGGTGCGTCCGGTAAAGCTGCTGCTGCCCTACAACAAGCTGGGCCTGGCGGACAATCTGCGGGCCCGGGGCAGTGTGACCGCCGAGGAATACCGGGACACCGGCCTGTATCTGGAGGGCATGTGCCCCACCGAGGAGCTGCACCGGTACGAGCCGTATCTGCTGAACTGAAAGCAAGGCGCAGGGCCGCAGGCCCTGCGCCTTGTTCCTTGCGTCTAAAACCGCATGCAAAAAGGCCCGCCTGTGGGCGGGCCTTTTTGCATAGAGGGGTGGGAAAGTATATAGATGGGAATATCTGATTGACAACTATGATTATACCAAAACCGCTTACGATGTCAAACAGATATGCGCCGTTTTGCTTTCTTTTTATGCTTTACTTTTCCGTCAAAAGTTCATATAATAAACCCAGAGGATGTTTTTCGGGGGCGGGCTTTCTTTTGTGTTTCTTTTGTGAAAGAATCCTTTATTAAAGCAGGATTTGCAGTTTTTTGCGCCCCCGTTTGAAAGGAGTTTTGTATGGATCAGTTGGACCGGCGCATCCTGGCGCTGCTGTGCGAAAACGCCCGGATGCCGGTAAAGGATATCGCCCAGCAGGTATCCCTGACCAGCCCCGCGGTGAGCAGCCGCATCCGCAAGATGGAGCGGGACGGCATCATTGCCCGCTACACGGTGGTGCTGAACCCGCAGGACAAAAATGTGATCAACGCCCTGATCAGCGTGGCCACCCTGCCCGCCCAGCGGGACGCGCTGACCACCGCCCTGCAGCAGGAGCCGCAGGTGCAGAAGTGCTTCCACGTAACCGGCAGCCACAGCTATATTGTCAAGGTATGCTGCCCGGACATGTCCGCGCTGGAACATCTGATCACCCAGCTGCAGACCTATGGCCAGACCAGCACCCAGATTATTCTGTCCACCCCGGTGGACCGTCAGGTCCGCGGCTATATCAAGGAGGTATGAGAGTATGACCGAATATTGCTCGCAGTGCGGCGCTCCCCTGCCGGAAAGCTGCCTGTTCTGCCCCAGCTGCGGCGCGTCCTGCGCCCGGCCTTCCCAGCCGGAATCCCAGCCTGCCGTGCCGGCCGAAGAACCCGTGCCGGCGGACTTCTCCGCGGAAACAGCCGCTGAGGACTCGGCCTCGCCCGCCGGAGACCCCGCCCCGGAAACCGCCCAGCCTGCCGACGGCGGCCAGACCCCGCCCCCGCCGCGTCCCGGCCCGCGCTACGCGGCCCAGCCGCCCCGGCGCACCCCCGGCTCGGCACCCGCCCCGGCCGCGGACAAGAACGAGATGACCACCGGCCGGTATCTGCTGTGCCTGATCCTGTTTGCCATCCCGGTGGTGGGGCTGGTGATGATGTTCATCTGGGGCTTTGGCCGCGACGAGAATGTTCACCGCCGCCGTCTGGCCCGGGCGGCCCTGCTGTTCACCGCGCTGGTGCTGGTACTGGCGATCCTGGCGGCGGTGGTGATGGCGGCCATCGGGGCGCTGGGGTACTGGCTGCTCCCCCACCGGTACAACAACTATTATCAGGATCCCTACGACTACTTTGAGGATTACCTGGACGGCTACGACGACTATTTCGACTATTACTACGAGGAGCCCTACGACTACTACGGCGGCGGCAACGGTTACGGCGGCCATCATCTGGGCACGGTGCTGCAATAATCCGCCCCCCTGCCGCGTATACACAGCAGAGGCGGCCCGATACATACCGCCGCCCTGCGCGGGGCAAACTGGCCCTGTGCCCTTTGCATTATGAAAGGAGCTGTGCTTTATGCAGCGTACCCGTATTTTTGCCCTTACCGCCGCTCTGCTTTGTGCCGCGGCCCTGTTCCTGACCGGCTGCGGCGGCGCGTCCGCCCGCACCGAACCGCTGGACTACGCCTCCATCCTCCAGCAGGCCCGCCCGCAGGAGGAAAACGACGCCCTCAACATCTACTACGCCGGCGCGGACGGTGTGATCAACGGCACCGCCGGTTTTACCGCCGACCTGACCGCCGATCAGCTGGCCGACGGCGCCCAGGCTTCTCTGGAACTGCTGGGTCTTGACCCGGCGGACTGCCTGGGCTGGGCCGCCAGCGTAAGCCAGATGATGACCCAGAGCTACGCGGTGGTGATCGCGCTGCCCGCCGAGGGCCGCACCGACGCGGTGAAGCAGGGTCTGCAGGATTTTATCCAGCAGCAGATGGAACTGCAGCAGAACTACCTGCCCGACCAGTACGCCATCGCCAAGGCCGCCCAGCTGACCACCCTGCCCACCGGTGAGGTGGTGCTGGTGATGGGCCCCAACGCGGACAGCGAGCTGTCCGCGTTGAAGGAAGCCCTGGCCTGATTGTTCCGGCACAGGCCGCCCCGGATGCGTATGCGTCCGGGGCTTTTTGCGTCCGCCTCTGGCCCGGCGGCGGGATTTATGGTACAATATCCCCCAGAAATGCAGACAACACGGGAGGTTTGCCGCTGTGAAAGTAACCGTCGTGATTCCCAATCTGAACGGAGCCGGCTGGCTGCGGGATTCCATTGAATCGGTGTGGGCCCAGACCCTGACCGATTTTGAACTGATCGTGGTGGACAACGGCTCCACCGACGAGAGCCTGGCCATCGCCCGCTCCTACCAGGGGCGCGCGGGCTATACCCTGATTGAAAACGGGGAGAACACCGGGTTTTCCCACGCGGTGAACCAGGGTATCCGGCTGGCCCGGGGCGAGTATGTGGCCCTGTTCAACAACGACGCCTTTGCCGAGCCGGACTGGCTGGAAAACCTGGTGGCCGCCGCCGAAGCGGATCCGAAGATCTTTGCGGTGAGCAGCCTGATGATCCGCCATTTTGAGCGGGAACTGGCCGACGACGCGGGCGACTATGTGACCCTGCTGGGCTTTGCCTGCAAGCGGGGGGACGGGCTGCGGGCCGCCCGGTACACGAAACCCTGCCGGGTGTTTTCCGCCTGCGGGGGCGCGGCGCTCTACCGCAAATCCATCCTGGACGAAATCGGCCTGTTTGACGAGCTGTTCTTTGCCTACTACGAGGATGTGGACATCAGCTGGCGGGGCAACAGCCGGGGGTACAGGAATGTGTTCTGCCCCACCGCCAAATGCTACCACATCTGCGGCGCCACCACCGGCGCGGTGCGGTACAACCCCTTCAAGAGCGTGCAGAGCGGCCGCAACAGCATCCTGCTGCCCTATAAAAACATGCCGCTGCTGATGTTTGTTCTGAACCTGCCGTTCCTGGTGCTGGGCTATCTGCTCAAGGCGGTGATGTTCCGGCTGCGGGGCTTCGGCCCGGCCTACGCCCAGGGCTTCAAGGAGGCGCTGAAAGCCATCCCCAGACTGGACAAGCCCCGGTTCCGGCTGCGGGATCTGCCCCACTATCTGCTGATCCAGGTATGGCTGGTGGCGGATACCTTCCGGTATATCCAGTACCGCATCCAGCGGGCCCGGGGCATCACCTGATCCCGGCTCAAGCAAAAAAAGAACGCTGCCCGCGGGCAGCGTTCTTTTTTGGTTAATCGGTTACAGGCGGGCGTACTCCACCGCGATGCGGGCGGCAGCGCGGGCGTTGTTGTAGGCCAGCTGAATGTTGGTGGCCAGGCTGCGGCCGCCGGTGTACTCCACAATGTGGGCCAGCAGGTAGGGGGTGGTGTCCTTGCCCTTGATGCCGTCGGCCTTGGCGGAGGCCAGCGCCTTGTCGATCACGGCGCTCATCTCGCCAAAGTCCATGGCGTACTCCTCGGGCACCGGGTTGCCGATCAGCAGGCCGCCGGCCAGACCCAGATCCCACTTGGTCTTGGCGATGCGGGCCGCCACGGCCGGGGTCTTGGCGTTGTAGTCCACACCGAATCCGCTGCTGCGGCAGTAGAAGCTGGGGAACTCGTCGGTATCCAGGCCCAGCACCGGCACGCCCATGGTCTCCAGGTACTCCAGGGTCAGGCCGATATCCAGGATCATCTTGGCGCCGGCGCAGACCACCGCCACGGGGGTGTGGGCCAGCTCCTGCAGGTCGGCGGAGATATCCATGGTGGTCTCCGCGCCGCGGTGCACACCGCCGATGCCGCCGGTGGCAAAGATCTTGATGCCGGCCAGGCTGGCCAGGATCATGGTGGTGGCCACGGTGGTGGCGCCGGTGCCGCCGGTGGCCAGCAGCACGGGCAGGTCGCGGCGGCTGACCTTGGCCACGTTCTCACCCTTGCACATGAGCTCCAGTTCTTCGGCGTTCAGACCCACCTTCATGCGGCCGTTGATGATGGCCATGGTGGCGGGCACAGCGCCCTCTTCCCGGATGATCTCCTCCACGCGGCGGCCGAACTCCAGGTTCTGGGGATAGGGCATACCGTGGGACAGGATGGTGCTTTCCAGCGCCACGACCGGCTTGCCGGCTTCCACGGCGGCTTTGATTTCAGGCTGAATATCCAGATAGGCTTGCAGATTCATCGCACATACTCCTTTATCATCGTTTCCAGGTTGGTTCGGTTCATGTCCTCGCTGATGGTGTCCGGCGCGCTGATGGCGATCAGGCCGCTGGCCAGCGCCACCTCCATGGTGCGCGCCTCGTCCATGCCGGACAAGGTAGCGTAAACAATTCCGGCCAGGGTGGCGTCCCCCGCGCCGGTGGCGTTGACCATCCGGTCAAACCCGTGACTGCGGCCGTGCAGCGCGCCGTGCCGGGTCTTGCCGTACAGCCCGTCCGCCCCCAGCGACACAAAGACCCGCCGCACGCCCCGGGCCAGCACCCGGTCGCAGGCTTCGCTCAGATCGGCTTCGGTCTGGATCGGCATACCCGCCAGCACCTCCATCTCCAGCCGGTTGGGCTTGATGGTGTCGAACGCGCCGATCAGCGGTTCCAGGCTGCGGGCCCAGGCGGTGGACACCGGATCCAGATAGAGCGGCCGGGTGCATTTCTGCGCCAGGCACTCGATGGCCGCGTAGGACAGGTTGCCGTCGCAGACCACCAGCTCGGCCTCGTTGAGCATGGGCAGGCACTGTTCCACAAAGGCGGCGTCCAGCTCTTTCAGGATGCGCATGTCGCTCATGGCCACCAGCATATCCCCTTCGGAATCCATGATGGAGATATAGCTGGAGGACGTGTGTCCGGGCCGGGTGTACATCCAGCGGGTATCCATGCCCAGACGCTCGCAGCCGGCGCGCAGCGCGTCGCCGTAGGCGTCGTCCCCCACCACGGTGGCGGGGCGCACCTCATAGCCCAGACGGGCCAGGTTTTCCAGCACGTTGCGCATCACGCCGCCCATGGACAGATGCAGGCGGCCGGGGTTGGAATCCCGCATGACGATCGGGGCGAGGGACTGGCCGTGCACGTCCATGTTGGCGCCGCCGATCCCCGCAATATAACCCATTCGCATTCCCTCCTTTTGTTTTTGTATACACGGATTGCTGGCTCCGAGGGAGTCGGGAACACAAAATCATACTATTCTCGGAAACTTTATCATACCGCGTTTTTCAGCCGTTTGCAAGGGGTTGCGGCGCCAAATTTCGCCGTGCAGATTTGTGCGTTTTTTCTTTTTTACGCCCGGATGCATAAACCCGCCCGGGCTGCCGCAAACTAAAGCCAGAACAAAACGCTGCTATTGCGGCAGAGACGGAGCGTACACAATATGGAACAGTTCAGACGATTCATGCGGGCCAAGGGCTTTTATCTGGCGCTGGCCGCCTGCGTACTGGCGGCGGCGGTATCCAGCGCCTGGGCCATCCGGTCCATCACCAAAAATCTGATCGGCGGCGAGGAGTCCGCCCCCAAGGAGGAGCAGCAATGGGAACTTCCCGAAACACCTGTGCAGAACCCCGCCAAGGATGTGCCGGTAGAGCCGACCGCGCCGCCCGCCTCCTCGTCGGCCTCGTCTGGGTCGGTTTCGGCATCCGGGTCGCAGCCGCCGCAATCCACGCCTGCCGCGCCCACCGAGCCGCCCGCTTCGCCGGCGCCTGCCTTCGTGCCGCCGGTGTCTGGGCAGACCTTGGCGGGTTTCAGTGGTGACGAGCTGGTATACAGCGAAACGCTGGGCGACTGGCGCACCCACAACGGCATCGACCTGGCCGCCGACGCGGGCGACGAGGTGCGCTGTGCCCGGGCGGGCACGGTGAGCGCCGTGTATGAGGACGGCCTGTGGGGCCGGGTGGTGGAGGTGACCGCCGACGGCGTGACCTTCCGGTACACCGGCCTGGATGAGGTGGCGGTGTCCGCCCAGCAGACCGTTGCCATGGGCGACACCCTGGGTACCGTGGGCGAATGCGTGGCCGAGGCTGCCCTGGAAAGCCACCTGCACCTGGAGGTGCTGAAGGACGGCGCCTGGGTAGACCCGGCGGGGTATCTGAAATAAAGCGTGTATAACCGGAAAGGCCGGTGCGTAAGCAAATTACGCACCGGCCTTTTTTGTGTGCAGAAGGGCGCTTTTTACACCCCTGTAATGGCGCGCACCACCGCGCCCGCCAGGATCAGTCCGGCCGCGCCGGGCACAAAACTCACGCTGCCCACCACCGCGCGGCGGCCGGGGGCCGGGTCGGTGTCCGACGGGCGGGGGGTAAGGGCGGGTTCCTCGCTGTACACCACCGGAATATCCGCCAGGCGCCGGGCACGGCATTCCCGCCGCATCACCCGGGCCAGCGGGCAGCCGCTGGTTTTGGACAGCATACCCAGCCGCAGCATCTCGGGATGTAGCCGGTTGCCGGTGCCCATGCAGCTGATCACCGGCACCCCGGCGGCCTGCGCCCGGGTGATGATCTCCAGCTTGGCGGTGACCGTATCCACCGCGTCCACCACATAGTCCGCCCCGTCAAAAGGCAGGCTGTCGGCGTTTTCCGGCAGGTAGAACATCTCCACCGGCCGCACCCGGCAATCCGGGTTGATGGCCCGCACCCGCTCGGCCGCGGCCTGCGCCTTGGGCTGGCCCAGGTTGCCGCGCAGCGCCAGAATCTGCCGGTTCAGGTTGCTTTCCGCCACTGTGTCCGCGTCCACCAGGGTCAGCTGCCCTACCCCGGCCCGGGCCAGGGCTTCGGCCACATGGCCGCCTACCCCGCCCAGACCGAACAGAATCACATGGGCCGCCCGCAGACGGGCCACCCCCTCCTCGCCCAGCAGCAGGGCGGTGCGTTCCTCCATCGGCATATCAGCGGCGGAAGGTCATGGCCAGATCGGTGGAGAAGCTCTCCCCCGGGGCCAGACGGGCCGCCGGGGTCTTGTCGTTCCACTCGCCGGTGGCGTCCGCCCGGTCGGGCAGGCTGTGCCAGGGCTCTACGCAGAGGAAATGCAGCGGCCGGGTGGGCATGCTCCACAGCAGTACGTAAGGGTAGCCCTCAATGTTGAAGGAAATGCCCCGGCCGGTGTCCTTCTCCACCAGATCCAGCGTGCGGCTGGTCAGCTTGCTCAGGCAGATGGAGTCGGTGTCGAACATATCATCGGTCAGGGGGATCGTGTCCCGGTTCTCCATAAACACATAGTCGTTGCCGTTCACAAGGCCGCCGGGCTGGGTATTGACCACCACCGGGGTCTGGGGGCCGTCAAACCGCACCTCGTAATCGGCGGTGGTGTGCGCCCCGTCAAAGGGCAGCACAAAACCCGGATGATACCCGATGCCGAACTGCATGGGCCGCTCGTCCCGGTTGTCCACCTCCAGGGTGTGGTGCAGGGTGCTGCCCTCCAGCCGGTAGATGGTGCGCAGCACAAAATCGTAGGGGAAGAACTTGCGGGTTTCGTCGGAGGCGGCCAGCTCAAAGGTCAAAGAATCCGCGGTCTGCGCAACCAGGGTGTGCTCCAGATCCCGGGCAAAGCCGTGCTGGGGCGCGGGGTACTCGGCCCCCTCGATCCGCAGCTTGCCGTCCTTGATCTTGCCCGCGTAGGGGAACAGCACCGGCGCGCGGCGGGGCCAGACGGCCTTGTCGCCGTTCCACAGCAGCGGCGCGCCGTCGGGCTTGTGCTCCAGCGCGTACATCTCTGCCCCAAGGCTGTTCACCGACAGCTTGAGCACCTCGTTTTCCAGCGTATAGATCATGGGGAACTACCTTCTTTCTTTCCGGGCGGCGGGGGCCGCCGTGATGGCGTGTTTCTGGATTCAGTATACCCTAAAACGCAGCTCTTGCCAAGGCCGCGGACGGCGGGGAAACGCAAACGTTTTGCCTGCCGGAACGCCTCCGTGCGGCACGGCACGGTCTGCCGGGGAAAAACCCGGCCCGGACAAGCCCGGGCCCCGGGTGTCACCGGGCGGCCGGGCGGAATACAGTGGGGCAGGCGGACCGGACGGCCCGCCCGCTATCCCGGGGCGGCGTGCCGCACACAGCCGCGCGCCGCCCTTTTTCAGGAAAGGAGCGTTTGACCATGAGCAACGGAAAGCTGCAGGTACGCAGCGCGTCGGCGCGGCTGTCGGCCGGGCTGCCCGGCGTGCAGATCAGCCTGCGCAGCGAGGATCCCCGCTACACGGGCGTATACGCCTTTGCCACCGGCGAGGACGGCAACGCCGAGCCCCTGACCCTGCCCGCGCCGGACAAGGCGTATTCCCTTCAGCCGGACAGCACGGTGCAGCCCTATTCCACCTGGACCCTGCTGGCCGAAAAGGAGGGCTATGCCCCCCTGACCATGGCGGGGGTGCAGGTGTTTGAGGGCCAGACCACCCTGGCCCAGCTGCAGATGACCCCGCTGGACACGGTGCGCACCGCCGGCGCCCAGGCGATCACGGTGGATATCCCGCCGCATCCCCTGTTTGCGGGCGGCGGCGGCAGCGGCCCCGCCCCGGTGGAGTACGCCCCCTTTGTGCTGGATCAGGTGGTGATTCCCCAGAAGATCACGGTGCACCTGGGCCGCCCCTCCGCCAGCGCCCAGAACGTGACGGTGTCCTTCCAGGAATACATCGCCAACGTGGCCTCCAGCGAGGTGTACCCCACCTGGCCGGAACAGGCACTGCGGGCGAACATCCACGCCCAGATCAGCCTGGCGCTGAACCGGGTGTACACCGAGTGGTATCCCAGCAAGGGGTACAGCTTCAACATTACCAACTCCACCAGCTACGACCAGTATTACGTGCACGGGCGCACGGTGTTTGACGTGATGGAACGGCTTACCGCCGACATCTTCAACACCTATGTGCGGAAAACGGGCACCCGCAACCCCTACTACACCGAATACTGCGACGGCAAGCAGGTCAGCTGCGCGGGCATGAAGCAGTGGGGCACGGTGGACCGGGCCAACGAGGGGCTGAATGCCCTGGCCATCCTGCGGTACTACTACGGCAACGATATTGAGATCATCCGCACCAACAACATCGCCAGCATTCCCCAGAGCTACCCGGGCAGCCCGCTGCGGCGGGGGGATTCCGGCGCGGCGGTGCGCACCATCCAGCGGCAGCTGAGCCGCATCGTGCAGGACTACCCCGGCATGGGCAAGATCACGGTGGACGGGGTATTCGGCGCGGACACCGAGGCGGTGGTAAAGGCGTTCCAGAAGCAGTTCAGCCTGACCGCCGACGGGGTGGTGGGCCGGGCCACCTGGTACAAGATCAGCTACATCTACGTGAGCGTCAAGGATCTGGCGGAGCTGACCAGCGAGGGCGAGACCATCGAGGGCGAGGTGAACGGCGGCGCCTGGGGCGGCACCGTGCTGCGGGAGGGCAGCACCGGTGCGTCGGTACAGCAGGTGCAGTTCTGGCTGAATACCCTGGCCCAGTTTGATTCTTCCCTGCCCAGCCTGACGGTGGACGGCAAGTACGGCCCGGCCACCACGGCGGCGGTGAAGGCGTTCCAGTCAGCCAACGGCCTGCTGGCCGACGGCGTGGTGGGTGAGCTGACCTGGAACAAGCTGTTTGCCGCCTACAGCCAGGTGGAGGACGACATGAACGCCGGCGGGCCGGGCCGGTATCCGGGTACGCCGCTGCGGCCGGGCGACCGGGGCAGCAACGTGCAGCTGGTGCAGTTCTATCTGCGGATCGCGGCCACCAACTACACGGCGCTGACCAGCCCCACGGTGGACGGCATCTTCGGCACGGGCACCGAGACGGCGGTAAAGAAGTTCCAGAGCTATTTTGGCCTGACCGCCGACGGCGTGGTGGGCGAGCGCACCTGGAACAAGCTGTACGAGGTGTACACCGACGTGGCCAACAAGCTGCTGAGCCCCAACCTGCGGCCGGGGGATTTCCCGGGAACGCTGCGGCAGGGTTCCAGCGGGCAGGCGGTGCGGGAACTGCAATACTACCTGTTCATCCTGTCGGCCTACTACGCGGCCATCCCCGCCATCGCCATCGACGGGGAGTTCGGCCCGGCCACCACAGCGGCGGTAAAGGCGTTCCAGCAGCTGATGGGGCTGACGGTGGACGGCATTGTGGGGCAGGCCACCTGGAACAAGCTGTACGCCCAGTTCACCCAGCTGCGCACCAGCGGCCCGGTGGTAACGGCGGATCTGCTCAGCTGGCCGGGGCAGCTGTTCCAGCTGGGCAGCCAGGGGCAGTATGTATCCTACATCACCTTCCTGCTGGCCTACGCGGCCTATTTCTATCCGCAGGTGCAGAGTCCGGGCATCACCGACGTATACACCGAGGCGGTGGCAAACGGCATCCGCAGCTTCCAGACCCTGTTCGGGCTGGAGGTGGACGGCATCACCGGGCCCCAGACCTGGGGTGCGCTGACCGCGGTATTCCTGAGCCTGATGGCCCGGGAACCCATCAATCCCACCGCCCTGCCCACCCCGCGGCCGGACCAGACGCTGGATTACGGTTCCACCGGCCCGGCGGTGCTGCAGCTGCAGGTGTGGCTGAACCAGCTGGCCCGGGAGTACCAGTCGGCGCTGTTCCTGGCAGAGGACGGCGTATACGGCCCGGCCACCCGGGCGGCGGTGCTGGCGTTCCAGCAGGCGGCCGGCCTGCCGGAGACCGGATTTGTGGACGCGGTAACCTGGCTGGCGATCCGCCAGCAGGTCAACCTGGAGAACGAGGAGGGAGCAGCATGGCAAGAATCCTGATTTATGACCCGTACACCAACCAGATTTCCACCTACAACCGGAACGAGAGCGACCCGATGCCCTATTCCTACAACAACACCCTGCGGGTGCGGGAGTTCCGGGGCAGCAGCAACAGCCCCACCCTGTGGACCACCACCGCGGCCATGGAGGCCTGGAACCTGACCCGGCGGCGGTACGGCGGGCCGATCCATGTGGGGTACGCCTTCAAGCGCATCTGGGAAGGCGGCCACGGCACCAAGAGCCAGCACTACGCGGGTGTGGCGTTCGACGTGGGGCAGGATCAGGGCAGCAGCGCCCGCAACGCGATCTGGAACGCGGCCAAGAACACCGGCGCCTGGGGGTATGTGGAACCCCAGAGCATGACCCCCACCTGGGTGCATTTTGACCGGCGGCTGGGCACGCCGGCCTGTTCCGGCACCACCTCCGGCTACCCCACCCTGCGCAAGGGCGCGGTGGGGGTGTACACCCTGGTGATGCAGGACGCGCTGAACGCCCTGGGCTATTCCACCCGCACCCTGGACGGCAAGTTCGGCACCAACACCGAAAACGCCCTCAAGGCGTTCCAGCGGTCGGTGAGCCTGACCGCCGACGGGGTCTGCGGCTGCAACACCTGGAACCGTCTGGCCAACGCCGCTCTGGGCATCGGCCGCACCGGCACCGTGATCAACTGAAAGCAAATTCGGGGGATATAAGGCCGGAATCCTCCGGCCTTGGGAAAAAGTGAAAAAGGCCCGCGCGGAACCGAACGGTCCACGCGGGCCTTGCCCTTTTCTTTTTTCTGCGGTACGCGAATTTGTCCCGCTGTATGGGGCCCCCGGATCGGTCCTGCCGGGCCTTTACCCCTGCCGCTTCTGCAGCAGACGGCTGAGCAGCCAGAGAACCACCGCCACCGGCAGTGCCATGAAGAACGCCTGAACAAGCCCGCCCCACAGATTGGCGCCGAAACTTTCTTCCGGACAGGCCTGCATCTGCCGCAGCAGGTTGGCAATTCCAAAGACTGCCGCCAGCATCACCCAGGGTACACGCCGTGCAGAGAACACCGTTTTCAGTGCGTACAGCGCCCCCAGCAGGCAGACCCACACCTGCCAGAACAGGCGCAGCATGGTAAACAGGCCATCCTCGGACAGGCAGTCCATTGCCTTGGTCAGCGAGGTTTTCCAGACATCCAGGCTGCCGATAAACACCGCGATCACCACTACGACCGCAAACACCAGGGTCACCACCCCGGCCGTACCGGCAGCCAGGGCCTTTTCCCAGGGGCTCATCTCGTGGCGCTTGATGGAAAAATCCAGCGGAACGTAGGGCTTGGAGGGCTGTGAGGGCGGAGGATTGGGGGTACGCCGCCGCACCGACTCCCGTGTTTCGGTCAGATACCCATTGGCCGGATTTCCGTAGTACATATTCCCGTCCGCGCCCCGGTAGTAGCCGGTGCCGTTGGACCCTGTGCGTGTGGGACGAAACTGCATACCCAAACTTCCTTTCCCGCGCTGGTGCGCTTTTCCCGTTTTTTCCAGTATAACACAGCGGATTCCCCGCCGCAATCGGCTTCCGTCACCGCAGCCGCAGGCGGTTTTCTTCGATAATGCGGGTGATCTGGGCGCTCGCGTCCTCCACCTCCCGGCGGAACATCTCCGCCGACACCCGCAGCGCCCCGTGGCCCAGGATGATGGTCTGCTCCATCCCGTCGGAGCTGGCCACCCGCACCCGGCGCTGCCGGGCCAGCTGTTTGGTGGCCTTTTCAATGAACATATCCGCGGTTTCCGCTTCCTTGGTGTAGACCAGGTAGATGTTCTGGTACTTTTCCACCTCGCCGGGCGCGCCGGGCACCTTGTAGGCGTCGTACACCAGGATCACCGTGCCGCCCTTGAATCCCTGGTAGTTGCACAGGATGTCCGCCAGGGCGTGCCGGGCCGCCCCCAGATCCGCCTGGGCCAGGGCTTTCAGATCCGGCCAGGCAAACAGGATGTTGTACCCGTCCACCAGCAGATACTCCTGCCCGGGGGCCGCGGCGGGCACCGGGTCGGCGTCCGGCCGGGCGGGACGGCTTACCGCGGCGGGCGGCGGCGGGGTGCGCCAGCTGCCCGCCCCGTAGGTGCGGGTGAACAGCGCCTCCAGCACCGCGTCCTCGCCGGGGGCCTCCCCTTTCGGCTTCGGGCGGGCGGGGGCAGCGGGATCCGGTTCCGGGGCCGGGCGGCGGGGCGCCAGCGGATTGGCAATATGCATCTTGCCCGCGGCCTCCCGCCAGGGCACCACATACCCGGCGCCGTGGCTGCAGAACACCGAATCCGCCGGATCGTCCACATCCCGTTCCGGGTCGTACCCGGCGGCGGCGATCACCGGGGCCGGGTCGGCGCTGGGGCGGTAACCGCAGGGGGTACAGCTCAGCCGGCCCTGGCCCCGGCTGTAGGCCGCCAGCTCGGCGGCGTAATCCTGCAGCGCGGCGGCGGGCACACTGCCGGTGAGAACGGCCTGTTCCCCGCTCTGCTCGGGCACGGCAAATTCGGCCCCCATCCGTTCCAGGTCGGTCATGGCACGGCCCAGACTGCCCGCGGGCAGTTCCAGCCGGAAATCGTACCAGGGTTCCAGCAGCAGGTTCTCCGCCTGCATCAGGCCCTGACGCACCGCCCGGCGGGCCGCCTGGCGGAAATCCCCGCCTTCGGTGTGTTTCAGATGGGCCTTGCCCGCCGCCAGCGTGATCACCACATCGGTGAGGGGGGCGCCGGTCAGCACCCCGCGCAGCGGCGTTTCGGCCAGCTGGCTTAAAATCAGCCGCTGCCAGCTGCCCTCCAGCTGGTCGGTGGGGCAGCGGCTGGCGAATTGTATCCCGCTGCCCCGGGGGCCCGGTTCCAGCAGCAGGTGCACCTCGGCGTAGTGGCGCAGCGGTTCAAAATGGCCCGCCCCCGCCACCGGGGCGGCGATGGTTTCCCGGTACAGGATGCGCGCCGGGCCAAAATCCACCTGCCAGCCGTACCGGCGCTGGATCAGCCCCTGCAATATCTCCTGCTGCACCGGGCCCATGGCCTGCAGGCGGATACAGCCCGCCCGCTCGTCCCAGCCCAGATGCAGCTGGGGATCCTCCTCCTCCAGCTGGCGCAGCTTGCCCAGGGCGGTGTGGGGATCCACCCCCTCCGGCAGCAGCAGTTCGCAGCTGCTCACCGGTTCCAGCAGCGGGGCGCGGGCGGGTGCCTGCGCCCCCAGGCCCTGGCCGGGCCGGGTATGATCCAGGCCGGTGACCGCGCACACCTGCCCGGCCACCACCTTCTGCACCGCGGTGAACTTTTCGCCGGAATACACCCGGATCTGATCCACCTTTTCCGGGCCGTCCGGGCCGGGCAGGGTGGTTTTGACCGGCAGTTCTCCGCCGGTGATCTTGAGCCAGCTGAGCCGCACCCCCTGGGCGTCCCGGCCGATCTTGTAGACCAGCGCGGCAAACTCCGCGCCCCGGGCCGGTTCGGGGGCCAGCCGTTCCAGCGCGTCCAGCAGGCGGGTTACCCCCTCCCCTTTCAGCGCCGAGCCAAAGTAGCAGGGAAAGGCTTTCCGCTGCCCGATCAGCGCCGACAGATCGCCGTCGGTGAGGGGCGCACCCTCCAGGTACCGCTCCATCAGTTCCTCGCTGCACAGCGCCAGCTGTTCGCCCAGATCCGGGTCGTCCATGTCCACGCAGCCGCCGTCCAGCGCGGTGCGCAGCCGCTCCATCAGCTGGGGCCGGGGCAGGCCGGGCAGGTCGGTCTTGTTCACAAAAATCAGGGTGGGAACCCGGTAGCGGGCCAGCAGATCCCACAGGGTGCGGGTGTGGGCCTGCACCCCGTCCACCCCGCTGACCACCAGCACCGCCACGTCCAGCGCCTGGAGGGTGCGCTCGGTCTCGGCGGAGAAGTCCACATGGCCGGGGGTGTCCAGCAGGGTCAGTTCCAGCGCCGGGGTGCGGATCACCGCCTGCTTGGCAAACACGGTGATGCCCCGGGCCCGCTCGATGGCGTCGTTGTCCAGAAAGGCGTCCCCGTGATCCACCCGGCCCATTTTGCGGATGGCGCCGCCCGCGTAGAGCAGCGCCTCGGACAGGGTGGTTTTGCCCGCGTCCACATGGGCCAGAATGCCCGCCGTCAATCGTTTCATACTGCCTTCCCACCTTTGCAAGCTCTGTGCACCATGATACCATATCCCGCCCCAAAACGCAAAACGCAGCGCCGGTGCGGCGCTGCGTTTTTGTGCGGATTCAGCCCTCCCGGGGGCCCAGGCCCAGCTCGTCCATATGGGCGCGCATCCCCTCGATGCACAGCCCGATCACCTCGGTCAGATCCATGCCCAGCAGCTCACAGCCCTGGGTGATGACCGCCCGGTCGATCTTGGCGGCGAACCGTTTGTCCTTGAACTTCTTTTTCACGCTGGAGGCCTCCAGGTCGGACAGGCCGCCCGGCCGCATCCGGGCGGTGGCGGCGATCAGGCCGGTGAGCTCATCCACGGTGAACAGGCTCTTTTCCAGATCGGTGACCGGCTCGGTATCGCTGCACAGGCCCCAGCCGTGGGCCAGGATGGCCCGGATGCTTTCCTCGTCCACCCCGGCGTCCCGCAAAGGCTGTTCGGTGTGGCGCAGGTGTTCCTCGGGGAACTGCTCGTAATCGTAATCGTGCAGATAGCCCACCGCCTCCCAGTAGGCGGGATCCTGGCCGAAGTGCCGGGCCATGGCGCCCATGGCGGCGCTTACGCCCACGGCATGCTCAAACAGGTGGGCTTCGGTGGTGGTGGCGGCCAGCAGTTCGCGGGCCCGGTCCATGGTAAGCTGCGGCATGGTGATACGCTTCCTTTCCTTGCAAAATACCGCACAGCCGAAGCTGTGCGGCAAACGAAATCATACGGCGCGGAATCCCTTGCCCATGGTTTCGCTGGTGTTGACGATGGTGATAAAGGCGCCCGGATCGATCCGGCGGATATAGTTGCGCAGAGCCACCGCCTGGGCGCGGGTAAGCACGGTGGTGAGCTCTTCAACCTCCCGGTGGGTGTAAGCCCCGTAGGCGGTGTGCACCGTGGCGCTGCGGTGGAGTTTTTCCAGGATGAACACCCGGATGGCCTCCGCCTCCTTGCTGACGATGGTGACCTTCTTGCGCTGGTTGATGCCGTCGATGACGCCGTCCACCACAAAGGCCCTGGCCAGCAGGCCCAGCACGCAGTACAGGCCGATGCGGATCCCGAACAGGCTGCCCGCCCAGACGGTGATCAGGAAGTCGCTGAGCAGCAGCGCCCGGCCGATCTCCAGGCTGGTTTTCTGGGCCAGGATCATGGCCACAATGTCGGTGCCGCCGGTGGACGCGCCCAGATTGAACACGATGGCGCTGCCCGCCGCGGGCAGGATCACCGCGTAGCACAGCTCCAGCATGGTGTCCTGGGTGAAAGCGGACTGCATGGGCCAGAGCACATCCAGCAGGCTGATATAGGCGCTGAGGGCAAAGCTGGAATAGATGGTGCTGCCGATGGCCTTGCGGCCCAGAAAGATCAGCCCGATCACCACCAGCAGGCCGTTGATGACAAACATCATGCCGCCCACGTTGGTGCCCGGCAGGATGTCGGCCAGGATGATGGACAGGCCGGTGGTGCCGCCGATGGCAAAGTGGTTGGGAGACTTGAAGAAATGCGTCCCGGCCGCGGTGAGCAGCAACCCCAGGTTCAGCAGGGCAAACCAGCGCAGGCTGCCGGGCGAGAAAGCGTGCCGCAGCAGCGCGGCCGTATCGACGCGGGGGCTGCGCCCCGCCTGTTCCTTTTCTTCCATAGCGATCGTCCGGCTCCTCTTTACAGGGTCTTGCTGAAGCTGTCCTTCAGGGTTACGATCCGGTTCCATACGCCCTCGTTGCGGCTGTCCGGGGTGAAGTAGCCCATACGCACGAACTGGAACCGGTCGCCGGGCTTGGCTTCGGCCAGGCTGGCCTCCAGCTTGGCGTTGGGCAGCTCGGTGACGCTGTCCCGATTCAGGTAATCCTGATAGCCCGCGCCCTCCGGCAGATCGCCCATGTTCTCCAGGGTGAACAGGTTGTCGTACAGGCGCACCCTGGCGTCCACCGCGTGGCGGCGGCTCACCCAGTGGATGGTGCCCTTGACCTTGCGGCCGTCCACGGGATTGCCGTTGCCGGTCTCCAGGTCGGCGGTGCAGCGCAGTTCGGTCACGTTGCCCGCCTCATCGCAGAGCACCTCGTCGCAGCGCACGATGTAGGCGCCCATGAGCCGTACCTCGCCGCCGGGCTTGAGCCGCTGGAACTTGGGCGGCGGCACCTGGGCAAAGTCGGCCCGCTCGATCCACAACTCCCCGCAGAAGGCAACCTTGCGGGTGGTGGTGTCGCCAGCTTCCCGGTTGGGGTTGTTGGGGATGTCAAAATACTCCACCTTGTCGGCGGGGTAGTTGGTGATGGTCAGCTTGATGGGATCGGTGACCGCCATCCGCCGGGGAGCGGACAGCTCCATCTCGGTGCGCACGCACCAGTCCAGCAGGCGGTTGTCCACCAGGCTGTAGTTCTTGGCCACGCCCGCCTTCTGCACAAAGGTGAAGATGCTGGACGGGCTGTAGCCCCGGCGGCGCAGGCCGCAGAGGGTGGGCATGCGGGGGTCGTCCCAGCCGTCCACGATGCCCTGCTCCACCAGTTCGCGCAGGTAGCGCTTGCTCATGACGGTGTGGGTCACGTTCAGGCGGGCAAACTCGCGCTGGATGGGATAGGGCCCCAGATCCAGGTTGTTGATGACCCACTCGTACAGGGGACGGTGGTTCTCAAACTCGATGCTGCACATGGAGTGGGTGATGCCCTCCAGCGCGTCCTGGATGGGATGGGCAAAGTCGTACAGGGGGTAGATGCACCACTTGTCCCCCTGGCGGTGATGGCTCACGTGCTTGATCCGGTAGATGGCCGGGTCGCGCAGGTTCATGTTGGGGCTGGCCAGGTCGATCTTGGCGCGCAGGGTCTTTTCCCCGTCCGCAAACTCGCCCGCCCGCATCCGGCGGAACAGGTCCAGGTTCTCCTCCGGGGTGCGGTCCCGGTAGGGGCTGGGACGGCTGGGCTTGCCCGCGTCCTGGCCCCGGTACTCCTGCATCTCCTCGCGGGTCAGGTCGTCCACGTAGGCCTTGCCGTCCAGGATCAGCTTTTCCGCGTACTCGTAGCACTTGTCAAAATAGTCGCTGCCGTAGAAGATGCCCCCGTTGGGCACCGCGCCCAGCCACTCCAGGTCCTCCCGGATGCTGTTCACATACTCCTCGTCCTCCCGCACCGGGTTGGTGTCGTCGAACCGCAGGTTGAACTTGCCGCCGTACTGGTTGGCGATGCCCCAGTTGATCCAGATGGCCTTGGCGCTGCCGATGTGCAGGTAGCCGTTGGGCTCCGGCGGGAACCGGGTGTGTATCTCTTTGACCCGGCCCTCGGCCAGGTCGGCGTCGATGATTTCGGTCAGAAAATTGTTCATTCTTTCAGCCATGTTTTTCGCTCCTCAATACCAGAGTGTCCTATCTTTGTACGATACCACATTCCGCGCGGTTTTTCAATGGCGGCGGCGCAATTGCGGCGGTTTTGTGCCCATCCGTAGACAGCCGGGCCCGGTTGCGGTATACTGGAAACAGAAACGGCCCCCGGTCGGAAAGGAACCTTCTGGAATATGGTCATTTTCTGTATCGTTCTTTCGCTGGCCCTGCTGGCGCTGCTGCTGCGCATTGCCTACAGCCGGCAGCATTTCCACCTGTATCCGGCGGCCAAAACCGCCGCCAGCCTGGGGTTTGTGGCCACGGCCCTGGCCTGCCACGCCCAGAGCGGGGTGGACGGCGGCTATTTTGCCCTGCTGCTGGTCTGTCTGCTGGCCTGCCTGGCGGGGGACGTGCTGCTGGGTGTGGCCAACCTGCACGCGGGCTTTTTCAGCCGGTTTTTCCTGGCGGGCACGGTGGCGTTCATGGGGGCGCACGCGGGGTTCTGCGTGCTGTTTGCCCGCGCGCCGGGGGTGCGGCTGCGGCCGATCCTGGCGCTGCCCGCGCTGGTGGCGGGGGCGGCGGCCCTGTGCATCCGGGACAAGCGACGGTTCAAGCTGAAAAAGCTGGCCCCGGCGGCCTTTGTCTACGCGCTGTGCGTGGGGCTGATGACCAGCCTGGCCCTGGCGGGCTGGCTGGGTGCGCCCGGTACCCGCAGCGCCCTGACCGCGGCGGGCGCGGTGCTGTTTTTTGCCTCCGACGCGCTGCTGCTGTTCCTTTATTTTTACCACAAAAAGCGGGGCTGGCTGCGGGCCGCCAATCTGCTGACCTATTATATAGGGATGCTGTGCCTGGCGCTGACCGCCTGACCGCCGCGGCGAAAGGAGATAGACTATGAAGATCGTGATCGGCAACGACCATGTTGCCATCGAAATGAAGCAGGCCCTGCAGGCCTGGCTGGAGGAAAAGGGCCACACGGTGGTGAACATCGGGGTGGACGCGCCCCCCTGCGACTATCCGGTGATCGGCTACCGGGGCGCGAAGATGGTGGCCGACGGCCAGGCGGATTTTGCGGTGCTGATCTGCGGCACGGGTCTGGGCATCGGCATGGCCGCCGCCAAGGTGAAGGGCGTGCGGGTGTGCACCTGCAGCGAGCCCTACTCCGCCAAGATGGCCCGCTGCCACAACAACGCCAACGTGCTGACCTTCGGCGCGCGGGTGATCGGCATCGAGATGGCCAAGATGATCCTGGAAAGCTGGCTGGACGCGGAATTTGAAGGCGGCCGCCACGCCCGCCGGGTGGCCATGCTGGAGGAGATCGACCAGACCGGTCACCTGGCCGCGGCGGAAGAATAAGCCGGAAAAAGGGGTATTTTTTCCTTTTTGGCGGTTTGTAAAGCAAAATGGGTTGACAAGCGGCGAAAAATGTGATACAACCGCCCTAGTACGACAAGAAAAGACGCCGCCTGCCGTTTGACGGGCGGGCTGACAGATTGGTAGAGGCGCAGGGCTCATGAGTAGCCTGCGGCACCGGCCCGGCAAGGCCGCCGCTGGGGAAAGGGATCCCCGCCGAAGAAAACGGAGGCTTGCCGGCCGCCGTGTTCTGGGCCGTCGCAGAAGATGCGCCGGACTGTCACGAACCCTTCGTGGAGCGCTATCATCGGTCCGGTACGGTACTCTGTATGCCTGTGCCGCCGTGCGCGCGTTCCCCGGACGGGGGATGCCCGCACGGCGTTTTTTGTTTCTCAACTCACGCACAAGGTTTTGAAAGGGGTATCTCGGATGAAGCAACTTCGCAAGCCGGCGTTTGCGGCGCTGGCCGTGCTGGCCGCGGCGCTGGTGCTCTGTCCCGCCGTGTTCGCCGCCGGTGAGGCGGCCGCGGACGGCCAGCCCGCTCTGTACGCCACTGTCTGGTCGCTGGTGCCGCCGCTGGTGGCCATCGTGCTGGCCCTGATCACCAAGGAGGCCTACAGCAGCCTGTTTATCGGCATCCTGGTGGGCGGGCTGTTCTACTCGAACTTCCAGTTTGAGGGCACCGTGCTGCACATCTTTGAGGGCGGCATGATGTCGGTGCTCAGCAGCACCTCCAACGTGGGCATCCTGATCTTTCTGGTGATCCTGGGCGCCATGGTCTGCATGATGAACAAGGCGGGCGGCTCGGCGGCCTTCGGCAAGTGGGCCTCCACCCGCATCCGCACCCGGGTGGGCGCGCAGCTGGCCACCATCGCCCTGGGTGTGCTGATCTTTGTGGACGACTACTTCAACTGCCTGACGGTGGGCAGCGTGATGCGCCCGGTGACCGACAAGCACCAGATCTCCCGGGCCAAGCTGGCCTACCTGATCGACGCCACCGCCGCGCCGGTGTGCATCATCGCCCCCATCTCCAGCTGGGCCGCCGCGGTGACCGGCTTTGTGGAGGGCGCCAACGGTCTGGAACTGTTCATCCAGGCCATCCCCTACAACTTCTACGCCCTGCTGACCATTCTGATGATGCTGGGTCTGGCGGTGCTGAACACCGACTACGGCCCCATGGCCCGCCACGAATGGAACGCCCGCAAGGGTGACCTGTTCACCAGCGGCGAGCATCAGGAGGACGAGACCGGCTCCGTTTTCTCCAAGGGCGGCGTGGCCGACCTGGTGCTGCCGGTGCTGGTGCTGATCGTCTGCTGCATCATCGGCATGATCTACACCGGCGGGTTCTTCTCCGGCACCGATTTTGTCACCGCCTTCTCCCAGAGCAACGCCAGCCTGGGCCTGGTGCTGGGCAGCGTGTTTGCGCTGGTGTTCGCCATTGTGTTCTACGCGGTGCGCCGGGTGCTGAACTTTAAAGCCTGCATGGAGTGCCTGCCGGAGGGCTTCAAGGCGATGGTGCCCGCCATCCTGATCCTGACCTTTGCCTGGACCCTGAAGGCCATGACCGACAGCCTGGGCGCGGACGTGTTCGTGGACGCCCTGGTGCGCCAGAGCACCGGCGCGATGGTCAGCCTGCTGCCTGCGGTGATCTTCCTGGTGGGCTGCGGCCTGGCCTTTGCCACCGGCACCAGCTGGGGCACCTTCGGCATCCTGATCCCCATCGTGGTGGAGGCCTTCTCCGAGACCGACCCGGGCCTGATGATCATCGCCATCTCCGCCTGCATGGCGGGCGCTGTGTGCGGCGACCACTGCAGCCCCATCTCGGATACCACCATTATGGCCAGCGCGGGCGCCCGGTGCGACCATGTGAACCATGTGTCCACCCAGCTGCCCTACGCCATGACGGTGGCGGCCATCAGCTTTGTGACTTACATCCTGGCCGGTTTTGTGCGCAGCCCCTGGATCTGCCTGCCGGTGGGCGCGGTGCTGGTGATCGGCGTGCTGCTGATCTCCCGCCGCGCGGACAAAAAGCGCGCCGCGCAGTAACCCTGATACGACGCATCCCCGCTCTCTTTCCCGGGAGCGGGGATTTTTTTGCGTTTTTTGTCCCCGATCCGCCAAACCGCACGAACTCTGTAACGGGTAAACACCCAAAATCTGCAAATGAGGAGAGAATCGTATGTTTTCTATCGTAATGCCCTACGTACTGACCCTGATCGGCGTGCTGGTGGGCGACGGCAACGACTTTATGGCCTTTGCGGTATTTTTCACCGTGATCGGCGTGGTGTGGACCTTCATCGCCGCCACGGTAAAGGAGTTCCGGGGCAAGGGGCTGCTGGCACTGGAGGCCGGGCACGCGGTGATCTGGCTGCTGTTCAACTTCAGCCCGGAGCTGCTGGGCAAGGCCATCGGCCTGGTGATCGCTTTGCCCATCGCGATT
Source organism: uncultured Gemmiger sp. (assembly GCA_944386225.1). Lineage (GTDB taxonomy): Bacteria > Bacillota > Clostridia > Oscillospirales > Ruminococcaceae > Gemmiger_A. Next base: position 110,411 of record CALXAH010000003.1, read on the forward strand.
CTGGTGGGCGTTGTGGGGCTGAGCTTCTTCCGGGGTCTGAGCGAGGACGACTCCGCGCCCGCCATGCCCCGGCAGGAGGATGACCGCACCCCGCTGCAGCGGGTGCCCAACATCATCTACGACGGGGGCAACGTCCGCTGGCAGCTGGTAAACCGGGGCTATGACACCGCCACCTACGAGAGCGATGACGGCCGCCAGGTGGTGCTTCGCCACGCCGAGATGGGCCGTTCCGGTGCCAACACCAACGAGGGGTATTTCCACTGGTAAAAAACCGGGCGCGCTGCACAAACGGCAGCGCGCCCGGTTTCTTTCGGTATGCCATCAGCGGCGGCGGGGCTCCTCCTGGTTTTTGCGGTAGAGGATGAGCATGCCCTTAAGCAGCAAGGCGTCGTCCACCGTGATCTTCTTGCGGCAGAAGGGCACCACCAGCGGGGCCAGGCCCCCGGTGGCCACCACCGTGACCGGCTGGCCCAGTTCCGCCTCGATCCGGTCGATCAGGCCGTCCAGCAGGGCGGCGTTGCCGTGGATAAGGCCGCTTTTCATGCATTCGGCGGTGTTCTTGCCGATCAGACGGCGGGGCGGTTCCAGGTCAATGTTGGACAGCTGGGCCGCCCGGCTGACCAGCGAATCCAGCGACCCGCGCATTCCCGGCACGATCATGCCGCCGATGTAGTTTTTGTCCTTATCCACCACCGACAGGGTGGTGGCGGTGCCCATGTCGATGACCACCAGCGGCACCGGATGCTCGTGGATGGCGGCCACCGCGTCCACCACCAGGTCGCTGCCCACCTGGGCGGGATTGTCCATCAGGATGTGCAGGCCGGTGCGCAGGCCGGGGCCCACCACCAGCGCCTGGCAGCCGGTGATCTTGTACACCGCCTCCCGCACGATGCGGGTGATGGGCGGCACCACCGAGGAGATGATGGCCCCCTCCAGCCGGCGGGGTTCGATGTTGTACAGCTCCAGCACATTCTTGATGCTGATGGCGTATTCCAGCACGGTGCGGCCCCGGTCGGTGGACAGGCGTTCCACAAAGGTCACGTCGTCCTCCCGCTCCAGGCAGCCCAGCACGATGTTGGTGTTTCCGATGTCAATGGCCAGGATCATGGGGTGTTCCTCCTTATCGTTTGGCCGGGCCGTTCACCCCGGCCCGCAGCAGCGCGCCTGCCACAAAGGCGGTAAGCACAGCGGCCACCAGCGCCTCGGGCACGCCGTTGATCCCGATGACCCCCAGGACCAGCCCGTAGACAAACTGGCCGGCCTTGTTCTGGGCGGCAGCCCAGGCATCGCCGAAGAACAGAAAGATGCCGTTCATCACCAGCAGGGTGTTGGTAAGCGCCCCCACAAAGCCCGCCAGCCCCAGGCTGAACAGCCGGCCGGTGCGGTTTTTGCCCAGACGGGGCTCCAGCAGCCTCCAGACCAGCCAGGGGGTGACCCCCACCAGGATCCGGGGCACAAAGCAGATGATCAGGCTGGCCCATCCGCCCTTGAAGGCGCCCGCCGAATAAAAGGGCGAGAACACAAAGCTGGTGGCGGTGGGATACAGGGTGTTGTTGATCAGGCTGGTAAGCCCGAACACCCCGCCCAGCACCGCGCCCTTTTTGGGGCCCAGCAGGATGGAGCCGATGATCACGGGAATGTGAATGGTTGTGGCCTTGGTAAAGCCCAGCGGGATATACCCGATAAAGGGCAGAAAGGCCAGGGCAACGATCAGTGCAGCGAAAAGTGCTACCTGAACCATGTCCCGGGTGCCCGCGCCCGGGGTGCCGTACAGAGACTGCTTTTTCATAGATATTCTCCTTTTTTGCGCGCCGCACAGAACGGCGCCGGTGTTATTGTTCCCCTGAGGGGATACAGTACAGGGCCAGTATACCACCCGGCAGCGCGGAATGCAAACGAAAAAACCGGCCCCACCGGGCCGGTTTCACTCTCATTTCAGGCAGAGGCTTCCGCCTGCCGGGCGGGCAGCTGGGCCAGCAGAATGCCGCCGAACATCAGCGCACAGCCCGCCAGTTCCCGCAGGCTCATGCTCTGGTGCAGCAGCACCCAGCCCGCCAGCACGCTGAACACGCTTTCCAGGCTCAGCAGCAGGCTGGCCACGGTGGGATCCATGCCTTTCTGGCCCACCACCTGCAGGGTGTACCCCACCCCGCTGGACAAAACGCCCGCGTAGAGCACCGGGGCCCAGGCGGCGGTGAGGGCGGGCCAGCTGGGCTGCTCGAACAGCAGCATCCCCACGGCGGACACCGCCGCGGCCACAAAGAACTGGATACAGCTCAGCCGCACCCCGTCCACCAGGGGGCTGAACCGGTCGATGATCAGGATATGCACCGCAAACAGAACGCTGCAGCCCAGCACCAGCAGATCCCCCAGGCCCAGCCGCAGGCTGCCCTCCATGCACAGCAGGTACAGCCCGGCCACCGCCAGCACCACACTGCCCCAGATCCGCCCGGCGGGCTTGCGGCCCACCAGCATCCCCAGCAGCGGCACCATTACAATATACAGGGCGGTGATGAACCCGGCTTTGCCCACGGTGGTGTACTTGACCCCGAACTGCTGGGCGGTGGCCGCCGCCCCCAGCGCCAGGCCGCAGAGCACACCGCCCTTCAGCAGGGTGCGGCGGGCGGCCGGGCTTTTGTCCGGCGTACGGCGGCTCAGCCGGTCCAGCAGCGGGATGGCCGGCAGCAGCACCAGCCCCCCGATCAGGAACCGGGCCATATTAAAGGTAAAGGGCCCCAGATGGTCCATGCCCACACTCTGGGCCACAAAGGCCGCCCCCCAGATCAGGGCGGTCAGAAGCAGAATCAGCGAATGCACGGTTACTTTCCTCCTCCACAGCAGCGCGTCAAAGCGCGTTCCGTATCACTATACCACCCGCCTGTAAACTTTGTCAAACCGGGCAAAACATTTACAGATCTGTTGCATTTTGTGCCGGTTTCTTTACCGGCTGTTGCATACTTGGCGGCAGCACGGGCGGTATTCTGAAACCGGAAAGTGAGGCGAACAGCCATGCCGAAACCATCTGTATCCCAGCGGCCGGATTACCGGGCCGCCCGCACCCGTGCCCGCCGTAAACGCCGCCGGCGCCGCCGGCGCTTTTGGCGGGGTCTGCTGGCGCTGGCCTGCTGCCTGCTGCTGGCACGGGGGGCGGCCTTTGCCGCTGAGAACGCCCTGGACGCGCTGTTCCCGGATGGGCCGCTTCCGCCGCCCGCGGCCGGCAGCACGGAACCGCCCCGTCCGGAGCCGCAAAGCGAACCGCCTGCTCAGGCAGAGGCCCGCGAAGCCCTGGAAGCCTGCCTGGCCCGGCTGCCCGGCCGGGTATCGGTGCTGGCGGTGCGGCCTTCCGACGGGCTGACCATCGCCTGGAACGAGGACGAGCAATACTACGCCGCCAGCCTGCTGAAAGCCCCCTATGCCCTGTGGCTCTGCCGCCGGGCGGAAAACGGGGAGCTGGACCCGGATCAGCCGCTGGACGGCTGGGACGGCACCGTTTGCGAGGCGCTGACCGCCATGATCGCCCGCAGCGACAACCAGGCCACCGCCGCGCTGTACACCCGCTGGCCCGCCGACGAGGATACCGGCTTTGCCGCCTTTCTGGAAGAACTGGGTATTCCGCCGGTGCGCAAAACCCGGGCGCTGAGCCCCGAAACCAAAATCACCGGCACCCTGTCGGCCAGCGACGCGGTGCAGGTTCTGCAGGCAATGGAGGCCTATTTTGCCACCGGCACCCCACTGGCCGAAACGCTGAAACAGGCTTTTCTGAACACGCAGCATACGTTCCTGATCACCGACTGGCCCATGGCAAAAAAGTACGGCAACTGGACCGGCGCTTTGCACGACATCGCCATCGTCTACGCGCCCGATCCCTATTACGCGGCAGTGCTCACCGACTGGGGCGACCCGGTGGAGGAAGCCCCCGAATACCAGGAGTATTACCGGGAAATCAGCGCCCGGCTGACCGATTATATGGAAAGCTGAGGGCCGCCACCGGCAATTTTTACGGTTTTGTTACAACTTTTTGCATCCCCTGTGCCTTTCTATGCGTTATTCTTATATACAGAAGTTGAGGTGATCCCCTATGCATTCTGATACCCGTCCGCCGGAAATCCGGCGCACCGTTTACTACTCGCCCCGCCGGGCAGCCCGGCAGCGCAGGCAGCGCCGCCGCCGGATCCTGATGCTTACCGGCGCTGCGGCGCTCTGCCTGTGTGCCTGTGCCTCTCTGGCCGGGCTGATCGTGTCCGGGCTGCGCAACGTGGAAAAGCTGCCGGCCGCCGCCGCGCCGGAATCCATGGCGGACAAGCCCGCCGCGGTGGAAGACAACACCCTGCGCATCGCGGTGGACGCGGGCCACGGCGGCAGCGATATCGGAGCCATAGGGGTGGTCAAGGAATCGGAAATGACCGAAGCCACCGCCCGGGCGCTGATCGAACTGCTGGAAGCGGACGAGCGGTTTTCGGTGGTGCTCTGCCGGGACTGGGATGTGCGCTCCACCCCCACCGAGCGGGGCCAGGAGGCTGCCCGTCAGGGGGCGGATCTGCTGCTTTCGATCCACGGCAACAGCTGGGAGGGCAGCGGCCAGGACGTGCATGGTTTTGAATGCTATCCCTGCGTGCCCGGCACCGCCCAGTACGAAGAGAGCATGCGGTTTGCCCAGCTGATATGCGATGAAATTTCGGCCGCCGGCGGTACCCTGCGGGGCAACGGCGGTATCCGCTACATATATTTTGACGAGGACGACAACCGCACCATCCTGGAAAAAGGGGACGAAACCGTAACCGGCATGCCCACCTTCTCCATCCTGGAACACGCCGGATGCCCCGCGGTGCTGGCGGAACAGTGTTTTGTGACCAGCGCCGCCGATGTGGATCTGTTCGGCGATGCGGACGGTGTACAGCTGGCCGCCCAATGCTACTACAACGCCATCTGTGCCTGGGCGGACGGTCTGACCGCCTGAACCGGCCTTTGCCCCCATCAAAACCGGGCTGCCCGCTACAAGCAGGCAGCCCGGTTTTATCAGTTTTCAGTAGATGGACAGGTAAGGGGCGTCGTCCTCTCCGTAGGCGTAGCGGATGTGCCGCCGGGTCGCTGCGCCGCCAGGCGAAACCGTTGTGGTTTTACCGGACGATACCGTACTCCCGCCGGAGGCCGTACCCTGGATCAGGCTCACCAGATCCAGCCCGTTGGAAGCGTACAGTTCCGCCAGCTGGGGAACCAGCTCCTGCAGCATGGCCGCTGCGCCGCCCGCCCGCTCCGCAGCCAGCTGGGCCATGTTGTTCTGATAGGTATTCAGCAGGCTGGCCTGCTGGGCGGCCCGTTCGCTCTCCAGCTGGGCCCGGGCGTTGCCGTAGTTGTTGTACAACCCGGCCAGGGTGCTTTCCGCCGCACCGCCGGTCAGGCCCTGGGCGCTCAGCTCCTGATTCAGGTTGCGCAGGCTGAGCATCCGGTTGATATAGGCCTCCTGCAGCGCCTGGTCGGCAGCCGCGTTCACCTGCTTCTGTGCGTATTCCAGATTTGCCCGCTGCTGGGCAGCGGCTGCGTTGTAGGCTGCGTCCCGGGCCGCCTGTTCCCGGGCCTGCAGTTCCTGCAGATAAGCCACATAGAGCGCGTACCCGTCCACCGACGGGGTGGCGGCGGCGGTATTTTGGGTTGAGGTCGTCTTGGCGGTGGTGGTTTTTTTGCTGCTGGTGGTTTTCTGGCTGGTCTGGCTGGTGGGCTGATTCCAGCTTGTAGTGGGCGCGCCGGTGCCAGGAACACCGTTCCATACCGGCGCGGGATAGGTACCTGTTGCCATATAGGTCTCTCCTTTCCTGCCCCGTCAGGCGGGGCGGCTGTAGTTCAGGGCCCGGGTACTGTCGCCCAGGCCGGCAGTGGTGGGATCGTTGACCGCGTTCCATACGCTCACGGCCGCCAGCGCGCAGACGTACGGATTTTTTACCGCTGCCAGCAAGGTAGTGCCCAGCACCGGCCAGCTGGTGATGTCCGCACCGGTCAGGCCGAAGTAGGCCAGAACCGGCGTAAACACCGCCAGACCCAGCTGCGCCCAGAACACCGGGTTTTTCAGTCGAACAGGGATATTCAGTTTCATGGTTTTGCCTCCTTTCAAAAATGGGTGGGCAGCCCATCCGCATCCTTTACCAGGGCCGTGACCGCGCCATTGCCGCCCAGAGCATGGTAAGCGGCGTACATGCTCTGGATATTTTCGCGCCCATGCACCGAGATGCTCTGCTTTTTCTGGTAGTAGTCGCAGGACTGGATGATCCGGTCCCGCAGCAGGGCCTGCACACCGGTCTGCAAGGCTTTCTGCCGTTTGTGTTGGGCCAGGACATACCGCCACAATCCGGCCAGAGCCCCGGTAAGGAGGCCGAATGCCCATACCACCCAATACTCGATAACCCACTCAGCCATTGCCGGCCCCCTCCCCGGCCAGAATCGCCCCAACGGCAGCCAGCCGATCCAGCAGGGCCTGCACTTTGGCGTCCGTTTCCCGCTGACCGTTTCGAATTTCCGCCAAAGCGGTCAGCACGGTGTCCGGCTCTGTGGGCTCGTCCTGCGGTTCTTCAGGCTGTTCCTGAGGCAGATAATCCTCGCAGGGCAGGCCCAGCGCCAGAGCCCGGCTGCTGACCGTCCGGATATCTCCGGCGCTCATAGGCCCGATAATCAGGCAGTCGGCCTCCTGCCGCACAGCCACCGCCAGACTTTCCGCCAGGGCGGCAAGGGTTTTCAGGTCTCCGGTGCTGGCCGGTCCAATTTTAAGAGTATCCGATGTGTACACGGGTATTTCCTCCTCTCCGGGCTGATAACAGACCCAGTTCCTGTCTACATTGGCACTTCCCACACCATATTTGCCGCCGTACCCGATACGGCCGAACTGCCAGGCGCAGAGCTGCCGCCCCAGCCCGCGCAGATAGTCCCCCCACTTTCCCGGCAGGGATTCCAGCGGAGTACAGCCCTCGAAATCCGGGTCGGCCGGATCGTTGTAATACCAGGCGATCCAAAGGGGTGCGCCCAGCGCGCCCGTGTCGATATGAGCATCAGCCCATCCGGCAGAACAGTACACACAGGGGTGCAGCCCCGCCGCCCGGATACGTTCGCAGCTTTCCGCCAGCAGGGCGGTGTTGGCGGCCCGGTCCAGCCCCATGGACTGCCCGGCCTCCAGTTCCTGGTCAACCGCCACCCAGCTGTCCGCACCGGCCGTCTTTGCCAGATCAATCAGTGCGTCGGTCTGGGCCAGCATAGCGGCACGGGCCGCGCCGGTGCTGCCGCTGTTGGTATTTCTGTAGTGCCAGGTAGCAAAACCATAAGCGCCCAGCCTGAGCCCGGCGGTCTTTACAGCCGGGGCAAACCGGTCCCACCGGACATCCTTTCCGGTACCGTATACCGCCCGGCACAGAATAGTTGTGATCCCCGCCGCCCGGGCCGCAGATGCATCCAGGGTATCCTGCCAGCGGGAAATATCCAGCGCTTTTTCGGGCATTGTCTCAATCCTCCTTATTCCGGAATGCTGGTGACCCGGATCACGCAAGCGGTGTTGAGCCCATTCAGTTCGATGGATCTGCCGGCCACATAAGAAAACGCCTGTCCGTTCGACAGATTGCTCCCGTTATAGCGGGGCGGATAAAATCCTCCCAGGGTATAGCACACCGCACTAAAAGACTTATTGCACTTAATGGCGGTCTGGTTTCTTCCTGATGAATAGGTTCTGGATCCCGGGTTGGGGATCACCGCTTCGTCGGAGACCCGGGTAACGGTGACACCCGGGATATCACAGGCAATAAAGCTGCCCGCGTTATTGCCGGCGCTGTCTGTTCCACCGCCGCCTATCCACCCGGCGTAGTACGTGCCCTTTTCCTGCTGCACCACCTTTGCGCCCTGCTTCACCGTCACGGTGTTTCCTGCCACGACGGCTTTGGCGGACAGGCCCTCCACCGTTACCAGGCCGCCGCCGCCCTTAAAATTTAGGGTATCGCCCTCCGTTACAAAGGTAACCCATCGGCCGGTGTACGGCTGGCCTTCCATTACAGCCACCGCGCTTTCCGCCCCCATCCAGGCGCTCACCGTTTTTCCATTTACCGCAAACGTATCCCCCGCCTGCACGTCGGCGGTCATGAGGGCACGGCCGTTCGGGCCGCTGCCGGTAAACTTGTGCACCTTGCCGCTGCGGGTATGGGTATACAGCTTGACCCCGTCGTCGGCAGCCCGTGCCTGTACCGCCGCATCCACCACGCCCGGCTCTCCATTGACGGCGTAGATTGCCTGAGCCATATCGCCGGTGCCGATCTCCACCACCTTGTTGTTGATGGCGGCAACGGTTTCCTGTTTGGTATAGGCCCCCACCTGGGCCGCCGTGACGGCATGGGGATTTTCCCGGTCTTCAATGTGCGCAGCGGTGATCGCCTGTACATGAGCAGGCACCTCTTCCGACATACCGGCAGGCCGTTCCATCCCGATACCGGCCGCGCCGGTATCGGCCTCCAGTTCCTCGGCCAGCCGGTTGATTCCGGGAATGGCTACCTCCCGCACGATCTGTTCCACGCTCTGCTGCATCTCCAGTGCCGAAAGGCCCGGTATCTCCGGCTGGCCGATCACCCCCTTGCCCTGCAGATCCGTGTCGGTAATCCGTGTAAATGCCATAGCTTGTCCTCCTTTCCGCGGGCATACCCGCTCATCGCCGGTAATCCCCCATCTCGGCAAATTCCACCGCCAGTTCGCTCAGGCCGAACGGCTCATTCAGCCGGTCGTTCTCCAGCCGCAGGCGGGATTTATTCAGCCGCCGCAGCCGTACCCGGGCCGCCAGCAGACGGGGCGTCTGGTCGCCGCTCCAGGAAAACCGGCTCCAATCCAGCTTGTCCCAGGCAAAATACCGGGCGCTGACATAGTCGCTTCCCTGTTCTTTCCACAGTCCCCGGTCCTGCATCCAGATGGTAAGGCCGGTGGCCACCGCACTGGACAGCCGCACCATTACCCGGCGAAAGGTCTTGTTTTTATAAAAGTGTTTGCCGCCCAGGTCGGGGGTGTCCCAGTGGCAGGCGATAGGTTCGCCGTCGTCGTTATAACTGGTAAGTACCGCCGGATCGGTATAAAACCGGCAGATACGCCCATCCTCGGTGCCGAACCAGAGTGCCCCCTCCTGTTCCCAGAGCACCCGGGCCGGCAGATTGGTGCGGTGAAATCCCGCGTACTGCCGGGTGGCGTAGGGTGCCGCCGGGTCGGACTGCAGCGGCTGCAGCCCGTCCAGAATGTAGGCCTGCCCGTTGACCGCCAGCCAGTACATATCCTTGTAGACCAGCGCAAAGGCGTCCTCCAGACCGGGTTCCTCCAGCAGCCGCCCATTCAGGTAAAAGCTGCGGTTCTGGGTATATTTCTCCCCGGTCAGATCCTGGGCGGTGATGGCGTAAATGCCGCTTTTGGTCAGAAACAGCGGCTCGTTCACCAGATAAGCAAAGCTGAACGGCGCCAGCGCCCCCTGTCCCTGCAGGGTATTCACGATGGGGAAACTGGGCCTTGAGTCAACCAGGTCACCCTGCCGGATGATCACGTTGCGCCCGTCCTCCTTGTCGTCCTTATGGGCGGCCAGCCGCTCGTTGACCACGCTGTAGCCCACAATGGCGCTGCGGGGGGTACCCAGCACACTGTACCCGGTATCCGGCCAGTAGGTGGGGTCGTTCTGGCCGCAGAACCAGTCGTAGTTGATAAACTCCGGGTTGCCCGCCGCAAAGATCCGGTCGGCCGCACCGTTTACACCAAACAGCGCCCCGAAACGGCATTGCCCGATCCGGGCGGCATAGCCCTCCACCGTGCGGGCAGCGGTGATCCGCACATTATCCTCACCGGTCACCGGGCTTACGCCCGGGGCCTTGGTAAAGGTTATAATGCCCGCAGCCCGGTCCACCGTGAAGTCGGTATTCTCGGTCTTGTCCACCCAGCTGCCGTCGCTCTGCATGAACTGCACCTGAACCTCGGTTTCGTCCAGGTCACCAAAGGTCATATGATACCGGGTATCGGTAGCGGTGCCCGCAAACAGCTCGGTAAATTTCGGCTGCAGCAGATTCAGATCCTCATAGGGGGTACCGCCGCCGGTGGGCGGCCGGGCAATGGTCAGCACCGGCACCCGGGCCACAGCCGTTACCGGCTGTACGGTTTTGCCATCCCACACCAGCAGCTCCTTGCCGTCCAGAATATACAGATTCTCGCTAAACTGCCAGCTGCGGCTGCGCTCGTCATTTGCCTTGCTGTACAGTTTCTCCTGGCCGTGGTACAGCGCACCGCCCGCGTGGATCAGCCCCTGGGTATCCCCCCGGCGGAAATGTGCCCCGTTGATGCGGCCCTCGTACCGCTTCACCGTCTGCCAGCCCATGCACTTGCGCACCTTGCCGGGTACGTCCCGGATCATGTTGGGCGCATCCGGGCTGCGGCGGGGATCCACACCGGCAGGGCTGTTGGTGTAGTCCACCCCCAGGAATTCCTCCACCGTGAACACGCTGCGCGCCGGGCTGTCCGGCGCGGAAAAATAGGCCATCGGCCCGCCTCCTTTCCATCAGGCCCAGCCGTCCAGACTGGCCCAGCTCTCGGCCCGTACCCCGACGCTTGCCGGACGCAGGGCAGCGCGGGCCGCCTCAAACTCATTGCGATAGGCAGCGGCCAGCGCGCCGTCGTCATCCTTGTACAGCTGGCTGGCCATATACAGCGGCAGGATCACCGCCGCCTGCTGCTCCACGGGCAGTTCTTCCCCGTCGGGGGTGTCGGCGGTCAGCCGGGGCGGGAATGCATCGTACCAGATTTCATACTCACCCCGCCAGCTTTCCGGGATCAGCAGCCGCCCCGCCGCAAAGGCAAAGCCCCCGGCGGGAACCAGCCGCCCGTCCTCCCGCCTGCGGTAGGCCTCCGGCTCTCCCGCCCGCCAGAAATCCGCCGCCAGATCCGCCAGCTGTACGGTGCGGGGGCCGGCGGCCTCTACCGTCACGGTAAAGCACCGGCGCAGCGGCAGATTTTCCGCACAAAGCAGCGCCAATCCCTCGTTGGCGGCCTGGGGCATCCCTTCGGTATACTCCTGAACGGTCTGGGTCACCGACACTCCATCCCGGACGGCAAACAGCTTTTGCAGGGCCGCCTGTTTTACTTCGCCCCATGTCACGGGCATTTCCCTCCTTTCGGAATACCGCCGGCCCCTGCACAGGGCCGGCGGCCGTGTTTACTCCAGACTTACGCCGCCGGTCACACCCTCGCCGCACAGGGCGATGCAGCGCCAGTTGTTGAAGCCCGCGCCGAACCGGGCGCGGCCCTTGAACACATTGGCGTCGGTGTTGGGGTCGATGTCGCTGCGCACGCTCAGGGGCAGACGATCCACCCAGGGCAGACACTCGTAGCTGTCCTTGAAGTCCGCGTCCATCAGGATGAAATAGGGCTTGCCGCCGATGGTCTTGGGCAGGTAGTTCCAGACCAGCACGTTCCACAGCCCCACCTGGAAGTTCAGGGCGTTGTTGGCGGTGTTGGGATCCAGATCGCTGCCCACCGCGGCCAGCACCTGACGCTTCAGGCTGCCCACATTGGGGATCAGGATGGTGTTGGGGGCCACATCCAGCAGGTTGCCGTCATCGTCGGTAAAGCCCTGCATCCGTTCCTGCACCGCATCCAGGGTCTCCACGCTGAACGCCGCCTGGAACAGGTTGGCCTGGGCCGCGCCGCGGCCGGTGATACTGGGATGGTCGGCGGCAAACAGCGGCTTGCCGTCGGCGCAGGCGGTGGAGTACACCCGCCCGCCGAAGGTGATGGATTCGCCCGCGCCGCCCGCCAGCATACCGGCGGCGAACTTCTCCCGGGTACGGGCGTAGCTGGTGGCAAAGATGCCGGCGCGGCTCTTGATCTTGCCGTACTTGGCGTCCTCCACCATCTCCTGGGTGACCTCAAAGCTGGACTTCCAGGTGGTGGGCTCGATCACCTTGCTGTAGCCCTCCCGCATGCCGGTCTTGGGATACGCGCCGTTCTCGCCCACGTCCTCGAAATCGCCCAGGGCGGTTTCGCTGGTGTACTTCTCCGCAAAGTTGCGGCTGGTGTCCATATAGAACACCTTGTCGATCATGGAAGCCCTCTCAAAGCTCTCCACACTCTTCTGGATCACGGCCCGGATCGGCTCCTGGCTTTTGCCATAAACGCTGTCGTTCAGGCCGCTGCCCTTGGAAAAAATGATATCTGCCATTCGGTTTCATCCTCCTTTTTATGCTTCTCTTTGCGCCCGCTGCAGGCTGTATCGGCCAAATATACAAGCTGTATAATCAACCTACATTTATCCCATCAGATAAAGCACCCGCGCACGGCGCCGCCGCCCTCCTGGCCGTCGGTGGCCAGAATACGGAACACCCCGCTGGCGGTGGTGGCGGTGACCCCGTCGCCCGCCTCGTTCAGGGTGACGGCGCTGCCCACCAGGGTATCCGCCACAGTGGCGTTTGCCCGGGTCTCAAACACGGTGGTGGGCAGCACCGGCATAGCCGGATACAGCCCGTCTGGACGGGCAGGGCCGATCAGAATATGGGTGGGGCGGGTGGTGGCGGTGGCGGCGGTCAGCTTGCCGCCGGTCAGCGCCGCAGCCGCGCCAGGCACAAGGCCCTCATTGCCGGGCAGATAGCAGAACGGTTCCACCGCGCCAATAGCGCGGCTTGCAATGGTAAACATAGTGCGTACCTCCTTTACTTTTTCGTGGGGACTCAGCGCCCCGAAAATCGCCGGTGATACCGGCGGGCTTCCTCCCGGCTCAGACCGAACTTGGCCCAGGTGTCCAGCTCCTCGTCGGTCAGACCCTCCTCAGGCCGGGCACGGCCCCCGGCGGGGGCCAGATGGCCGGTGCTGCGGGCGGCGTTGAGGGCCGCCTGCCGGGCGGCCTGTACCTGCCGGTCCATCAGCCGGTCGTACTGGGTCAGCTTGAAGGCGCTGACCAGATCCAGCCCACCGCGCACCAGCCGGTCGAACTTGTCAAAATCCGGCATCCGGGTCAGATCCTCAAACCGGGTCACCTCCGGGGCCAGACGGCCGATCTGGCGCAGCTGGTCATCCAGCTGCCGGTCGGCCCGCTCCAGTGCCATCCGACGCTCCCAGTCCGGGGGCGGCAGCGGCTGGGCCGGGGGCGGTGTCTCCGGCGCGGGATCCGGCGGCGTACCCGCCGCCTCCGGTTCCGGCTGCAGGTCCGGGTTCTCCACCGGTTCCTGCACAGGCTGCAATTCTTCCATTGCCGATCCCTCCTTTCTCAATTCACAAACACAGGCTTACTTGCTGCGGGGATCCGGGCGGCGCACCTCGGGCTTTTTGCCGCCGGGCACGGGCTTCGGGGCGGGCACCTGCATGCTGCCGCCGTTGCCGATCTTCAGCTTGGCCATTCACATTCACCTCCTTTCGGTCACAAGCGGATCAGCGGAACCGGATGGGTCACCCGATCCACACATTCACCGCCGTATCGTTCGCATTGGGGGTTGCGGCAGAAAAACTCCTGCACCAGCATCACCTGGGTCTCGGTAAGGGGGCTGTCGTCCCCCACCACGGCGGTGCGGCTCTCCACCCGCATCTCCACCTTACACAGAGGGCAGAGCATTGATCTCACCTCCCTCCTGTTCCAGCAGAGCCTTGACCTCCTGGGCGTGGGGAAAATCGGTACGGGCCAGCATGGTCCAGTACAGCCGGCGGCTGGCCGGCTCGGACGCGGGCCCGAACGCCCCGGCCCGGTACTTGTCGTCCAGCTGCTGCCACAGCACGCTGCGGTTGCTGGCCTGGGTGGCGCTGGGATCCACCGAGAACAAGAACTCGTCGTTCCAGTACCACTCCCCGGCGGCGTCCTGCTTGAGAAACGCCCACCGGTCAAAATGAGCAAACCGCTGGCTGCCGTCCGCCATCCGTTCCGCATAGGGCACCGGCTGATCCGCGTAGGCCAGCAGGTACCGGAACATCAGCTCATACAGCCGGGCGTAGGCCTGGTTCTTCTGATCCCGCTTGGACTGCAGCCGCCCGGCAGACTGGTTGGCGCTGAACTGCTTGGCGGTGCCGCTGATGGCGCTGGAATCGTACTTGCCCTGGTAGGCGTCGGTGATGCCCAGGGTGCTTTTGGCCCACTGGTAGTTCTGCTCCAGGGCGGTCATCTCCTTGCTCACATCCGGCTGCACGTTCACCACCCCGATCAGTGCCTTTTCGGCAGGGGTGCGCACCCGGATGATCTTCAGCTCCCGGTCGGTGGTTTCGATCCGCACCCCCTCGGGCAGGGTCACATAGCTGCCGCCCTTGAGGATCTTCTCGTCGATCTTGGAACCCATTTTCTTGATGGCGTCCTGCTGATCCCGGATCATCTCCACGTCGCTGCCGCCCAGCAGACTGCCCGCCCGGCTCACGTTGCGCCGCAGCACCAGCGGGAACCGGCCCGGCCGGTAGCAGGGCGCCTGGGCCGGGGCCGCCACCCATTGGGTCAGGGGCTCGCCGTTCTCCCCCAGCGCCGGGAACCCGTCCGCCAGCAGCAGCGGCCGCTCGGCAAAGGGGCCGGGCGCGGCCAGGGCTTCCGGCACCGGCTGCCATTCCACCGGGCCGGTCTCCAGCTTTCCGCCGCAGACCGGGCAGCGCTCGGTACCCGGTTCCGCCTCGGCGCCGCAGTCGGTGCAGACCGCCCGGCGGCGGGCCTGGTAGTCCTCCAGATCCTCCAGGGTCACATCCTCCACCCAGCTGAACATCCCCACCCCGCCCCGGCGGTTGCGGTAAAAGGCGATGTTCTGGGTCACCAGTTCCTCCCGGGGTGTTTCCCCCTCGCCCCGCAGATCGGGGGTCTGCTCCCCGCAGGCGGACACATCCACCCCGTACCGTTTATAGATGGACTGCTTGGTCTGGGCCATCTGGATGAACAGGTAGTCCATCTTTTCGATGTCACAGACCCCCGGCTGGGGAATCACCTGCCGGGGATGCAGCGGCGTGACCGACAGCTGCCCCAGCGTGCAGTGGCCGCCGCCCTTGGGATCCCACTCCACCAGCCAGAAGCTGCCGCCCTGGATGGGCACGGTGCGCTCCTGCAGATCGTTCAGATCGGCCAGCCCCCGCAGCTGGGTCTGGTGGCGCAGCACCGCCTCGATGCTGCGGGCCAGTTCGGTGTCCTCCGCGTGGATGGCCTCCACCCGGGGCAGGGGCAGGGTGCTGTCCACCTGGCTTTCCACCAGTTCGTAGGCAATGTTCCGCACGTTGCTGCTGTCCCGGGCGGGACGGCCGTCCGCGTCGGTCAGGCGTCGGCTGCCGTTGTACAGCGCCTCCCACCGGTCCATGTTGGCCAGGGTGTCCGCATAGGCGGCCCGGGCGGCGGCCAGCCGCTGCTGCCAGAGCTGCCGGCGGCGCGCCCCGGCGGCGGATTTGTCCCGTTTCGCGTGTAGCATACTTCCTCCTTTTCCGCGGCCCGTCAGAACGGGTCGCCGTATTTTTCGATCAGATAGGCCCGACCGGCCGGGTCGGCCCGCTCGTAGTCCTCCCACTGGTCGGGGCTCCAGACCGCCCGGCGCTTGGCCGGTGCCTGGGCAGGGCCGGTCCAGTATACACAGAACCCCCGCAGCGCGTCCGGCGCGTGGGTCAGTTCGTGGGGTTCCCGGGCGGTATCCTCCGGGCGGCGGGGGTCAAACTGCAGCGCGGGCAGGGTGCGGATCAGATTCCGGCAGCTGGCAAAGATCTGCAGCCGGGGCTTTCCGTTCTCCCCCGGGGCCAGCCATTCCCGCACCGCCCGCCAGCCGTTCACCCGGTCGTTGGAGGTGCGGGTCAACGGCAGACCCGCCTCGGCGAAATAGTCCGCCGCGCTGCGTCCGGTCTCCTGCCGGCGGTTCCACAAATCCGGCGGGGCCAGCGTCGCCCGCAGGCTCTCCCCCTGTCCGGCCTGCCGCAGCAGCCGGGCCGCCGCCCCGATGGTGTGGCCCCGGCCCCCCTCGCCCTTGCCGTTGTCCCGCCCCTCGTACACCTCCCGGTACACCCAGGCCCGGCCGGTCTCGTCCATGGCCGCCCAGTAGGCCGCCAGCATGTCGGTGCCGTAGTCCAGGGTCAGGTACCGGGGCCAGTGGGCCGGGATGGCAAAGGGCTCGCAGACGTGCACCGCCTGCCGGAACTCCGCAAAGAACTGCCCCTCAAACAGATCCCATTCTCCGTTCAGCAGGGCCCGGCGCTGGGCGTCGGGCAGATTTTCCAGCCGCCGCAGATAGCCCGGGTCCCGCTGGATGAGAAAGGGGTTGTCCTGTACCCGGCTGGGCAGGAACAGACGGGTACCGCTGGCGGCGGCCCATTGCCGCCCGGCGGGGGCGGGGTCGATGAACCGGGCCTTGACC
Organism: uncultured Gemmiger sp.; assembly: GCA_944386225.1. GTDB lineage: Bacteria > Bacillota > Clostridia > Oscillospirales > Ruminococcaceae > Gemmiger_A. The sequence goes on from CALXAH010000003.1 coordinate 126,727, forward strand.
CAGGCATGCCCCAACCCGCCGGGGTTGGTGGAACTTTTTACCGATTTGGGGAACCGGTTCGCCCCCCGCAGACGGCTCAGCAGATACAGGTACATGCCCTCGGAAAAGTGGGTCAGTTCATCAAAGCGGATCACGTCGTATTCCGCGCCCTGGTAGCGGTACACGTCCTTTTCGTTGTCGCAGTAGCCGAACTCCACCGTGCTGCCGTTGACAAACCGTCCCAGATGGGCGCTGGAGGCGTAGCGGTACACCGCCCGCGGGTAAAAGGCCAGGTGCTGGGCGATCAGGCTGCGTTCCAGATCCGGGTAGGTGCGCCGCAGGATCAGCTGGCGGCTGCCCGGATACCGCAGCGCGTACAGCAGCGCGTCGGCCAGCTGGGCGTAGCTTTTGCCGCCGCCCGCCGCCCCGCCGAACAGCACCTCGTCCGCCCCGGCCTCCACAAAGGCCCGCTGCCGGGGTGTCAGGGTCAGTTCCAGCTCCATGCCCTTTCAGCCGGGCGGTTCCCGCTCCAGCTGATCCACCACCCGCACCGTCACCCGCAGTTCATCCGCGCCGGGCTCGGCCGCCGGTTCGCTGAACAGCCGGTACCGCTTGCCCAGCAGCTCCAGCGCCTTGAGCCGGGCGCTCACGTCCGGCATCTGCTGGATCACCTTGCCGGTCTTGTCGGTTTCCGGATAGCTGCACCGGCCCAGCGCGATATCGCTCAGCGCCCCCAGCAGCTGTTCGGGGGTGGCGGGCCGTGGTTTGCGTGCCGCCATGGCCTCTCCTCCTTTCGTTTGTTCTGCGCGCCCTGTAACTTCCCGCATCCCACCCCCGGCCGTCTCCTGTGGCCGGGACCTGAGCAAAGGCGGCGCGCCGGTTTCCTTTGCCACCGTCAGCATAGCACGGAGGGCGCCGGGCTTTCGCGGGCGAACACAAGGGCGCATCCGGGCGAACCGCTGGGCTTTTGCGGGCGCGGGGCCGGAACACGTCCAATTTATTACAAAAGAGTTTCGTTCCTTGGAAAGTATTTGACATAAAAATGACGAGTTGCTATACTCTCAGGCGGGGCAGTCCTGCGGACCGTCCCTGTTCGCTACATACGAATAACAGAAAAGGAGAATTTAGCCATGAAGATGCATCAGACCGGCCGCAAGGCCGTATGCCTGATCCTGGCTCTGCTGATGGCCCTGAGCCTGGTGGCCTGCGGCCCCTCCAGCGAGAGCGCGGCTGCCGGCGCGCAGACCGCTACCGGCACCGCCAAGGGCTTCGGCGGCGACGTGACCGTCACCATCACCGTGGAGAACGGCAAGATCACCGCCGCTTCCGCCGAGGGCGCTTCCGAGACCGAAGGCGTGGGCAGTGTTGCCGTTGAGCAGCTGCCCCAGCAGATGGTGGACAGCCAGACCCTGGAGGTAGACGCCATCGCCGGCGCCACCGTTACCAGCACCGCTGTAGTGGAGGCCGCCAAGGCCGCCGTCAGCAGTCTGGGCCTGGATCCCGCTTCCTTCACCGGCAACGGCGGTTCTACCGCCGGTGAGGACGCCACCTACGACGCCGACGTGGTGGTCGTGGGCGCGGGCGGCGCGGGCATGACCGCCGCCATCACCGCTGCCAAGGCCGGCAAGAGCGTTGTGGTCGTGGAGAGCATGGCCATGGTGGGCGGCAACTCTGTGCGCGCCACCGGCGGCATGAACGCGGCCAAGACCGCCGCGCAGGACGCCAACGAGTTCACCGAGGAAGCCGGTGTGGAAAAGACCCTGGCTTCTCTGGCTGACTGGGCCGACAACGAGGCCATCACCGCCCTGGGCGAGACCGTCAAGACCCAGTGGGAGGAGTATCAGGCCAACCCCACCGGCTACTTTGACAGCACCGAGCTGTTCCAGCTGGATACCCTGATCGGCGGCAAGGGCATCAACGATCCCGAGCTGGTGGCCACCCTGGTGAACAACAGCGCCGACAGCATCGACTGGCTGGCTTCCATCGGCATCGAACTGCCCAGCGTGGGCAGCTTCGGCGGCGCTTCCGTCAAGCGCATCCATCGCCCGGTGAACGAGGAGGGCAAGACCCTCTCCGTGGGCAGCTACATGATCCCCATTCTGGAGCAGAACTGCAAGGATCTGGGCATTGAGATCCTGCTGAACACCAAGGCCAATGCCATCCTGACCGACGAGTCCGGCGCGGCTGTGGGCATCACCGCCGAGGGCAAGGGCGGCAGCACCGTGACCGTGAACGCCAAGAGTGTGGTTCTGGCCACCGGCGGCTTCGGCGCCAACCTGGACATGGTCGTGGAGTACAAGCCCGACCTGGCCGGCTTCGCTTCCACCAACGCCCCGGGCGCTCAGGGTGAGGGCATCGCCATGGCCACCGCCATCGGCGCAGCCACCGTGGATATGGACCAGATCCAGATCCACCCCACCGTGGAAACCGAGACCGCCGCTCTGATCACCGAGGGTCTGCGCGGCGACGGCGCTATCCTGGTGAACGCCGAGGGCAAGCGCTTCTGCGACGAAGTGGGCACCCGCGACGCGGTCAGCGCCGCTGAGATCGCCCAGACCGGCGGCTACGCCTGGCTGGTGATCGACCAGAAGATGGTGGACGCTTCCAGCGTTATCGCCGGCTACATCAAGAACGGCTACACCGTGCAGGGCGACACCTACGAGGCCCTGGCCGAGGCCATGGGCGTGCCCGCTGAGGACTTCGCCGCCACCATGGAAGCCTGGAACGGCTGCGTGGCTGCCGGTGAGGACGCCGAGTTCGGCCGCACCAGCTTCGCCGAGGCTCTGGACACCGCTCCCTACTACGCCATCAAGGTCAGCCCGGGCGTGCATCACACCATGGGCGGCCTGAAGATCAACACCGATACCCAGGTCCTGACCGAGGACGGTTCCGCCATCGCGGGCCTGTACGCGGCCGGTGAGGTTACCGGTGGTGTGCACGGCGCCAACCGTCTGGGCGGCAACGCCGTGGCCGACTTCGTGGTCTTTGGCCGTATCGCCGGCCAGAACGCCGCGGACTACGCTGCGTAAGCCTGCAAATCAAAAAAGGGACGCGCTCTGTACGAGCGCGTCCCTTTTGTTATGCAAAAAAAGATCCGGGGAAGACAACGTCTCCCCCGGACCCCCGGAAATCAAGTATTTCATTCGCTATGTTACATTTCCAGATCCACCGGCTCAGCGTCCAGCTTCTGTTTCATGAACTCCACCAGCATATCCGCAGGGAACACCGGTTCCTTGTACCCGAAGGCCTCCCGCAAAAAGATCAGGGTCACGGTGGTGCGGCGGCCCGGATCCAGCCGCAGCTGGTACAGGGTGTCCAGCGGCTGGGCGGTGGGGTTGTGCCGGGTGAAATGCAGCAGAAAGCTGCCGTCCGGATCCCGGCGCAGGGTGTAGGCAAAGATGTCCTGCTCCCCGTGGCGGGCCAGCGCGTCCATGCAGTCGTCCAGCGGCCAGTCGGTGCGGTAGATGGTGGTGCCGGACGCACCGGGCGCACCGCGCCGCTGCCGGTCGCGCCGGGAGATAAACCAGATGCAGAGCGCCAGCCCCAGCAGGGCCAGCACCAGGGAAACAATCGGGGGCATGGGGGCCTCCTTTCCAGAATTGTCGAACTATGCTATAATGAAATGGTTATGCCTTTTCTTTTTATTATACCGCAACCCTGCGCGTTTGCAAGGAGGTTTCCCATGTCGCTGACCCTTACCCGCAAGACCTACTACCTGCTGGGCATCCTGGCGGTGGCCTGCAATATGTTCAACGCGATTCTGCTGCTTACCGGTTCGTCGCCGCTGGCGCTGGGTGAAAACATCGCCTTTGTGCTTACCGGGATGATGCTGCTGTTCCTGGCGGCGCTGCGGAATATCCCCGGCTCGGAGAAAGCCCGGTATTTTCTCAGTTTTGTGCTGCTGCTGGCCGGGCCCGCCAGCCTGACCACCTACGCCCCCATCAACCGGGCGCTGCTGGGCGGCTGCTGGGCGAACCTTGCCTGGATGGAATACAGCCGCCTGCGCCGGGAAGACCCGGCCAAGGCGGGCCCCTTCGGCGGTGCGGTGGCGGCGGTGTGTCTGTGCGAACTGGCCCAGACCCTGCTGCTTCTGGCCCCTGAGATGACCGATCTGATCAAGATGGCCTATAACCTGATGTTCTTTGCCTGCACCCTGGCCCGGGGCTGGGCGCTGGTGGCGCTGTACCGCCAGGCGGCCCGGCAGTAATGGCCGCATCAACCGGCCTTTGCGCGCATACACATACCTTTGCGAGGTGAACCCCATGAAGATCCGTTTTCGTCTGGCCGCCGCCGTGCTGGCGCTGGCACTCACCGCCGGCTGCGCCGCCGCGCCGGCGTCCTCATCCGTATCCGAACCGCCCGTTTCCGAGCCTGCCGCCACCCCGCAGGCCGAACCCACCGAAGAGATCCGGGCCATGTGGATCAGCTACAAGGAATGGGAAACCATGGACTTTTCCAGCGAGGCCGCCTTCACCGAACAGGCTGCCCGGCTGATGGCCAACAGCGCCGACCTGGGGATGAACCGGGTGCTGGTGCAGGTGCGCCCCTTTGCGGACGCGATCTATCCCAGCGAGCTGTTCCCCTGGAGCGATCTGTGCACCGGCACCCAGGGGCAGGACCCGGGCTATGACCCGCTGGCCATCCTGGTGGAACAGGCCCACAGCGCGGGCCTTGCCATTGAAGCCTGGGTGAACCCCTACCGGGTGCGGCTGAATGCCAGCTACCCGGCCGGGGAACTGGCCGCAGATAACCCGGCGGTGCTGCATCCGGACTGGGCCAAGGAGGCAAACGGCGGGATCTATCTGGATCCGGCCAACCCGGAGGTGCAGGCCTACATCGCCGAGGGCGTGCAGGAGATCCTGGACAACTACCCGGTGGACGGCATCCATTTTGACGATTACTTCTACCCCACCACCGACGAAAGCTTTGACGAGGCGGAATACGCCGCCTCCGGCACCGACCTGCCGCTGGCGGACTGGCGGCGGGAGAACGTGAACAGCCTGGTAAGCCTGGTCTACCGCACGGTCAAGGAGGCCAGCCCCACGGCGGTGTTCGGCATCAGCCCCCAGGGCAACCCGGACAACAACTACAACGGCCAGTACAGCGACGTGGGCCTGTGGATGAGCACCCCGGGCTATCTGGACTATGTGATGCCGCAGATCTACTGGGGCTTCGGCTATACCCTCCAGAGCGGCAGCGACCGGTTCGCCTTTGAGAACATCGTGGCGGAGTGGGCGGCCATGCCCCGGGCGGACAGCGTGGCCCTCTGCGCCGGGCTGGGCGCCTACCGCATCGGCGACGGGGACGGCGGCAGCAACGAGAACAGCACCAGCCAGTGGCAGACCGGCTGCAACCTGGCCAGCCAGGTGGAAGGGCTGCGGGCCGCCGGGCTGGACGGCTATGCGCTGTACCGGTACGCTTCCCTGTTTGACAACGCCGCCTGGAGCGATCTGGCCGCCCGGGAATGCGAAGCCCTGCGCCAGGCGAACGCATAAAATGAAAATCCGGCAAAATCCGCCCGGCGCGGCTTGCACCGGCGGGATTTGTGGTATACTATTACCATAGCACCGTTTTGCACGCGGCATACGCCGCGGGAGGTTGAACGATCCCGGGGCCCCGGGCCCCGCAACCAGGAGGTTATTCGATGAAACATACGCGACTCTTTGCCCTGCTGCTGGCGCTGGCGCTGTGTGCCGCGCTGCTGGCGGGCTGTTCCGGCAGTTCCGAGGACGAGGACGTGGCCGATGAGATTCATGCCACGGCGGGCGGCAGCGTCACCCTGCCGGAGGGCTTCTCCGCGTCCGGCAGCTTTACTTCGCAGGTATCCGGCGACGCGCTGTACGCCACCTTCAGCTTCAGCGGCGCCCAGAAAAAGGAAACCGGATACTTCTCCCCCGCGGGCACCAGCATCACCGTGACCGCCTTTGCCACCACCGAGAACCAGTACAACAAGGAATTCAAGTTTGCCCTGTGGCAGAAGGTGGACGGCGGCATGTCCTATGTGTCCGGTACCACCGTGTACTACACTGCCGACGGCAGCTGCTATACCTACACCTACGAAGGGCTGGATCCCAATTCCCAGTACCGGCTGGCCATCTCCCACGACAGCCCCAGCTATGTGGTGTCCGGCCAGTTCGCGGTGACCGGCCTGGCCACCGCCACCCAGAGTGACGAGGAGCTGGACGAAGAAAACGCCTGATCCATCCGCAGGGACGCGCTTTTGCAGCGCGTCCCTGCTTTTTTGTGTGCGGCGAAGTTTTCCACACAAAGCCGCCCGACTGTGGAAAACTTCGCCGTTTTGTTCCGCATCACAAACTTTGCAGGTTTTGCTGCGGACGATCCGCCCGTTTGCGCCCCGAAACCCGTCGAAATAACAACCTATAGTTGGGCTTTTCCGGGTGAAACAACTAATTGTTGTTGACTTGTCCGGACAGCTGTGCTATCGTTGTACTAAACAAGACAGCGGTACACCCCACCGGCGAGGGAAGGAGAACGGGGATTTTGGCGGCGGCCGCCGCCTGCATGCCAGCACAAAAGAGGAGGGCTTAATGGAAACGATCGGATATGAACAGAAGCAGGCGCTGCACCGGGCCGAGCTGGCGGCCCTGGGGCGTGCGCAGCGAAAATCCGCCGAACCGGGCGAGGCGCTGCCGGTAACGGCGGCAGACCGGCGGGAACAGGTGCAGCAGTTTCTGCGCCGGTACCGGCAGGCGGTGGCACAGGCAGAGGATCTGGCGGGCGAGGTACAGGCGCTGCGCCTGCTGGAGGACCGGCTGGGCAGCACGCTGCCGCCCTCCAGCCCGGCGCTGGCCCGGCTGGAACAGCTGACCGCGCAGCTGGAGGATCAGCTGGCCCGCTGCCTGGACATCCGCACCCAGGTGGAGCGGGTGATCCAGGCGGTGGGCGACGAGCAGCAGCAGCGGATTCTGCAGCTGCGGTACATACGGGGCATGACCTGGGAAAGGATCGGCCATACCCTGACCCTGGACGAGCGCTGGGTGCGCCGTCTGCATACCAAAACCCTGGACAGCCTGGCCCGGCATATGCCGCCGCTGTAAGGGCGGCAATAATGCTAAATCTGGGGACCAGTCCCCAGACCCCATCCTGCGGGACGGATTTCTCCGTCCCGCTGTTTTTTTGCGCAAAATAAAAGTGCGGGACGATATATCGTCCCGCGTGTTGGGGTATGGGGGCCGGGTCCGCGAAGCGGCCGGGTCTCCAGTGGAGACCCGGACCGGCAGGGCGGTCTGCGAAGCAGAGCGGGCGCATCCTTGACGCGCCCGCAGCCCGGGTCCGCGAAGCGGCCGGGTCTCCGGTGGAGACCCGGACCGGCAGGGCGGTCTGCGAAGCAGAGCGGGCGCATCCTTGACGCGCCCGCAGCCCGGGTCCGCAAAGCGGCCGGGGCTCCGGTGGAGCCCCGGACCGGCAGGGCGGTCTGCGAAGCAGAGCGGGCGCATCCTTGACGCGCCCGCAGCCCGCTGGCCCCATATTGGCCCTGTTCCGTTATACGGCAGGCAGCGGCCCTTCCGCAAAGCCCCGGGCCGTCAGATACCAGCAGCTGGAAAAGCCGCAGTCCCGGGCCAGCCGCACCGCCTCCCGATACCCGTACAGCACCGTTTCGGCGCTGTGGGTATCGCTGGAAAGGGTGATCCGCCCGCCCTTGTCCGCCAGCCGCCGCAGCAGGAACGTCGCCGGATAGGGCGCCGTGCGGTATCCCCGGCTGATGGCCCCGGTGTTGATCTCAAAGATGCGCTCCCGGCCCGTCAGTTCGTCCAGCGCCGCAAAGGCCGCCTCCCGGTAGGCCGGGTCACCCTCGTCAAACTGGGCCCCGTTCTCGTTGAACTTGGTGATCAGGTCAAAATGCCCCACGATCTCCCCGCCGGTCACGGTGTCCACCCGGGCCACCCGCTCATAGTAAGCCCGGGCCAGGGCGTTCCAGTCCCCGCCGAACCAGCGCTGTACCCCGCTTGCCAGGGTGGCCGCGCTCTCGTCCAGCGGCAGCAGCGTCCCGTCCGGCAGGGGCAGACAGTGCACCGAACCGATCTTGTAGTCCCAGTCCGGCCCGGTATCCGGGGAACAGAAATCCTGTTCCAGCCCCAGATATACCTCCATCCGCCCGGCGTATCCGGCTTTCAGCTCCATCACCGCCCGGCGGTAGTCCGCCACCCGGGCCGGATCCATGCACCAGACCTCCTGCCCCGGCAGCGGCGAATGGCCCGAAAACCCGATTGCCCCGCACCCGGCCGCAAAGGCCGCAGCCGCCATGGCAGCGGGGCTGTCCGCCCCGTCGCAGAAATGGGTATGGCAGTGCAGGGTCTGGGGTTTCATACCATCTTCTCCTGTTTCACCTTGTGGTCGATCACATGGCGGCTGGCCAGTTCGGCGCGGATGTCCTCCACCGAAATGCCCATCTCCACCATCAGCACCATCACATGGTACATCAGATCCGCGATCTCGTACACCGTCTCCCGCTTGTCCTCGGCCTTGCCCGCGATGATCACCTCGGTGGACTCCTCGCCCACCTTTTTCAGGATCTTGTCCAGCCCTTTCTGGAACAGATAGGTGGTGTAGCTGCCCTCCGGCAGGGTCTCCTTGCGGCCCTGCAGCAGGGCGTACAGCCCCTCCACGCTGAAGGGCTCGCCGCCCTCGCCGATGAACAGCGGGTCGTTGAAGCAGCTGTCGGTGCCCAGATGGCAGGCCGGGCCCTCCTTGTCCACCGTTACCACCAGCGCGTCCCGGTCGCAGTCCGCCACAATGGTGCGGATGTGCTGCACGTTGCCGCTGGTCTCCCCTTTGCGCCACAGCTCCTGCCGGGAACGGCTCCAGAAGCAGGTGCGCTTTTCCTTAAGGCTGATGGCCAGGCTCTCCCGGTTCATGTAGGCCAGGGTCAGCACCTTCTTGCTGGCGGCATCCACCACGATGGCCGGGATCAGCCCCTGGGCGTCAAATTTCAGATCGTCTATCGTAAGCATATCGTTTCTCCTTTGTTTACAGCCGCACATTGATGCCCGCGCCGGCCAGCTGCCGTTTCAGGTCGGGAATGGCTACCTGCCCGAAATGGAAGATGCTGGCAGCCAGACCCGCGTCCACGGCGGGCAGGGTCTTGAACAGGGTGATGAAATCCTGGATGCAGCCCGCGCCGCCGGAGGCGATCACCGGCACCGGCGCCACCCGGCAGACTGCGTCCAGCATCTCCAGATCAAAGCCCTGGCGCACCCCGTCGGTGTCGATGCTGTTCAGCACGATCTCCCCCGCGCCCGCGTCCACGCCCCGGCGCACCCAGTCCAGCAGTTCCCGGCCGGTGTCCTCCCGGCCGCCCCGGGCAAATACATGGTACTGCCCGTCCACCCGGCGGGCGTCCACGCTCAGCACCACACACTGGTCGCCGTATTTCTTGGCCGCTTTGCCGATCAGAGAGGGGTCCCGCAGGGCCCCGCTGTTCACGCTGACCTTGTCCGCGCCGCATTTCAGCACCCGGTCAAAATCCTCCAGGGTGTTGATGCCGCCCCCCACCGTCAGGGGGATAAAGATGGTGGAGGCCACCCGGGTAAGCACGTCGGTGAACAGCCGCCGCCCCTCGGCGGAGGCGGTGATGTCGTAGAACACCAGTTCATCGGCGCCGTTGTCGCTGTAGAACTTGCCCAGCGCCACCGGGTCGTTCACGTCCGCCAGCCCGGCGAAGTTGACCCCCTTGACCACCCGCCCGTCCTTTACATCCAGGCAGGGAATGATGCGTTTGGTGATCATGCCTGCGGCCCCCCTTCCCGGACGGCCAGCGCCAGATCCACCGCGCCGGTGTAGTACGCCTTGCCCACAATGGCCCCGTACAGCCCGGCGGCCTGCAAACGGCGCAGATCCTCGTTGCTGCCCACCCCGCCGGAGGCGGTGATATCGCAGCTCACGGCAGCCTGCAGCGCCGCCAGCCGGTCATAGGCCGGGCCCGCCAGGGTGCCGTCGGTGTCAATGTCGGTAAAGATCAGATGCCGCACCCCGAGAGCCTCCATCCGGCGGGCGAACTCCCGGTACTCCACGCCGGAATCCTCCACCCAGCCCGCGGTGCAGACCCGGCCGTTCCGGGCATCCACCCCCACGGCGATCCGCTCCGGGCCAAAGGTTTCCACCGCCCGGCGCACCAGATCCGGGTCGGTCACGGCGGCGGAACCGATCACCGCCCGGTATACCCCCAGGTTAAACACATCCTCAATATCCTGCAAACGTCGGATGCCGCCGCCCAGCTCTACCCGCAGGCTGGTTTCGCACACCGCCCGCACCGCGTCGGCGTTGCGGCGTACCCCGTCTTTGGCGCCGTCCAGGTCTACCATGTGCACCCAGGCAGCCCCCGCACCGGCAAAGGCCCGGGCTACCGTGACCGGGTCGTCCGCCACCTGGTGTACGGTGGCAAAATCCCCTTTCAGCAGCCGCACCACCCGGCCGTCCTTCAGATCAATGGCAGGGAACAGTATCATACCGCGCCCCCCTTTCCCTCACAGAAATTGCGCAGGATGCCAAGCCCCACCGCGCCGCTTTTTTCCGGGTGGAACTGGGTGCCCATCACATTGCCCCGGGCCACCGCGGCGGTGACCTCCGGGCCGTATTCGGCGGTGGCGATCACGCTTTCCGCGCAGTCCACCGCATGGAAGGAATGCACAAAATACACGCAGTCCCCCTCGTTCACCCCCGCCAGCAGCGGATGCACCGGATTGCGGCGGTGCAGCCCGTTCCAGCCGATGTGGGGTACTTTCAGATTTTTCTCCGGGGGCAGATCGGGGGCCAGCGCGGCCACATGGCCGGGGATAAGCCCCAGCCCCTCGTGGCGGCCGTACTCCTCGCTGTAGTCAAACAGCATCTGCATGCCCAGACAAATGCCCAGCAGCGGCTTGCCCTGCCCGGCCAGACGGCGCAGCACCTGATCCAGCCCCTTTTCCCGCAGAGCGGCGGCCGCGTCGCCGAACGCCCCCACCCCCGGCAGAATCAGCCGGTCGGCGGCGGCCAGCGCGTCCCCGTCGCCGCTGACCAGGGTTTCGGCCCCCAGCACCGCCAGCGAACTGCGCAGGCTGAACAGGTTGCCCACCCCGTAATCCACAATGCCTACCATGTTACAGCACTCCTTTGGTGGAGGGGATCTCATCCGCAAAGGCGGCCTCGATGGCCACCGCCTGCCGCAGACTGCGGGCCAGGCTCTTGAAGGTACCCTCCAGAATATGATGGCTGTTCCTGCCCGCCAGCTGGCGGATGTGCAGGGTCAGCCCGGCCCGCCGGGCCAGCGCCTGGAAGAACTCCTCCCCCAGTTCGGTGTCGAACTCGCCCACCCGGGGAGAGGGGATGTCCAGCTCACAGCACAGCAGCCCCCGGCCGGAGATGTCCACCGCCGTCAAGATCAGGGCCTCGTCCATGGGCAGGATGCAGCTGCCGTAGCGGGTGATGCCCCGCATATCCCCCAGCGCCTGGGCAAAGGCGTCCCCCAGGCAGATGCCGATATCCTCCGCCGTGTGGTGGAAATCCACCTGGCTGTCCCCCTCGCACTCCACCGTCAGGTCAAACCGGCCGTGCCGGGCAAACAGGGTGAGCATGTGATCCAGAAAACCGCAGCCGGTGTCGATCTGGCTTTTGCCGGTGCCGTCCAGATCCAGGCCCAGCAGCACGCTGGTTTCACTGGTGGCCCGCTGAATGTTGGCGCTGCGCATGGTTCATTCTCCTTTTTCCTTGAGTATCACATCCAGGGCGGCCAGCAGCGCGTCCATCTCCTCTTTGGAGCCGATGGTGATGCGCAGGTAGTCCCGGATGCCGGGTTTGTTGAAATGCCGTACCAGCACCCCCTGCCGGCGCAGCGCGTCGTACAGCTGCGCCCCGTCGGTGCCGGGCAGCCGGGCAAACACAAAGTTCGCCAGGCTGGGCACCACGGCAAAGCCCCGCCGGGTCAGTTCTTCGGTGGTGTAGGCCCGGTTTTCCATCACGGTGCGGCAGTTGGCCGCGTGGTAGGCTTCGGATTCCCCGGTAAGCGCCGCCGTGCCCGCCGCCAGGGTCACCCGGTCCAGGCTGTAGGGGTTGGTGGAATACTTCACCGCCTCCAGATCGGCGATCAGCGCCGCGCTGCCGATGGCAAAGCCCAGCCGGGCCCCGGCCATGGAGCGGGATTTGGAAAAGGTCTGCACCACCAGCAGGTTTTCGTACCGCTTTGTCAGCGGCACACAGCTCTCGGCGCCGAAATCCACATAGGCCTCGTCCACCAGAACCAGGTGGTCGGGGTTGGAGGCCGCGATCCGCTCGATCTCGTCCACCCCCAGCGCCAGCCCGGTGGGGGCGTTGGGATTGGCCAGCACCACGTTTTCCCCCCGGCCGATGTAATCCGTCACATCAATGGATAAATCCTCCCGCAGAGGGATGGCGGTGTGGGGCAGGCCGTACAGCCCGGCCAGCACCGGGTAGAACCCGTAACTCACCGCCGGGAAGGCCACCGGCTTGTCCGGCCCGCAGAAAGCCTGAAAGGCAAAGTTCAGGATATCGTCCGACCCGTTGGATACGAGGACATTCTCCTCCCCCACTCCGAACCGGGCGGCCAGCGCCCGGCGCAGGTCCCGGCAGGTGGGGTCCGGGTAGAGGTTGAGCCGTTCGGCCTCGGCCCCCCGCACGGCGGCGACTACGCCGGGCGCGGGCGGAAAGGGCGACTCGTTGGTATTCAGCTTCACATACTGCCGGTCCCGGGGCTGTTCGCCGGGCACATAGGGCTCCAGCGCGGCCATCCGGGCGCTCAGAAAGCGGCTCATGGGTCTCACTCCTTTGTCTCGTCAAACCGGATGGTCACGCTGCGGGCGTGGGCGGTAAGCCCCTCCTGCCGGGCAAAGTAATCCACTTTACCGGCCACCCGTTCCAGCGCGTCGCCGGTGAAGTAGGTGAACTGGGTCTTTTTGACAAAATCGTCCACCGACAGGGGGCTGGAGAACCGGGCGGTGCCGCTGGTGGGCAGGGTGTGGTTGGGCCCGGCAAAGTAATCCCCCAGCGCCTCGGGGCAGTGCCGCCCCATGAACACCGACCCGGCGTTCTGAATGCGGTCCAGCCAGTCAAAGGGGTTGTCCATGCACAGTTCCAGATGTTCCGGGGCGATGCGGTTGGCGATCTCCACCGCCACCGCCAGATCCCCGGCCACGATGATCTTGCCGTTGTTGTCGATGGAGGCGCGGGCGATCTCCTCCCGCTCCAGCAAAGGCAGCTGCCGCTCGATCTCGGCCTGCACCGCCTTGGCCAGTTCCTCGCTGTCGGTCACCAGCACCGCGCTGGCCAGCTTGTCGTGCTCGGCCTGGCTCAGCAGGTCGGCGGCCACGGCGGCCGGGTTGGATTTTCCGTCCGCCACCACCAGGATCTCGCTGGGCCCGGCGATCATGTCAATGGCCACCTGCCCGAATACCTGCCGCTTTGCCTCGGCCACAAAGGCGTTGCCCGGGCCCACGATCTTGTCCACCCGGGGCACGCTCTCGGTGCCGTAGGCCAGGGCGGCCACCGCCTGGGCGCCGCCGGTACGGAACACCCGGTGCACCCCGGCGATGCGGGCCGCAGCCAGAATCACCGGGTTGATGTCCCCGCCGCAGGTGGGGGGCGACACCATCACGATCTCCCGGCAGCCCGCGAGCTTGGCCGGGATGCAGTTCATCAGCACCGAACTGGGATAGGCCGCCGTGCCGCCGGGCACATACAGGCCCACCTTTTCAATGGGAAGCACCTTCTGGCCCATCACCACGCCGGGCTGGTCGGTCACCACAAAGCTGGAGCGCACCTGATGTTTGTGAAAGGCTTCGATGTTGGCGGCAGCCTGCCGCAGGATCTCCACAAATTCCGGGTCCAGGGCGGCCACGGCGGCGTCCAGTTCCGCCTCGGTCACCTCCAGCCGTTCGGGGGCTGCCCCGTCGAACTGTTCGGCGTAGGCGGCCAGGGCCTTGTCCCCCTGTGCCCGCACCCGGGCAATGATATCGGCCACGATGCCGGACACATCCCGGTCATCCTGCACACGGGCAAAAATCTCCTCGTCGGGCACCTGCCCGTAGGGATAGATGCGGATCATAACGGATTACCCCTTTCGCTGTTCTTCCAGCGCCCGGCACAGCTGCCGCAGACGCTCGTTTTTGAATTTATAGCCCACCTTGTTGGCAATCAGCCGGGCGCTGATGGGCACGATCTCCTCTTTCACTTCCAGCCCGTTCTCCACCAGGGTGCGGCCGGTCTCCACGATGTCCACGATCACATCGCTCAGCCCCAGGATCGGGGCCAGCTCGATGGAACCGTTCAGATGGATGATGTCGATCTCCCGGCTTTGCCCGGCGTAGTAGTCCCGGGCGATGCGGGCGAATTTGGTGGCCACCCGCAGGGTGCGGGAGCGGTCGTCGTAGAACTCCTTTTTCCCGGCCACGCACATCCGGCAGCGGCCCACCCCCAGATCCGCCAGCTCGTATACGTCGGGGCGGTATTCCAGCAGGATGTCCTTGCCGGCCACCCCGATGTCCGCCGCGCCCTGTTCCACATAGATGGCCACGTCGCTGGGCTTGACCCAGAAATACCGCATCCCGTTTTCGGCGTTTTCAAAAATCAGGCGGCGGTTATCCTCCAGCAGGCCCGGGCAGGCGTACCCGGCGGCCTCAAAGCTGCGATAGACCTTTTCGCCCAAACGGCCCTTGGGCAGGGCCACATTGATCCATTCCATACCTTAACCTCCCATCCGGCACACCTGGCCGAAGGTCAGGCCCTCGGGGGCCTCCCGCTCCACCCGGACGGTCTTTCCCTCCGCCCGCAGCCGCCGGGCCTCGGCGGCCAGACCGGCGGCGGGGGTGTCCGGCCCGTAGAGCAGCAGCACATCCACGGCGGGCCGCTCCTGGGGGGCCAGCCGGTCCAGCTGATCCAGATACACCGCAAAGCCCACGGCGCCGCCACGGCGGCCCATCCGGGCCAGCAGATGGTCATACCGGCCGCCGCTCAGCACCGCCACCGGAAGCCCGGGCACAAAGCCCCGGAACACCACACCGCTGTAATACTGCCGGTCACTGACCAGCGAAAAGTCCAGCCGCAGCCGGTCAGCCCAGGGGGTCAGCAGTTCGCACAGCGCCCGCAGTTCCTCCACCGCCCGCATGGCGGTGTCGCTGCCCGCGGCCAGGGCTTCCAGCTGGGGCAGGGCGGCGGCGGGGCTGTCGTAGAGCAGCGCCAGGCGGCACAGCCGCTCCCGGGCGGCGTCCGCCACCCCCAGCGCCAGGCACAGTTCGGTCAGGCGGGGGGTGTTCTTCTCCCCCAGCGCCTCCAGCAGACGGCGCTCGTCCTCGGCGGGCAGGCCCAGCGCGGCCAGCAGCCCGTTCACCACACCCAGGTGGCTGATGTCCAGCAGCCAGTCCGGCGCCAGCGCGTCCAGGCTGCGCACCGCCACCTCCAGCACCTCCGCCTCGGCGTAGCCGTCCAGCGGGCCGATGCACTCCAGCCCCATCTGCAGGATCTCCCGGAAATTGCGGGTGTCCCGCCCGGTACGGTAGACGTTTTCCTGGTAGAACACCTTCTGCAGCGCCGGGGCCGGGCGGCTGTTTTTCAGAATCGAGAGGGTCACGTCCGGCTTCAGCGCCATCAGCTTGCCGTCCAGATCGGTAAAGGTCAGGATATCCGGGCTGTTCAGAAAGCTCTTGTTGCGCACATACAGGTCGTATTCCTCAAACTTGCTCATTTTATAGGGCAGATACCCGTACTGCCGGTACAGCCCCTGCAGCCGGGCGGCCGCCTGTTCGGCACGGGGAATGGTTCGTTCTTCCATGGTGACCTTGCCTTTCCCGGGGAAAACCCCCGTATATAGATCGCGGCACGGCGGGGACTGCCATTCCCGCGCCCGCCCGCTTTATCACTTTATCATACTATCATAGTTTAATGCCGCCGGGCCAAAAAGTCAATCCGCACAACCGCCAAAGCGGCGGCGCAAAGGGGCGGCATGTATGTACATTTTACCACGCCCCGCACAGCCGGGCAATACTGCTTTAACGCAGAAAAGCCGCCGGGCAATCACCCGACGGCTTTGTGGCTGCAATTACAGGGGGAACAGGGGCAGCGGCTCCAGGAACAGGATATCGTCCCGATTGGCGGCGTCGCCCTCGGCCAGGATGGCGGCACGGGCCACCACCTGGGCGCCGGCCTTTTCCACCAGGCGCTCGATGGCCTGCAGGCTCTCGCCGGTGCTGATCACGTCGTCCACCAGGGCCACCCGCTTGCCGCGGATCGCCAGGGCGTCCTTGCCGTCCAGGCACAGGGTCTGGGTTTTTTGGGTGGTGATGGAGTTCACCTCGTCCACCAGCGGCTGCTCCATGTAGGGCTTCACGCTCTTGCGGGCCACGATGTAGTAGGGCAGGCCCAGCAGGCGGCTCAGCTCCTGCACCAGGGGGATGCCCTTGGCCTCGGCGGTCACCAGATAGTCCACCTGGGGCAGCTTTTCCGCCAGCAGCGGGGCGGCGGCGGTCACCAGTTCGCAGTCGCCCAGGATCACAAAGCTGGCGATGGCCAGATTCGGGGCAATCTGGATGATGGGCAGCTGACGGGTCACGCCCGCCACATTCAGTTCATAGCACTCGTTCATTGTCTGCCTCCTATACGGTTACAGGCCCAGGCCGAAGCCAAACAGGGTCTTGAGCAGGATACCGGCCAGCATACCCACAAAGGGATCCACAAAGGCGGTCACGCCCATGGTCACACCGGCCACGATGGTGCCGCCGGCCTCGGTGGTGGAGAAAGCGATCGCCGCGTCGCCGGGTACGGTGGCCACAGCGCCCAGGATCAGCAGGAAACCGGCAATGGACTGGCTGGGCACAAACTTGCCGATCTTGGGCAGCAGGCCCAGGAACAGGATGGCGGCCATCAGGATCATCATCAGTACGCCCGCGCCCACCGGATGGGGGGCGGAAGCGGTGGCGGAGATGATGGCCTCCACCGGGCCGCCGCCGAACAAGCTGCTGATGGCGTCGGCCAGGCCGGAGTAGATGGTCAGGTGATCCACGTTCTGGGTGGCGCCGGCCATGCCGCCGGTGATGCCGCCGAAGGCGATGTTGGCGCCCACGGTCAGGCAGGCCAGAGCCAGCGCGCCCCGCAGCACCCGCAGATTAAAGGTGGGCTTTTGCAGCTTGATGGCCGCCATCTTCTCGCTCACCGCGTTCTCCCCGATCTTCTGACCGGCGATCCTGGCGGCCACGCTGCCCGCCACCAGGGACAGGATGATGGTGTACACCAGGTCATGACCCATAAAGAAGTAGACCAGCGCCGCCACCACGATGGAAACAATGGAAACCAGGGCGTTCTCCTTGATCATGCCCAGGGCCAGCTTGGTCAGCACCAGGCCGACGCCCGCCATCATGGCGTGGATTACGGTATCACCGGCAAAGCTGGTGATGGCGGTCATCAGGCCGCAGGCGCCCAGCACCGCCATGGTCACACCGGCAAAGAACACCATGCTCAGCCGTTCCCGCATGTTCTTGCCCATGGAACCGGCCATAACGATGGTTTCCGCCTGGAAGGAGATGGGGGCCACGCTGCCCAGGGCCAGACAGCCCACCGCGCCCACGATAAAGCCCAGCGCCGTAGGCACCGAGGCAAAGCCAAAGCTCATGGCCAGCAGACCCTGGGGGATGCCGTTGAGCATCACACCGACAGCTGCCAGCAGATCCTGCAAGTATTCCATTCTACACGCTCCTTACACCATACACGGGGCCGCGCCCCGCAAAAAAACAAGCAGGCCGGAAGCGTCCGGCCTGACGAACAGGTATCATTATACCCGGTTTATTTTCCGGGGGCAATAGAAGCGGATGAAGTATGACTTTTGTTTTTGCGCTGTTTCGACAACCCCACAAAACGAATGCGCCGCGCATCCGGCGGCCCGGGCGCGCGGCGCAAAGGGGATTCAGTCCTGTTTTTCCTGTTCCTGCACGGCGGCTTTCGCGTGGGAATGGGGGTCGCAGCTGCAGCCCCGGGCGGCCGCCTGGGCCTTGATCTCCCGGAACTCCTCGTTCAAGGCGGCTTCGGCTTCGGCCTCCTCGTTCTTGATTTCCCAGTGCAGCAGGAAGGTCAGCGCCGCCCGCAGCACAATGATCGCGCCCACAATGGCGATCTCGCTCAGATCGCGCACCACCACGGTACGCAGGATCTCACTGCCCAGCTTGAATTCCAGGCAGAGGGCCATGCCCTTGGCCAGCTTGAGCCGCACCATAGGATCATGCCGGATGTAGTTGACCACGCCCTGCACGCCGGCCACAATCAGCACGATCACGCCCACCAACTCGAACAGGTGGATCGCGTTGGCAACCAGAACGTCCAGCAGTTCCGCCATAAATTCCTCAAACTGCATCATCGGTGTCCTCCTCGTTTTCGCTTCCCGTCGGGGGCACGCGCCCCCACATGTAGCCGATTATACCAGATTGCCCGCCCCATTGCAAGGCGGCCGCCGGGGGCAGCGGCACCCGGCAGATCCGGCGTGCCGTGAAAATGAAAAACCGGCAGGCCCCTGACGGAGCCTGCCGGTTTTTGGAGCTGGTGGACGGATTCGAACCCCCGACCTGCTGATTACAAATCAGCTGCACTACCAGCTGTGCTACACCAGCATGATTACCCACCTAGTATAGCAAACCGGGCGCCATTTTGCAAGGTCAAATCCTTATTCTTTTGCGGGCAGCTGCCCCGCGGCGGCTGTTGGCTCGGCCACCGGGGTCCAGGCTGCCAGGATAGCCAGCAGCACCCCTGCCGCCACGCGGCCCGCCGCCATAGCCGGGCCGCCGCCCAGCAGCAGCACCGCCGCCCCCTCGATGCAAACCGCCAGGCTCAGCCAATCCCGGCCGCCCAGCTGCCAGCGCAGACCGGCCGCGCCCAGCGCGCCGCCCGCCGCCAGTATAGGAATCAGCAGCAGCGGCCCGCCGCCCAGCGCCACCCACAGTCCCAGCCCGGCGGCCATGCCGGCCAGCACGCTTCCCCGGCGGGTACGGGCCAGGGCCCCGGCCAGCCAGGCGGGCGCGGCAAGCAGTACCACAGAACCGCCCCAGCCCCACTGACGGCCCGCCAGCAGCAGGCATCCCGCCGTAAACGCCGCCAGGCCCGTTCCCAGCAGCCAAACCATCTGTTTTCCTCCGCCGCGCATACTGTGCCGCCCCCTCATCCGGTTTACTGGGGCCAGTATACCACCGGTTTCTTAAATCCACCCCCGGCCTACTCTTAAGATTTCTTTAACTTTCTCCGCCGCACCGGCGCAAAAACCCCCGGGCACACTGTGCCCGGGGGTTCCACTCTATACTGCCGTTATTCCGGCTGTTCCGCCATGGCGCGGCTCAGCGCGGCAAACTGCTCCAGCGTCAGCTGCTCCGGCCGGGCCGTGGCAGGCAGGCCCGCCTGCTCCAGGGCGGCGGTTACCCGCGCCTTGGGCACGCCCAGCCCGGCGCTGATGGCGTTGGCCGCGGTCTTGCGCCGCTGACCGAACGCCGCCCGCACCAGCCGGAAATAGGCGGCCTCGTCGGGCACCGGCACCGGCGGCTCGGGGTGTACCTCCAGCCGGATCACCGCGCTGGTGACCTTGGGCGGCGGGTAGAAGCTGCCCGGCTGCACCGAAAACAGCACCTGGGGCTTGGCGTAGTAGGCCACCGCATAGCTGATGGCCCCCGCCTGCCGGGTGCCCGGCGCAGCGCAGATCCGCTCGGCGGCCTCCTTCTGCACCATAACCGTGATCTGCCGGATGGGCAGTTTTTCCTCCAGCAGCCGCATCAGGATCGGGCTGGTGATGTAGTAGGGCAGATTGGCGCAGACCGCCACCGGCATCCCGGCAAATTTTTCCCGGATCAGGGCGGCAATATCAACTTTCAGTATATCCTGCATGACAATTTCCACATTGTCATATCCGGCCAGCGTTTCCGCCAGCAGCGGCGGCAGACGGTTGTCCACCTCCACCGCCACCACCCGGGCAGCCCGCCGGGCCAGTTCCCGGGTAAGCACCCCGATGCCGGGGCCCACCTCCAGCACGCCCCATTCCGGGCCAATGCCGGCAGCCTCCACGATCTTGGGGCAGACGCCAGGGTTCACGATAAAGTTCTGACCGAACCCCTTGGACAGGGTAAATCCGTGCCGTGCGCACAGATCCCGCACATAGGCAATATCGGTCAGGGCACGCTCGCCGGTCATGCGGCGCTGTCGGCGGAGGAATCGCCGCCTTCCGCCGCCGCGCTGTCACCGGTCTCGCCGTCGGTGCTCTCGGCGGCGCTGCTTCCGTCCTCACCGGCTGCGCTGCTGTCGGTTCCGGTCTGGGTGCCGGCGTTGCTGCTGCCTTCCATGGTGGTCACGCCGGTCAGGGTGTCCGCCACGCTCACGGCACGCAGCACCTGGGCGTCATCCGCCAGGGCGTAGTCGTACATCACGGTGTTCTCGGCCAGCTGAACCTCCTGATCCACGGTCAGGCCGGTGCCGTCAAAGCACTCCTCCTTGCCGGTCAGCAGGCGGGCCACCGTCACCGAAACGGCGCTGCCGTCGCTCAAACGCTGGGGCGCAGCCTGGATGGTGCCCTTGCCGTAGGTCTTGGTGCCCACCAGCTTGGCCCCGGCCATATCCCGCAGGCTGGCCGCAAACAGTTCGGCGCTGCTGGCGGTGTTGCCGTTCACCAGGCAGATCATGGGCAGATCCACCTTGTTCGCGTCCGACTCGGCCAGGATCTCCCGGGTGCCGTCGCTGTACTCGGCGTAGGCGATCACACCCTCTCCCACCAGCAGGTCGATGCACTCGTTGGCGCTGTCCAGCAGGCCGCCCTCGTTGTCGCGCAGGTCAAACACCAGGGCGGTAACCCCGGCGCCGGTCAGCTGGTTCACCGCGTAGTCCAGCTCGCTGGCGGTGGTGGAACCAAACTGGGTGATCCGCACATAGCCATAAGTATCGTTCAGGGTCTGGTACTCCACGGTGGGGGTGGTGTAGCCCACATGGGTCACCTCCACCGTTTTCTCCTCGCTGGTGCCGCGGGTCAGGTAGGTGATGGTCACAGTGGTGCCGTCCTCACCCCGCAGCCGGGTCAGCATGCCGTCCTTGGTCAGGTTCTTGGTGTCGGTCTCGCCGATGCGGGTGATGTAGCTGCCTGCCTCGATACCCAGTTCGGCCGCGGGCGAACCGCTGTACACCCGGATCACCCGGCCGTAACCGGTGGCGGAGTCCTTGATCAGATCCACGCCGATGCCCAGCAGCTTGCCGTTCTGTACGGCCAGCAGGTCGGAGTACTCCTTCTCGGTGTAGTACTTGGCGTTCTTGTCGTTGATGCCCAGCATATAGCCGTAGGCAATGTAGTCGTTCAGGGTGGCGTCGTCGATGGTGTTGTAGGCGTTGGCGCGCACATACTTGTCGATCTCGGCCAGCTTGTTGTACATGCTCTGCTTCTCGTTCACCGAGGTAACAGTGTTGTCAAAGATCTGCATGGCCACGATCATGGTGATCGAAAAGGTCACCGTCATGGCGATGAGCGCCACCGTGATGGCCACGCTCACGGAAATTTTCTTATTCATGGCGCGGGGGTCCTCCCTTCGGGCGTTGTCAGATGTAATAAAGCAGCTGCATGCCGATGCTGCCCACCAGGGTAGCCAGCATCAGCCCCGCCAGAAGCAGGCAGGCAATGCGTACCCATCGTTTGCTGTTCATAGGCTCTCCTTCCGTCAGCTGTAGCTCACATAGTTGAGCGGGTTCTGTTTTACGTTGTTGATCCGCACTTCAAAGTGCAGATGGTAGCCGCTGGAACGGCCGGTATTGCCCACATAACCGATGGTCTGGCCCTGCACCACGGCCTGGCCGTTGCTCACCGCGTGGGAATCCATATGGGCGTAGATGGTCACCACACCGTCGCCGCTGTCGATCATGACCATGTTGCCGTAGGTCCAGTGCAGGCTCTGGGTGTAGGCCACGCCGGAGAGCGCCGCCACAATGGGCGTGCCCTTGGGAGCGGCCACGTCGATGCCGCCATGGCCGGAATAGAATCCGTTGTTGCCGCCGTAGTAGGTGGTGATCCGGTTCTGGCCGGGCAGCGGCCACATCCAGCCGCTGTCGGAGATATGCCCGCTGCCGGAGGAGGAATTCTCCTTGATCCACTGCTCGTATTCCCGCTCGGCCTGTTCAAAGGCGGCCTCGGTGGCGTCCACCACATCCTGCTGGGCCTGCTTGTCGGCTTCGGCCTTGCTGATGGTGGAATCCAGCTGCTGGATGTTGCTGGACAGCTGGCCCTGCTTGGTCTCCAGTTCCGCCTGGGCGGTCTCCAGATTGCCCTTCTGTTCCTCCAGTTCGGCCTTGCGGCTTTCCAGCTCGGCCTTGGCGGCCTGCATATCCTCCAGCACCTGGTTCTGCTTCTCGCTGACCTGCTGCAGGCTGTCGGAGAAGGTCAGCAGCTCGTACAGGCTCTGGGCGCTGGAGAGCATGGCCACCGCGCCGCCGTCGTGCATGACCTGCATGGCCTGCATCTGCATCTGGAACTCATCCCAGCGCTCGTCGATGGCCGCCTGCTGGGCATCCACCTCCGCCTGCTTTTCCTGAATCGCCAGGTTGGCCTCGTTGATGGCGGCCACCAGGGTGTTGATCTGTTCTTTCAGGATAGCCTGCTGCTGCTGCAGGGCGCTGCGGGTGTTCTGGGCGTTTTTCAGATCCTTTTCAATGCTTTCCAGCTGCTGGTTCTGGGCTTCCAGCTCCTTGCGCAGCCGCTCGTACTTTTCGGCGGCGGTCTCCGCGTGGGCCGGCGCCGCCGACAGGGCTACCAGCACCGAAGCCACCGCAAGCAGCAGGGCCAGCACCTGCAGCAGGCGGCGGGCAACGGGATGCTCGTTCATCGTCATGATAAGGCCCCTCCCCCGGGCCGGAATGTCACGGCGTGATTACACTTTCAGGTGCTTGCGCACCGAGACGGCGGTGCCCAGGCTGCCGATCAGCACCCCGAACAGCAGGAAGCCGCCCACAACAAAGTACCATACCTGGCCCATGGACAGCAGGCTGGCGCCGATGACCGTCTCCCACAGGCCTTCCAGCCGCTGGGAGAAGTACAGCACCAGGGCGTAGCCCCCCAGCACCGCCGCGGAAGCGATGCAGCCGGAAATAAAGCCGCTGGTCATGCCCTCCACAAAGAAGGGCAGGCGGATGAAGCCGTTGGTGGCGCCCACGTACTTCATGATGTTGATTTCCTTGCGGCGGCTGAACACGGTCAGCCGGATGGTGTTGCTGATCACCACCACGCTGACCACCACCAGCACGCCCACCAGGCTCCAGGCGGCGATGTTCACCGCTTTCTGCACGCCCAGGAACACGCCCGCCAGTTCGGTGGGCGGGTTGACCTTGGTCACGCCGGGGATGGCTTCCAGTTCCGCCACCTTGGCGTCCAGGTCGGCCAGATCCTCCAGCACCACCCGGTAGTTGGCCATGAAGGGGTTTTCGCTGCCCTCAAAGCCGTCCCACAGGTCGGCGTATTCGCCCATGTAGCCTTTGTAGGTTTCCAGCACCGCGTCCTTGCTCATGTAGGTCACCGAGGCAAGACCCTCCATGCTGCGGATGGTCTCATCCACCTGGGCCAGCTGTTCATCGGTCAGTTCGGTGTCCAGATAGACCACCGTCTCGTTCTGGTCGCCCAGATAGGCCACCAGGCTGTTGATGTTGGCGCCGAACAGGCCGGCGATGCCGGTCAGGATCAGGCAGGCGGTCAGCACACCGATGCTGGCCAGGGTCATCAGCCGGTTTGCCCGCAGGCTGTGCAGGCCCTGCCGGGCCAGGTATTTGAAACTGGACCAGTTCACAGGCGCACCTCCCCTACCGGCTCGTCGTCCCCGTCGGTATGTAGTCCGACCCCGTGGTCGGTGTCGTCCACCAGATGACCGTGGTCGATGGTGATGACCCGCTTGTTGAACTGGCGGGCCAGTTCATGCTCGTGGGTAACCACCACCACGGTGATGCCCACGCTGTTGATGGCGCTGAGCAGCTCCATCATCTCCAGGCTCAGTTCCGGGTCGATGTTGCCGGTGGGCTCGTCGGCAATGATCAGCTGGGGGCTGTGCACCAGCGCCCGGGCCAGGGCCACCCGCTGCTGTTCGCCGCCGCTCATGTGTTCGGGCAGGCAGTCCATCTTTTCGCCCAGGCCCACCAGTTTGAGCACATAGGGCACGCGGGTGCGGATCTTCTTTTCCGGGATGTTGGTCACCCGCATGGCAAATGCCACGTTCTCGTAGGCGGTCATGGTGGGGATCAGCCGGAAATCCTGGAACACCACACCCATGTTGCGGCGCAGATAGGGCACCTCCCGCTCCTTGAGGCGGGTCAGATCCTTGCCGCCCACCAGCACCCGGCCGGAGGTGGCTTTTTCCTCCCGCAGGATCAGCTTGAGGAAGGTGGACTTGCCCGCGCCGGAGTGCCCCAGCACAAACACGAACTCACCCTTATGGATATGCAGGCTCAGGTCCTGCAGGGCGGTGTTGCCGCCCGGATAGACCTTGGTCACATTTTCAAATACGATCATGGCAGACTCCTTATTGCAAAGGGGATGGCAACAGCCGACCGATTCTGCCCGCAAGCGGCAGGTTTCGCATCCGGCGCTGTAAAAAAGCCGGCCGTGGCGCGGCCGGCCGGGGGCCCGTCAATATTTGGCGGGGTTGGCGCTGAGATACTTTTTGACCATCAGGGCCACCTTGAACACGATGGCGTCGTCGAACTCCCGCAGATCCAGGCCGGTGAGCTTTTTGATCTTCTCCAGCCGGTAGACCAGGGTGTTGCGGTGCACAAACAGGCCGCGGCTGGTCTCGGATACGTTCAGGTTGTTCTCAAAGAAGCGCTGGATGGTGAACAGGGTCTCCTGATCCAGGCTCTCAATGCTGCCCTGCTTGAAGACCTCCTTCAGGAACATCTCACACAGGGTGGTGGGCAGCTGGTAGATCAGGCGGGCGATGCCCAGGTTGTCGTAGCTGATGATGGACTGCTCGGTGTCGAACACCTTGCCCACTTCCATGGCGATCTGGGCCTCCTTGAAGCTGGTGGCCAGATCCTTCACGTTGGAGATGGGGGTGCCGATGCCCACCACCGCCTTGATGTAGTGCTCGCCGGAGAGGGTGTCCACGATGCTGGCGGCCAGCTTCTCAATATCCCGCTGGTCGATGCCGCGGCGGATCTCCTTGACCAGCACGGTGTCGTTTTCGCTGATGTTAAAGACAAAATCCTTCTGCTTGTCCGGGAACAGCCCGCTCACCACGTCGTAGGCGGAGATGTCGTTGCCGCTGGTGACCCGGATCAGCAGCACCACGCGGGACACGTCGGCCACAAAGTGCAGCTCACGGGCCTTGGCGTAGATGTCGCCGGGCAGGATGTTGTCCAGCACCACGTTCTTGATGAAGTTGGCCTTGTCAAACTTCTCGTCGTGGTACTGCTTGATGCTCTGCAGGCTGATGGCCAGCAGGCTGGCGAACTGGCCCGCGGCCTCGTCGGTGCCCTCCACGCAGACCGCATAGTCGTTGTGCTTGGAAGAGCTGAACTGATGATAGGTGTACCCATCCTTGACGAAGCTCTCGCCGGCGCTCAGGTGCTCGGCCACATAGCCCTCGCGCACCTCGCCGATCATGCTGAGCTCCGAGCAGGAGATCACCGTGCCGGTCTCATCCACCACGGCCACAACTCGGTCGATGGCGTCCTTCATCTGGTATACGACACTCTGAAATACCCGGTTTGCCATAATCCTGTATCTCCTTTTCGCTATCGCATTCGTTTTCCACAGTGCGCCTTGTGATTTTAGACAATTTATCACGGCTTCACTGTATATCTTACACAACGGAATCTACTTTTGCAACAACTTTCGGTAAAAAAAAGCGCTTTTGTCTGTGTAAGTTGAAGAATCTGGCAAAATCCCGGTCATTTCCGCCCTTACCGTACCAGAAAAATGTGTCGATTTTTTGAAAACGGCGGCAATTTCCCAGATTTTACCGCGCCGGGCCGAACAGCGCCTGCCGTTCCGCCTCGGTCAGCGCACGCCACTGGCCCGGCGCCAGGGCCGCGTCCAGCTCCACCCCGCCGATGGCGGTGCGGTGCAGGGTGTTCACCCCCAGGCCGTATACCCCAAACATCCGCTTGATCTGGTGGTACACCCCCTGGGTCAGCACCACCGTGGCGGCGCAGGGGTCAGCCGGGTCCGGCTGCAGCCGGGCAGGGTGCAGGGTCTGGCCGTCCGCCAGGGTCACCCCGGCGGCAAACCCCGCCACCATCTCCCCGGTCACCGGGCCGTCCAGCCCCACCCGATAGGTCTTGGGCACGTGACGGCGGGGGGCCAGCAGCCGGTGGGCAAAGGGCCCGTCGTCGGTCAGCAGCACAAAGCCGGTGCTGGTCTTGTCCAGCCGCCCGGCCGGGAACAGCTCCCGCCGGGGATAGGCATCCCGCACCAGATCCACCACGGTGGTGTCCCGGCCGTCCTCGCTGGCGCTCACCACCCCGTCGGGCTTGTTCAGCATCAGGTATACATGTTCCTCCCGGATCAGCGGGGCGCCGTCCAGCGCCACCGCGGCCCCCTCCGGCACGGGGGTGTCCGCCTTGCGGCACACCTGCCCGTCCACCGTAACCCGTCCGCTGCCCGCCAGGCTGCGGGCCGCGCTGCGGGGGATCTGCAGCGCCCCGCTCAAAAATTTATCCAGCCGCACCGGCCTCTCTCCCTTCCCGTATAGGCTTGCGGGTTCAGTATACCACATTCCGCCCCGCGGGAAAAGCCGAGGCAGGGCGGCAGCCCTTGCGCCCCTTCTTTTCCTTTAGTATAATGGAGGCACACCGGCCCCGCGCCGGACATCTTTTCCCAACGGAAAGGCGGTGACCGCCATGCTGATCAGCCTGGTTGTTCCCTGTTATAACGAAGAAGAATCCCTTCCCCTTTTTTATAAGGAAGCGGCCCGGGTGGCCGGCGAGATGAAGGCCAGCCACGGGGTGGATTTTGAATTTATCTTTGTGGACGACGGCTCGAAGGACGGCACCCTGGCGGTGGCCCGCCGGCTGCACCAGCAAGACCCGCGGGTGCGGTACGTGAGCTTCAGCCGAAACTTCGGCAAGGAGGCGGGCATCTACGCGGGGCTCAAGGCCGCCAAAGGCGACTATGTGGCCATGCTGGACGCGGATCTGCAGGACCCGCCCGGCCTGCTGCCCGCCATGCTGGACACGCTGCTCTCCGGTGAGTACGACTGCGCCGCCACCCGGCGCACCACCCGCCAGGGGGAGCCGCCCATCCGCAGCTTTTTTGCCCGGATGTTCTACCGGATCATCAACAAGATGAGCAAAACCGAGATCGTGGACGGCGCCCGGGATTTCCGGCTCATGAGCCGCCCGATGGTGGACGCGGTGCTGCAGGTGACCGAGTACAACCGGTTCTCCAAGGGCATTTTCGGCTGGGTGGGCTTCCGCACCAAATGGTTCGAGTACGAGAATGTGGAGCGGGTGGCCGGCCAGACCAAATGGAATTTCTGGAAACTGTTCCTCTACTCCATCGAGGGCATCGTGGGCTTTTCCACCGCGCCGCTGGCGATCGCGGCGCTGGTGGGTGTGCTGTTCTGCCTGGCAGCCTTTGTGGGCATCCTGTTCATCCTGATCCGGTACGCCCTGGGCTGGCAGGACCCGGTGGCCGGCTGGCAGAGCATGACCTGCATTATCCTGCTGTGCAGCGGGGTGCAGCTGTTCTGCACCGGCATCCTGGGGGAATATCTTGCCAAAACCTACCTGGAGGTCAAGCGCCGCCCCCTGTATGTGGTGCGGGAAACCGAGGAAAACCCGCCGATTCAATAAAATTTTCAGATAATTTGGATTTCTGCCACAATTTTGACAAAATTATTGTGGTATGCTATTCCCGTGTCCGTTTTCGGGCATTCCTTCCGGAGAATCTGATTCTCCGGTTTTTTATGCGAAAGAAGCATTACCATGAAAAAGTTTGTTTCTGTTCTTGCGGCCGGCGCTCTGCTGGCCACCCTGCTGGCTGGCTGCGGCGCCAACAGCGGTTCTTCTTCCGCCGCTGTGGACCGCTTCTGAGCCCGCTTCCGAAAGCACCGCTTCCGGCACCGGCCTGAAGTTTGGTCTGGGCCTGGTTACCGAGATGAGCGGCAGCGACGCCACCGCCGAGAAGGACGGCAAGGGTGAAGCTGACGTGACCGCCGCCGGCGTTCTGGTGGACGGTGAAGGCAAAGTGGTTTCCTGCTACATTGATGTGATCCAGGTTGCCATGCCCTTTACCGCGGAGGGCACCATGAACATCGCCGAGGGCACCGGGTTCTCTTCCAGGCATGTTCTGGGCGCTGACTACGGCATGCTGAAGGCTTCCGGCATCGGCAAGGAGTGGAACGAGCAGGCTGACGCCTTCTCCGCCTGGGCCGTGGGCAAGACCGCTGAGGAGATTGCCGCCGGTATCGGCGAGGACGGCAAGGCTACCGACGCCGACCTGGCTGCCGGCTGCACCGTGGGCGCTTCCGCCTTCGTGGCCGCCGCTGTGATTGCCGCCACCGTGGCCTGATCACCCGGACAAGCTTTTCAAAAAACGGCATGGCTTCGGCCATGCCGTTTTTCCGTTTACAACGCCGGAAGCGGCTGCCAGACAGGGCAGCCGCTTCCGGCGTTTTCTGTATTGTACGGCCCGCAGCCATACAACAAAAAAATCCCGACCGCAAAACGGTCGGGACTGGTGGAGAATTAGGGACTCGAACCCCAGACTTCCTGCGTGTGATGCAGGCACTCTAACCAGCTGAGCTAATCCTCCGGGAACAGGCATTATTATAGCACGGCTATCCGCAAAATGCAACCCCCTTTTTTATATTTTTTGAAATTGCCTGCCGGGGTTCCTTTTGCGGCTGTCCGCAGGATTTTTTTGCCGGGACGCTTGCCCCGCCGCCCGGAATGTGATACGCTAGTAAACGGTTATGTATGTGCGGCCCGCCGGGCCGCAAATTGTTTGTATTGAGTTGGGGGAACGTTTATGGAAATCGGGTTCGACAACAATTTATATGTGCAGAAGCAGACCGAAAAGATCCGCGAGCGGATCGCTCAGTTTTCCGGCAAGCTGTATCTGGAGTTCGGCGGCAAGCTGTTTGACGACTATCACGCTGCGCGGGTGCTGCCCGGTTTCCATGCCGACGGCAAGATCCGGCTGCTGCAGGCCATGAAGGACCAGGCGGAGATCATCCTTGCCATCTCGGCCGGGGATATCGAAAAGACCAAGATCCGGGCGGATCTGGGCATCAGCTACGACATGGAGGTGCTGCGCCTGATCGACGACATCACCGAGACCGGCCTTTCGGTGAACAGCGTGGTCATCACCCAGTACACCGGCCAGCCCGCCGCCGACGCCTTTGCCAAGAAGCTCACCAGCCGCGGGGTGCGCAACTACATCCACCGGCCCATCGCCGGCTACCCGGCCGCGGTGGAGCATATCTGCAGCGACGCGGGCTACGGCTCCAATCCCTATATTGAAACCACCAAGCCGCTGGTGGTGGTCACCGCGCCCGGCCCGGGCAGCGGCAAGCTGGCCACCTGCCTGAGCCAGGTGTACCACGAGTACCGCCGGGGCGTGATGGCAGGCTACGCCAAGTTTGAGACCTTCCCCATCTGGAACATCCCCCTGAAGCATCCGGTAAACCTGGCCTACGAGGCCGCCACCGCCGATCTGAACGACGTGAACATGATCGACCCGTTCCATCTGGAGGCCTACGGCAAGACCACCGTCAACTACAACCGGGACGTGGAAGCCTTCCCCATCGTGCAGACCATCCTGGAGCGGATCACCGGCAACAAGGAGTTCTACCGCAGCCCCACCGACATGGGGGTGAACATGGCCGGCTACGCGATCTTTGACGACGAGGTGGTGCGCGCCGCCGCCTGTGAGGAGATCCTGCGCCGGTACTATAAGGCCGCCTGCGACTGCAAGCAGGGCAAAGCCAGCGAGGCGTCCCTGCATAAGATCGAGAGCATCCTGCAGCAGCTGAACATCCAGCCCACCGACCGGGCGGTGGTGGCCCCGGCCCTGAAGCGCCGGGACGAGACCCACCAGCCCGCCGCGGCCATCCGTCTGCCGGACGGCCGGATCATCACCGGCCGGGCCAGCAACCTGATGAGCGCCTGCAGCGCCACCGTGCTGAACAGCATCAAGGCCATCGCCGGCATCCAGGACATCACCCTGATCCGTCCCGAGGTGCTGGAGCCCATCCTGCGGATGAAGATCGACATCCTGGGCAGCCGTTCCAGCGTGCTGAAGGTGGACGACACCCTGGCCGGCCTGGCGGTGACCGCCGCCGACGACCCCGTGGCCGCCAAGGCCATGGCCGCGCTGCCCCTGCTGCGGGACTGCGACATGCACTCCAGCCAGATGCTGCATTCCGGCGACGAGGGCACCCTGCGCAAGCTGGGCCTGCGTCTGACCATGGAGCCGGTATACCCCAGCAAGGACCTGTATTTCTAAAACTGTACGGCACGGGCTTTTGGCCCGTGCCGCTTTCTTTTTCTCTCCCTCTTTGCCGAAAACCGCCGCAGGGCTGGTTTGTAAAGTTACCGTGTGGTATAATAACACCATGTTCTACCCGGTAAGGAGGGTTGCCTCATGCGCCATACCATGCGCCATGTAAGCCTGTTTATCTGTATCCTGCTGCTGGCGGGGGCCGCTGTGCTGATCGGCTCCCGGGGGCAGAGCCCCTCCAACCAGGAACTGGAGGAACTGCAGGTTACCTGCTTTTCGCTGGAAAACGGCCAGGCGGCGCTGCTTCAGTGCGGCGGCCGCGCGGTGCTGATCGACGCCGGCAGCGCCGACGACGCCCCCGCCCTGCTGCAGAAGCTGGCGGACCGGCAGGTCACCCGGCTGGACGCGCTGGTGCTCAGCTATTTTTCGCCGCTGCGGATGGGCGGCGCGGCCCAGGTGCTGCGCAATATCCCCACCGACGCGGTCTACGCGCCGGACTACGACCCGCCCGCCGACAGCCAGGGGGACTACCGCCGTCTGCTGCAGGTTATTGAGGACGCGGGCATCCCGGTACAGCTGCCGGATGAAAAGGGCGATACTCTGACCCTGGGGGACGCCCAGCTGACCCTGGAACGGCCGCTGCAGGGCCATTACGAGGCCACCGAGGGGGACTATTCCCTGGCGGCCAGCCTGGAGCACGGGGTGTTCTCCTTCCTGTTCCCCGGTGACGCGGGCGAGCAGCGCCTGGGCGAACTGATGGCCCAGCTGCCTTTGAGCCATACGGTGCTGGTGCTGCCGGAACAGGGCGCGGTGCACGAAAACACCGAGGCGTTTCTGCGGGCGGTGGATCCCCAGGCGGCGGTGCTGACCGGCGCCGACGCCCCCGGAGAAGAACTGCTCACCCTGCTGGACAGCATGAAAGACCTGAAGCTGCGGGATCTGTTCCTCACCGCCGACGGCGACCTGACCTTCACCAGCAACGGCCTGGACGAACTGACCGTGACCCAGCCGGAGAAATAACCCTAAAATCAAACGCCGCCCGGCAGTCCTCAACGGACCGCCGGGCGGCGTTTTACGCGCATTATGCAAAGATCACCGGGCGTGCCGCCGCTGCCCCGGCAGCCGCAGGCCCATCAGCCGAGTCAAACTCCACACACCCTTGAAGTTGAACAGGATCACA
This sequence comes from uncultured Gemmiger sp., assembly GCA_944386225.1. Taxonomy (GTDB): domain Bacteria; phylum Bacillota; class Clostridia; order Oscillospirales; family Ruminococcaceae; genus Gemmiger_A. The sequence goes on from CALXAH010000003.1 coordinate 158,310, forward strand.
ACCCCGGTCAGCAGGGTGGTCCAGACCGGCCAGCCCGCCGGCTGGGCCAGCATCACGGCGGCCTCCACCAGCAGCAGCAGGGTATTGGCGGACAGCCGCAGCAGGCTGAAATCCACCCGCAGCAGGCCCCGGGTGTTCACCGCCCGCAGCGCAAACACCAGCACATAGCTCAGGAAACTGGCCACGGTGGCCCCGTTGGGGCCCATCACCGGGATCATCAGCCAGTTCATCACGCAGTTGGCCAGCGCGCCCGCCAGCATGGTGTACAGGCTCAGGGTGCTGCGCTTCTCCACCACATAGATGGTGTTGAGGAACTGGTTGAAGCAGCTGAACACGGTGGCGATGGCCAGCATGGGCACAAACTGCCATGCCTCGTAGAAGTTGGAGCGGAACAGCAGCATCAGCGGCCGGCACAGCCAGATGATGCCCGCCCCGCAGCAGAACATCACCGCCTGGTATACCCCGAACACCCGGCTGAAGAAGGCCTCCCGGCGGCTGCGCTCGGTCACCGCCGACAGCTGCCAGGCCTCGTAGAAGATGGTGCCCAGGGTGGTCAGGATGGTGGGCAGAAAATACCCGGTGCCCAAAAGGCCCGACCAGTAGGTGCCCTCGTCCCCCAGCATGCCCGCCACAAAGAACAGGTCGCTGGCGTTGATGATCCAGAAGCTGATCTGGGCCGGGATCATGGGCAGCGCGTACCGCAGCATGGCCCGCCACAGCCGCTGGTTGAAATGCTGGAAATCCAGATACCGCCACAGCCCCGCGGCGCAGAAAACAAACAGGGTGCTGCACCCGTCGCCGCAGATGATGGCCAGCAGGTAACCGGTGGCGCCCAGGGGCTTCACCACCAAAAACAGCACATAGAACAGCAGGGTGGCCCCGGTGCACAGGATGCCGTCGATGGCCACCAGCCGGTTCAGCTGGCGGCTGCGCACAAACTGGGTGCAGAGGGTGCGCAGGCAGCTTACCAGCACATACACGTACAGCAGCGCCGCGTAGTCGGAGAATACCGGCAGCAGCCGAATGATGGGATAGGCCACCAGCATGAGCACAAAGCCCATCAGGATGGTTACCAGCCCGTTGGTGAACACCTGCTTTTTGTTGTTGGCCCGGTCCAGCCCGAAGCGGATCACCGCAAAGCTGGTGCCCAGGCTGACCAGCGGAATCAGCAGGTTGGCACACTGGCTGGTCAGCTTGGTGATGCCCACCTCCTGTACCTCCTTCATGGCGTAGGTCAGGAAGGGCTGGATAAACAGGCTCAGCAGCTTGGAAGAAAAATTGCTGATGGCGAAGATCACCGTGTTCCCCGCCAGTTTTTTGTATCGGTCTTGTTCGGCCACGGCGCAGCCTCCTTTTATAGATAGGATACCCGGGCGCTCATCCCCGCAGACGGGCCCGGCGCTCTTTCCAGTCCGGCATATAGCGGGCCACCAGCGCCCAGAAATGGGGCTGATGATCCGGCCAGACAAAGTGGCAGTATTCGTGCAGCATCACATAGTCGATCAGATCCGGCTCCCGGGCGGCCAGACGCAGCGCCAGGGTGATGCGGTTTTTGTCCGGGCAGCACACGCCCCAGCGGCTGCGCATATCCCGCACCCGGATCTCGGGCGGCGCGGGCCGGATACCGGCAAACAGCGGCCAGATCCGGGCGCTGGAAGCCGCAAACAGCGCCAGGGCGGCGTCCCTGTCCGGCACGGGGCGGGCGGCCTCATCGGCGGCGCGCCGGGCCTGCTTTTGCCGGGCATCGGCGATCCAGCCGGCCCGGCCGGCCACAAATTCGTCCACCCGGGCCAGCGGCGTGCGGGCCGGGGCGCTTACCGCCACGGTGCCGTCCGCCCGGACCCGCAGGTTGATGTTGCGCACCCGTTTGCGGGTCAGTTCATACTGCACCCCGCCGGCAGTGCGGTACTGAATTTCCGCCCTTTCCATCCGCCTGCCCCCTTTTGCGTGTATTGTACCACAATTCCCCGGCACAAACAAGGAACGCGCACCCGGGCGTCTCACGCATTCTTGGCACTGTGCTACAGTTTCGCCAAATTTACACACAAAATGTTGGCATCCCCGTTCCTTGACAGGATACTAAATATGGTGGCATAATATGAATCGTTAGCAAAAAACACAAGATATATGGATTCGTTCTGCTCCTGTGCCGGAGACGGACCGAAACCGTAGGCAAGGAGAGACGTCATGATCACGAGCATTATGAAGCGTGATGGCCGCGTGGTGCTGTACGACGCGGGCAAGATCGCATCCGCCATCCTGAAAGCCCTGGAGGCCGCCGGCGAGGGGGACGCCGCCGAGGCCGCCCGCATCGCCAACCGGGTGGAGCGGGAACTGGCGCTGGACTGCGGCGCCAACACCCCCCGGATCGAGCAGATCCAGGATCTGGTGGAGCGGCAGCTCATGGAATGCGGCCACGACGAGGCGGCCAAGCGGTATATCCTGTACCGGGCCAACCGTACCCGCATCCGGGAAGCCAATTCCCAGCTGATGAAGACCATCGACGAGATCACCAACGTGGACGCCCGGCTGTCCGACATGAAGCGGGACAACGCCAACATTGACGGCAACACCGCCATGGGCAGCATGCTGCAGATCGGCACCGCGGGGGCCAAGTCCTACAACGCGGCCTATCTGCTCACGCCGGAGCAGGCCAAGGCCCACCGGGAAGGCGATATCCATATCCACGATTTCGATTTCTATTCCCTGACCACCACCTGCACCCAGATCGACATTCTGCGGCTGTTCCACGGCGGATTCTCCACCGGGCACGGTTTCCTGCGGGAGCCCAAGAGCATCGGCAGCTATGCGGCGCTGGCGGCGATTGCGATCCAGTCCAACCAGAACGACCAGCACGGCGGCCAGAGCATCCCGAACTTTGACTACGGCATGGCCGAGGGCGTGGCCAAGACCTTTGCCCGCGCCTACGCCGTCAAGCTGGCCGAGAGCGTGGAGGACATCCTGAACACCGAGGACGAAAGCACCGCCGCCCGCGCCGCCGTGACCGAGGCCGCCCAGGCCACCGGCCATGGGGCCCGTATGGGCGAGGGGGACAGCGAGGCGGAGTTTGACCGCGTCGCGGCCGAGGCCCTGGCCCGTGCCACCCGCCTGGATGGTGAGACCGCCGCCCGTCTGGTGGCCACCGCCCGCCGCCGTGCCTGGAAGCAGACCGACCGGGAGACCTACCAGGCCATGGAAGGCTTTGTGCACAACCTGAACACCATGCACAGCCGCGCCGGCGCCCAGACCCCCTTCAGCAGCATCAACTACGGCACCGATACCAGCCCCGAGGGCCGCATGGTCATCCGGAACATCCTGATGGCCGAGGACGCGGGCCTGGGCTTCGGCGAGACCCCCATCTTCCCCATCCATATCTTCAAGGTGAAGGAAGGGGTCAACTACAACGAGGGCGATCCCAACTACGATCTGTTCCAGCTGAGCATGAAGGTCAGCGCCAAGCGCCTGTTCCCGAACTACGTGTTCCTGGACGCGCCCTTCAACCTGCAGTATTACAAGCCCGGCCATCCGGAAACCGAGGTAGCCACCATGGGCTGCCGCACCCGGGTGATGGGCAACGTCTACGATCCGGAGCGTCAGATCGCCTACAGCCGCGGCAATCTGAGCTTTACCTCCATCAACCTGCCCCGTCTGGCCATCGAGGCCCACGGGGACGAGGCGAAGTTCTACGAAATGCTGGATGAAAAGCTGGAGCTGGTGGCCAACCAGCTGCTGGACCGGTACGAGATCCAGGCGGCCAAGCGGGTGTACAACTACCCGTTCCTGATGGGCCAGGGCGTCTGGCTGGACAGCGACCAGCTGGGCCCCGCCGACGAGGTGCGGGAGGTGCTGAAGCACGGCACCCTGTCCATCGGGTTCATCGGCCTGGCCGAGACCCTGACCGCCCTGTACGGCCATCACCACGGCGAGAGCGAGGAGATGCAGCAGAAGGGCCTGGAGATCGTGGGCCATATGCGTCAGTTCTGCGACGACAAGAGCCAGGCCATGAAGATGAACTTCACCCTGCTGGCCACCCCGGCGGAGGGCCTTTCCGGCCGGTTCACCCGGATGGATCAGAAGCGGTACGGCACCATCCCGGGCGTGACCGACCGGGAATACTACACCAACAGCTTCCACATCCCGGTGTGGTATCCCATCTCGGCCTACGACAAGATCCAGAAGGAAGCCCCCTACCATGCCCTGACCAACGCGGGCCACATCAGCTATGTGGAGCTGGACGGCGACACCGCCCACAACCTGGAAGCCTTTGAGAGCGTGGTGCGCTGCATGCACGACGCGGGCGTGGGTTACGGCAGCATCAACCATCCGGTAGACCGGGATCCGGTGTGCGGCTATGTGGGCGTGATCGGGGACGTGTGCCCCCGGTGCGGCCGCCGCAGCGGCGAGGCGCTCTCGCCGGAGAAGCTGGCGGAGCTGCGCAAAAAGTTCCCCACCGTGCCCACCTTCTGCGGCTGCGAATAAGGGTTGCCGCCGCAACATCCTTTTACCATTCCCCCTGCTATACTAAGCAGGAAACGAGCGAACCATACCTGTGAGGAGGAAAAGAAAATGTCTGCTATGCAAAAACAGTCGGTCGTGGGCAAGGACGTGCCCTTTGAGCGGATCCGCCGGATCACCGGGTACCTGGTGGGCACCATGGACAAGTGGAACGACGCCAAGAAGGCGGAAGAACGCGACCGCGTGAAGCATCTGTAAGCCATGCGGATTGCAGGACTTGCCCACGACAGCATCGTGGACGGCCCGGGGCTGCGTCTGACGGTGTTTTTTCAGGGCTGCCATCATCATTGCCCGGGATGCCAGAACCCCGCCACCTGGCCCTTTGAGGGCGGCGAGGAGTGCACCGTGGAGCAGCTGGTGGCGCAGGCAAAGAAAAGCCCCCTGTGCCGGGGCGTGACCCTGTCGGGCGGGGAACCGTTCGATCAGGCCGCCGAGGCGGCACAGCTGGCCGCGGCACTGAAAGCCGCGGGGTATGAGGTGGCCGCCTATACGGGGTTTACCTTTGAGCAGCTGCTGAACGCCGACGAGGATCGCCGGGCGCTGCTGCAGAACCTGGATGTGTTGGTGGACGGGCCGTTTGTGCAGGCGGAGATGAGCCTGGAACTGCGGTTTCGCGGAAGCCGCAACCAGCGCATCCTGAACGTCCCCGCCAGCCTGGCCGCCGGCCAGGCCGTCTGGGTCACCGCTCCCCGCTGGGTAGGCGAATCATAAATTGCTAATATGGGGGATATAACATATCCCCCATACCCCCAGAAATCGAGGGCCAAATACTTGGCCCTCAGGATATAATATAAAACAAGGCCGGTGCGTAAACGGATTACGCACCGGCCTTATCTTTTGTCTTATCCCCAGGGCCGGAGTATTCCGGCCCAATTTCCGGGGGGCATGGGGGGAATCGTTGATTCCCCCCATATTGGCCTCTCGTTACTTATTGTCGCCCTTCTCAAACTTGTCGCGCAGGTTCTTGAAGAAGCCTTTGCGCTGTTCGTAGTTGTCGTCCTTGAGGCTGTCCTCAAAGGCTTTCAGGGCGTCGCGCTGGGCGCGGGTGAGCTTTTTGGGGATCTCCACGGTGACCTTCACATACTGGTCGCCGCGGCCCCGGCCGCCCAGGTACTGGATACCCTTGCCCCGCAGCCGGAAGGTGGTACCGCTCTGGGTCCCTTCCGGCACGGTGTACTCCACCTTGCCGTCCACGGTGGGCACCACCACATCGGCGCCCAGCACGGCCTGGCTGTAGGTGATGGGCACCGTGACCCACACGTCGTAGCCGTCCCGCTCGAACATCGGATCCGGCCGCACGGTCACGATCACGATCACGTCCCCGTTGGGGCCGCCGTTGGTGCCCGCGTCGCCCTGGCCCCGCAGCGCAATGCTCTGGTCGTCGTTGATACCCGCCGGGATCCGCACCTCCAGGCGCTTCTTCACCGGGGTACGGCCGCTGCCGTGGCAGTGCTCACAGGGGGTCTTGACGATCTTGCCCTTGCCGCCGCAGCGGGTACAGGGCTGCTGGCTCTGCATCACGCCGAAGGGGGTGCGGGTCTGCCGCACCACATACCCGCGGCCGCCGCAGTCCGGGCAGGTTTCCGGGCTGGTGCCCTTGGCCGCGCCGCTGCCGCCGCAGTCCGGACAGGTCTCCTGCCGGGTCAATGTAATGGTCTTGGTGCAGCCGTGCACCGCCTCCATAAAGCTCAGCACCACGCTGACCCGCTGGTCCGCGCCCTTGCGGGGCGCGTTGGCGTTGGAGGCGCGCTGCCCGCCGCCGAAACCGAAGCCGCCGCCGAAGATGTCCCCGAAGATATCCCCCAGGTCCACCCCGCCGAATCCGCCGCCGAAGCCTGCCCCGCCGGCGCCCGCGCCGTAGCTCGGGTCCACGCCGGCAAAGCCGAACTGGTCGTACTTGGCCTTCTTGTCCGGGTCGCTCAGCACCTCGTAGGCCTCGCCTACCTCCTTGAACTTCTCCTCGGCGGTCTTGTCGCCGGGGTTCAGGTCCGGGTGGTATCTTTTGGCCAGCTTGCGGTAGGCGCTTTTGATCTCAGCTTCGGACGCGCCCTTGGCGATGCCCAAAACCTCATAATAATCACGTTTGTCTGCCATATACCTCTCCACCTGTCATGCGCCGGACGCATCAGCCCCGCGCGGTGTATATTGACGGGAACAGCCGCCCGGCAAATTCCGCCGGGCGGCCTTTCTTACCGTTCCTGGTTGGATCAGACTTCCTTGAAGTCCGCGTCCACCACGCCGTCGTCCGGCTTCTGACCGGCGCTCTGCGCACCGGCGTCACCCGCGCCCGGCTGCTGGGCGGCCTGAGCCTCGGCGGCGGCCTTATATACCTTCTCGCTCACGGCGTAGAAGGCCTTCTGCAGCTCTTCCTGCTTGGCCTTGATGGCCTCGGTGTCGCTGCCCTTCAGGGCTTCCTTCAGGGCGTCCAGCTTGGCCTGTACGTCGGCCTTTTCGGAAGCGTCGATCTTGTCGCCCAGCTCGCCCAGAGCCTTCTCGGTCTGGAACACCATCTGGTCGGCGCCGTTGCGCAGATCCACTTCCTCGCGGCGCTTGCGGTCCTCATCGGCAAACCGCTCGGCGTCCTTGACAGCCTTGTCGATATCCTCCTTGCTCATGTTGGTGGAGGCGGTGATGGTGATGCTCTGCTCCTTGCCGGTACCCAGATCCTTGGCGCTTACGTGCACGATGCCGTTGGCGTCGATGTCAAAGGTAACCTCGATCTGGGGCACGCCACGGGGAGCCGGCGCGATGCCGTCCAGATGGAAGGTGCCCAGGCTCTTGTTGTCGCGGGCAAACTCACGCTCGCCCTGCAGCACGTTGACCTCCACGCTGGGCTGGTTGTCGGCCGCGGTGGAGAACACCTGGCTCTTCTTGGTGGGGATGGTGGTGTTGCGGTCAATGATCTTGGTGCACACGCCGCCCAGGGTCTCGATGCCCAGGCTCAGCGGGGTCACGTCCAGCAGCAGCAGGCCCTTCACGTCGCCCTGCAGCACGCCGCCCTGGATGGCAGCGCCGATGGCCACGCACTCGTCCGGGTTGATGCCCTTGAAGGGCTCCATGCCCATCTCCTTCTTGACCGCTTCCTGCACGGCGGGGATACGGGTGGAACCGCCCACCAGCAGAACCTTGCTCAGGTCGCTGGCCTTCAGGCCGGCGTCATGCATGGCCTGACGCACGGGACCCATGGTGCGCTCCACCAGATCGGCGGTCATGGCGTCGAACTGGGCGCGGGTCAGGGTCATGTCCAGATGCTTGGGGCCGGTGGCGTCGGCGGTGATGAAGGGCAGGTTGATGGCGGTGGAAGCCACGCCGGAGAGCTCGATCTTGGCCTTCTCGGCAGCCTCTTTCAGGCGCTGCGCGGCCATCTTGTCCTTGCGCAGGTCGATGCCGTTCTCCTTCTGGAAGTTGTCGGCCAGCCAGTCGATGATGCGCTGGTCGAAGTCGTCGCCGCCCAGACGGGTATCGCCGTTGGTGGCCAGAACCTCGGTCACGCCGTCGCCCATCTCGATGATGGACACGTCGAAGGTGCCGCCGCCCAGGTCGTAGACCATGATCTTCTGGTCGCTTTCCTTGTCCACGCCGTAGGCCAGGGAGGCCGCGGTGGGCTCGTTGATGATACGCTTCACGTTCAGGCCGGCGATGGTGCCCGCGTCCTTGGTGGCCTGACGCTGGCTGTCGTTGAAGTAGGCCGGCACGGTGATGACCGCTTCGGTGACCTTCTCGCCCAGGTAAGCCTCGGCATCCGCCTTCAGCTTGGACAGGATCATCGCGCTGATCTCCTGCGGGGTGTAGTCCTTGCCGTCAATGCTGACCTTGTAGTTGGTGCCCATCTCCCGCTTGATGGAAGAAATGGTGCGCTCGGGGTTGGTGATGGCCTGACGCTTTGCCACCTGACCCACCAGACGCTCGCCGGTCTTGGTGAAGCCCACCACACTGGGGGTGGTGCGGGCGCCTTCGGCGTTGGCGATGACAACGGGCTCGCCGCCCTCGATAACAGCCACACAGCTGTTGGTAGTACCCAGGTCGATACCAATGATCTTGCTCATAACAATTCTCTCCTTTTTATGCAAACCGCGTATTCAAAATTGGGTTGTTCTTCTTAGTATATGCTAAAAGGCTGTTCGGCCTTTTATGCCGGTTTATTCGGCCACCACAACGGTGGCGTGGCGGATCACCCGGTCGCCCAGGCGATAGCCTTTCTGGTATACCTGCACCACGGTGCCGCTCTCCACGCCCTCCTCGGCGGGTACCTGCTGTACCGCCGCGTGCAGGTTGGGATCGAACGGCTGGCCCTGGGCGGGGATCTCCTCCACCTTGAGGGTGTTCAGGGCGGCGGCCGCCTTGTCCAGGGTCATGGTCACGCCCTTTTTGTAGTTCTCGTCGGTGGTGGGGGCATTGGCCGCCATCTCCAGCGTGTCCAGGATGCCCAGGATCTGGTTCACCGCAAAGCCCACGCCGTTGTTGAAGGAAGCATCCTGCTCCCGGGCGCTGCGCTTGCGGAAGTTGTCGTACTCGGCGGCGGTGCGCAGCAGCTGGTCTTTCAGTTCGGCTGCTTTCTTTTCCGCCGCGTCCAGCTTTGCCTCCAGCGCCTGCCGGGCGGCTTCGGCCTCGGCGGCCGGCGCCTCGGTTTCCGGTGCTGCCGTTTCGGCGGCCGGGGTTTCCACTTCCTCCGGCTGCGGGGCGTCGGTGCGCTTGGTTTCTTCGCTCATGTTGCGTCCTCCTGTAGATTACCGGCCATGCTCTGGCCGAGTTTCAAGGCAAAATAGTCCAGGCCGGGCATCAGCTTCCGGAACGGCATCCGGGCCGGGCCCACAATCGCCAGCCCGCCCATCAGGCCGCCGCCTGCCAGATACCGTTTGCGGATCACCGACAGCCCCGGCACCGGATCGCTCAGATCCTCGCCCAGCAGCACGTCGCCCCGCTGCCCGGCGGGGGCACACAGGCGGCAGGCGGTCTCCTCGTCGCCGAAGAGTTCCAGCACCCGGGCCAGATCGCCGCTCAGTTCGGGCCATTCCAGCAGATGGGCGATGCCCTCCACATGAACCCGGGGCCGGGCGGCCTCCTCCAGCAGATCGGCCGCCGCCTGCACAACGCCCCACAGCTCCTTGCGGCGGGGGCCCAGGCTCATGGCCAGCTCAGCCAGCAGCGCTTCGGTCAGATCCGGCGGGGACACGAAGGTCAGGCTCCGGTTCAACAAACCGGCCAGCTGCACCGCGTCGGTGCGGCTCAAGCCCCCTTCCACCCGGGCCACCCGGGTACGGACGCCGCCCGCGCCGGTTACAGCCAGCACAGCCGCCGAGTACCGGCCCACCTGCACCACCTCAAAGTGGGCGATGCACAGATCCGGCGCGGCGGGGGTGGTGGCCACCACCGTGTACCCGGCCCAGTCGCTCAGGGCCTTGGCCGCGCTCTGGGTCAGCTTGTCGGGCTCGTAGTCCATCCCGGCGAACAGCCGGTCGATCTTTCGCTTTTCCGCGGCGGGCAGGGCGGCGGGCGCATCCATGTGATCCAGGTAGTACCGGTAGCCCTTGGCGCTGGGCACCCGCCCGGCGCTGGTGTGGGGCTGTTCCAGCAATCCCAGCTTGGTCAGCGCCGCCATCTCGTTGCGCAAGGTGGCACTGGACACGGCGGAATCAAAATACCGGCACAGCAGCCCGCTGCCCACCGGCTCGCCGTCTATCCCGTACAGGGTAACGACTGCCTGCAGCACCCGGCGCTTTCGGTCGTCCATCGCCATATCCGCCACCTCGTTTCGTATCGGTTTAGCACTCTTTATCCCCGAGTGCTAATCTTATTCTACTCCAAAAGAAGCCGCTGTCAAGACCTCTTTGCAAATTTTTTTCAAGTTTAACAGTTTAGACACAAACCCGCCCCAGGCCCGGGTTTGCGGGGGCCGCCCGCCCCCGGCGCGGCAGCCCCCGGGGTGAGCGTCGGCAGGGCCTGTCTGTCAAAAAGCCCCCGTGGCCGCAAGGGGCGGGCACGGGGGCAAATCAGGGCTGTAAAAAGGGCAGGATGGCGGTGTATTCCCGCACCAGCCGGTCAAAAGGGGTGGCGCAGTTGGCGGCGCTGGGACTGGGCAGCCGGTGGGCGGCCAGCCCGGTGCGGGGGTACTGGAACCGGCGGTAGAACCGGTCGGCCGCGGCGCCGGTGGTAAATACGGCCCGGATGGGCGCACCGGCCAGGATAGCCCCCAGATCGTTGGGCACCGGGTCCTGGATGGACGCGTCCGACGCACCGGTGATGGTGCAGGCGGCCAGGGTGTCCCACAGGGCGATGCGGTGGGCCAGCGCAAAGGCGCGGCGGGCCTCGGGGCCCTGGGGCACCGGCTGGTCAAAGAGGGCGGCCAGCACCGGCCAGAACCGGTTCTGGGGATGCATATAGTAGAATCCGGCCTGCCGGGAAGCGGGCGAGGGCAGGGTGCCCAGGATGAGCACCCTGCTGTCCGCGTCCCAGACCGGGGCCAGCGGATGGGCTACCGGCCCGGCGGCGGCAGAAGATCGGGCAGACATGGCATGGCTCCTTTCCGCGCGGAGAGCCTTCCGCGCACTGCCAGCATACCACACCCCCGCCGCCGGGGCAAGGCCCCGGCCTATTCCTCCAGCTGCCGGGCCAGAAAAGCGGCGGAAACCGCCACCACCCTCTCCACCTCGGCACTGGGGCGGGCGTTCTTGTCGGCGCTGAGCACCGCCACCGCCCCGGCAATATCGCCGCCGCTCAGGATGGGGGCCACCGCCAGCAGATGCCGGTCGGCGCCCTGGCAGGGGAACAGGCAGTCCTCGGCCCGGCCGCTGTGGCGGTAGGGCGCCCGCTGTTCCATCAGCCGCTCCAGCGGCCGGGACACCGGCTTGTCCTGATAATCCCGTTTTCCCGGCCCGGCGGCGGCCAGGATCCGTTCCCGGTCGCAGACCAGCGCGGTGGCCGACAGGCTTTTCGCCAGCACCTCGGCGTACAGCCCGGCGCAGTCGTTCAGCTCGCCCAGCGGCGAATACTTCTTGAAGATCACCTGACCTTCTCCGCCTACATAGATTTCCAGCGGGTCTCCCTGGCGGATATGCTGGGTGCGGCGGATCTCTTTGGGGATCACCACCCGCCCCAGATCGTCGATACGGCGCACGATGCCGGTTGCTTTCATAGCCAAACGCCTCCGTCTGCGCGCCCCGCCGGGGCGGGGGCGCGGTGTGTTTTGGATTTAGTATCCTCTGCCCCGCCCCGGTTTATGCAGGCGGATTGCATCCCGGCAGCAAAAACGCGCCGCCCGGCGGGGAATACCGGGCAGCGCGCCTGTTCTGTATTTTTAGACGGTCTGGTTTTCCACAAAAATCGGATTCTCTGTGGAAAACTCAGGCCAGCGGGGCGGGGGCCGTATCCCCATCCGCCCAGTACTGTACCTCTCCGGTGCGCAGCTCCAGCACCACGCCTTCGCCCTGGCGGTACAGGGCTTCCACCGGGCTGGCGGTGCTCACCGGGGTGCACTGCCCGCCCGCAGCCAGGTACAGGGTACCCGCCGCGTCGGTCAGCAGCAGGCCGCTTTCGCTCTGGGCCAGCTGCCGCACCGCAAAGTCCGGCTGCACCCGGCCGCTCTCCAGCGCCGTCCAGCCTTCCGGCAGTTCCACGCTGTACCGGTTGCTGCCGATGCCGCCGTCCGCGGCCAGCCACACCGCGCCGCCGTCCGGCCCCAGGCCGAACCGCAGCACATCCTCCGCCACGCGGGTCCAGGTATAGGGATCGCCGGCGCTGCTGGTGTACAGCCCGCCGTCCGCCGACAGCAGCCAGACCGTTTCGCCGCTGCTCTCCAGCTGGATCACGGTGGCAAACCGGCTTACCGGCTCCAGCTGTCCGCCGGTCTCGCTGCCGGACTGCCACAGGCTGCCGTCGGTGCGCAGCACCAGCAGATGGCCGGTGGTGCCTGCCGCCGCGGCCACATCGCCGGTATCGGTCAGGCAGGTCCAGCCGGTACGGGTGGTGCCGTCGGCGTAGGCAAGGCCCATCTGGCCCCAGCGGTTTTCACCGGCCGCCCACAGGTTGCCCGCCTCGTCCAGCGCCAGGCTGGTGCGGCCCGCGCACCAGACCCGCGCCGCCGTGCCGTTAAATCCGGCATCCGCCAGCGGCTGGGCCTCCGTCTGTTCCGGCGCGGCGGCCAGCGCCACGCCCAGCTGCCCCAGGCTGTTGGACCCGGCGCTGAGCACCTGGCCGTTTTTCAGCACCAGGCGCTGGTCGGTGCCCACGCCATAGGAATGGGGCTGGTCAAAATAGGCCGCCAGCACCTGTTGCAGCAGATCGTAGTATTCGTCCCGGTCGGTGGAATCGATCAGCTCCCGGATCAGCCGGATCACCCGTTCCCACTCGCCCGCGTCGGTGTAGATGTCGATCAGGGTGTCGCTGATCTCCTCATCGGGCACGGGGCCCTGGTTCAGATCCTCCAGCATCTGCCCGGCAAACTGGTATTCGCCGGTACCCGCGTAGGCCTTGGCCAGACCAATGTGGGCCTCCTTGCTGACGGGATCGGTGCGGATGGCGTTGTTGAAGGCCAGGATGGCCGCGTTGTAGTTCATGTCGGTCAGGTACTGCTGCCCCAGAGACAGCTGCCGCGCCACGCTGGCCGCGCCCCACAGGCTGTTTACCACCAGGTAGATCAGCAGCGCCGCTGCCAGGCAGAGCACCGGCAGCAGCAGCGGGCCTTTATTCCTGCGGAACCGTTCCATCCGTCTCCCCTCCTTCCTCGGCCCCGGTCAGGAACCGTACATACTCAGCGGTGGCCTCCACCTGGAAATTCCGCGGTGTGCCGCCGGTCAGGGCGGGGGCGTTCCAGGTATAGGCCTTGTCGCCGCTGTTCAGGTTCAGCATGCCGTACCCGGTCAGCACGCCGCTCTGGCCCAGATCCATGGTGCCGCCCGCGGCGTCGGCCGCCAGGATGGCCGCCTCGTCCACCGGCAGGGTCAGGTTGCCCTGCACCGACAGGCTGAAGGCGCTCTCCTGCCCCTCGGCCACCTCTTCAGTCAGCCAGGGATCCCGCAGCGCCAGCCGCCCGTCCCCGGTCAGCAGCGCCGTGGCGGACAGCCGCAGCCGTCCCAGCCGGAAGGAGCCGGTGTTCAGCCGGGCGCCCACCAGCAGCGCGTCGGGGTATTCCTGCACAAGCCCGTCGTCCCAGGTCAGGGTCAGGGTGTGGCCGCCCGCGGCCGGGGCGGCGGGCAGGGTCAGATCCACCGTGTAAGCATCGTTTTCCCGGGCAATAAAGTTCACGTCCTGCCCGCCCAGCTGTACGCCGGTCAGGTGTTCCGCGCCCAGCACCGGTTCCAGCCACAGGGTCATGGTCAGGGATCCGTCCTCCGCCAGCCGGGTGGCCATGTCGTCGGTGGTGACAAAATCCGGATCCAGTTCCCGCAGGCCGCGCCCGTCGGAGCCCTCGTCCTGCAGGGAGTACTCCACCCGCACGCTGGCCGAGCCCTCGCCGGTGGTCACATAGACATAGCGGCCCTCGGCGGTGTCGGTGTCGGCGGCGGTGTAGCGCAGCTGCACCCGGTTGCCGATCAGCCCCACCAGGCTGGCGTAGACGTTCTCCAGCTCCGAGGACGAATCCGCCCGGATGTACTGGCCGCCGGTGGCGTCGGCGATGGTCTGCAGCAGGTTGTCGTCCACCTGGCCGAAGCCGATGGTGTGCACCACGATGCCCTGGGCGGCCAGCTGCTGCACCACCCCCATGTCCAGGCTGCTCTGGCCGTCGGTCATGAGCAGCACGGTGCGGGCGCCATCGGCCCGGCCCAGCACCGCCAGGGCCTGTTCCAGTCCGGCGGAGATGTTGGTGCCGCCATTGGCCACCAGTTCCCGGGCGGCCGCCTGCAGACGGGTGGGATCGGCGGACAGCTCCGACGCCACCCGCCCGGTATCCTCAAAGGTAACCAGCGAGGTGTAGGCCCCGTTCAGATCGCTCTGGGCAAACCGGATCAGGGCCTCCTGCAGGTTGGCCATGGGTTCGCCGCCCATGCTGCCGCTGCAGTCCACCACGCAGCACAGCTGGTTGGTCACGCCCTCGGCGTCCAGCATCTCCGCCTGCCAGTCCACCTCGGCGCGGGTGTCCTTCACCTGACCCTGGCCGTCCACCAGCCGCTGCATGGCTTCGGCCCGGCCGCTGAGCAGCAGGGTCACCTGGGGGAATTCGCTCAGGTCAATGCCGGAGGCATACAGATCCTTGCCGTAGACCTTCTGGTCGCTGACGATCCGGTCGGCAAAGCTCTGGGTCAGGCTGCCGGAGGCCAGGGCCACACTGTCGGAACCGCTGGACAGCAGCGCCACCATGGTGTCCCGGAACTGATCCGACTCCACCCCCACCGCGTCGGAGCCGCCCTCATAGGCGCGGCGCACGGCATTCAGCCCGTTGGTCAGGCTGCTGGAGGGGCTCAGGCGGCACTGCAGCGAACCGGCCGCGCTCAGCAGCTGATCCACCGCCCGCTCGTAGTCCCGCATGGCATACTGCAGCCGGGCGCGCACGATCTCCGCCTCCAGGCTGTGGATGTCCGCGATGGAGCTCAGCGCCCGCCGGGCGTATAGGTTGTCGCTCTCGGCCTGCAGTTCCTCCTGCCGGGCAAACAGCTGGGCCTTTTCGTCGGCCAGCCGCTCGCTCTCGGCTTCATCGGAGGCGCCTTCCAGCGCCAGATCCAGCTGGGCCTGTTGGGATTCCAGTTTTTCAATCTGCCCGGCCAGCTTTTCCCGCTCGGCCGTAGCGCTCTCGTCCGGCTCCTGCCCGTCGGCCGCAAAGCAGGAGGCATCCAGATAGTCGCCGCTGTAAACGCTCTCGGCCACCGCGCTGGCCAGCAGCAGGCGGTTGTCGGCGCTGGGGGCCAGCTGCACCAGCTGGGCCGCGCTCTCCACCGCCCAGCGATTGGAGCCGTTGTTCAGCGCCTGATCCACCTGCTGGCGCAGGCGCTCAGCCTCGGGCAGCTCCTGGTCATAGGCAGTGGGGTCCTCCGGATCGCCCAGCCAGACGCCGGTCTCGGCGGCAAACCGCCGGTCAGCCTGGGTACGGGCCGCACCGGTCAGGGCCGACTGCTCCCGCAGCAGGGCGGCGGCGGTACGCACCGCCTCATAGTCCCCGGCTGCCACGCCGGACACCATGCTGCACAGGTTTTTCTCGCTGTCGGTGCGGGCCAGGTTGTTCAGGGTATCCGCCCGCAGCCGGGCGATGGTATCGTTGCCCCGCAGCCGTTCCAGCAGCAGCTGGGCCGCGGTGGTCTCCAGATCCTGCCGGTCGGTTTTCAGCAGATACTGGGCCGCCTGTTCGGTCTGGCCCTGCTCCAGATAGCACAGGGCCAGGTAACTCCAGGTGCGTTCCTCCCGGGTCTGGTTCCACTGGCCCACGCCCAGCGCGCCGCCCAGCACCGCCAGCAGCACACCGGCCACACAGAAGGACGCCATCCACACCCGGGACAGTTTTTTGCGCAGCAGCACACCGGCCGCCAGGCCTGCCACGCCCAGCACCAGAAAGCCGATAGCCATAATCCAGCCGGTCATACCGCGCCTCCTTCCGGCGCCTGCGCGCCGCATTTTACGCAGAATTTCTGCCCCGCCTTAAGCGGCGCGCCGCACACGGCGCAGACCCGCGGCCCGGCCGTGGGCAGCTTTGCCGGGGCCGTCTCCGGCATCAGTTCCGTGGCCGCCGGGGCGGGCTTCTCCTCCCGCTTTGCCGCCGTCTCCGGCATCAGTTCCGTGGCCACCGGCGCGGGCTTCTCCTCCCGCTTCGCCGCCGCTTCCGGCATCAGCACCGTAGCCGCGGGTTCGGG
>CALXAH010000004.1 GCA_944386225.1 uncultured Gemmiger sp.
CCTCCAATCCGAAGCGGATATCGATGCGGTCATTCTCTCGATCGTAAACCAAAACGCCCTGTTTCATTGCAAATCCTCCTTTGACTACTCTGGAAAAAGAAAAGCCAACCCCAGAAAATTGGGATTGGCTCTCGATGAAAATATTCAAGTTTGTTGCACTGGCTCAGTGAGTTGTTGCGGTCGGTGTGTTATACACCATTTTTACACCATTTTCTCATGCGACTTTATGCGGCTTATATTGACTTGTATATTTTTGAAGGCGAAAAAAGCCGCATTATAATGCCATTTTGTGGTGTTTCATGGATTTATATGGAGATTTCGAAAAAAGGAACGTGAACCACGATACCTAATTTCATTTCTTGCTCGCTCACTTTCTGTATGATCCCGCCGCCCGGGCGGCGTATTCGTCACCCCACATTATACCGTACCTTGTGCGCCCGCGCAAGGAAAAAGCCGGGATGGCGCGGTTTACCCTTTTTTTGTTCATAAATGGGGCGTATAATACAAATATATGCCGGCCTGCGCCGCGGGCCGTTTTCGGGAAAACAATGTGAGGAGTGCTGACCCATGGCCAACGAGAAAATATTGATCGTGGATGACGACAAGAACATCTGCGAACTGCTGCGCCTGTACCTGGAAAAGGAAGGCTACACCACCTGCTTGGCTCACGACGGCCAGGCGGCCATCGATACCTTTACCGCCGAAAAGCCCGACCTGGTGCTGCTGGACGTGATGATGCCCAAGCTGGACGGCTGGGAGGTCTGCCGCCGCATCCGGGCGGCGGGCGACACCCCGGTGATCATGCTCACCGCCAAGGGCGAGACCTTCGACAAGGTGCTGGGCCTGGAACTGGGCGCGGACGACTATGTGGTCAAGCCCTTTGATTCCAAGGAGGTGGTGGCCCGGATCAAGGCGGTGCTGCGCCGCTGCAATGCCTCCGCCCAGGAGGACACCGACGGCCGCATCGAGTACGACAATTTCAGCCTGGATATGTCCCGGTACGAGCTGAAGATCGGCGGCAAGGTGGTGGAGGCCCCGCCCAAGGAGCTGGAACTGCTCAGCTTCCTGGCCAGCCATCCCAACCGGGTGTTCACCCGGGACCAGCTGCTGGACGAGGTATGGGGATTCGAGTATTACGGCGATTCCCGCACCATCGACGTGCACATCAAGCGCCTGCGGGAAAAGCTGGAGGGCGCCAGCGACCAGTGGGGCCTGAAAACGGTCTGGGGCGTGGGCTATAAATTTGAGGTAAAAGAGTAAACGACCATGAGAAAAAGCATCAGTTCCATGTACTTTACGGCCACCGCGCTGGTGCTGGTGGCCAGTATCCTGGTAATGGGCTGCGTGCAGGCGTATCTGTTCCGCAATTATTTTACCGAGGACCGGCGGGAAGCCCTGCTGGACGTGGTGCAGGTCACCACCTCCCAGGTGGCGCACGGCGGTCAGCTGGCGCAGCTGCTGCGGGATAACCCGGAACTGCTGGAACAGGCCCAGAAAAGCGTAAGCCTGATCAGCCGCACCACCAGCTCGATGGTGCTGATCACCGACACCGCCGGCACGGTGCAGCTGTGCAGCGAGGGGGAGGATTGCCGCCATATCGGCCGCACCCTGAGCGCGCGGGTGCTGGCCGCGGCGTCCGGCGCCAAATATTTCGGGGTGGACAGCCTGGACGGGGTGTTTGACGGCCAGTTCTACACCGCCGTCAGCCCCATTGCCGGGCAGGACGGCAGCCTGCAGGGGTACGTGGTGGCGGCGTCCAGCGCCCAGAGCATGAGCACCTTTTTAGGGGATATGATCTCCAGCTTTATTCTGTCGGCGGGGCTGATGCTGCTGGTGGCCAGCGTGCTGAGCGTGGCGCTCACCACCCGGCTGACCCGGCCGCTGCGCCGCATCGCGGAGGCCGCCCGCCGGTTCGGCGGCGGGGATTTCTCCGAGCGGGTGCCGGTGGAGGGCGCCGACGAGGTGGCCCAGCTGGCGGCCACCTTCAACACCATGGCCCGCAACCTGGAGGCCATCGATACCAGCCGCAGCAGCTTCATGGGCAACATCGCCCACGAGCTGCGCACCCCCATGACCAGCGTCAAGGGATTTATTGACGGCATGCTGGACGGCACCATCCCGCCCTCCATGCACCAGCATTACCTGAACCTGGTCAGCCAGGAGGTGGGGCGGCTGGCAAGGCTTGTGCAGAACATGCTGGACATCACCAAGCTGGAAGCGGGCGAGTACCAGGTGCACGCCCAGAGCTACGACGTGTGGGAGACGGTCACCAGCGTGGTATTCGCGGCGGAAAAGCGCATCGAGGAGGGCAAGGTGACCATCCAGGGCCTGGCCCCCGCCCGCACCATGGTCTGGGCCGACCCGGATCTGGTGCATCAGGTGGTGCAGAACCTGGTGGACAACGCCCTCAAGTTTACCCCGGAAGGCGGCGTGATCCGGTTCGGGGTGCAGCGGCTGGGGCCGGATGTGTCCATTACGGTGTGGAATTCCGGCGAGGGCATCAGCGAGGACGCGCTGCCCTTCGTGTTCGAGCGGTTCTATAAAGAGGACAAGAGCCGGGGCCTGAATCCCGGCGGCAGCGGCCTGGGGCTGCATATCTGCAAGGTGCTGGTCACTTTGAGCGGCGGCAAGATATGGGTCACCAGCCAGCAGGGCCAGTGGTGCCAGTTCACCTTTACCCTGCCCGCCAACCCCACCGACCTGCCCAAAAAGGCGGGGCGGTAAGGGTTGATATGAGCCAATCTGGGGGACCAGTCCCCCAGCCCCCATCTGTCGGGCCAATACATTGGCCCTCGGGAATAAAATACAGCAAGACCCGCGCTGGTGGTTTTCGAACTGCGCGGGCCTTGCTTTTTTCTATCCCTATGGCCGGAGTATTCCGGCCATGATTTCCGGGGTCTGGGGGGGCGTTGTCCCCCCAGATCGGCTTCCTTTTGTGTGCAAAGGGTGAAAATCCGGGCCAAATCCTGGCGGTTCCGGGTGCCGGAATTGCTTTTTAGGCCGGAATACGGTACAATATAACCGAATATCGCCCGTCGTGGCGGGCGCAACGAGGAGGACGGCGAATATGGCGATGGTCAGCCCCTCGCTGCTGGCGGCAGACTTTGCCTGCCTGGGTACCGAGTGCCGCAAGGTGCTGGACGCGGGCGCCCAGTGGCTGCATTTTGACGTGATGGACGGCTGCTTTGTGCCCAACATCAGTTTCGGCGTACCGGTGCTGGCCGGGCTGCACAAGGCCCTGCCGGACGCTTTTTTTGACGTGCATCTCATGATCCGGGATCCGCTGGCCTACATTGAGCCCTTTGCCAAAGCGGGCGCCTCCCTGATCACCTTCCACCTGGAAAGCGACAGCGACGTGGCCGCCACCCTGGCCGCCATCAAAGCCGCCGGCTGCCAGGCGGGCATCAGCATCAAGCCCGCCACCCCCGTTTCGGCGCTGGAACCCTGGCTGGATCAGCTGGATCTGGTTCTGGTCATGAGCGTGGAACCGGGCTTTGGCGGCCAGAGCTTCATGCCCGGCGCGCTGGACAAGCTGTCCGCCCTGGCCGAAGAAAAACGCCGCCGCGGTCTGCCCTTCCGGCTGGAGGTGGACGGCGGCGTGGACGAGGCCAGCGGCACCGCCGCCGCCTGTGTCGGCGCCGGGGCCGAGGTGCTGGTGGCGGGCAGCGCGGTCTTCCGTGCTGCTGACCCGGCCGCCGCCGTGGCCGGTCTGCTGCGGCTGTAAGGCCCGAACCTACAGGCAGCACCGCATCCTTCACGGCGAAAACCGCAGACGGTGCCGCCCCAAATCCTGCGGGGCTATCCCCGTGCCAACGACAGGAGCCTGCCCATGAATCAACACAAAATCCCCTATACAAACCCGGACGTGTGCCGGGACACCTTTCTTCTGATGCTGCCGCTGCTGGCGATGGACGTGTACCTGTACGGGGCCCGTCCGGCGCTGCTGTGCCTGGTGGCCATCGTTACCGCCGGCGTCTGCGACTGGCTGGTCAGCCTGCTGCGCCGCCGCCCCTTTGAACGGGGCGAGCTGTCCAGCGAGGCGTTCGCCCTGCTGGTGGCCATGCTCATGCCCGCCTCGGTGGACTACTACGTGCTGATCGTGGCGGTGCTGGCCGCGGTGCTGATCGGCAAGGAAGCCTTCGGCGGCTACGGCCACTACCCCTTCCACCCCGCCGCCGTGGGCTATGTGATCGCCGCGGTGGGCTGGCCGGAACAGGTATTCGTCTACCCCGCCGCCGGCACCCGGCTGCCGCTGGGCAGCTGCGCCTCGGTGGCTTTGAGCGAGGGCAGCAGCGCCGTGCTGAAAAACGGCGGTCTGCCCTCCATCTCCAACATCGACCTGTGGCTGGGCAACTACGCCGGGCCCATGGGGGTCACCTTCAACCTGGTGATCCTGGCCTGCCTGCTCTACCTGATCGCCCGCCGACGCACCGACCTGATTGCCCCGGCCTGTTTCCTGCTGGCCTGCGCCGCCGTGGCCTTTGTGGCCCCCCGCCTGGGCGATATCCCCCTGTCCTGGCCCTGGCAGTATGTGGATCAGCGGCTCACCGTGCTCAAGTACGAGATGCTCAGCGGCGCGGTGCTGTTTGCCGCGGTGTTCCTGGTGCCGGAACCGGTCACCCTGCCCGGTCACCCCGTCAGCCGGGCCGTCTACGGCCTGCTGCTGGGCTTTGCCAGCATGATGTTCCGCTACTACGGCACCTACGAAACCGGCGTGTGCTTTGCGCTGCTGGCCATCAACTCGGTCTCCGGCTGGCTGGACCGGGCCGTCACCGATCTTGTACAGCGAAAGGGGGGACGCCGCCATGAAGCTTAAAAAAGCCCAGTTCCTCTCCGAAAATATGGAGACCATCGCCCGGCGGGACCGTATCCTGCTCAACAACCCGGTCATCATGCAGGGCATGGGCCTGGCACCGCTGGTGGTGGCGGCCACCACCGGCCGCAGCGCCCTGATCCTGAGCGTGGCGGTGCTGCTGCTGCTCACCCCCACCCGGATGCTGGCCGCCCTGGCCGCCCGGCCGGTTCCCTACCGGTTCCGGGCCGTCGTCTACTGCGTTCTGGCCGCCGTGCTGTACGCCGGGGTATATATCCTGATGCGTAACTGGTTCGAGGTGGAACAGACCCTGGCCGTGGGCATGTACCTGCCGCTTCTCTGCGTGGAGCCGCTGATCATCAAACGGTATGAACGCCCCCGCAAGGAGCCGGTTCTGGTGGCGCTGCAGAAGGGCCTGTATATCACCGGCGGCTATATCCTGATCCTGATGCTCATGGGCTGCCTGCGGGAACTGCTGGCTACCGGCACCCTGTTCGGGCGGGCGGTATCCGGCGTGCACCTGCTGCCGGTGGCCAGCCTGCCGGCGGGCGGCTTCATCCTGGTGGGCGTGCTCTGCGCGATCTGGCGCGGGGCGGTGCGCGCCTATAAAAACTACGTGCACAGGGAGGCGAATCGCACCGTATGACCGCTGTTCTTAACGCTTTGGCCAGCTTTTTCCTGCTGGCCGTTACCGCCGTGTTTGCCCAGAACGCCGTGTTCAGCCGGGCGCTGGGCGTCTCCCGTCTGGTTCGCCTGGTGGGGGACACCGCCGTCAGCAACCGCACCTTCGGGCTGCTGCTGGGGGTGATCCTGCTGATCAGCTCGCCCCTTGCCTGGCTGTGCAGCCAGGCCATGGCCGGCTGGGAATACCGCCGCGCCGTGCGGCCCTTGCTGTTCATCCTCTGCGCCACCCTGGCCTACCTGCTGGTGATGTACCTGATCCAGTGGCTGCACGCCCCCCACGCCAAGGAGCTGGTCGCGGTGCTGCCGCTGGCCACCTTCAACACCGCCGTGCTGGGGCCGCTGCTCATCGCCGATACCCAAAGCTTCACCCTGCCCCAGACACTGGGCTTTTCCATCGGCAGTGCCGTGGGCTATATGCTGGCCGTGGCCATCGTGGCCGAGGGCCAGCGCAAACTGCAGAGCGAATCGGTGCCTGCGCCCTTCCGCGGTCTGCCCATCACCCTGATCTACATCGGCATCCTGGCGCTGGCCATCTACGGCTTCACCGGGCATATGGTGTCGATCTGATCCCAAGGAGGCTCCCATGCCAAAACGCAAACGCAACAGTCTGGGCAAGGTCAAGCATTACCGCCAGCGCAGCTATACCCGCAAGAACCTGCTGCGCCGCCGCATCCTGAAATGGGCGCTGGGCCTGGCGGCCCTGTTCCTGGTGGGCTGGCTGGTGGCCGGCCCGGTGGTGGATTTCGGTTCCGGGCTGTGGTACAGCCTGAAAAACCGTCCCGCCGCGTCGGACAGCTCCGCCCCGCAGCCGGACTCTGACCCCGCCGCCTCCGGCAGCAACCCCGAGGCTACCCCGGAGCCGGAACAGCCCGAAGCCACCCCCGACACCGCCTCCATCGTGGAGGGCAGCTGGAGCTATGTGTCCCTGAGCGCCCTCACCAGTGAGGAACAGGCCGCTGCCACCGCCGCCGATCTGGCGTCGCAGGGGGTACGCTATGCGGTGATCACCCTCAAGGACGCGCAGGGCTATATATACTACGATTCCCAGGTGGCGCTGGCCGCCCAGTCCAAGGCCGGGATGCTGGTGGATGCCGCCATGGCGGCCCGTGTGTTCAAGGAAGCGGGTATTATCCCGGTGGCGGGCCTCAGCGCCTTTGAAGATCCCAAGACCCCCTATACCGACCGGAACCTGTCGGTGCACTACGGCAGCCAGGACGTGATCTGGCTCAATGCCGCCGCCGACGCGGGCGGCGTGCCCTGGCTGGATCCCACCGACGCGGCCGCCCGGCAGTATATCGCCGACCTGATCGCCGAGATCAAGGCCCTGGGCTATGACCAGTTCCTGCTCAGCGGTGTGCAGTTCCCCAGCGGCTACAGCCTGAACGCCGCGGGCTACGACGCGGGCCTTGCCACCGAGATCGACAAGACCGCCCAGCTGTCCGCGATTATCAGCGCCTGGCAGCAGCAGGCCGATGCCGACGGCTCGGTGCTCTGGTTCGAGTATCCCGCCGACCAGGCCGCGCTGGAAACCAGCGACACCATCGGCAGCCTGGCCGGGCTGGGCGTGCGCGATCTGGTGCTGGATATGGACGCCCTCTCTCCCGAGGACGACGGCACCCAGCGCACCGCCGCCCTCAACGCTGCCTCCGGCGCCGAGCATCTGGTGCTGCACACCGGCGTGAACGGAAGCTTTGAGCGGTAATACCGCTGCCTGAAACAGGGCGCGGGCGTGCCGAAAGGCCGCCCCGCCCTTTCGTGCGTTTCAACAGCGGGTATAAATCTGAAAGAAATTACAAAACAGGCGGCCCCGCCGCCCGGAAAGGACGATCCCCCATGTCAGAGCCCTGCTTTGTGCCCGCCCGCATCCTGCTGCCGGACCCGTCGGTGCCGCTGGCCCGCTGGGCCTGCCTGGCCTGCGACCAGTTCACCAGCCAGCCGGACTACTGGGCCGACGCCCGCGCC
Organism: uncultured Gemmiger sp.; assembly: GCA_944386225.1. GTDB lineage: Bacteria > Bacillota > Clostridia > Oscillospirales > Ruminococcaceae > Gemmiger_A. The sequence continues at coordinate 7,460 of CALXAH010000004.1, forward strand.
GCCGCCGGGGACGGCCCCACCGCCCTGGATCTGGTGCTGCCGGAGGTGTATCTGGAACAGCCGGACGTGGAGGAGAGGATCACCGCCATCCACGCCGCCATGGAGCGGTATGAACGGCAGGTGCTCACCCGGGCGGTGAACGGGTATGTGTATCTGGAGCGCATCGACTCCGCCGGGAATCTCCGGGCGGGGCTGGTGGGCGCGGTGGATCTGGAGCAGTACAGCTACGCCCCCGGAACCCGCCCCGCCGTGCGCCCCACCGAGGGCACGGTGGTGTCCCGGATTCCGCCCCGGCTGCGGGTGCGGCAGGGGGCCGCGCTGGAATCCCCCCACGTGATGATGCTCATTGACGACCCGGCCGATACGGTGCTGGGCCCGCTGGGCCGCGCCGCCGCCGGGCAGACCCCGCTCTATGAAGGTCAGCTGATGCTGGGCGGCGGTTCCATCCGGGGCTGGGCGGTGGAGGATCCGGCCCGGGTGGCGGCTGTCACCCAGGCCCTGGCGGCGCTGGGCGCGCAGGATGCCTTTGACGCCCGGTATCCGGCCGCGGCGGGCCAGCCGCCCCTGACCCTGGCGGTGGGGGACGGCAACCACAGCCTGGCCACCGCCAAAGCCTGGTGGGAGCAGCTCAAACCCACCCTCTCCCCCGAAGAACAGAAAACCCACCCCGCCCGCTGGTGCCTGGCGGAGGTGTGCAACATCCACAGCCCGGCCATCGGCATCGAGCCCATCCACCGGGTGGTGTTCGGGGCCGGCCCGGCGGCCTTTGCGGCGGATTTTGCCGCCTGGCTGAAAGAAAAGAACGCGCTGACCGACCCGGCTGCCCCCGGCGCGCAGCGGTTCCGGCTGGCCGGCGGCGAGACCCTGGCCGCCGGTGAAGCGGTGCACCCGCTGGCCGTGGGCACGTTGGAAGCCTTCCTGGCCGACTGGCTGCCCGCCCATCCCGCCGCCTCGGTGGACTTCATCCACGGGGAGGACGCGGTGGCCGCCCTGTGTGCGGACGGCACGGCGGCAGGTGTGCTGCTGCCCCCCTTTGCCAAGGAGGATATCTTCCGGGGCGTGGTGCTGGGCGGGGTGCTGCCCCGCAAGACCTTCAGCATGGGCCACGCCCGGGACAAACGCTATTATCTGGAATGCCGCCGCATTCTGCCCGGCGATATTCCGGGGAACGACAAGGTGTAAACAGGAGTAAGCATGACATTTGAACAACTGAATCTGATCGAACCGCTGCTGCAGGCCGTGCGGGAGGCGGGCTACGAGACCCCCTCCCCCATCCAGCAAAAGGCCATTCCCCCGGTGCTGGAGGGGCGGGACCTGCTGGGCTGCGCCCAGACCGGCACCGGCAAGACCGCGGCCTTTGCCCTGCCGATTCTGCAGCGGCTGGCCCAGAGCCCGGTGAAAAGCAACAGGATCCGGGCGCTGATCCTCACCCCCACCCGGGAGCTGGCCCTCCAGATCGACGAGAGCTTCGCCGCCTACGGGGCCTACCTGCCGGTGCGGCACACGGTGATCTTCGGCGGTGTGGGCCAGGCGCCCCAGGTGGCCGCGCTGCAGCGGGGTGTGGAGGTGCTCACCGCCTGCCCGGGCCGTCTGAACGACCTGATCGGCCAGGGCCATGTGGATCTGAGCGCCCTGGAAGTGTTCGTGCTGGACGAGGCCGACCGGATGCTGGACATGGGCTTTATCCATGACGTGAAAAAGGTGATCCGGCATCTGCCCGCCAAGCGGCAGACCCTGCTGTTCAGCGCCACCATGCCCGCCGAGATCGAGCAGCTGGCCGGCAGCATCCTGCACAAGCCCGCGTCGGTCAAGGTGGACCCGGTGTCCAGCACGGTGGACCGGATCGACCAGTACCTGTTCCATGTGGAAAAGGCGGACAAGCCCGCCCTGCTCACCCGCCTGGTGCAGCGGCCGGAGGTAACCAGCGCGCTGGTGTTCAGCCGCACCAAGCAGGGGGCGGACAAGATCGCCCGCATCCTGAACAAGAACGGGGTCACCGCCGCCGCCATCCACGGCAACAAGAGCCAGAACGCCCGGGTGGCCGCCCTGGACGGATTCAAGAAAGGCAGTACCCGGGTGCTGGTGGCCACCGATATCGCCGCCCGGGGCATCGATATCAACGAGCTGAGCCATGTGTTCAACTACGACCTGCCCGAAGTGCCCGAGACCTATGTGCACCGCATCGGCCGCACCGGCCGGGCGGGCCAGGCGGGCGTAGCCATCAGCTTCTGCTCCAGCGAGCAGGAGGAATACCTGGCCGGTATCGAAAAACTCAACCGCCGGGCTATCCCGGTGCTCACAAGCCCGGAGGAGCTGGACGCACCCCCTGCCCAGCCCGCTCCCCGCAAACAGGAAGAAGCGAAGAAAGGAGACCGATCCCCCATGCCGGAAAACCAGAGGGAATCCAATGAAAACCAGCCGCTGAGCGCCAGCGCCAAGCGCCGCCGCCGTCGCCGCCGGGCCCAGAGCCGTGCCGCCGCCGAGGGCGAGCAGGCCGCCCGCGCCCAGAGCGCCCCGGCCCCGGCCCAGCCGGCCAAACCGGCCCCCGCCAAGGCCGCGGCCCAGCAGCCCGCCCGCGGCAAGCAGGCCGCCAAGGCGCAGCCTGCCCCGCAGCAGCCCGCCAAGGCTGCCCGCCCGGCCCGCGCCGAGCGTTCCGCCAAGGCGGCCCAGCCCGCGCCCAAGGCCGCGCAGCCTGCCCGCAGCGAAAAGCCCGCCGCCAAACCGGCCCCGCAGCCCGCGGCCCGCAACAAGGCCAAAGCCGCCTCCAAGGAGGAAGATCCCGGCCTGCTGCTGATCAGCCGCAAACCGCCCCAGCAGAAGTTCCAGAGCTTTGAGGAGTATCTGGCCAGCCGCGGCGGCGCCTCCGCCCCCATTACGGGCAGCGACGAGGAATAACCCGATCCCTGTTTCCGGCAGACCGGTGCCCCCGGCCTGCCGGTTTTTGTTTACAGGGGGTATACTTTCAACAATTTTTTCAACTTTTCCACAAGGAAAGCTCTGGAAAGCGGTGGAAAACCCGTTTGCACCGGTTTCACAGACCAAAAACCGGTAAAATTGGCAAAACCGCTTGACAAAGCCGGATTTGCATGGTAGTATATATAACGCACTCCGACCTGGCGGATGGGGTGTCCACTGGGGAGAGGTGTCCGAGTGGTTTAAGGAGCCGGTCTTGAAAACCGGTGACCCGCAAGGGCCGTGGGTTCGAATCCCACCCTCTCCGCCATTTTCAATAGAATAGTACCAATCACTTTGCTCTGGAGAAGTACTCAAGAGGTCGAAGAGGCGCCCCTGCTAAGGGCGTAGGTCGGGAAACCGGCGCGAGGGTTCAAATCCCTCCTTCTCCGCCAGAAAAAGCCCCGGAAACAATTCGTTTCCGGGGCTTTTTCCACCTCTGACCCAACCCATGTGGAAAACCCGCCCGGGTATCCGTACAAGCGGAAACCCGGGCGGGTTTTGTTTTGTGTATACAAGCAAGGCTCAGCCTTTTTTGTACCAGCCTTCCGGGCCGTGGCGGTCCCGGCGGCGCAGCAGGAAAAAGTATCCCAGGCACAGCCCCAGGCTGACCAGCGCCGACACCGGCACCGCCAGACCGATCTGGAACACCCCCGCGCCGGGCAGGCGGCTCAGCGCGTAGGACAGCGGGATGCGCACCAGGAAAGAGGACAGCAGACCCTGGGCCATAACGAAGGTGGTGTGCTCCCGGCCGTTGAAGTAGCCCAGGAAGCAGAAGGTCAGCGAGATCAGCAGATACTCCGGCGAGCAGGCCTGCAGGTACTGGGCACTGGCGGCCACCACCTCCGGATCCTGGCTGAACAGGCTGGCCAGCGCCCCGCCCGCAAAGAAGGTGGCCAGGAACATCACCGCGCCGCAGAGCAGCGAGATGCCCTGGGCCAGCAGCAGCGACCGGTCGGCCCGGTGCTTGTTGCCCGCGCCCATGTTCTGGGCCACAAAGGTGGACAGCGCCGACATAAAGGCCATCGGCACAATGGACAGGAACACGAACAGCTTTTCCGCCACGCCTACGCCCGCCGAGGCCACCACGCCCAGCCCGTTCACGATGCTGGTGATGATCAGAAAGGACAGGTTGGTCAGGCAGTCCTGCATGGCGATGGGGGCGCCGATGCGCAGGATACCGCCGATCGCCCGGCTGCCCTGCCCCCACATGGCCCGCACCGGGAACGGCAGCGGATGCCGCCGCAGGTATCCCAGCGAGAACGCCACGCTCACCGCCTGGGCCAGGATGGTGGCCAGCGCCGCGCCGGACGCCGCCATGCCGAAACCGCCCACGAACAGGATATCCAGCCCCACGTTCACCAGGCAGGCGATGGATACGAACAGGAAGGGCGACCGGGAATTGCCGATCCCCCGGAACACGCCGCTGATCCCGTTGTAGGCGGTGATGAACACAATGCCGGCAGAGCAGATCCGCACATACCGCACCGTCTCGTCAAAGGCCTCGGCGGGCACGTTCATCAGCCGGGCGGCGGCGGGCGCGGCCAGCAGCATCACCGCCGTAAGCCCCAGCGCCATCCCCGTGAACAGCCGGATCTGGCCGCATACCGTGCGGCCGGCGTCCTCCGGGTTGCCCGCGCCGATGGCCTTGCCCAGCCGCACGGTCACACCCATGGTCAGGCCGGTCACCACCACCGTGATGATCTGCATCACCTGGCTGCCGGTGGCCACCGCCGACACGCTGGCCGTGGGCGAAAACCAGCCCACCACCGCCAGGTCTGCCCCGCCGTAAAAGGCTTGCAGCAGCAGCGACAGCATCAGCGGCAGCGCAAATCGCACCAGCGGCCCCAGGATCGGGCCGGTCAGAAATGTGTTGTTCCGGTTGTTTTCCATAGTTTCAGTCTTGCCCCCTCCACGGCGCAAAAAAATCGCCAGCAAGCATACACTTGTTGGCGATACTATATCAAACGAAGCGCGTATTCACACAAATACAATATATCTCAGTCCCGCGCAAATGTCAAGTGAAATTTTCCGGCGCGGCCAGCATCGCCGCTGCCGGCGTCGCGGAGGACGGCGCCTCCGCCTCACCCCGGCGGATGTACACCAGCAGCAGCGCGGTCACCGCCAGGATGGCCGCCGCCACCCCCAGCGCAAACAACAGATTGCCCCACTTCATTTCCAAACCTCCTTTCGGTGTGCCAGGCCGGTCAGATAGCCGTGCAGCGCGGCGGTGCTTTGAATGGCCTGGAAAAACAGCATAAAGCCCACCAGCCCGGTCAGGCTGTTGCGGAACGGAATCCCCAGCCGCCGCTGGTACCGGTACATACTCAGATACAGCACCAGGCATACGGCCGCCGTGAACAGGGTCAGGATGCCCACCAGGCAGGGATACCCGCACACCGCCAGCAGCACACCCGGAATAAACCCGAACAGAAACGCCAGGTCCAGCCAGATCACCGCCAGATTCACCCAGGTGAAATACCGGGAATAGGCCGTTCCCTGCTGCCAGGGCCGCACCGTCCGCAGCCCCTCGATCATGCCGGTGGCCCAGCGGCGGCGCTGGCTGTACAGGCTGCCGGCGGTGTCCGGTACGGTGGTGTAGCCCACCGCCCGGGGCTCGTAGGTGGAAGGCAGCCCTTTCTGCAGCAGGCTGTAGGTGAGCACGATGTCCTCCCCCATTACCTCCTGCCAGCCGCCCACCGCCCGCACCTCGGCGGTGTTGTAGGCGCTGAACGCCCCCTGCGCCACCAGGGTGGAACGGTAGCTGCCCTGGAACCGCTTCACCGCCGCAATGCTCAGCAGATAATCGTAGTTCTGCATCCGGGCCCACAGCCTCCCGCGCCCGTTGGCCGCAAACAGGTTGCCCGCCACGCAGGCGCTGTTCCGTGCCACAATATGATCCATGATCCGCTGCACCGCGTTTTCCTCCAGCCAGGTGTCCGCGTCCACCGTCAGGAAATGGGGCGTGCGTACTCGCGCCAGCCCGGCGTTCAGGGCGTTGGCCTTGCCGGGGGTGGGGCAGGCCACATACTCCACCGAACAGCCCGGCCCGCACGCCGCCTGCTGGGCCAGGATTGCCCGGCGGGTGCCGTCGGTAGAGCCGTTGTCCACCGCCAGGATATGGATATGCCCCGCGTACTTCTGCCGCCGCAGCGCCCGGATCGCCAGCGGGATGTTGGTCTCCTCATTGCGGGCGCAGAGGATGACGGTCACCGGTTCGTCGGTGTGGGGATGGCCGGGCGGGTGCCGGTGCAGCAGATTGGAAAAGAACATGGCGCTCATCAGAAAGCCCGGCAGCAGCGCCATGCCCCCGATCGCCCACCACAGATACCCCGGCGGCAGCGCGCCGCCGATGGCCCGTACCCAGCCCGCGGCCAGGTACAGCGAGACCGCCAGCCATACGCCGGCCAGCCCCACCGAAACAACAAATCTTGTTTTCAAAGGATCACCTCCCTTCCACTCTACGCCGCCCGCCCCGCCGGGGTGCGGGGCACACACCGGTGTACCGCCGGCATAGGATGAGCACACGGGGGCCGTGCCCCCCGCATCCCGCAGAACAAAGGAGGAGATCCCATGGGAATCACAAGTTCCAACAAGCAGGTCAGCGCCGCCAGCCTGGACTGCGACGGCACCCTCAAGGTGACCCTGGCCCTGGCCGCCGCGCCGGACATCACCGAAAACCCCACCGACATCCTGCTGGTGCTGGACCGTTCCGGCAGTATGGCCGGTTCGCCGATGGCCGCGATGAAAGCCGGCGCCAAGGCGTTCATCGACATCCTGGACCAGGCCACCGACAGCGCCGCCGACGGCCAGATCGGCGGCGGCAGCCGGATCGGGGTGGTCAGCTTTGCCGACACCGCCACCACCGACATCGCGCTGGTCACCTCGGTCAGTGCGCTGAAAAGCGCCGTGGACGGCCTGACCGCCGGCGGCGACACCAACCACGCCGACGCCTTTTCCCGGGCCATGAGCCTGTTTGACCCGCTCTCGGCCAATGCCAAGGTGATCGTGCTGTTCACCGACGGGCGCACCACCGCCGGCCCGCCGCCCGCCCCGGTGGCCGCCGCCGCCCGCGCCGCCGGCTGCGTCATCTACTGCATCGGGCTGACCGGTTCCGACGGGCTGGATCTGGGTGCGCTGAACGACTGGGCCACCGATCCCAACGCCGCCCACGTGGCGGTGGCCCCCGACGAGGGCGAGCTGGAGGAGCTGTTCCGGGATCTGGCGGTGAACATCGCCCAGCCCGGCGCCACCGGCATCGTGATCGACGAGATGGTCAGCAGCGACTTCATCATCACCAGCGTCACCCCGCCCACCCGGGGCACCGCCATGACGGTGGCCGCCGGTACCCTGCAGTGGAAGATCCCCGAACTGGGGGTCAGCGGCAACGAGGGCGCGGTGCTGGAATTCTACATCCGGCACGTGGGCCAGACCTGCGGCGAAAAACAGGTCAACGCCTCCATCACCTACCGGGACAACGAGGGCAACCGGGTGCGGTTCCCCAGCCCCACCGTGCAGGTGGAGTGCGGCGTGGTGGTAACGCCGGAACAGTGCCCCACCCCGGTGGAGATGACCATGGACAGCTGCCGGGACTGCATGGAAGTGGATATGGGCGAGGTGTGGATGGAATCCCAGGGCCGCATCCTGCAGCTGGACGTGACGGTCAAGAACGTCTGCCCGGGCAAGCGGGTGGCGCTGGCGGTGATCCTGACCGAGCTGGACAGCGCCGGCGGCGAGCATCCCCGGGGCATGAAAGCCATCACCATACCCGCCCACAGCGGTTCCGGCTGCCGGGATGTGCTGGCGCGGTGCGTCAAATTCGTGCTGCCGGAGGATCTGGCACTTTCCGGCTGCAGCCGCAGCCAGTGCGGCGCCCGCCGGTTCAAGGCCCGCTGCATCGCCCATCCCATCGATACCGAATACTGCTGCTGCGGCCTTACTTCCGCCGACGGCAACTGACCAGGCAAGGCGGGGGCCTGCGGGCCCTCGCCTTTCGCTGCCCGGCAGGATGCCGAAAACCCATGCCGCGTTTTGTGCAGGATGCCGCTTGCGCCCGGCGGAAGAAACTGGTATGCTGAAACCAGATAGTTAACGCTTTTAATAAACCAGCGGAAGGAAAGGAACGTACCCATGCAGACCGAAAAAGGGGCAAGCCTTGTTCAGATCAAGGCGCTGAACCGGCGGCAGCTTCGCCGGGCCATCTACCGGCAGGGGCCGGTGGCCCGCAACCGTCTGGCGCAGGAGCTGGGCGTCTCGCTGCCCACCGTCACCACCAGCGTGGCCGCCATGCTGGAGGAGGGCCTGCTTATCGAAACCCCGGCCGACGCGGCCCCCGGCAGCCTGGGCGGTCGGCCCGCCATGCTGGTGGATTTCCGCCCGGAGGCAGGCTTTGCGGTGGGGGTGGAACTGGGCCCCTACGGCACCCATGCCTGCCTGACCGACCTGCGGGGCGCCGTGCGCTGCCGGACCCAGGGCCCGCCGCCCCCCGCCGACTACAACCGGATGCTGGCCGATACCGCCCGCCTGCTGGAACCCCTCTGTGCCGCCGCGCCGGCAGGGCGGCTGCTGGGTGTGGGGATCGGTCTGCCCGGCTTTGTGGAGAGCAGCCGGGGCGTGCTGCGCACCGGCCTGCAGGAAAGCTGGACCGGCCGTCCGCTGGCGGACGATCTGGCCGCGGTGCTGGGCCGCCCGGTCTGGGCGGACAACAACGTGCGGATGCGGGCGCTGTGGCGGGATATGCTCAGCGGCGAGCCCGCCCCCGCCACCTTCGCCTATCTGTTTGTGTCCAAGGGCATCGCCTGCCCCCTGATGATCCACAACGACCTGCTGGCCGGCGCCCGGGCCACCGCCGGGGAGATCGGCCATACCATTCTGCAGCCGGGCGGGCCGGTCTGCCCGGGGTGCGGGCGGCGGGGCTGTCTGGAGGCGCTGGCCGGCGAGGCCGCCCTCACCGCCCGGGCCGCTGAACAGCTGGCGGCGGGCAAAACCCCGGTGCTGGCCGCCCGCCTGGCCGGGCGCGCGCCCGATATGGCCGACCTGCTGGCGGTGCGGGACGAGGAACCCGCCGTGGCTGCTCTGCTGGACGAGGCGGTGGAAGCCCTGGGCCTGGCCGCCGCCAACCTGTTCAACTTCATCGGCCCCGACCTGCTGGCCGCCGACGGGCGCATCTTTGCCCCCGCCGCCTACCGGGAGCGGTTTTTGCAGGTTCTGCAGGCCAACCTGTTCGGCCTGTCGGCCCGGGAGGCCCCGGTGGAGTTTGTGCCCGACATCCCGCTTACCGGCGCGCTGGGCGCCGCCGCCCATGTGATCCGCCATACCCTGCTGGCCTGACGCTTTCCCCCGCCATATCCGGGCGGGGGCGGCGTTTCCTGAATTATATAAAACTTTTAAGAAACAACCGGGAGGTTTCCCTCCCCCAGCCGAAAGGAGAACACCATGCTCACATTGGAACTGATCGATCAGACCGGCGCCGTCACTCCGGCCGAATGGCAGGCGGCGGCCGCCGAAGCCGCCCCGGTGCTGGCCCGTGCCCAGGCCGGCGAGCAACGCTATGCCGACAGCCTGGGCTGGCTGGAGCCCACCCTATGGGGCGGGCAGGACTGGGCTGCCCGGGCCGCTGCCCTGGCGCAGCAGCTGCGCGGCTTTGCCGATACCTTTGTGGTGATCGGGGTGGGCGGCAGCAACAATGCCGCCCGCGCCGTGGTGGAGGCGCTGGATCTGCCCGGCGGTATGCGGATCGTCTGGGCGGGCAACACCCTCAGCCCCCACGCCATGAACCGGATGCTGGCCCAGCTGGAGGGCCGCAGCCCGGTGATCGACTGCATCGCCAAAAACTTTGAAACGCTGGAGCCGGGCGCCTCCTTCCGGGTGCTACGCCGCTGGCTGGCCGACCGCTACGGCAAGCAGGAAGCCGCCCGCCGTATCCTCTGCACCGGTACCCCCGGCAGTCCGCTGGAGAAGCTGGCCAAGGAGCAGGGGTATACCTTCCTGCCCTTCCCGGAGCCGATCGGGGGCCGGTTCACCGCCCTGAGCCCGGTGCATCTGGTGCCCATGGCCGCCGCCGGGGCGGATGTGGCCGCTCTGTGCCGGGGCGCGGAAACGATGGCCGCTGCCCTGCGCCGCCTGCCCGCCGCCGAAAACCCCGCTTTGCAGTACGCCGTGCTGCGCTGCCTGCTGTGGAAAAAGGGGTACCGGGCCGAGCTGCTCAGCTGCTTTGAGCCCCGGATGCGGGGCCTGTTCAAATGGTGGGAACAGCTGTTTGCCGAGAGCGAGGGCAAGGACGGCCTGGGCCTGCTGCCGGTAACCGGCGAATTCAGCGAGCAGCTGCACAGCCTGGGCCAGTTCATCCAGGACGGCACCCATATCCTGTTTGAGACCTTCCTGAACGTGAAGGAGCAGCAGGCGTCCCTGTCCCTGGCGCCCGACGGGGTGGAGGACGGTTTCGGCTATCTGGATGACAAGGACTTCGAGGATCTGAACCGGGCCGCCTTTGCCGCCACCCGCACCGCCCACAGCGCCACCCTGCCCTGTGTGACCCTGACCATCGACCGGGTGGACGAGGAGAACCTGGGCGGGCTGTTCTACTTCTTCCAGTTTGCCTGCTACCTGTCCGCCGAACTGCTGGGGGTAAACCCCTTTGACCAGCCCGGCGTGGAGGCCTACAAGGGCTGGATGTTCCGCGCCCTGGGCAAGCCCGGCGCGTAAAGGAAAGGAGCACGGTTATGGCCAAACGACCCCATATCATCCTGTTCAACCCGGACCAGATGCGGGCGGACGCCCTGGCCCATCTGGGAGAAAATCCCGCCGCCCAGACCCCCTTTCTGGATGGGCTGGCAGCCGGGCAGGCGGCCAGCTACCGGCATGCCTATTGCCAGAACCCGGTTTGCGTGCCCAGCCGGTGCAGTTTCCTCACCGGGCAGTATCCCCACGTACACGGCCATCGCACCATGCGGTATATGCTGCACGGGGAGGAGAGCAGCCTGTTCAGCGAACTGAAAGCCGCGGGCTACCATGTGTGGATGAACGCCCGCAATGACTTTCTGCCCGGGCAGGACCCGGACGCTTTCGCCCGCCACGCGGACGAGGTGTTCTACGGGGGCGACGAGCCCCCCGCCCCCGGCCCGGAACGGGAGGACCCCCGGGGCGAGCCTGGCAGCAAGGAGTATTTCAGTCACTACAAGGGCCGCCTGAAAACCGACGCCCGGGGCCGCAACTACAGCGAGGATGACCAGATCGTGGACGCCGCCCTGCGCCGCATCCGCACCCCGGTGCCCGGGGACAAGCCCCTGTGTATGTTCCTGGGGCTCATATGGCCCCACCCGCCCTATGAAGCGGAGGAGCCGTATTTCTCCGCCATTGACCGGTCGGCCCTGCCGCCCCGCTGTCCCGCCGGGCCGGTGGAGGGCGAACCCCGCATCGAGACCCTGATCCGCCAGGGCCAGGGCATGCAGGGCTATACCGAAGCCGACTGGAACGAGCTGCGGGCCTGTTACGCCGCCATGTGCAAAAAGGTGGACGAGCAGTTCCGCCGCCTGTGCGACGGGCTCAAAGAAGCCGGTATCTACGACGACTGCGCCATCTTCTTTTTCAGCGACCACGGGGACTACCAGGGCCGGGCGGGCCTGTCGGAAAAGTGCCAGAATACCTTTCCGGAAGATCTGGTGCGGGTACCGCTGCTGATCAAGCCGCCGAAGGACGTATCCCTTGTGCCCGGCGTGCGGGACGGCCTGGCCGAACTGGTGGACGTGTACGCCACCGTGATGGACCTGGCGGGGGTGGCCCCGGATCATACCCACTTCGGCCGCAGCCTGCGGGCCAGCCTGGCCGACCCGGCCGCGCCGCTGCGTCCCTATGCCTGCTGCGAGGGCGGCCGCCTGGCGGGCGAGGTGCACTGTGACGAGAGCCACGCCACCGGCCCCGAGGGGGTACAGCCTGCCAACGAGTATTATCCCCGGCTCAAGGCCCAGGAGGATGACGTGGCCCACGGCAAGGCCACCATGCTGCGCACCGAACGCTACAAGTATGTGCGCCGGCTCTATGAGCAGGACCAGCTGTTCGATCTGGAAACCGACCCCCACGAAACGGTCAACCGCATTGCCGACCCGGCGCTGGCCGGCACACTGGCCCAGCTGCGGCTGGCCATGCTGGACTGGTACCAGGCCACCTGTGACGCGGTGCCCTTTGCCTACGACGGCCGCTTTACCGGCGAGATGCTCTGGGCCCGGGTCAAGCAGTTCTGTGCGCCGGAACAAAAGGAACAGGTGCTGGCCATGGCCCGGGAGAATATCCCCATGGCCCGGGTGCTGGCCTGGGCCGCCCGGCTGGCCAAAGGAGAAGCCCCGGATTCCCGGCCCTGAGCCTTTATGCCCCGTAAAGGATACCCCGAACACCCCGGCGCTGCCCGCGCCGGGGTGTTTTTTGGCTGCCGGCGCGGAAGGGAGTAAGTTAAAACTTCTAAAAAACCTGTTGCCTCTTTGTGCGCTTCTCTGAAAAAACGCCAAAAGTCTTTACAACCGGGGAAATTTTTTGTACTCAGGATAGCTTAAACGAAAAAGTAACGGGAGGCGTACACCATGCGATCCGGCCCCACCATCAAGGATATTGCCCGGGCGGTAGGGGTCACGCCGGCCACTGTCTCCTATGTGCTCAGCCGGAATCCCCGCCAGTCCATCTCGGCCCAGACCCGCCAGAAGGTGCTGGACGCGGCCCGGGAACTGGGCTATGTGCCCAACGGCGCGGCCAAGGTACTGCGCAATGCCCCCAGCTACTGCGTGGGGGTGGCCATCGAAAAGGAACTGATGCTCAGCCGGTTCGGCCTGGTGCTGCAGGGCATCCGGGACCGGCTGGAGAGCGAGGGATACAACCTGATGCTCTGCTCCTTCGGGCAGTGGCACGGGATCTATCCGGACTATATCCGCAATATGCTGGAACGCCGGGTTGACGGCGTCATCTTTATGGGCAAGGATAATACCGGCCCCACCCCCGAAGCGGAGGAGCTGATCCTCCGCCACCAGCTTCCCTTTGTGCTGTACGACTGCGGCTATGCCGACCGGCCCTATTCCACGGTGGATCTGGGCTATGAACAGGCCGCGTTTGAACTGACCGGCCGGTTGCTGGCCCAGGGCGCCCGGCAGCTGCTGTACCTGCGCCCGCAGGCCGACAATTACCAGGAGCAGCAGCGGGAGGCCGGCGTACGCCGCGCCCTGGCCGCCCGGCCCGGCTGCCGGCTGCATGTTCTGCCGGTGGATACCGCCCGGTTTTCGGATGGATTCAGTGCGGACGAGCGGCTGAACAAGAGCGCGGCCATGGACACCGGCGCGCTGCTGCCGGATCTGGACGAAGGCCTTTTGCCCGGTCTGGCCGATGCGGTTCTGCCCCTGCTGGCGGGCTTTGAAGCCGGCGACGCGGTGCTGGTCAGCTGGGGCGCTTTTGCCCTGCCGGTATGCCGCCTTCTGGAGAGCCGGGCGATGCCCTTGCAGGCGGCGTCCCTTTCCGACATGGCGGTGCCGGTCTCCCTGCAGGGGCGGGTCACCGTCTGCCAGCTGCCGGTATACCGCTCCGGCGACGAGTGCGCCCGGCTCCTGCTGGCCCGGCTGGCAGGCGACACCACCCCCTGTGCCCGGGTGATGCCCATTCCGCTGGGCGATCCTATCCCCCGCTTTTAAGCCCCTTCGGCCCGGCGCCTGGCCGGGCCGGTTTGCCGGAGCGTTAATTAAAAGTTTTATAAAACGGGCGGCGCCCCCTTGCCTGTCTATGTCCGGCAAAAGAGGCGCTCTCGGGAACTTAAACGTTAAAGTTTGCGCGCCCGCCACGGCGCTACACCGCTTTCTGAACAAAGGAGGAACGTATCATGGAAAACACACCCCGCTACAAAGACCCGTCCCTGCCGGTGGCCGAACGGGTGGAGGATCTGCTGGCCCGCATGACCCTGGAGGAAAAGGCCGCCCAGCTCTGCGGTGACCTGCCCCCCGCCTACATCCGGGACGGTCAGGTGGACACCGAGGCCCTGCGCACCCGCTTTCCCAACGGGCACGGCCGGTTCACCCAGTATTCCCTCACCGGCCTGACCGACCCGGCCATGACCGCCCGGATCACCAACCGGATCCAGCGGTACTTTGTGGAGGAGACCCGTCTGGGCATCCCGGTGGCCCTGCAGACCGAAAACCTCTGCGGCTGGCCCGGGGCGGGCGGTACGCTGTTCCCGGCGCAGATCAACCTGGCCAGCACCTGGCAGCCGGAACTCACCCGGGAAATGAGCCGGGTGATCGGCCAGGAAAGCCGGGCGGTGGGCGCCAACAGCGCCATGAGCCCGGTGATCGATGTCTCCCGGGATCCCCGATGGGGCCGCACCTACGAGACCTACGGCGAGGATCCGTATCTGGTCAGCCGGATGGGGGTGGCTTACATCAAGGGCATGCAGGCGGACAGGGACGACGGTGTGGCCTGTGTGGCCAAGCATTTCCTGGGCTATGCGGAAACCCAGGGGGGCCTGAACTGCGCTGCCGCCCGCATCGGTGACCGGGAGCTGTACGAGACCTTCGCCACCCCCTTTGAGGCGGCGGACAAGGAAGCCCAGGTCAGCGCCATGATGGCCAACTACGGCGAGATCGACGGCATCCCGGTGGGTGCCAACCCCCGCATCGCCCGCACCCTGCTGCGGGATACCATGGGTTTTGACGGGGTGCTTACCAGCGACGGGGCGGCGGTCATGAAGATGTGGAACTTCTACCACATCGCGGACTCCTACCAGCAGGCGGGCGAGCTGGCCCTCAAGGGCGGGCTGGAAACCGAGATCCCGGTGGGTGCCTCCTTTGCCCAGCTGCCCCAGGCGGTGCGGGCCGGCCGGGTGGACGAAGCCCTGCTGGACGAGGCGGTGCGCCGGGTGCTGACGGTCAAGTTCCGGTACGGGCTGTTCGAACATCCCTACGTGGACGAGACCGCGGCAGCCGCCGCCATGACCAACCCGGACAAACAGGCCCTGAGCCGCCGGATTGCCGAGCGCAGCCTGATCCTGCTGAAAAATGACGGTACCCTGCCCCTGGCCGCGGGCAAAACGGTGGCGGCGATCGGCCCCCCATGCCGACAACCTGCGCTATCCGGTCAGCGGCTATACCTACCCGGCCTATATCGAGATGCTGGAGGCCGCCCTGGACGGCGGAGCGGTCAGCTTTAACGGTATCGCCGACGAAGCCGCCAAGGCCAGGCAGGAAAAGAAGCCGGAAAGCCCCTTTGCCACCTCCATGAAGATGTATCCCCAGGGCGCGCTGGAGGCCCTGGGCGGCATGAACCAGGTGCTGCGGGGCAGATCCCGGTGTACTACAACCACAAGGTGGGCAGCGGCTACACCGACGGGGCCGACAGCAACGCCGCCGCCATCTTCTCCGGCGGCTATGTGGACGGCCCGTCCGACCCGCTGTATCCCTTTGGCCACGGGCTCAGCTACACCCGTTTCGCGGTGAAGGATCTGTCTGTGCCGGAGCAGGTGTCCACCGAGGGAACCATCCCGGTCAGCTGCACCCTGCGCAATACCGGCGACCGGGCGGGCAGCGAAGCGGTGCAGCTCTACACCCACTTTCATGGCGCCCACGTTACCCGGCCCAACAAGCAGCTGCAGGGTTTTGTACGGGTGGATCTGGCCCCCGGTGAGGAAAAGAAGATTACCTTCCGGCTTTCCTGCGCCCAGCTGGGCTATTACAACGAGGCCATGCGCTTCGGGGTGGAACCGGGCGTACTGGATGTGCTGGTGGGCACCAGCAGCCGGGAACTGCCCCTGCAGGCGAAGGTACGCCTGACCGGCGAAGCGGTGGAAACGATGGGCCGCCGGGCCTACGAATGCCCGGTGACCGTGGAATAAGGACAATTGCCGGTGCGTCCGGCAGGGCATACAGTAACATACAATCAAGGAGGAAACCGCAGTAAAAAGCAATCCGAAGCCACGACCCTGCAATCCTGGTGGTTTGCCACCGGCAACATCGCCAACAACCTGATCTTCATGTTCATCACCATGTTCATGATGTACTTCTTCGCCAACGTGATGGGGCTGGATTCGGTGGTGGCCGGTACCATCTTCATGGTGGACCGTCTGGTGGATGCCTTCACCGACCCGATCATGGGCATGATCATCGACCGCACCAACTTCCGGCACTTCGGCAAATACCGGGGCTTTATCCACTTCGGCGCGCCGCTGCTGGGCGTGGTTGTGGTGGTGCTGTTCACCGTGCCCGACCTGCCCATGGGCGGCAAGATCCTCTACGCCTACATCACCTACATCCTGTACAGCCTGGCCATGGCGGTGGTGCAGGTGCCCCAGCTGACCATCCCCATCCTGATGAGCAACAACGTGGCCCGGCGTACCAAGATTCAGGCGATCTTCCAGGGCGTGGGCAGCATCGGCGTGGGCGTTACCTCCGGTCTGGCCATGGCGGTGGTCAACGCCAACGGCGGCATGAACGATCCCCACGCCTGGCAGGTTACCGCCATCGTGTTTGCGGTGCTGGCCACCATCGGCTTTGAGCTGTCCACCCTGGCGGTGCGCAACCTGGATACCTACGATCCCAACGCCAAGGCCCGGGCCGCCCAGCGCCGGGAAGAGCAGAAAGCCCGGCAGCTGCCCCTGCGCCAGCGGATGGCCTTCATCACCAAAAACGTGGCGCTGTTTGCCCTGCTGATCGGTTTCGGCACCGATATGTTCGCCAACCAGATCAACAGCCAGACCCAGACCTACTTCTGGGTGTACAACATGAACGGCCGCACCGCCCTGCTGGACGTGGCCAGCTATACCCGCGTCAAAACCGGTGTGGATGCCGCCGGCCTGATGGCTTCCAGCTTTACCTTTGCCAACAAGCTCTGCCAGGCGGTGGCCTCCTTTGTGGGCGGCTGGCTGCTCAAGGCGATCGCCTTTGACGCCACCCTGGCCATACAGACCCAGTCCACCATGGACAATCTGCTGCTGCTGCGCTGCCTGTTCCCCATTGCGGCCTACGCCATCACCCTGGTGGCCATGCGCTTCTACCCCATCGACAAACAGGGCGAGGCCGATCTGCAGGTTGCCCTGGATAAACTCGAAGGAGCAGGAGTCTGCCGAAGCCGCCCGGAACTGATTTTCTTCCTCCTCCGTCCCCGCGCTGTGCGCGGGGATTTTTTTGCGCAAGGCGTAAAAACCGCCCGGCGGCGGGGCATACTGTTCCCGGATACCGTGGCCGAAAAATACGCAAAACCGGCTGTTTGGCAACCGGCGCAAAATGCCTATTGACAGAAAACTAACAGTCTGGTATCCTGTCTCTGTATAGAGTGCGCGGCGGCCGAAGAGGGCTTTGGGTCCGCCGCGGCCAAAAGAAAAAGAAAAGGAGAATGTACACATGAAAAACATCGGCAAGACCCTGTTGGCGGCCCTGCTGGCGCTGGCTCTGCTGGCGGGCTGTGCGTCCGGCAATTCCGGAAGCAGCAGCAGTTCCGCCCCGGAAAGCCAGCCTGCCGCCCAGGGCGGCACCTTCACCGTCACCGGCAGCGGCTACGGCGGCGACGTGACCGTGGACGTAACCATCGAGAACGGCACCATCACCGGCCTGGAGCTGGGTGAAAACAAGGAGTCCCTGGTGGTGATCGAGCGGGCCTTCCCCCTGCTGCAGGAGCGCATCCTGGCGGCCAACACCGCCGACGTGGACAGCGTGTCCGGCGCCACCTTCTCCTCCTACGCGGTCAAGGCCGCCGTGGCGGATGCCATGGCCCAGGCCGGCATGGAGGCCCCTTCCATCGGCATGAACGACAAGAAGGAATATGAGGCCACCACCCTGGAGGATGTAACCACCGATCTGGTGATCGTGGGCGGCGGCCCCAGCGGTCTGGCCGCGGCCATCACCGCCAAGGAGACCAACCCCGACCTGAACGTGCTGGTTGTGGAAAAGCTGGACATCCTGTCCGGCAACGGCAAGTTTGACCTGAACTTCTACGACATGTTCAACTCCGAGGCCCAGAAGGCCAACGGCGTGGAGGACAGCAAGGAGCAGTTCATCGAGGACATGAAGGACGCGGGCAATACCCCCGAGCGTCTGCAGGTCTGGGCCGAGGGCGAAGAGGTCATGGACGCCTGGCTGCGCAGCTTCGGCGTGACCCTGGACTACAACTACGGCGGCCGTAACCACATGGCCACCAAGGACGACTACGCCGGCCAGATGATCCAGCGCGAGATGGAGAAGCAGGCCCTGGCCCTGGGCGTGGAGATCCGCACCGGCACCGCCGGCGTGGACCTGGTGATGGAAGACAACGCCGTCAAGGGCGTGAGCGTGCTCACCAACCACAACGAGAGCTACAACATCCTGGCGGGCAAGACCATCCTCGCCACCGGCGGCTTCTCCTGGAACCAGGAGCTGCTGGCCAAGTACGCCCCCGACTACGTGGACTACGCCACCTCCAACCAGATGGGCGCCACCGGCGACTTTGTGCCCGTGTTTGAAAAGTACGGCATGAAGCTGGAGAACATGGGCAAGATCCGCATGATCCCCCTGATCCTGCTGCCCAGCCGCGACCTGACCAACAGCGGCGCCGGCACCGTGCTGGTGAACCAGAACGGCGAGCGTTTTGTGAACGAGCGCAACAGCGAGCTGGCCCTGGCCGAGCCCATCCGTGAGCAGGAGAGCGTCTGGATGGTGGTGGACACCCAGAAGGTGGAAGACCACGCCAACGTGCGCAAGCAGGTCAAGGAAGGCCGCTTTGCTGAGGCCGCTACCATGGATGAAGTGGCCGAGATCATCGGCTGCGACGCCGAGACCCTGAAGGCCACCTTCGAGGCCTACAACGCCAACGCCGAAGCCGGCACCGAGGACGAGTTCGGCCTGACCCCCGAGCGCGCCATCCTGGCCGAGGGCCCCTACTACGTGAGCAAGGCCTCCAGCGCCGTGCACATGACCAAGGGCGGCGTTGCCTGTGACGAGCAGGCCCGCGTGCTGTACGAGGACGGCTCCGTTGTGGACGGCCTGTACGCCTGCGGCGAGGTCACCTGGCAGTCCGGCGGCTACAGCCAGTCCGTGGTGTTCGGCCGCATCGCCGGCGCCAACGCTGCCACCGAGCTGAGCGCCTGATTCCGTTTACCCGATACTGTATAAACAAGGCCCCCTGCCGAACGGCAGGGGGCCTTGCCCTTTCCGGCACGGTTGTCAAAGCCGCGGCGGGCATTGCAGGATTAGTAAAAATGGAACAAAGGAGGCGGCGTGTCATGCTGCGGGTCTTTCTGGTGGAGGACGAAAGCACCATCCGGGCCACCTTGCGGGATACGGTACCCTGAGATCAGGTGGGGTATGAGTTTGCCGGGGAGGCCGGCGACGGGGAGATGGCCCTGTCGCTGCTGCGCCAGGCCCGGCCGGACGTGCTGATCACCGATATCCGGATGCCCTTCATGGACGGGCTGGAGCTGAGCCGGCTGGTGCTGCGGGAGTTCCCCCGCATGAAGATCGTGATCATCTCCGGCTGCGACGATTTTGATTATGCCCGTCAGGCCATCGACCTGGGGGTGGAGCGATACCTGCTCAAGCCCATCACCAAAAGCGACCTGCTCAAGGTGCTCACCGAGATCAAGGAGAAGATCGGGGGCGAGAACGTGGAGCAGAACTACCGCAACAAGTTCCGGCTGGAAGCCCAGGAATACGAGCAGTACGCCCGGCTGCAGTTTGTGGAACAGGTGGCGGCCGGGCGGCTGAGCGTGCCCCGGATCTACGAGCAGGCCGACCGGCTGGAGCTGGACATCCGGGCCGAAAGCTACGCCATCGCCTTCTTCTCCACCCCGCCGGAGGGCCCCCGGGTGGACCGGAACTTCTCCGAACCCAACCTGCGCATCCGGGACGCGCTGGTGGACCGCACCGTCTCCCCCGCCGAGCTGCGGGGCGGGCTGCGCCAGATCCTGCTGGAAGCGGTGCGCCTGCGGGACAACGCCTCCAACCGCCAGGGCCGCAGCCTGCTGCGCCAGGCGGTCTGCTACATTGACGAGCACTACACCGACGAGGCCCTTTCCCTGAACCAGGTGGCCCGGGAGATCAGCATCAGCGCCAACTACCTGTCGGCGGTGTTCAGCCAGGAGATGGGCCAGACCTTTACCGAATACGTCACCGGCAAACGGATGGAAAAGGCCAAGGAGCTGCTGCGCACCACTGCCAAACGCTCCGGCGAGGTGGCCTTTGCCGTGGGCTACCGGGATCCCCATTATTTCAGCTTCCTGTTCAAAAAGACCCAGGGCTGCACCCCCCGGGACTACCGCGCGGGGGGCGCAAAATCATGAGGCGGCGCGCCGGGCGCCCGGCCTCCATCCAGCGGCGGATGCGCCGGCTGGTGCTCACGGTGGGGGTGTCCATCGTGGCGGTGGCCGGGGCGGTGCAGCTGAACAGCCTGCAAAGCGAGATGCGGGTGCGGCTGTATACCGAGCTGGCGCTGCTGCAGGCCCAGATCAACCCCCATTTCCTCTACAACACCATGGACACCATCATCTGGCTGATCGAGGCGGGCAAAAACGAGGAGGCCACCCGGATGGTGTCGGAGCTGTCCAACTTCTTCCGCCATTCCTTGAGCAAGGGCCGGGACGTGATCACCCTGGCGGAGGAGGAAAGCCAGGTGCGCAGCTACCTGCAGATTCAGCAGGCCCGCTACGCGGATATCCTGCGCTATACCATCGACCTGCCGGACCGGCTGGCCGGGGCGCGGCTGCCCAAGCTGACCCTGCAGCCGCTGGTGGAAAACGCGTTGTACCACGGCATCAAGATGAAACGGGGCATGGGCCACATCTACATTCTGGGCACCGAGGAGGACGGAGACATCCGGCTGCAGGTCACCGACGACGGGGCGGGCATGACCCCCGAGCGGCTGCAGCAGGTCACCCGCAGCATCGAACAGGGCGAGCGGGTAGGCTTCGGGCTGTCCACCATCCACGAGCGGCTGCGGCTGATGTTCGGCGAGCCCTACGGCCTGACCATCCACAGCCGGCCGGGGGTGGGCACCACCGTAACGGCGCGCATCCCCTGGCGCACCGAAGAAAAGGAGGAGCCAAGTGAAACGACTGATCGTTCTGACGCTGGCGGCGGCGCTGCTGCTGGCGGGCTGCGCCCGGCGCCCTGACGCATCGGAAAGCGTTCCCCCCGAGCCGCTGATCCTGGTGGGGGTCTGCCAGGTGGGGGCGGAGTCCGACTGGCGGGTGGCCAACTCCGAATCCATGAAGGCGGTGTTCACCGACGAGCTGCTGGCCGCCCGCGCCTACTGACAGCCACATACGCAAAAAACAAGGCCCGCGCCGGTATTCACCGGCGCGGGCCTTGCTGTGTATGGGGTTCAGCTGCTGGCCCGGGCGATCAGTTCCCAGGGCAGCGCCTGGGAGGCCGCCTGGCCGCCCCGCAGCATCCGCAGCAGCTGTTCGGCGGCCACCTGACCCATGCGGGGGGCCGGATGCCGCAGCGAGGTGATGGGGATGGGGCTGATCTGGCTGTAGTAGCTGTTGTCAAAGCTCACCACCGCCACGTCCTCCGGCACCCGCCGCCCCATGGCCAGCAGTTCCCGGATCAGCAGAAAGGCGATCTCGTCGTTGTAGCACACCACCGCCGTGGCTCCGTCCAGCCGCACCTCCAGAAACCGGCGCAGCAGGGTGGTGTCCTTCCGGTCCACCAGCTCCAGCCGGTCCTCGGTGCCGTACCACAGAAAGCCCCGGTCCCGCAAAGCCAGCCCCGCGTCCCGTATGGCGCTTACGCAGCCGTGGTGCCGCTGGGGGCCCTGCACGTCGTCGCTTTTAAAAATGCCCGCGATGCTCCGGTGCCCCCGCTCGATCAGATGCCGCGCCAGCATGTACCCGCCGGCGTAGTTGTCGTTCGAGATGCAGGGCGCGTCCGCCAGTTCGGCGCAGGCCCCGTGCAGAAACAGCAGCGGGGTGCCCTGGGCGCGCAGCTGCCGGTAAAGGGGGCGTTGGGGCTGGGCAGCGCGGTCTTGCTGCCCTCCGCCAGCACACCCGCCACCGGCTGGGCCAGCAGCTTCTGCAGGATCGACCGCTCGGCCCCCACCTGGTTTTCGGTGGCGAATACCAGGGTGGAGTACCCCTCCCGGCTGAACACGCTCTGGGCGTCGTGCAGGATGGTGGGAAAGATGTAATCGTCCAGAAAGGAGCACACCACCGCGATCCGCCGGGGCGCGTCCCCTGCCCGCCCGGTGGAAAAGCTGCCGCTGCCCTGGCGGCGCTGGATCAGCCCCTCCTCCTCCAGCAGCTGCAGCGCATGCCGCACCGTCTGGCGGCTCATCCGGTAGCGGGCGGCCAGCTCCATCTCGGTGGGCATCTCCACCGTGTACCAGGAGGTCAACCTCTGCCCCAACCTGAGCGTGGCGGAAAACCTGTACATCGGCCGGGAACCCCTCACCCCCCTGCGCACCGTGGATCGCAAGGCCATGGTACGCCGGGCCGCCGAGCTGGTCAGGCGGCTGGATATCAAGGTGGATGTGACCCAGAACCTGGAGAACTACTCCCTGGCGGCGCAGCAGATGATCGCCATTGCCCGGGCGGTGGACATGGACTGCAAGGTGCTGATCCTGGATGAGCCCACCTCCTCCCTGGACGACAGCGAGGTGGAAAAGCTCTTTGCCATGATGCGCCAGCTGAAGGCCGAGGGGGGGCATCGTCTTTGTCACCCACTTCCTGGAGCAGGTGTACGCGGTCTGCGACCGGATCACCGTGCTGCGCAACGGCACCCTGGTGGGCGAGTACCCGGTGGCGGAGCTGCCCCGGGCCAAGCTGGTGGCCGCCATGATGGGCAAGGACTTCGACGACCTGGCCGAGATCAAGCCCGAGGGCTTCGACACCCGCCGGGACGCCCCGATGGAGATCGAGGCCCGGGGCATCAGCCACAAGGGCACCATCAAACCCTTTGACCTGGACATCCGCAAGGGCGAGGTCATCGGCCTGACCGGCCTGCTGGGCTCCGGCCGCAGCGAGCTGGCCCGGGCCATCTACGGCGCCGACCGGGCTTAGACCGGCACCCTGAAGGTGGACGGCAAGGACGACAAGGTGGCCCAGCCCATCGACGCCATGAACCTGGGCATGGGCCTGCTGCCGGACGACCGCAAGGCCGAGGGCATCATCGGGGATCTGTCGGTGCGGGAGAACATCATCCTGGCCCTGCAGGCCAAGCGCGGCATGTTCCGCCAGCTGCCCCGGGCCAAGCAGGAGGAGATCGCCGACCGGTACATCGACCTGCTGCAGATCAAGACCGCCAGCCGGGAAACCCCCATCAAGCAGCTTTCCGGCGGCAACCAGCAGAAGGCCATCCTGGCCCGGTGGCTGGCCACCGACCCGGATTTCCTGATCCTGGACGAACCCACCCGCGGCATCGACGTGGGCACCAAGACCGAGATCCAGAAACTGATTGTCAAGCTGGCCGGCGAGGACAAGAGCATCCTGTTCATCTCCTCGGAAATTGAGGAGATGCTGCGCACCTGCAACCGGATGGCGGTGCTGCGGGACGGCGCCAAGGTGGGCGAACTGGATGGCGAACTGACCCAGGAGCGGGTCATGGCCGCCATTGCGGGAGGTACGAACGATGAATAAACTCAAACAACTCACCAGAAAGCAGCTGTTCCTGCCGGTGTTCTGCGTGATCCTGGTGCTCTGCGCCAACATCATCTACGACCTGGCCCAGGGCAACGCTTTCTACAACTTCTTCACCATCTCGGTGCGCAACGGCGTGCTCTACGGCCGTATCATCGACATCCTGAACCGGGGCAGCGAGGTGGCCATCCTGGTCATCGGGGTGGTGTTCGGCCTGTTCCAGGGCTTCTGCGTCAGCTATCTGAACATCCAGCCCTTTATCGTCACCATGGCGGGCATGTTCTTTGCCCGCGGCATGACGGCGGTGATCTCCACCAAACAGATGTCCATCACCCAGGAGGCCAACGCCACCTTCTACGCCTGGGCCAACGCCAAGATCAACCTGCCCGCCTTCCTGGGTTACGCCAACAAAAAAGGCATCATCCAGGTGCCCTATATCCGGGTGGGTGTCATCGTGGCCCTGCTGGTACTGGTAATCATCTTCCTGGTGCTGCGGTACACCCGGTTCGGCCGCGCCCTCTACGCGGTGGGCGGCAGCGAACAGTCCGCCGCCATGATGGGCCTGGACGTGAAGAAAACCAAGCTCAAGGCCTATATGCTCTCCTCCTTCCTGTGCTCGGTGGGCGGCATCTGCTACTGCCTGAATACCATGCAGGGCAGCGTGCAGCAGGCCACCGGCCTGGAGATGGACGCCATCGCCTCCTCGGTCATCGGCGGCACCCTGCTCACCGGCGGTGTGGGCAACGTGCTGGGCTCCTTTGTGGGCGTGCTGATCAACGGCACCATCTCCTCCATCGTAAAAACCAACGGCAAACTGGCCAGTTCCTGGCCCAACATCCTCACCGCGGCGCTGCTGTGCTTCTTCATCGTGCTGCAGAGCGTCTTTGCCCGCATCAAGGCCAAGAACAAGTAACCCATCCGCGGGCCGCGCGCGCAAAAACGGGAGGGCCCGGCGGGCCCTCCCGTTTTGAATTTGTATCAGAATAAATGAACAATCGTCCAGTATCCGGAACAGGCGGTACTATTCATCCGCCGCCGCTTCGGGGTATACTGGTTGCGTAAGGGCCTGCCCGGCCCGCCTTGCCCGCCAGGCCCGGGGCGTAAAGCCGGTCTGGCGGCGGAACACCCGGAAAAAGTAGTTGTAATCCCGGATGCCCACCCGCTGGCAGATCTCCCGGTTGGGCAGATCGGTGTTTTCCAGTAGTTCCAGCGCCCGGGCCACCCGCAGCCGGGTGATCTGTTCCGAGATGCCGCAGCCGTAGGCCTGCCGCGCCAGCTGGTACAGGGCCGTGCGGCTCATGTTCAGCTCCCGGCACAGCCGCTCGCAGGGCAGATCCTCGGCCAGATGTTCCGCCAGATAGTTGTCCAGCCGCTGCAGCGGGCTGTCCGGCGCCAGCCGCGCCAGCCCCGCCCGGCAGGCGTCCCGCGCCGCCATCGAAAGCAGATCCGCCGCCGCCCGCAGGGTGCGGTAGGGGGTGCGGGGCAGCGCCTCGTAGGCCGGGCGCAGGGTCTCCGGGTCCAGCCCGTAGCCCGCGCACAGCTGCTGTACCTGGGCCCATTCCGCTTCTTCGTCCGCCCCCTGCACGATATGGCTCAGCAGCAGGTAGCCCACCGCCGCCCCGTCCACCAGGATGGGCGCGATCACCTCGATCAGCCCCGCGTGGCAGGGATAGATCACCGGGCGGCGCTCCTGCCGGGCCTGCACGCAGGCCCCCCGGTCGCACAGCCGGCATCCCGCCGACCCCGCCGGGCTGCTGCGCACCAGGCGGCAGAACTCCGGCAGCGCCTTGGGATAGGACAGGATATCCGCCCCCTCGGCGTTGAACACCACCGTGCGCAGGCCGGTCAGCTCATAAAAATCCCGCAGCAGCACCGAAAGCTGCTCCCGGTCAAACACCGTGTACATAGGTTACTGGCTCCTTTTGCGTACATTCCCTTTTATAGTAGTCCAGGCCGGGCGGCTGTGTCAACCGCCCGCCTGCCGATACAAACCAACCATTCTGAACAGGCGGTGATACCATGATTCTGAAAACTTCCACGGGCCTGGGTATCGAACTGGGCTCCACCCGGATCAAGGCGGTGCTGGCGGGCCCCGACGGCTCGGTGCTGGCCAGCGGCGCCCACGACTGGGAAAACCGTTTTGAGGACGGCTGCTGGACCTACCATCTCGACGACGTATGGGCGGGCATCCAGGACGCCTACGCCCGCCTTGCGGCGGATTACAAGGCCCGGTACGGCGAAACGCTGCGGCAGGTGGGCGCGCTGGGCGTGTCCGCCATGATGCACGGCTACCTGCCCTTTGACGGGGCCGGGCAGCAGCTGGCGGCGTTCCGCACCTGGCGCAACACCACCACCGGCCCGGCCGCCGAGGCCCTGACCGAACGCTTCGGCTTCAACATTCCCCAGCGGTGGAGCATCGCCCATCTCTATCAGGCTATGCTGAACGGGGAACCCCATGTAAACCAGATCGCCCACCTGACCACCCTGGCGGGCTATGTGCACTGGCAGCTCACCGGCGAAAAGGTGCTGGGCGTGGGCGAAGCCTCCGGCATGTTCCCCATCGACAGCGCAACCGGCGACTACGACGCCGGGATGCTGGCCAGCTTTGACGAGCTGCTGAAAGCCGCCTCCCTGCCCTACACCCTGCGGGACATCCTGCCCCGGGTGCTGCCCGCCGGGGCCGACGCGGGCCGCCTGACCGAGGCCGGCGCAAAGCGGCTGGACCCCACCGGCACCCTGGCCCCCGGCGCGGTGATGGCCCCGCCGGAAGGCGACGCGGGCACCGGCATGGCGGCCACCAACAGCGTGGCCGCCCGCACCGGCAATGTGTCCGCGGGCACCAGCGTGTTCGCCATGGCGGTACTGGAAAAGCCCCTGTCCCGGGTGTACCCGGAGATCGACATGGTCACCACCCCCACCGGCCGTCCGGTAGCCATGGTGCACTGCAACACCTGCACCTCCGACCTGGACGCCTGGGTCAGGCTGCTGGGCCAGATGGCCGAAGCCGCCGGCGCGCCGCTGGCCAAACCCGCCCTTTATGACCTGTTCTACCAGAAAGCGCTGGAGGGTGACGCCGACTGCGGCGGTCTTGTGAACTTCAACTACTATTCCGGCGAGCCGGTCACCGGCCTGGACGAGGGGCGGCCGCTGTTTGTGCGCCGTCCGGGGGCGAAACTCACCCTGGCCAACTTTGCCCGGGCGCAGCTGTATTCCACCATGGCCACCCTGAAACTGGGCATGGACATCCTGCTGGAAAAAGAGCAGGTCAAGCTGGACAGCCTGCTGGGCCACGGCGGCCTGTTCAAAACCCCCGTGGTGGGCCAGAAGCTGCTGGCCGGGGCGCTGGGGGTGCCGGTGTCGGTGATGGAGACCGCCGGCGAGGGCGGCCCCTGGGGCATGGCCCTGCTGGCCCTCTACCGGCTGAACAAACAGGAAGGCCAGACCCTGGAAGACTGGCTGAACGCCGTCGTGTTCGCGGGGGCTGCCGGCAGCACCCAGACCCCCGACGAAGCCGACCGGGCGGGCTTTGCCGCCTTTATCCGTGATTACGCAGCCTGCATCCCGGTGGAAAAAGCCGCCGTGGACGCGCTGCGCTGACAGGAGGTACATACCAATGAGCATGAAACAGTACGAATTCTGGTTTGTGGTGGGCAGTCAGTTCCTGTACGGCCCCGAAGTGCTGGAGACGGTGGCCGCCCGCGCCGCCGAGATGACCGAGGCGCTGAACGCCTCCGGCCGTCTGCCCTGCAAGCTGGTCTACAAGGTCACCGCCAAGACCAACAAGGAGATCACCGACGTGGTGCGCCAGGCCAACTACGACCCGGCCTGCGCCGGTATCGTGACCTGGTGCCACACCTTCAGCCCCAGCAAGATGTGGATCAACGGCCTGGCCAATCTGCAGAAGCCCTGGTGCCATTTTGCCACCCAGTACAACCGCACCATCCCCAACGAAGAGATCGACATGGACTTCATGAACCTGAACCAGGCCGCCCACGGCGACCGGGAACACGGCTTCATCGGGGCCCGGCTGCGTGCCGCCCGCAAGGTCATCGCCGGCTACTGGCAGGACGAGGCCGTGCAGGATCGTCTGGGCGACTGGATGCGCGCCGCCGTGGGCGTGGCCGTCAGCAAGGAGCTGAAGGTCATGCGCTTCGGCGACAACATGCGGGAGGTGGCCGTCACCGAGGGCGACAAGGTGGAGGTGCAGACCAAGCTGGGCTGGCAGGTGAACACCTGGCCGGTGGGCCAGCTGGTGGAGACCATGGACGCGGTCACCGAAGCGGAGATCGACGCGCTGATGGACGAGTACAAGGCCCAGTATGACTTCGCCACCGACGACCTGGCCACCGTGCGCTACCAGGCCCGGGAAGAGATCGCCATGAAGAAGATGCTGGACGCCGAGGGGTGCCTTGCCTTCTCCAATACCTTCCAGGATCTGTACGGCATGAAGCAGCTGCCGGGCCTGGCCAGCCAGCACCTGATGGCCCAGGGCTACGGCTACGGCGGCGAGGGCGACTGGAAGGTGGCCGCCATGACCGCCATCCTGAAAGCCATGAGCGAGGGCAAGAGTGGCGGCACCGCCTTCATGGAGGACTACACCTACCATCTGGAGCCGGGCAACGAGTACAGCCTGGGCGCCCATATGCTGGAGGTCTGCCCCAGCGTGGCCGCGGCCAAACCCCGCATCGAGGTGCATCCCCTGGGCATCGGCGACCGGGAACCGCCCGCCCGTCTGGTGTTTGAGGGTCACGAGGGCCCGGCCATTGTGGTCAGCCTGATCGACATGGGCGGCCGCCTGCGCCTGATCTGCCAGGATATCCAGTGCGTCAAGCCCATCATGCCCATGCCCAACCTGCCGGTAGCCCGGGTCATGTGGAAAGCCATGCCCGATCTGACCACCGGTCTGGAATGCTGGATCACCGCCGGCGGCGCCCACCACACCGTGCTCAGCTACGACGTGACCGCCGAGCAGATGCGGGACTGGGCCCGGATGATGGATATCGAGTTCGTGCACATCGGCAAGGACACCACCGTGGAAAGCCTGGAGCACGACCTGTTCCTGTCCGACCTGGCCTGGAAGCTGAAATAAGGAGCCGCCTATGCTGGAACAACTGAAACAGGCCGTTTATGAGGCCAATATGGAACTGCCCCGCCGCGGGCTGGTGACCTATACCTGGGGCAATGTGTCCGGCATTGACCGCCAGCAGGGCCTGGTGGTCATCAAGCCCTCCGGCGTGGAGTATGAGGAACTCACCCCCGACAAGCTGGTAGTGCTGGATCTGGACGGCCATATCGTGGAGGGCGATCTGAACCCCTCCAGCGATACCAAGACCCATCTGGAACTGTACAAGGCCTTCCCGGCTCTCGGCGGCGTGGTGCACACCCACAGCCCCTACGCGGTGGCCTGGGCCCAGGCCGGGCGGGATATCCCCTGCTACGGCACCACCCACGCGGACTACTTCTACGGCCCGGTGCCCTGCGCCCGTCACCTGACCCGTGAGGAGCTGGACGAGGACTACGAGAAGAACACCGGCAAGGTGATCATCGAGACCTTTGCCGCCCGGGGCATCGACCCGGTGTATGTGCCCGCGGTGATCTGCCACAGCCACGGCCCCTTTACCTGGGGCAAGAGCCCGGCCCAGGCGGTGTACCACGCGGTGGTGCTGGAGGAGGTGGCCAAGATGGCCGCCTATACCCGTCTGGTCAGCCCGGACGCGCCCCCCGCCCCCGCCCATGTGGTGGAAAAGCACTTCATGCGCAAGCACGGGCCCAATGCATATTACGGACAGAAGAAATAAGGAGAAATATACAATGCGTTTTTTCATTGATACCGCCAATGTGGACGAGATCCGCGCCGCCAACGATATGGGCGTGATCGCGGGCGTCACCACCAACCCCAGCCTGATCGCCAAGGAGGGCCGGGACTACGCCCAGACCCTGGCGGAGATCGCCACCATCGTGGACGGCCCCATCTCCGGTGAGGTAAAGGCCACCACCACCGACGCGGCCGGCATGATCGAGGAAGGCCGTGCCATCTACGCCCTGGATCCTGCCCATATGGTGGTGAAGATCCCCATGACCGTGGAGGGCCTGAAGGCCATCAAGGTGCTGAGTGCCGAGGGCATCCCCACCAACTGCACCCTGATCTTCTCGGCCAACCAGGCGCTGCTGGCGGCCCGGGCGGGCGCCACCTACGTAAGCCCGTTCCTGGGGCGGCTGGACGACATCAGCCAGCCGGGCATTGACCTGATCGAGAGCATCGCGGCGATTTTCGCCAACTACCCGGACATCAACTGCCAGATCATCGCGGCCAGCGTGCGCAATCCCATCCATGTGACCGACTGCGCCCTGGCCGGCGCGGACATCGCCACCGTGCCCTACAAGGTCATCGAGCAGATGACCAAACACCCCCTGACCGATTCCGGCATTGAGAAGTTCAAGGCCGACTATGTGAAAGTGTTTGGTGAATGATATGACGGCAGAACGAGAACGGGAGCTGCGGATGCTGGCGGCCCGGGTGCGGATGGGGGTACTCACCGCCACCCACGGGGCCAAAGCGGGGCATCCGGGCGGCAGCCTGTCTGCCGCCGATCTGCTCACCTGGCTGTATTTTTCCGAAATGAAGATTGACCCGGCCAATCCCCATTGGGCCGACCGGGACCGGTTTGTGCTGTCCAAGGGGCATTCCGCGCCGGGCCTGTACGCGGCGCTGGCACTGCGGGGCTTTTTCCCGGAGAGCGACCTGCCCACCCTGCGCCATACGGACAGTTATCTGCAGGGCCATCCCAACATGAACACGGTGCCGGGTGTGGATATGTCCACCGGCAGCCTGGGCCAGGGCATCAGCGCGGCCTGCGGCATGGCCAAGGCGGCCAAGTATCAGGGCAAGGATCTGCGGGTCTACGCCCTGCTGGGGGACGGCGAGCTGCAGGAGGGTGAAGTGTGGGAGGCGGCCATGTTCGCGGCCCACTACAAGCTGGATAACCTGTGCCTGATCGTGGACAACAACGGCCTGCAGATCGACGGGCCGGTCAGCCAGGTGATGAACCCGGCGCCGCTGGAGGACAAGTTCCGGGCGTTCGGATTCTTTGTGCAGACGGTGGACGGCCACAGCTTTGCCCAGCTGGAGGCGGCTTTTGCCGCCGCCCGGGCGGAAAAGGAGCGGCCCAGCGTGATCCTGATGTACACCACCAAGGGCAAAGGGGTCAGCTTTATGGAGAACCAGGTGGGCTGGCACGGCAAGGCCCCGAACGATGCGGAATACGCCCAGGGCATGGCCGAACTGCAGGCCGAGCTGGCACGATGGGAGGCGGTACAGGAATGAGCGATGTGAAGAAGATCGCCACCCGGGACAGCTACGGCGCGGCTCTGGTGGAACTGGGCGCGGCCCATCCCGATCTGGTGGTGCTGGACGCGGATCTGGCGGCCGCCACCAAGACCGGCGTATTCAAGAAAGCGTTCCCGGAGCGGCATTTTGACTGCGGTATCGCGGAACAGAACATGATCGGCGTGGCGGCCGGTATGGCGGCTATGGGGCTGGTGCCTTTTGCCTCCAGCTTTGCCATGTTCGCGGCCGGGCGCGCCTTTGAGCAGGTGCGCAACTCGGTGGGGTATCCCCGTCTGAATGTGAAGATCGGCGCCACCCACGGGGGTATCTCGGTGGGCGAGGACGGCGCGTCTCACCAGTGCTGCGAGGATTTCGCCCTGATGCGCTCCATCCCCGGCATGGTGGTGCTCTGCCCCTCCGACGACGTGGAGGCCAAGGCGGCGGTCAAGGCCGCTTATGAGCACGAGGGCCCGGTGTATCTGCGGTTCGGGCGGCTGGCGGTGCCGGTGATCCACGACGAAGCGAATTACAAATTCGAAATCGGCAAGGGCGAGACCCTGCGGGAAGGTTCCGACGTGGCGCTGATCGCCACTGGCCTGATGACCGCCGAGGCGCTCGGGGCGGCGGAACAGCTGGCTGCCGAGGGCATCAGCGCCCGAGTGATCAACCTGTGCAGCATCAAGCCCCTGGATACCGAACTGGTGCTGAAAGCCGCCGCCGAGTGCGGGCATATCGTGACCTGCGAGGAGCATTCGGTGATCGGGGGCCTGGGCGAAGCGGTCTGCGCCGCCATCGCCGAGGCGGGTCTGGCCTGCAAGGTCAAGCGGGTAGGCGTCAACGACGAGTTCGGGCATTCCGGCCCCGCCGCCGAGCTGCTGGCCCAGTTCGGCCTTTCCGCCGACAACATCGCCCGCCAGGCCAAGGCGCTGCTGTGAGGGCTGATCTGGGGGGACAACGTCCCCCCAGACCCCGGAAATCAGGGCCGGAATACTCCGGCCCTTGGGGAAAATAAAGTATAATAAAGCCGGTGCGTAAAAGGATTACGCACCGGCTTTATCTATGTATAAAATTCCTATGGCCGAAGATATTCGGCCATGATTTCCAGGGGGCCCGGGGGAGATGTTATCTCCCCCGGATTTGCTTCATATTGGCACATTCCCGGCCTTTCTGGTATAATAAAAGAAAACGCGCGGGAGGCGAGCAGGATGGAAAAGCAGGACGGGGCCCGGTACCGGCTGGCGGAAGGTCTCAAGACGCTGGTGCGCAGCGAACCGCTGGACAAGATCACCGTCAAGCAGATCACCGAAGCCGCCGGTGTCAGCCGCCAGACCTTCTACCGCTGTTTTCTGGACAAATACGACCTGGTCAACTGGTACTTTGAACGCCTGGTGGAACAATCCTTTCAGGAGATGGGGGTCAGCCTGACCTTGCGGGAAGGTTTGCTGAACAAGTTCCGGTTCATCAAGGCGGAACAGAGCTTTTTTGCCTGTGCTTTCGGCAGCGACGACGCCAATTCCCTCATGCGGTACGACTACGAGTACATCTACCGTTTTTACAGCGACATCATCACCCGCAAAACCGCCGCGCCGCTGGACAGCGACACCGCTTTTCTGCTGGAAATGTACTGCCGCGGCTCCATCGAAATGACCGCCCGCTGGGCGGTGGGCGGCATGAAACGCAGCCCCGAACAGATAGTGGAACTTCTCATCGAATCCATGCCCGCCCGCCTGGAATCCCTGTTGCGGGACCTGCATCCCGAAGCCTGAAACTTTGCGCCCGGAACCGGCCCGTATCCCCGGTTCCGGGCGTTTTTGTGTCGATTTTGAAAAACCTCGCACGATGTTACACACCGGCGTATCTGTAACTTGAAATGTCGGAAAAAAGATTGTTATACTGACAACAAAGAGGGCGCAAACCGCCCGCCGAAATAAGGCAGCACCGCAGAATTCCAGGTGGTGGAGCACACCGGAAAATTTTTTGTGAGATGAAGCAAAAAGCGCAGCTGATCCTTGGTGGATCAGCGAGCATTTTTGGAAAATATCACGGGAAATTTTGGTGTGATACGCCGCCTGAGGCGGTCGCCGTGAATTGTGCGGTGTTGCCATAAAAGAAGGAGACGATTATCATGGCCAATCGCATTGTTCTGAACACCATTTCCTACCATGGCAAGGGCGCCATCGAAAACATCCTGCCCGAGCTGACCGCCCGCGGCTACAAGAAGGCGTTTGTCTGCTCCGACCCGGATCTGATCAAGTTCGGCGTTACCGCCAAGGTCACCGACCTGCTGGATGCGGCTTCCTTCGCCTACGAAGTGTACAGCGACATCAAGCCCAACCCCACCATTGAGAACGTGCAGAGCGGCGTGGCCGCCTTCACCGCTTCCGGCGCCGACTGCATCATCGCCATCGGCGGCGGCTCTTCCATGGACACTGCCAAGGCCGTGGGCATCATCGCCAACAACCCGGAGTTTGCCGACGTGCGCAGCCTGGAAGGCGTGGCCCCCACCAAGAAGCACGCGGTGTTCACCATCGCCGTGCCCACCACCGCCGGCACCGCCGCCGAGGTCACCATCAACTACGTCATCACCGACGTGGAGAAAAAGCGCAAGTTCGTCTGTGTGGACACCAACGATATCCCCGAAGTGGCCGTTGTTGATCCCGACATGATGAGCAGCATGCCCAAGGGCCTGACTGCCGCCACCGGCATGGACGCCCTGACCCACGCCATCGAGGGCTACATCACCAAGGGCGCCTGGGAAATGACCGATATGTTCCATCTGGAAGCCATCCGCCTGATCTCCAAGTACCTGCGCGGCGCCGTGGCCAACACCGCCGAGGGCCGCGAAGGCATGGCGCTGGCCCAGTATATTGCCGGCCAGGGCTTCTCCAACGTGGGCCTGGGCATCGTGCACAGCATGGCCCACAGCCTGGGCGCCGTGTATGACACCCCCCACGGTGTGGCCAACGCCATCCTGCTGCCCACCATCATGGAGTACAACGCCCCCGCCACCGGCGAAAAGTACCGGGAGATCGCCCGCGCCATGGGCGTTGAGGGCGTGGACAGCATGACCCGCGACGAGTACGTCAAGGCCGCCGTGGACGCGGTGAAGCAGCTCTCCGCCGACGTGGGCATCCCCGCCGACCTGAAGGCCATCGTCAAGGACGAGGACGTGCAGTTCCTGGCCGAGAGCGCTTACGCCGACGCCTGCCGTCCCGGCAACCCCCGCGACACCAGCGTGGAGGAGATCGCCGCGTTGTACCGCAGCCTGCTGTAAGTCTCGCAATAACGTACCGAGCCCCGGCGCACACCATGTGTGCGCCGGGGCTCGGCGTTTATACCGGGAGGAAGAAGAGAACGATCAGACACCAAACAGCACGGAGAGGATGCCCTGACCGTAGTAGCTGTCGGCAATGCCGGCGCTGCTGACCAGGCTCCAAGCCAGCAGGCAGGCGTTCACAAAGGC
Organism: uncultured Gemmiger sp.; assembly: GCA_944386225.1. Lineage (GTDB taxonomy): Bacteria > Bacillota > Clostridia > Oscillospirales > Ruminococcaceae > Gemmiger_A. The sequence goes on from CALXAH010000004.1 coordinate 41,762, forward strand.
GCCCAGCCACAGGCCGTGGGTCAGCTTGTACATCTTGCGGGAGATATACACCGTGACCGGCACGAACAGCAGCATGGAGTAGGAAAGGGTGAAATCACTGATGGCCGCGCCCTGCCAGTTGATGAACCACATCACATAGCAGAACAGGCACAGCCCCCAGACACCCAGGGAGTTTATCACAACCGTGCAGATCATCTCACGGGCTTCCGGACGGGAATCGTCGGCACCGTAATTGACCGCCAGGCCCAGCACCAGGTAAAGTACAAAGAACAACACCACATAAGGCAGGGCCACTACCAGCCAGTGCTCGGTCTTCATTTCGGTGAACATCATCTGCCAGAAACGGAAATCCTGGTTGAACAGCCGTTCGATCATGACCAGGGCCATGTTGGCAAACAGAATGCACAGCACACCGATCAGCAGGGTCTTGCCGAAGGGCTTGAGGGGGGTGCGCAGGTTGTAGCGGGCCAGCCCCCACTGACCGGTTTTGCGCTTGGTGTACAGCATCTTGACCGCCAGCAGCAGGGCCGAACCGCCCGCCAGCCAGACGACAAACCAGTCGGCAATGGCGCTGGTGGTGACCAGGCGGAATACGTTGGGCAGGATGCGTTTCTGCATGCCGGCCCAGACCGGACCGCCGAGATTGGCCTGGTACAGGGCCACCACCGTGATGACCACCGCGGCGGCGGAGAAGACCCATCCCATGGCTTTGCCCCAGGCAGGGGCGGCGGGCTTGCCCTCAGGCAGCCGGCAGCTCTGGAAGAACGGGGCGGAGAGCAGCAGCCCGGTCAGCGGGAACAGGGCCGCGATCATGCAGAGCATGGCGCACAGGTTGCACACCGCCCGCAGCCACCAGATGTTTTGGGCCGCGTCGATGGGCTGGGTAGCCGGGTCGGCCAGTTCGCCGTTGTTGTAGCCGAAAGCCTGCTCCAGAATGCGCACCGCGTCCGCGTTGGTGGCGCTGGAGAAATACTGTTTGGAGTGGGACTCCGGATTGTAGCAGGTGATCCGGGCGGTGCGGCTGGCCAGAGCCTCCGCCAGGGCCGGGGTATCGTCGGTGGAGATGTCCGTCAGGCCGCCCAGCTCGGTGTAGGTCTGCCCGTCGGTGGAGATGGCGTACCAGGTATCCTGTTTCTTGTAGGGTTCGCCCATTGCGGTGGTGGTGCCGTCCTCCAGCCAGGTGGCGCCGGGGCCCAGCGAGTCGTACATGCCGGCGATGACGGTCACATTCACCTGGCACTCCCGGGTCACGGTATGGCCGGCTACCTCTACCTCGGCGGGGGCGGGGCCGCCGCTGGCGCCGGTCAGGATGATGGTGTTCACCCGGGTATTGTAGGTCTCCACGGTCTCGTCCCGCAGGGCCTCATAATAGGTCATCTGATCGGCGTTCAGCCGCTGGGCCGCCAGTTCATCCGCGTCCTGGGCGATCTCCGCCTCGGTGAAACTCTGCCCAAAGGTGTCCGCCAGAATGTTGATCAGCTGATCGTTCAGGGTGTAGTAGCCCGCGTCCATCACGGCGGTGGCGCTGCTGCGGCTGCTGCCGAAGGAGTGCCCCAGCAGGGCGATGCGGGTGGCGTCCACATAGGTCAGCGTGCGGGCAAAGTTCACCGCGTCGTACAGGCCGAAGGGGCCGTTCCCAAAGCTGAACCCGTCCACGCCGTTGCCGCCCTCATCCCGGGCGGGCTGTTCGCTCAGCCCCATGCCGTAGGCGTTCACATTCAGCACCACGTAGCCCCGGCGGGACAGCTCTTCCGCAAATCCCCGTGCCACGTTCTTGGTGGCGCCCCGTCCGTGCGCCAGGATTACGCAGGGCAGCTGATCGGTGTCGGAGACGCCGCGGGGCGCGTACAGGTCCATGTCCAGTTCTGCGCCCCGTGCATCGATTTTTAGATGGGAGATCTTGACCTGCATTCCGGACGAGGAAATAACGGCAGCCAGCAGGCTGAACAAAAGGATGCCGCAAAGCAGGATCAGCAACATCCGCAGGCAGCTTTTCCTCGTTTTCAGCGACCAGAAGCGTTCGGGTTTCGGTTTCATACAATTCCTCCTTTTGCTTTTGTTTTGGGACATGCGGACGGTGTTCTTCCCGCCACAAAAAGAAAAACATCACAGCGATGTATCCATCGTGCGATGCCTAGCTCTCCGTCCGCGTATCTGCATCCGACTATAGTTAATATTGTACTATTTTATTCCACGCTGTACAATATGAAAAATTCACAGACTTTTTTCTGCTTTCTTGGCATCTTGCCACTTCTCCCGCAAGGATAGTTTTTGTTATACTGGAAATCAGAGGCGAACAAGCCGCAATACAGCAAGGAGACGGTGACCGTATGAAACTGGAATGGATGGGCGAAAACCGGGAAATTGTGCGGGGATTGATGCGGTATGCCAATCTGTATGCCCATAACCAGGCTGACCGGTTTTCCAGCGGGGAGGGTGCGGCGCTCTCCGCCCAGGAATGGCAGACGCTGGAATGCATCCTGGAATTTGAAGGGGAAAACTACAATATGGCCACCCTGGCGGAAAAGCTGGGGATACCGGCCAGCAATTTTTCCAAGTATGTAAAGACCCTGGTGGAAAAAGGGCTGGTGGAGCGGTACAAGCGGGCGGACAACCGCAAAGAGATCATCCTGCTGCCCAGCGAAGCGGGGCGGGAGCTGTACTGCAAAAACAGCGAACTGATTGCCCGGGAATGGCAGCCCGCCTTTGCCCTGCTGGCTCAGATGACCCCCGCCGACCGGGAACGCATCCAGGCGTTTCTGGAAGAACTGGCCCGGGGCATTGACCTGGGCGACCGGCGGCGGTCTTTTCTCAAACGGGTATAACAGCCCGGCAGCAAACAAGAAATCCGGCGCGTCCTGCACATCGGACGCGCCGGATTTTTATGCCTTTTCCGCCGCCTGGCGGTAATATTCCTTGGGGGTCATGCCGAACTCTTTGCGGAATGCCCGGAAAAAGTGGTTGTACCCGCCGAACCCTGCCACTCGGTACACCTGGTTGATGGGCAGCCCCTGCAGGATATACGGCTTGCATCGGTCCAGCTTCATGCGGATGATGTATTCATGCACCGTCAGCCCGGTGGCCGCTTTGAACCGCCGCTGGATATGGCGGCGGCTTACCGAAAACTGTTTTTCCAGTGCCTCCAGCGACAGATCCTCGGTCAGATGGGAGCCGATATAGCCCAGGATCGAGTCCAGCGGTACCGCGCCCGGATCGGGTGCGCTTTCCGGGGGCCGGGCCTGGTGGCAGGCCCGGGCCAGCAGTACCGCAATCAGGGTCAGCAGGCCCTGCTGGTAGATGCCATCGGCAAATTCCGGCTGCTTCTGCTGGTGCAGCAGTACGCAGGTAAGCTGTTTGAGCAGCATGGCCAGGCTGTCCGGCAGCGGTATCACCCGGCACTGATCCGGCAGCCGGGCCAGAAAACCCGCCATGTCCGGATCCGCGTCGGCCAGCCGCCGCAGCGCCGACGGCCCGTACTGTACCGTCAGCACCTCCAGCGGAGGCGAACCGGCGCAGGGCGCCAGCAGCGGGCCCTCCCGCGGGGGCACAAGCAGCAGCTGGTTGATGCCGCAGCACAGGGTGCGTCCCTCCCGAACAAAACAGCCGGTACCCGCCCGCAGCAGCGCAAACCCGTACCCGCCCGGCTCGGGGGCGGGCAGCCGCACCGGCCCCGGCCCCTGAAACAGCGCCGACCGGCACAGCCGAAGCGATTCCTGAATCTCCATAACGCGCCTCCTTACCCCCAGTGCGGGGAACAAAAACACAAAAATTTTGACAACTGCAATACCAAATCTGGAAAAAATGACAGGGATGTCCTCTTTTGCTAGGAATCCGCCCTTTTATGTATATGCTTCGCCGGTTGGGCCCGGCTATAATGAAAGGGCCGAAACATTTACCCGAAACAAGGAGGAACAACGTGAAGAAAAAACGCTTGACGGCGCAGCGCGGCCTGGTGTTCGCGCTGTTGTTTACCCTGGTGTTCACCCTGCTCTCCAGTGCGATTTTGCACGACTGGGGCAAGGTGTCCATCACCGATGTGGACCTGTACACCTCCGGCGGCAGCCGGGTGGCGGCCCGGGTGTACAAGCCCGATTCCGCCACCGCCGAAAATCCCGCCCCCGCGGTGGTATTCACCCATGGCCTGACGGTCAACAAGGAAAGCTATGCCCAGTACGGCATTGAGCTGGCCCGCCGGGGCTTTGTGGTGATCCTGCCGGATATGCTCAACCACGGCGATTCCGAGATTACCGACGTGGCCACCTATATGGGGCCCTACAACACCAGCGACGCCTACGGCGCCTTTGCGGCGGTGCGGTACGCCGGTACGCTGGATTACGTGGACAAGACCCAGATCGGCGTGGCGGGTCACTCCGCCGGCGGCCAGGCCTCCAACAACTGCGTGCGCCTGGACGACGAGCAGGGCACCGGCCTGATCTCGGCCATTTATCTGGTTTCTTCCGAGCCGGTGTACACCGACGCGGAGGGCAACTGGGCCAACATCTACGGCGCCCGGGACTTCGGGGTCTACTTCACCCTGTATGACCATGTGTACTTCAAGGGCAACGATGCCGCCGGCCAGCCCCTCACCACCCAGCAGTGGCTGAGCACCGAGCAGGCCAAGAGCCTGTTCGCCTTTGGCCAGGACCCCTCCGCCTTTGAGGGCGACAGCGTGGTTCCCGGCCACACCTACACCGCCGAGATCGACGGCCAGACCGTGTTCCGCCGGGTCACCGCCGCCAAGGAGATCCATCCCAAGCCCCAGGGCGGTTCCAATGCCCTGGCCGCCCTGGTGGACTTCTTCCAGGACAGCTTTGAAGCCCCGAACTACATCCTGGGCCAGAAGCAGGTGTTTGTGCCGCTGACCGTCTGCAACCTGCTGGGTATGCTGGGCGTGCTGATGAGCTGCGTCTTTGCGGTGGGCTGCCTGGTCAAGCTGCCGGTGTTTGCCTGCGTGGCCCCCGGCGAAAACGCCGAGCTGCGCCCCGCCCCGGACAAGACCGGCAAGGTCTGGTTCTGGGTGCTGACCGTGCTGAACTGCGTATTTGCCTTCTGCAGCATCAGCGCCATCTTCTTTATGGGCTTCGGCTACTGCTGCAGCGAGCTGTTCCCCCAGCAGCCCAGCAACATCTACGCTCTGTGGGCGCTGGCCAACGGCGTGTTCATGCTGATCACGTCCTTTGTGTCCTACGCGCTCTATGCCCGCAAGACCGGCGCTACCCTGCGCAGCTGGGGCCTGCGCATCCCCATCAAGCAGTTCCTGGCCAGCATCCTGGTGGCCCTGGGCGGCTGCGCGGTGGTGTTCGGCATCGTATGGGTGGCCAACAACCTGTTCAAGGTAGACTACCACTACTACTTTTGGGGTCTGAAGAACATCCCGCTGTACAACCTGACCACCTTCTTCGCCTACCTGCCGCTGTATCTGGTGTTCGGGCTGGCGGTGTCCATCGCGCTGAACAGCGCCTATCACTGCAAGATCGCCAACGAGCCGGAGTGGGTCAACGATCTGTTCTTCGCGGTCATGAATACCCTGCCCGCTCTGCTGATCACCGTGATCGGCTACTGGCTGTACGTGAAGAGCGGCGTCAAGCCCTTTGTGTTCGGCTCCACCTATACCTATACCTACACCATCAACGCCATCCCGGTGTTCCCGGTGGCGGTGATCCTGATCCGGCGGCTGTTCAAGCGGTGCAACAACCCCTACATCCCCGGTATCATCGCCGGCGTGCTGTTGTGCTGGCTGCAGGTGTCCTGCAACTTCACCCTCCACGCCTTCGTGTACTACGGCCCCATGGCCGCCTATCTGCCCTGAGCATAACAAACCCGGCCCGCTCCCGCAAGGGGGCGGGTTTTCTGCGTTTGGTATGAAAAAACCGGCGGGACCAAACGGGCCCGCCGGTCTGGCCGCTGACTTCGGTTACGCGAAGGGATTCTCGGTGGGGTAGGGCAGGGTCTTGGGCTGGTTCCAGGCAATGTCGGCCACGCCCAGGTACTTGAATACCTCAAACAGCGCCTTGCCGCAGTGGGCAAAGGCCACCGCCCCGTGATGGGGGTAACGCTTCTGGATCAGCACATGGCGGTAGAACCGGCCCATCTCCGGGATGGCAAAGATGCCGATGCCGCCGAAAGACCGGGTAGCCACCGGAAGCACCTCGCCCTGGGCGATGTAGCTGCGCAGGTTGCCCTCGCTGTCGCACTGCAGGCGGTAGAAGGTGATGTCGCCGGGGGCGATGTCGCCCTCCAGGGTGCCGCGGGTGAAATCGGGGGTGCCGCCGTTCTCCAGCAGGCGGTTCTGGATCAGCTGGTACTTCACCGCGCAGCCGCTGCACATCTTGCAGCTGGGGGTGTTGCCGCAGTGGAAGCCCATGAAGGTGTCTTTCAGGGTGTAGTTGAACTTGCCGCCGATCTCCTCGTCGTAGATGTAGGGCGGCACCGAGTTGTTGATGTCCAGCAGGGTCACCGCGTCGCCGGTGACGCAGGCGCCGATGTACTCGCTCAGCGCGCCGTAGATGTCCACCTCACAGGCCACCGGGATGCCCCGGGCCGCCAGGCGGGAGTTCACATAGCAGGGCTCAAAGCCGAACTGCTCCGGGAAAGCGGGCCAGCACTTGTCGGCAAACACCACGTACTGGCGGGCACCCTTGTGGGCCTCGGCCCAATCCAGCAGGGTCAGCTCAAACCGGGCCATCCGCTCCAGCAGGTCGGGGTAGGTGTTCTCCCCCATCTCGGCCTTCATCTCGGCCACCACGCCGGGGATACGCCCGTCACCCGCGTGGGCCTTGTAGGCCACCAGCAGATCCAGCTCGCTGTTTTCCTCGATCTCCACGCCCAGTTCGTACAGGCCCTTGATGGGGGCGTTGCAGGCAAAGAAGTCCTGGGGCCGGGGGCCGAAGGTGATGATTTTCAGGTTTTTCACGCCGATGATGGCCCGGGCGATGGGCACAAACTCCCGGATCATGGCGGCGCACTCCTCGGCGGAGCCCACCGGGTACTCGGGAATGTAGGCCTTCAGATGGCGCATGCCCAGGTTGTAGGAGCAGTTCAGCACGCCGCAGTAGGCGTCGCCGCGGCCGTTGATCAGGTCGCCGTCGCCCTCCGCCGCGGCTACGTACATGGTGGGGCCGTCGAACTTCTGGCACAGCAGGGTCTCGGGGGTCTCGGGGCCGAAGTTGCCCAGGAACACCACCAGCGCGTTGACCCCGTGGGCCTTTACATCCTCCAGGGCTTTCAGCGCGTCGGCCTCGTTCTCCACCGTCACGGGGCACTCATACAGGCCCTCGCCGTAGGCGGCCACGATGTTTTGGCGGCGCTGGGTGGACAGGGCGATGGGGAAGCAGTCGCGGGAAACGGCCACGATGCCAAGCTTTACTTCGGGAATATTCATAGTCAGGATTCTCCTTTCCTTGTTTACAGCAGGTCGGCAATATCGATGTTTTCGCCGGTCAGGCCCACATAGGCCCCGTCGGCGGCTTCGGCGGAATCCGGATGGGCCAGCAGCCACTTGTTGCAGGCCCGCAGCAGCTTGTCCTCCTCGGTCAGCGGGCGGATGTCCGGCTTTTCGGTGTTGGTGCCCGCGGGCAGCGCCACCAGCACCCGGAACCCCTTGGCCGGGTCGGTGTGGCAGGGGGCGTAATGCAGGGTGGTGGCGTATACCTCCACCAGTACCCCGGCGGGCACCCGGAACGCCTTTACCTTGCCGGTGTCCAGCTTGCCGTTTTCAATCTCCTCCTGCCGGGCCAGCAGCAGGATAAAGTCCTCGGTGCCCAGGTTGAACTCGCTGTCCCGGTGGTACTCCAGGCAGTTCAGCCTGGTGTTGCGGCCGTTGCACCAGCCCATCTGCACCGGCATCCCGCCGTAGAGATGCTCGCTGACCTGCACGGTCACCGGCAACTCCTGCAGTTCTTCCTCCTCCGGGCAGTAGCCGGTGCCGGTTTCCGGCAGCGGGGTGCGGGCCAGGGCATCCAGCAGTTCGGTGGTGTCCAGCCCCGTTACCACATGGCCGTAGGGGGTGAACTCTTTGTCATGTACGGAATAGATCTTCATGAAGCAGTGCTCCTTTCACATCAGCTGGGGGAACAGTTCCCGGCAGGCGGGATAGATTTTTTTGAACCGGGCGTACCGGTCGTTGTAGCGGGCCACCAGGGCCGGGTCGGGCTCCACGGTGGATTGGATCCGCACCAGCGCGTCGGCGGCCTGCCGCACCGAGCCGAACTGCCCGCAGGCCACCATGGCCAGCATCGCCGCGCCGTAGCCGGGGCCCTGTTCGGTGGCCACCGTGTCCAGGGGAATGCCCAGCACGTTGGCCAGGATGGTTTTCCACAAGGCGGACTTGGAACCGCCGCCGCAGATGTTCGAGCGGGGAATCTCGATCCCCAGGCTGCGGGCCACCTCAAAGCTGTCCCGGATGGCAAAGGCCACCCCTTCCAGCATGGCCTGGGTCATGTCCGCCCGGGAGGTGTCCATGGTCATGCCGATAAAGGTTGCCCGGGCGTCGGTGTCGTTGATGGGGCTGCGCTCCCCCATCAGGTAGGGCAGGAAGTACACATGGTTGCGGCCCAGCTTGTCCGGGTCGATCTTGGCTTCCTCGCCCTTGTAGTCGGTGGTGCCGATGATCTGATCCTGCCACCAGCTGTTGCAGCTGGCCGCCGAGAGCATGCAGCCCATCAGGTGCCAGCCCCCGTCCGCGTGGGCAAAGGCGTGCAGGGCGTTGTTCGGATCCACGCCGAACTTGTCGGAGGAGATAAAGATGGTGCCGGAGGTGCCCAGGCTGATGTTGCAGTGGCCCTCCCCCACCGTGCCGGTGCCCACGGCGGCGGCCGCGTTGTCCCCGGCGCCGGCGCAGACAACCACGCTCTCGGGCAGGCCCAGCGCCCGGGCGGCGTCGGCGGTCAGGGTGCCCACCGGCTGCCAGCTCTCAAACAGGCGGGGCATCTGGGCCTCGGTCACGCCGCACTCCGCCAGCATCTCGGCGCTCCAGCACTTGTGCTCCACATCCAGCAGCAGCATGCCGGAGGCGTCGGAGTAGTCGGTGGCGTGCACGCCGGTCAGCTTGTAGACCAGATAGTCCTTGGGCAGCATGATTTTTTGGATGCGGGCAAACAGTTCCGGTTCGTTCTCCCGCATCCAGAGCAGCTTCGGGGCGGTAAAGCCCGCAAAGGCAATGTTGGCGGTGCGCCGGCTCAGCACCGCCTTGCCCACCCGGCCGTTCAGGTAGTCCACCTGGTCGGCGGTGCGGCCGTCGTTCCACAGAATGGCCGGGCGCAGCACCCGGTCGGCTTCATCCAGCGCCACCAGACCGTGCATCTGGCCGCCCGCGCCGATGCCCGCCACCTGGGCCGTGTCAAAGCCTGTCAGCAGTTCGGGCACGCCGGCCAGAACCGCCTGCCACCAGTCCTCCGGGGCCTGTTCGCTCCAGCCCGGCTGAGGGAAGGAAAGAGGATAGGATTTGGTCACGGTATTCCGCACCGCGCCGGTTTCATCCACCAGCAGCAGCTTGCAGGCGGAGGTGCCCAGATCCAGACCGATATACAGCATAGCGCATGCCTCCCGCATTGTGTTTTAGGTTGCTTTCAGTATACCGCCGCCGGGCGTGCGGGTCTTGTACAAATGGGTGCGGGCCATAGGACAAATTTGCTGTTTGGGCGGATTCTCCCTTCTGCCGGATTTTGCCCGCCCGATTTGGGCAAAACAGCAAAACCGCCCCCCGGCAGCGAAACACTTGCGTTTTGTGGTACAATAGAAACCACAGGAAAGGAGGCGCGCTTTATGGAGGAGATGGAGATCGTCCGCAGCGCCCAGATCAGCGGGCTGCATCTGTTTCTGGATTCCCTGGCCTACCGCACCCCCCACATGCACCGGGAGTTTGAGCTGCTGTGGGTGCTGCGGGGCGCGCTGACCGCCAAGGGCGAGGGGTTCGACTGCACCGCCGGGCCGGGCGGGCTGCTGCTGTTCAACCCCTGCCAGACCCACGAGTTCCGGGCCGCCGACGGGCCGGAATGCCTGTTCCTCTGCATGCAGCTGGCTCCGGAACTGGTGCAGACCGCCTACCCCGCCGCCGACAAGCTGCGGCTGAACCGGATGAACCCGGCCTGCCCGCTGGAACCGGAGACCGCCGCCCGCGTCAAGGCCGGGCTGCTGGCGGCCACCCGGGCCTACCTGCGCCGCCCGGCGGGGTATGAGCTGCTCTGCGCCGGGCAGGCCCAGCTGGTGCTGTTTGAATTGATGCAGGCGCTGCCGGTGCAGCTGCTTACCGAGGCAGAAAAGGCCGAACAGGAAAAGCGCAGCGCCCGTCTTTTGCGCCTGTTGCGGTTTGTGGACGAGCGGTACGCCGGGCCCTGCCGCCTGGGGGATTTTGCCGCCGGGGAGGGCCGGTCGCTCAGCTACCTGTCCCATTTTGTGCGCCAGGCCCTGGGCCAGAGCTTTCAGGAATACGTCACCGGCGTGCGGTTCAACGCGGCCTGCCGCCGGATCGCCGCCGGGGAAAACCGGATGCTGGACGTGTGCCTGGCGTCGGGGTTTTCCGATTACCGGTACTTCTGCCGGGCGTTCCGCCGCCGGATGGGGGTCACGCCGGAAACCTACCGCCAGAACCTGCACCGGGCCGCCCCGCCGGACACCGTCACCCACCACAGCCTGCACTCGCTGGAGCGGTTCTACACCCGGGGCGAGAGCCTGCGCCTGCTGGATGAGCTGGCCGGGCCGAACACATAAACCAAAACGGGCACGCCGTCAGGCGTGCCCGTTTTTCGTTCAGTCCAGTTCCAGCGGCAGGGGATACCAGTCCTCGGTACCCTCCGGCCGGTACAGCAGGGTAGGCCGTACACCCAGTTCCACCTGTACCGAGTCCAGGGTGCAGGGGCGGCCCAGATCATCCCGGGCGGTGCACAGGCCGCCCGCGTCCAGCCGGGCCTTGAGCGCCGCCAGCCGGGCCGGATCCTGTTTGGACAGCCCCGCCTGGTTCATCCGGAACACCAGCGGCACCTCCTGCCCGTCCACCGGGTAGGGGAAGATGCAGAAGGGGTCGTCGGCCTCGTACCGGTCCGGATCGGGGCCGAACACCGCCAGCGCCCGTTCCAGCCCCGCCGCGTCCAGCCGGATGCAGGCCAGGCACTGCTGCTTGTCAAATATGTCGTCCTCGTCCGCCCGGCCCTCCTGCAGCAGGGCGTCGTTGGCCGGGTCGATCCAGTGGTACTCCATCTCTTCCAGCGTGGCGCCGGCCTCGATCTCCCGGCGCAGGGTGCGGAATTCGTAGTCCCCGGGCACCAGTTCCAGGCCCCGGTCCGCCGCGGCCAGGGCCCCGGCCCGGTCCCCGAAGTGGCTGCGCAGGCGGCCCAGCAGCAGCCACACCCAGGGGTAGCCCGGTTCCTGCCGGGCGCCTTCCTCGGCGTAGCGCCGGGCCTCTTCCAGCCGCCCGCAGTAGACCAGCGCCGAGGCGTACCGGTAGTACCAGGTGCCGCAGCCCGCCGCGTTCTTTTCGGAATCGGGCATCCACTGGGTCACCTGCCAGTAGTTCAGGTAGGTGTCCAGGTTGTTGTTCGCAAAGGCGTACCACAAGGCGATCTGCAGATCCTCCCGGGCCTGCCGGTAGGAAAAGCGGTCCTCCTCCACCCCGTTCTGGACAAACTCCTCCAGATACTGCAGCATCCGGCCATAGTAGCCGCTGGTCTTTTCCTCAAAATCCTGCAGGGTCTGGAGATCCGCCACCGTCAGCAGGGAGCCGGTCTCCGGATCCACCGGGGCGGGGGTGTTGTCCGCCAGGCGCACCGTGCCCACCGTCCGGCGGAAGCTGTGAAACGCCCCCCAGGCTACCCGGCTGCCCTGCAGGAAATCCGCCGCCGCGTCCAGCACGGCGGGCAGATCCCAGGCGATCAGATCCAGGTACTGGGCAAACAGCCCCTCGGCCCAGCCGGTGCAGGTCACCGCATCCGGCCCGGCCTCCCGCTCCAGCGCCGCCTGCAGCTCGTTCCGGAAGTCCCGGGCGGCCTGGCCCGGGTCGGCATCGCAGGCAAAGGTGTCGGTGGGGAACAGCAGAAACCCGGCCACCGCGCCCTGCCGGTGCAGCCGGTCCATGTGGCCGGAGCGGTTCTGCATATACTCCGCCACCAGCCCCGGGCAGCGGGTGGCGCCCCGGGAAACATCCATCCGCCAGTCCGCGTCGGAGTCCCTGTCCGGCTGCCGCTCGTAGTCCAGATTGTTGGTCTCCAGCCAGGCGTCGGCGCTGGCCGGGGCTTCCAGCCCCAGGGCCGCCAGCCGCCGGGGCAGCTGATCCAGCGAAAAATCCCCCCGGCCCAGGGGCTTGTTTTTTACCTCAAACCCGTCCACCAGGGCCATGGCGGATAGCTCGCCCAGCACCTGGTCGGTGAGCAGGCTCAGCAGCCACCAGACCTGCTCCTCGTCCTGCTCCCACAGATCGGACAGCTCCGGGCAGTACAGGGTCAGCGCCGCGCCGTGTTCGGTCTTTTTGGCCTTGACCCGCACCGTTTCGGGCCGCACCTCCCGTCCGGCCGCCTGCAGGGTGAAGCCCGGGCTGGGCTGGCGGCCTACCTGTACGTTCCAGTGCGCCGCCACCGGGGCCGGAATCCGCCGGGCAAAATACGCCAGCGCGAACAGCTGGGTGCGATCCCCGTTGGGGCAGAGCACCAGCTCGTGTTTCTGCCCGTTGAAGCCCAGTTCAAAGGCCGGGTCATCCAGCGCCAGTTCCAGCGCGGCGGCGCACCGGTCCAGCAGTTCCTGCTGGGTTTTGGCCCGGTCCGGCGCGTCGATCAGCGCCCGCAGCTGTTCTTCCGCCTGGCCGAACGCGGCCCAGGCCTCCTCCACCCGCTGGCGGAACGGCCGCTCAAACCGGGGCAGGGTCAGCCGGCGGCGGCAGTCGTCGATGAACTGGCGGGTGTCCTCGTCGCCGGGGCGGGCCTCCAGCGCCCGCTCAAAGTAGTGCAGCGCCGGGCCCTCCTCGTCCAGGTAGTACCAGGCGTACCCCATGCGGAAGTTCCAGCAGTGGTCATTCTGAAAATATTCCTCGTGGGGGGCCAGCAGCCGGATGGCCTTGCGGAACAGTTCCTTGTCCCCCGGCCCGGCCAGGTTGTTGCAGGCCCGGGCCAGCTCGCTGTCCAGCTCGGGGGTGCGCTGGTCGGCGGGCAGCGCCTCGATGGCGTCGATGATTTTTTGGTAGTCACCCGCCTGGTGCCAGAGTTCGCATTGCGCCAGCAGATCCATGGTCGGCCTCCCCGTTTTTATAAAAAGATAAATCGGTATAAATTGTCTTTATTTTATCACGCCGATGCCCCCAAGATGTTACGGAAAAATGAAAGCCGGCCGCTTTTCTGCCGCAAGCTGCCGGTTGATGAGGATTTCGGGCCGCGTACACAAAAAGGCCCGCAGGGCCGGGGCCCCCGCGGAAGTTTGCGAAGCAAAGTTTCGTGGGGAAAAGGAGGAATGACGGAGCGGTATGAGAAAAGCCCGGGCAAAGCCCGGGCTTTTTGAATGGAGCGCAGTCCAGATAAACAAAAGGGGTCCCCCGCGGAAGGCTGCGCAGCGGGATTCCGTGGGGAGGCGAGGAGCGACGAAGGGATGAAGAAACCCCCGGTCTTTCGACCGGGGGTTTTGCGCGGACCGAAGTCCGCGACGAGCTGGTTGGGTTGGCGGGATTCGAACCCACGCATGCGGGAGTCAAAGTCCCGTGCCTTACCGCTTGGCGACAACCCAGAGAAAAGAAAAAGCGGAAACCGTGCTGCATAACAACCGGGATCCGCTTTCTCTGTGGGGTGGCTAGTGGGGCTCGAACCCACGGCCTCCAGAGCCACAATCTGGCGCGCTAGCCAACTGCGCCATAGCCACCACGTATGGTGCGCCCAAAGGGACTCGAACCCCTGGCCCACTGCTTAGAAGGCAGTTGCTCTATCCACCTGAGCTATGGGCGCACGCCAAAGGTCATTCCCGACTGGGACACGCTGCGCCATATATAATACTATATTTTCCCGGTTCCGTCAAGGGTTCCGGTGGATTTAACGAAAAAATTTTTTCGGCCGGTGCCGCAAAGGCCTGGTTTTTGCCGTCCGGGGTGGAAAAAACGCCGCGTCCGTGCTACAATAAGGCGTACAAGGGAAACATGTGCGGCATCTGGCCGCCCTGCGAAAGGAAGAGAGAATTATGGGTAACATCTGGCATGATATGAACCCTGCCCGCATCACCCCCGATGACTTCGTGGCCGTGATCGAGATCGAGAAGGGCTCCAAGAAGAAATACGAACTGGACAAGGAGACCGGCTACATCATTCTGGACCGGATCCTGTATACCTCCACCCACTATCCGGCCAACTACGGCCTGATCCCCCGCACCCTGTCCGACGACGGGGACCCGCTGGACGTGCTGGTGCTGTGCAGCGAAACCATCGAATCCATGAGCCTGGTGCGCTGCTACCCCATCGGCGTGTTCACCATGCTGGACGGCGGCAAGATGGACGAGAAGATCATCGCCATCCCCTTCAGCGACCCCACCTACAATACCTATAAGGATATCAGCGAACTGCCCGCCCATATCTTTGCCGAGATGCGCCATTTCTTCAGCGTCTACAAGAGCCTGGAGGAAAAGGAGACCGTGGTAAACGAGGAGCAGGGCGCGGAGGCCGCCAAGGAGGTCATCCGCAAGTGCCGGGAGGCCTATATCCAGAAATACTGCTGACCGCGGCAGGCCGGCGGCGGCGCATGCGCGCTGCCGCCCTTGCTTTGCCCGCGCCTATTTTCATACAGAAAGGAACCGATGCGATCTATGAACTGCACTGTGAACATTGCCCGGGATACCTGGTGGCTGGGCGCCAGCGACCGGCGTCTGGCCCGGTTTGAAAACCTGTTCCCCCTCACCCGGGGGATGGCCTACAACAGCTACCTGATCCTGGACGAAAAGACCGTCCTGCTGGACACCGCCGACTGGTCGGTGGGCCGCCGCTTCTTTGAAAATCTGGCCGGGCTGCTGAACGGCCGCGGGCTGGATTATGTGGTGGTGCACCATATGGAGCCCGACCACGCCGCCACCCTGGGCCAGCTGCTGGCCGCCCATCCCGAAACCACCGTGGTCTGCAACGCCAAGACCCTGGCCATGATCAACCAGTTCTTTGCCCTGCCGCTGGAGGGCCGTACCCAGCTGGTGGCCGAGGGCGGCGAGCTGTGCACCGGCGCGCACACCCTGCGCTTCTGCATGGCCCCCATGGTGCACTGGCCGGAGGTCATGGTCAGCTACGATACCCTGACCGGGGCGCTGTTCAGCGCCGACGCGTTCGGCAGCTTCGGCGCGCTGGAAGGCAATATCTTCACCAACAAGCAGGACTTTGCCGCCAACTGGCTGCCGGAGGCCCGCCGCTACTACGCCAACATCGTGGGCAAGTACGGCGCGCCGGTGCAGGCGCTGCTGAAAAAGGCCGCCGGGCTGGAAATCCGGCTGGTCTGCCCGCTGCACGGGCCGCTGTGGAAAGAGGATATCGACTACCTGGTGGGCCTGTACGATACCTGGAGCCGGTATCAGCCGGAAGAGCGCACCGTGTCGGTGCTGTACGCCAGCATGTACGGCCATACCGAGGCTGCTGCGCTGCGCCTGGCCCAGCTGCTGGCCGAGCGGGGCGTGCAGGGCGTGACGGTGCACGACGTCTCCGGCAAGGATACCAGCTGGCTGATGGCCGAGGTATGGCGGTGCAGCCATCTGGTGCTGGCGGCCCCCACCTACAACGGCGGGCTGTATCCCAAGATGGAAAACCTGTTGGCCGACATGAAGGCCCTGGCCGCCCAGAACCGCACGGTGGCCCTGGTCGAGAACGGAAGCTGGGCCCCCGCCGCCGCCAAGGTGATGCGCGGCGAGCTGGAAAGCCTGAAAAACGTGACGGTGCTGGAACCGGTGGTCACCATCAAGTCCGCCGTGGGCCCCGCCCAGGAGCAGGCGCTGGCCGATCTGGCCGACGCCCTGGCCGCCGATCTGGCCAAAGGCTGATCCCATACAGAACAAAACGAGGCGCGCCGGGCGGCGCGCCTCGTTTTTTGTATCAGCTCTGTGCCATCTGCATGACGGCGTCCCGGGCGGCTTCGGCGTCGGCCAGGTTTTCCAGCGCAAAGCTGCCCCGCAGCCGCCGGCTGTAAAACAGCAGGGTGCCGGCGCCGCTGCGGTGCATCCGCAGATGGGGCACCGTCAGCTTCTCCAGCGGGTGGCACACAACCCGGTCGCCCTCCTTGACCAGGATCTGCCGGTTGGTCACCACGTACCAGGTTTTGTCCCGCAGCCGGGCGGTGCGCAGCGGCTTTGCCGCCAGGATCAGCAGCCCCGGTATAACCAGCACCACCGCCAGCGCCGCCAAGGCCCAGGAGCGGTTCTGCCAGGCTGCGAACAGGCAGTCGCCCGCCAGAAACAGCCAGGCGGCCCCGATGATCAGCACAATCGGCTCCGCCGCGGCAAACACGCCGCCTTTCTGCGGCTTGCCCTGCCAGAGTACCCGTTCGCCCTCCTGCATAAAGGCGCGGCAGAAATTGTATTCGTCCATGGCTTGCCTCTCACCCCGGCGCGCGGCCGGTTTTCTCGGAATCAGTATAATCCGTCCGCCCGGCTTTTACAAGCCCGCGGCCTCCCCGGCAGAAGCGCGGTGCAGCAGCCAGAGCGCCGCCGCGCCGATCACCACCGCGGTGGCCGGGTAGGCGGCCCATACCCCCTGCAGGCCCAGACCGGTAAGCGGCAGCAGGAACAGAAAGACGGGCTGCACCACCAGCGGTTCCACGTAGGCCAGCAGGGACGCGGTCCGGGCCTGGCCCACCGCGCAGAAATAGCTGCAGGAGAACCGGGCCAGCCCCACCAGCGGGAAACTGACCACCAGATACCACAGCGCCCAGGCTGCGGCGGGGATGGTATCCTCCCCCGCGCCGAACAGCACCGGCAGCATCTCCCGCCCGGCAAAGCAGAGCAGGCTGCACACCGCGCCCGCCGCCAGCACCGTGGCCAGCCCCTTGCGGCGCAGATGCACTAGGGCGGTGTGATCCTTGGCGCCGTTGGCGTAGCTGATCAGGGGCTGGGCGCCGTCGCCCACGCCGGTCATCAGCGGCAGGAAGCTGCCGGTCACATAGCTCAGGATGGCGTACACCGCCACCGCGCCGGTGCCGCCGTACCGCTGGGCCTGGATGTTGTTGAGCAGCAGCACGATGCTGGTGGACACCGACAGCCCGAAGGGCGAAGCCCCCAGCCGGATGATCTGCCGCAGCAGCAGGCCCCGGGGCCGCAGGTCGGCGGGACGGGGGGCGGCGGTGCGGCCGGTAAGCACCAGCGGCAGGGCCACCGCCACGCAGCCGCCCTGGGCGGCCATGGTGGCCACTGCGGCGCCCCACAGCCCCCACTGGAACCGTTCAATGAACAGCCAGTCCAGAAAGATGTTGGCCACAAGACCCAGAATCATCACCGCCATGGCGGTTACGGAGCGGCCGGTGCCCCGCAGCAGGGGTACCAGACCGTTGGCAAAGATCTGGGTAAAGGCCAGCGCGCTGACCACCCGCAGGTATTCGCAGGCCAGCGGCATCAGGCTTTCGTCCGCGCCCATCCAGGGCAGCAGGTAGGGATGAGCAAAGTAAAAGACCAGGCTGATCACCACCGAGGCGGCAGCCAGGGCGGTCAGGGTGTTGCCCACCGCCCGGCGGGCGGCGGCCTCGTCCCCGGCGCCCAGGGCGGTGGCGGCACAGACCGAGCCGCCCACCCCCAGCGCCAGACCCACCGCCAGCAGCACCTGCATCAGCGGCCAGGCCACGTTGATGGCGGCCAGGCCCGCGTCGCCCATGTTGCGGCCGATGAAAAAGCCGTCCACTACCACAAAAAAGCCGCAGAGCAGCTGGCTGGCCATACTGGGCAGCACAAACCGGAAAAATTGCCGCTCCAGCGGCTGATCCTGTCGCATGGTATACCTCCTTTAAAAGCCAATATGGGGGTCACAGACCCCCATGCCCCCATTCTGCGGACGAAATATCGTCCGCGGGAATGAAATATAAACAAAAGCATCCTCCGGCGGGACATCAATACCGTCGGGGGATGCCTGTTCCGCCCACCGGGGGCGGGGCGCGGAGAAATCCGCGCGGATGTCGTCCACAGGTTTAGTATAGCATACCCGTTTTTTGCCGTAAACCCCCGCCCATAAAAAAGCCCCGCGCCGAACCGTTCCGCGTGGGGCTTGCCATTGTGAAAAATTCCTATGGCCGAAGATATTCGGCCATGTGTTCCGGGGGGTATGGGGGGAATCGTTGATTCCCCCCATATTAGCCCATCAAACGCTGAGCTCCGCGTTCTGCCCCACGCAGTCGGGGTTGGCGGCCAGCACCGGGCGGATCACCTCATCCAGGTAATGGCGCACCTGGGCGGGGGCCAGGCCGGTGAAATGCTCCGGCTGCAGCACCGCCTCGATGTCGGCGCGTTCCAGGCCGAAGGCCGGGTCGGCCACCACCCGGTCGATCAGGTCGTTGGGCAGGCCCTGCTCCTTGACGCAGGCCGCCGCCGCCACCGAATGCTGACGCAGCCGCTCGTGCAGCTCCTGCCGGTCGCCGCCCTTCTTTACCGCCTGCATCATGATGTTCTCGGTAGCCATGAAGGGCAGTTCCGCCATCACGCGGGACCGGATCACCTTCGGATACACCACCAGCCCGTTGCAGACGTTCAGCAGAATGTTCAGGATCGCGTCCGCCGCCAAAAAGCCTTCCGCCATGGCGATCCGCTTGTTGGCGGAATCGTCCAGCGTGCGCTCAAACCACTGGGTACCCGCGGTGAAAGCCGGATTCAGCACGTCCACCATCAGATACCGGGCCAGGGCGCAGATACGCTCGGCACGCATGGGATTGCGCTTGTAGGGCATGGCGGAAGACCCGATCTGATGCTTCTCAAACGGCTCCTCCATCTCCTTGAAGTTGGCCAGCAGACGCAGGTCGGTGGCAAACTTCATCGCGCTGGAGGCAAGGCCCGCCAGGGCGTTCAGCACCATGGTGTCCACCTTGCGGCTGTAGGTCTGGCCGGATACCGGCACCACCTTGTCAAAGCCCAGCGCGGCGGCGATGTCCGCTTCCACCGCCCGGATCTTGCCCTCGTCCCCCTCAAACAGCTCCACAAAGCTGGCCTGGGTGCCGGTGGTGCCCTTGGAACCCAGCAGCGCCAGGCTGGCGATCCGGTGGTCGATCTCCTCCAGATCCATGTACATCTCGTTCATCCACAGGGTAGCCCGCTTGCCCACGGTGGTCAGCTGGGCGGGCTGGCAGTGGGTGTAAGCCAGGCAGGGCATATCCTTGTACTTGTCGGCAAAATCCGCCAGCAGCGCCAGCACGCCGATCAGCTTCTTGCGCACCAGCTGCAGGCCTTCCCGCATCACCAGCACGTCGGTATTGTCGCCCACGTAGCAGCTGGTGGCGCCCAGATGAATGATGCCCTTGGCCTCCGGGCACTGCAGCCCGTAGGCGTAGACGTGGCTCATCACGTCGTGGCGGCATTCCTTCTCCCGGCGGATGGCGTCCTCGTAGTTGATGTCGTCGGCATGGGCCTCCAGCTCGGCGATCTGCCCGTCGGTGATGGGCAGACCCTGCTTCTGTTCGGCCTTGGCCAGCGCGATCCACAGGCGCCGCCAGGTGCGGAACTTGTTGTCCTCCGAGAAGATGTACTGCATCTCGTCCGAGGCGTAACGGGTGGAAAACGGCGAAATATAACGGTCATGGGACATAGGTCTTGTGTTCCCCTTTCTTGGTATTACAGTGCAAAGTAGGCCACGCCGCCCTCAAACAGCGGCTGCCAGGTGTCGCCCGGCACATTCTTGTACAGGTTGACGCCCCGGCGCTCGGTGTGGCCCATCTTGCCCAGTACCCGGCCGTCCGGACTGGTGATGCCCTCGATGGCCCAGGCGCTGCCGTTGGGATTGTACCGCAGATCCATGCTGGGCACACCCTCCGGCGTGGTGTACTGGGTGGCGATCTGACCGGCGGCTTTCAGCTGTTCCAGCAGTTCGGGGCTGGCCACAAACCGGCCCTCGCCGTGGCTGATGGCGATGGTGTGCAGCGCGCCCGGCTCGCACTTGGACAGCCAGGGCGACAGGGTGGAGGCCACGCGGGTGGTCACCAGCATGCTCTGGTGCCGGTGCAGGGTGTTGAAGGTCAGGGTGGGGCAGTCCGCGTCGATGGGCCGGATCTCACCGTAGGGCACAAGCCCCAGCTTGACCAGCGCCTGGAAACCGTTGCAGATGCCCAGCATCAGGCCGTCCCGCTCTTTCAGCAGCCGGTGCACCGCTTCGGTGACCGCCGGCGCCCGGAAGAAGGCGGTGATGAACTTGGCGCTGCCGTCCGGCTCGTCGCCGCCGGAGAAGCCGCCCGGCAGCATCACGATCTGGCTGCCGTCGATGGCCTTGACCAGCGCCTCGCAGCTTTCGGCCACGGCGGCGGGGGTCAGGTTGTTGATCACCAGCACCTGCGGATCGGCCCCCGCCTGACGGAACGCCCGGGCGGTGTCGTACTCGCAGTTGGTGCCCGGGAATACCGGGATGATCACCTTGGGCCGGGCCACGCCTGCTTTCGGCGCGCGGCGGCTTTCCGGCTTGTAGTCGATGACCGGGGCCTCGCCGGGGTTCGTGCCGCGATAGGGCATCACCGGCTCCAGCTTGCCTTCCCAGACCTCCTGCACGGCGGCCAGATCCACCAGCTCGTTCTGGGTGCGGAAGGTGTAATCCCCGGTGGTCACGCCCAGCACCGCGCCCAGCGGCTGCTCGTCCTCCATCTCCAGCACAAAGCTGCCGTAGGCCGGGCGGAACAGGCTGTCCACCTCCACGCCGCTGGACAGGGCAAAGCCGATGCGGTTGCCCAGACCCATCTTGAACAGGCACTCGGCCACGCAGCCGTAGCCCGGGGTGGCGCAGGCCAGCACCTTGCCGGAGGCGATCAGCCCCTGCACGATGGCGTACAGGGCTTTCAGGCTGTCCGCGTCGGGCACAAGGCCGTTGTATTTGGGCTGCAGCAGCATCACCTTGCTGCCGGGCAGCTTGAATTCGGGGCTGATGATGCGGCGGGTGTCCCCGATGGCGGCGGCAAAGCTTACCAGCGTGGGGGGCACGTCCAGCTTTTCAAAGCTGCCGGACATGCTGTCCTTGCCGCCGATGGCCGCGAGACCCAGGTCCATCTGGGCGCCCAGCGCGCCCAGCAGGGCGGCCAGCGGCTTGCCCCAGCGGGTGGGCTCCGCGCCCAGACGCTCGAAGTATTCCTGGAAGGTCAGGTAGGCGGCCTGATGGTCAAAACCGGTGGCCACCAGACGGCTCACGCTCTCCACCACCGACAGATAGGCGCCCCGGTAGGGATCCTGCTCCATCAGGTAGGGGTTGAAGCCCCAGGCCATGCCGCTGCAGGTGGTGGTCTCCCCGTCCACCGGCAGCTTGGCCACCATGGCCTGCGCCGGGGTCAGCTGGGTGCGCCCGCCAAAGGGCATCAGCACGGTGGCCGCGCCGATGGTGGAGTCAAACCGCTCGGAAAGACCTTTCTTGCTGCAGACGTTCAGATCGCCGGCCAGCGCCTTGAACCGCTCGCTCAAGGTGTTGCCCTGCCAGACGCGGGCGTACTGGCCCGCCGCCGTCACATGGGCCGCGGCGTGCTTCTCCGCGCCGTTGGAGTTCAGGAACTCCCGGCTGATGTCCACGATGGTGGCGCCGTTCCAGGTCATGGTCAGGCGGGGGGCTTCGGTGACGGTGGCCACCACGGTGGCTTCCAGGTTCTCACTGTTGGCCAGCCGGATGAACTCCTCCACATCGCCCGGGGCCAGCACCACGGCCATGCGTTCCTGGCTTTCGGAGATGGCCAGCTCGGTGCCGTCCAGACCGTCGTACTTGCGGGGCACCGCGTTCAGGTCGATGGAAAGGCCGTCGGCCAGCTCGCCGATGGCCACGCTCACGCCGCCCGCGCCGAAATCGTTGCAGCGCTTGATCAGGCGGGTGGCCCGGGGATCCCGGAACAGCCGCTGCAGCTTGCGCTCCACCGGGGCGTTGCCCTTCTGCACCTCGGCGCCGCAGGTCTCCAGGCTTTCCAGCTTGTGTGCCTTGCTGGAACCGGTGGCACCGCCGCAGCCGTCACGGCCGGTGCGGCCGCCCAGAAGCACCACGATGTCGCCAGGGGCGGGCACCTCGCGGCGCACGTTGGCCGCCGGGGCCGCGCCCACCACCGCGCCGATCTCCAGGCGCTTGGCCACATAGCCCGGGTGGTACAGCTCGTCCACCTGGCCGGTGGCCAGGCCGATCTGGTTGCCGTAGCTGGAATAGCCCGCCGCCGCGGTGGTCACCAGCTTGCGCTGGGGCAGCTTGCCGGGCAGGGTCTCGCTCACCGGTACCAGCGGGTCGCCCGCGCCGGTCACACGCATGGCCTGGTACACATAGCTGCGGCCGGACAGCGGATCCCGGATGGCGCCGCCGATGCAGGTGGCCGCGCCGCCGAAGGGCTCGATCTCGGTGGGATGGTTGTGGGTCTCGTTCTTGAACAGGAACAGCCAGTCCTGCTCTTCCCCGTCCACGTCACAGGTGATCTTGACGGTGCAGGCGTTGATCTCGTCGGATTCGTCCAGATTCTTCAGGATGCCCCGCTTCTTCAGCGCCTTGGCCCCGATGGTGGCCAGGTCCATCAGGCAGACCGGCTTCGGGGTGCGCCCGGCGTATACCTCCGCCCGCAGATCCTCGTACCGGTCCCAGGCGGCGGCTACGGCGGGCTCGTCAAATTCGGCTTTGTCCAGAATGGTGCCGAAGGTGGTGTGGCGGCAGTGATCGGACCAGTAGGTGTCGATCATGCGAATTTCGGTGATGGTGGGGTCCCGCTGCTCGCTGCGGAAATACTGCTGGCAGAACGCGATGTCCCCCTGGTCCATGGCCAGGCCCTTTTCGGCCACAAAGGCCGCCAGACCCGCCTCGTCCAGCTGGTTGAAGCCGGTCAGGGTCTCCACGGTGGTGGGGATGGGGTACTCCACCGCCAGGGTGTCCTTTTCCTCGAGAGAGGCCAGACGGGCCTCCACCGGGTTGATAACGTATTTCTCGATGGCGGCCAGCGCCTCGTCGGTGATGGTGCCGGTCAGCAGATAGACCCGGGCGGTGCGCACGGCGGGCCGCTCGCCCTGGCTGATCAGCTGGATACACTCGCTGGCGGAATCCGCCCGCTGGTCAAACTGGCCGGGCAGATACTCCACCGCAAACACCCGGTCGGCGGCGGGCAGCTGGTCGTAGGTCACATCCACCGGCGGTTCGCTGAACACGGTGGGCAGGCAGGCGTCAAACAGTTCCCGGCTGATGCCCTCCACGTCGTACCGGTTCAGCAGCCGCAGGCCGGTCAGGCCCTGGATGCCCACCAGGCCGGTCAGCTCGTTCAGAAGGCCCTGGGCCTCCCCGTCAAAACCGGGCTTTTTTTCCACATATACGCGATATACCATGGGTACTCCCCCTTATTTGTTTTGCTCGGCCAGGGCGGCAAGGGCCCGGCGGCCGATGTCGGTGCGCTTGTGCGCCCCCTCGAACCGGATGCAGTCGGCGGCGGCGTAGGCTTTGGCCAGCGCCGCGGGCAGGTCGGCCGCCGTGGCGGTGACACCCAGCACCCGGCCCCCGGCAGTCACCAGACCGCCGTCTTTGGCCGCGGTGCCCGCGTGGTACACCACCGCATCGCTGCCCGCCAGCTGGCCGTTTTCCGCCAGGCCCTCGATGGGCAGGCCCTTGGGGTAGCTCTGGGGATAGCCGCCGCTGGCCAGAATCACGCAGGCGGCCGCGCCGGTGTCAAACTCCACCGGGGTGTCGGCCAGGGTGCCGTTTGTGCAGGCCAGCATGATGGTCAGCAGGTCGCTGTGCAGCAGCGGCAGCACCACCTGGGTCTCCGGGTCGCCGAAGCGGCAGTTGTATTCGATCACCTTGGGCCCGTCCGGGGTGAGCATCAGGCCGAAGTACAGACAGCCCTTGAAGGGGCAGCCCTCCGCCTGCATGGCCCGCACCGTGGGCAGGAAGATCTCCTCCATGCACCGCTCGGCCACCGCCGGGGTGTAGAAGGGGTTCGGGGCGATGGTGCCCATGCCGCCGGTGTTCAGGCCCTCGTCGTTATCCAGCGCCCGCTTGTGGTCCATGCTGGAAACCATGGGCTTGACCGTTTCGCCGTCGCAGAAGGCCAGCACGCTGACCTCCGGCCCGGTGAGGAACTCCTCCACCACCACCCGGGTGCCGGAGGCGCCGAACACCTTTTCCTCCATCATCTCGTGGAGGGCTTCTTTGGCGGCGGCCTCGTCGGGGCAGATCAGCACGCCCTTGCCCAGGGCCAGCCCGTCGGCCTTGATGACCACCGGGTACTTGCCCTTTTCCTGGATGTAGGCCAGGGCGGCGGCGGGCTCGGTAAACACCGCGTAATCGGCGGTGGGGATGCCGTACTGCTTCATCAGGTTTTTGCTGAACACCTTGCTGGCCTCGATGCGGGCCGCGGCGGCGCTGGGGCCAAAGGCCGGGATGCCCGCTTCGGCCAGCCGGTCCACCAACCCTAAGGCCAGCGGATCGTCCGGGGCCACCACCACATAGTCAAAGGCTTCTTCTTTGGCAAAGGCCGTCATGGCGTCCAGATCGGTGGCGGGAATCGCCCGGCAGACAAAGCCGTCGGCGGCAATGCCGCCGTTGCCCGGCGCGGCCCACAGCTCGGTGGCTGCGGGGCTTTTGCGCAGCGCGCGCAGGATGGCGTGTTCCCGCCCGCCGCCGCCTACTACGAGAATTTTCATAGCGTGAATGCTCCCCTTTCCGTTGGGCTGAGAAACCGCCAAAGCCCCGGGCGCGAAAACTCGTGCCGGGGCGGCGGTAGCTGATTAGTGGTGGAACAGCCGCAGGCCGCAGAAGGCCATGGCGATGCCGTACTTGTTGCAGGTGTCGATGACCTGCTGATCCCGGATGGAGCCGCCGGGCTCCACGATGGCGGTCACGCCGCTGCGGCGGGCCCGTTCAATGTTGTCGCCGAAGGGGAAGAACGCGTCGCTGCCCAGGCACACGCCGGTGACCTTGGCCAGCCATTCCTTTTTCTCGGCGGCGGTCAGGGGCTCGGGCCGGGTGGTGAAGGTCTCGGCCCACACGTCCTCACCGATCACGTCCTCGTACTCGTCGGAGATGTACACGTCGATGGCGTTGTCCCGGTTGGGGCGGCTCACATCCTCGCGGAAGGGCAGGGCCAGCACCTTGGGATGGTGGCGCAGCTGCCAGATGTCCGCCTTGTTGCCCGCCAGACGGGTGCAGTGGATGCGGCTCTGCTGGCCGGCGCCCACGCCGATCACCTGTCCGCCCTGGGCGTAGCAGACCGAGTTGGACTGGGTGTATTTCAGGGTGATCAGGCAGAGCACCAGATCCCGCTTCTGCTCCTCGGTGAGGGTCTTGTTCTCGGTGACCAGGTTCTCCAGCATACCCTCGTTGATGACCAGGTCATTGCGGCCCTGCTCGAAGGTCACGCCGAACACCTGCTTGCGCTCGATGGGCGCGGGCTGGTAATTCGGGTCGATCTGCAGGATGTTGTAGCCGCCCTTGCGCTTGGATTTCAGGATGGCCAGCGCCTCGGGGGTGTAGCCGGGGGCGATGATGCCGTCGGTCACCTCATGCTGGATCACCCTGGCGGTGGACTCATCGCACTCGTCGGAGAGGGCGATCCAGTCACCGAAGCTGCTCATGCGGTCGGCGCCGCGGGCCCGGGCGTAGGCACAGGCCAGGGGGGACAGCTCCAGCCCCTCGCAGAAGTACATCTTTTTCAGGGTATCGTCCAGGGGCAGGCCGTAGGCCGCGCCCGCCGGGGACACATGCTTGAAGCTGGCGGCGGCGGGCAGATTTCCGGCGGCCCGCAGCTCCTTGACCAGCTGCCAGGAGTTCAGCGCGTCCAGCAGGTTGATGTAGCCGGGTTTGCCGTTCAGCACGGTAATGGGCAGCTCGCCCTGCTCCATGAACACCCGGGCGGGTTTCTGGTTCGGGTTGCAGCCGTATTTCAGTTCCATTTCGGTCACGATGTCTACCCCCTTCTTATTCCTCGGCCCCGGCTTCGTCCACCGGGTCGTATTTGTTGATGATCACGTCTTCGGTCTCCTGGGTGGCCAGGTCGATGGCCCGTACAAACAGGCTGACCTTGTTGTCCTCGTTCAGGGCCGACCAGATATCCACCGCGAAGTCCTCGGCCTCCTCCGGCACGCTTACCCGCTCCGGCTCGCCCTCAAAGCTGGGGATGGGGCTGCCGTCGCACTTGTAGGTGTGGATGAAATGACCCTCCCCGGCCACCGGCTGGGGATACTCGAAGAAGTACCGGCGGCAGCTTTCGCCGTTGCCGTCGGCGCTTTTCAGGATGGACAGCTTGTAGGCGCATTCGCCGCCGGTCACCTCCACCACGCCGCTGATGCGGGGGGTCCAGTTGGGGCCGTCCGGCTCAAAGGTGCGGGTGCGCAGCGCGTCCTCAAAGCTGCCGCCCGCCGCCAGGAAGTCATACACCGTGTCGGTCTGGTCGCCGTTGGTGGCGATGGTCACGTCGCCCCAGGTGCGCACCGGGTTGTAGATGATCAGGCTGGGATCCTCCAGCTTGGCCGGGTCGGCAGCCTTGGTGCAGATGCCGTCCAGTTCGGGCAGCGGATCAAAGATACGATTGCGGCTGTTGGCGCTGCGGCCCATGATAAAGTAGGCGATCAGGGCCTTTTTGCCGCTGGGGGCCAGCCCCAGCACGATGCCCCGGCCCGGATAGGCGTTCTCCCGCAGCAGGGCGTACAGATCCATCTTTTCCATCGTCGGCTCCCTTTCTTACGGCGGATGCCGTATACAAACTGTATAATTTTACTTATCGTATTCTTTGCAGAGCATCTCCACGGCGGCGGGCAGCAGCTTCCATTCGGCCTGCTCCATCACCCGCTTCTGCAGGATCTCCGGGGTGTCGCCGGGCTCAACATCCACCGCCTTCTGCAGCAGGATGCGGCCGCCGTCGCACACCTCGTTCACCAGATGCACCGTGGCGCCGGTCACCTTGACCCCTTTGGCCAGGGCGGCCTCGTGTACCCGCAGGCCGTAGAACCCCTCGCCGCAGAAGCTGGGGATCAGGCTGGGATGCACGTTCACGATCCGGTCCGGATAGGCCGCAATGACCGACGGCCCCAGGATCGACAGAAAGCCCGCCAGCACCACCAGCTGGATGCCGTGGCTCTGCAGGGTGTCCAGCAGGGCCGCGTCAAAGGCCTCGGCGCTGGGATAGTCCCGGCGGCTGACCACCGCGCTCTCCACACCGGCTTTGGCGGCCCGTTCCAGGGCGTAGACCCCGGGTTTCGAGGCCACCACCAGGCTTACCTGCCCGTGGGGGATGGCCCCGGCGGCCTGGGCGTCCAGAATGGCCTGCAGGTTGGTGCCGCCGCCGGATACCAGAACCGCTACCTTCAGCATAGCTCCACCCCGCTGCCGGCGGCGATCTCGCCCAGTTTCCAGGCGCCGGGCTCGCCGTTCTCATGCAGCACGGCCAGGGCCTTGTCCGCGTCGGCGGCGGCCACGGTCAGCACCATGCCCACGCCCATGTTGAAGGTGTTGAACATATCCCGCTCGGGGATGTTGCCCACCTTGGCGATCAGATCAAACAGGGCCGGGGTGCGCACGTCCGCCTTGCGGATGCGGGCGCAGCAGCCCTCTTTCAGGCTGCGGGGAATGTTCTCGTAGAAGCCGCCGCCGGTGATGTGGCTCACGCCCTTCACCGTCACCTGCTCCATCAGGGCCAGCACCGGCTTCACATAGATGCGGGTGGGCTCCAGAAGGGCCTCGCCCAGGGGACGGCCCAGCTCCCCGGTGTAGCGGGTGAGCACGTCGGGGTCATGCTCCAGATCAAACACCCGGCGCACCAGCGAGAACCCGTTGGAGTGCACGCCGGAGCTGGGCAGGGCGATCAGCACGTCGCCGGGGGTCATGGTGCTGTTGTCCAGCAGGCGGCTTTTGTCCACCGCGCCCACGGTAAAGCCCGCCAGGTCGTACTCGTCCTCCGGGTAGAAGCCGGGCATCTCGGCGGTCTCGCCGCCCACCAGGGCGCAGCCGGCCTGCACGCAGCCCTCGGCCACACCGGCCACCAGCTGGGCGATCTTCTCCGGCACGTTCTTGCCGCAGGCAATGTAGTCCAGGAAGATCAGGGGCTTGGCGCCCGCGCAGATCACGTCGTTCACGCACATGGCCACGCAGTCGATGCCCACGGTGTCGTGCTTGTCCATCATAAAGGCCAGCTTCAGCTTGGTGCCCACCCCGTCGGTGCCGCTGATCAGCACGGGATGGGGCATGTTGGTGCAGTCCAGTTCAAACAGGCCGCCGAAGCCGCCCAGGCCGCCGATGCAGCCGGGGGTCAGGGTGCGGGCCACGTGCTGGCGCATCAGTTCCACCGCCTTGTAGCCGGCGGTGATGTCCACGCCGGCAGCGGCGTAGCTGGCGGAATAGCTTTTTTCCATGACGATGGCTCCTTTATCAGTCAATGCTTTCGGAAAATTTCTTCTCGAACTTGCTCTTTTCGGTCACGACAGGGGTTTCGGCAGGGTAGTTGCCGCAGAAACAGCCGGTGCACAGGCCCAGGTTGCAGCCCTCGGCGATCTTCTTGACCCCCTCCAGGCTCAGGAAACCGAGGCTGTCCACCCCCAGGATCTCCCGCATCTCCTCCAGCGTGTGGTTGGCGGCAATCAGGTTTTCCCGGCTGTCCACGTCCACGCCGAAGTAGCAGGGGTACAGAAATTCCGGCGCGCTGGACAGGAAATGTACCTGGGTGGCCCCGGCCTCCCGCAGCAGCTGCACGATCTGGCGGCTGGTGGTGCCCCGCACGATGGAGTCGTCCACCAGCACCACCCGCTTGCCCCGCACGGTGTCCGCGATGGGGTTCAGCTTGATGCGCACGGTGTTCTCCCGCTGCTTCTGGTTGGGCTGGATAAAGGTGCGGCCGATGTACTTGTTCTTCAAAAAGCCGATGCCGTAGGGGATGCCGCTCTGCTGGGAGTAGCCCAGCGCCGCGTCCAGGCCGGAATCCGGCACGCCGATGACCACGTCCGCCTGCACCGGATGCTCCAGCGCCAGGAAAGCGCCGGCCCGGCGGCGGGCCCGGTGCACCGAGGCCCCGTCGATGACCGAGTCGGGGCGGGCGATGTAGACAAACTCAAAGGCGCACAGGCTGGTGGGCTGGCCGCAGTGGGTGCGGATGGAACGCATGCCGTTCTCGTCAAAGATCACGATCTCGCCGGGTTCCACGTCCCGCACGAACTCGCCGCCGGCGGCGCTGATGGCGCAGCTTTCGCTGGCGATGATGTCGCTGCCCCCCAGCTTGCCGATGCACAGCGGGCGGAATCCGTGGGGATCCCGGGCGGCGATCAGCTTGCGGGGGCTCATGATGACCAGGCTGTAGGCCCCTTTCAGCAGGGGCATGCTCTTTTCCACCGCTTCCTCGATGCTGTGGGTCTCCAGCCGCTGGCGGGTGATGGTGTAGGCGATCACCTCGGTGTCGCTGGTGGAATGGAAGATACCGCCGCCCAGCTCGATGTCCCGGCGCAGCTCATAGGAGTTGGTCAGGTTGCCGTTGTGGGCCAGCGCCATGGCGCCCTTGATGTGACGGATCACAAAGGGCTGGGCGTTGGCGCGCAGCGGGGTGCCGGTGGTGGCGTAGCGGCAGTGGCCGATGCACATCTGGCCCCGGGGCATGGTCTCCAGCACCTGCTTGGTGAACACCTCGTTCACCAGGCCCAGCTCCCGGCGCTTGTAGATCACGCCGTCGTCGTTCACGGCCATGCCGCAGCTTTCCTGGCCCCGGTGCTGCAGCGCGTACAGGCCGTAGTAGGTGGTGGCCACCACGTCCTGATCCTCGTCCCGGCGGTAGATGCCGAACACGCCGCACTCTTCATGCAGTTTTGCGTCGATTGTTTCCATTGGTTTCCCTTTCCCTCAAGCAGAATACGGCGGATCAGCCCAGCAGACGGGCCATGACCTCCTGGTAGGCTTCCTCCTCGCCGCCCAGATCCCGGCGGAACAGGTCCTTGTCCAGATGGGCGCCGGTGGTGGCGTCCCAGAAACGGCAGGTGTCGGGGCTGATCTCGTCGGCCAGCACGATGGTACCGTCGGGCAGGCGGCCGAACTCCAGCTTGAAGTCGATCAGGCGGATGTTGAAGCCCAGCAGGTAGGCGCTCAGGATCTCGTTCACCTTGAAGGCATACTCGCTGATGGTGTCGATCTCTTCCTGGGTAGCCAGGCCCAGGGCCAGGGCGTGGTAGTGGTTGATCAGGGGATCGTGGTACTCGTCGTTCTTGTAGCTGAACTCCAGGGTGGGGCACTTGAGGGGGGTGCCCTCGGTCACGCCCAGACGCTTGGAAAAGCTGCCGGCGGCCACGTTGCGCACGATGACCTCCAGGGGCACGATCTCCACCTTCTTCACCAGGGTCTCCCGGTCGCTCAGCTCCTCCACGTAGTGGGTGGGCACGCCTTTTTCGGCCAGCATCTTCATCAGGTTGTTGCTGAGCTTGTTGTTCACAACGCCCTTGCCCCGGATGGTGCCCTTCTTGGCGCCGTCGCCGGCGGTGGCGTCGTCCTTGTAGTCCACGATCACCAGGTTGGGATCGTCGGTGGCGAATACCTTCTTGGCCTTGCCTTCGTACAGCTGTTCACGCTTTTCCATTTTTCTCTTCTCCTTTTTATTTACATGGGTGTGTGGATCCAAAGTTGGGGGATCAGCCGTTCAGCTCCGCCTGGAGCGCGGCTTCCTTTTTGGCGATCTGTTCGGCCATGGCGGCGCGGGCGGCGTCCAGCCGGGCGGCCAGGGCCTCGTCGGTCACGGCCAGGATCTGGGCGGCCAGCACGGCGGCGTTCTTGGCGCCGTTCAGCGCCACGGTGGCCACCGGGATGCCGCTGGGCATCTGCACCGTGGCCAGCAGCGCGTCCAGCCCGTCCATGGCGCCGCCCTTCATGGGGATGCCCACCACCGGCAGGGTGGTGTTGGCGGCGATGGCGCCCGCCAGATGGGCGGCCATACCGGCGGCGCACAGGATCACGCCAAACCCGTTGGCCCGGGCGTTTTTGGCAAATTCCGCCGCGGCGGCGGGGGTGCGGTGGGCGCTGAGGATGTGGGCCTCAAAGGGGATCTCCCACTCTTTCAGCTGGGCGCAGGCGGCCTTTACCACCGGCCAGTCGCTGTCGCTGCCCATGAGAACG
Source organism: uncultured Gemmiger sp. (assembly GCA_944386225.1). Lineage (GTDB taxonomy): Bacteria > Bacillota > Clostridia > Oscillospirales > Ruminococcaceae > Gemmiger_A. Next base: position 72,930 of record CALXAH010000004.1, read on the forward strand.
GCTACTTTTTTGGTGTCGCTCATAACAAGATGCCTCCCTTACAAATGAAAAAAGGCTGCAGTTTACACTGCCGCCTTTTAGAATTGGTTGCTCGTATCCCCGCAAGAAGCCCCATGCCCGTACCGGCCGCCGAAACCGGCCTTGCCTTTTTGCTTGAACATTCCAGCAGCCCTCCTACACGAAGAATCAAACAGGTTACTTTAAGTGTAAACGCCGTGTAAAGGAATTGCAAGCCCCCGCCGGTTTTTCTCCAAAACGGGCCAGCCGCCGCCGGGTTTGTGTTTGCTTTTTGGCATAAATCACAAGGCAAAGGCGGCAATAGTCATACTTTCCTTTTTCGACAGCCCGCGGGCCCCGTTTTTGGTCGCTTTGACCAAAAAAAGAGAAAAAGCGGCGGCCCTCAGCCGGGTATCCGCTTTTCCATGAGCAGGTTGGTCAGCATCACGCCCCGGCGCTCCACCTGCCGGGTGTGCACCACCCGGTAACCCCGGGCTTCAAAAAAGGGCCGGGCGGTCAGGGAGGCGTGCACCGTCACCCGGGCGCCGGGCGCCAGCTGCCCTTCCAGCGCGTCGCACAGGGCGGTGCCCACCCCCTGCCGCTGGCAGCCGGCCGCCACATACAGCCGGTCCAGATACCCGGCGGCCACATCCATGTCGGCAAACCCCAGCAGACGGCCCGCTTCGTCCTCCGCCACCAGGGCGGTGTGCCGGCGCAGGGAGCTGTCCCAGCGGGCCGTGTCCGGGTCGGCCGGGGCCCAGGCGTCCAGCTGGTCGGGGGTGTAGTGCTGCCGGTTTACGGTGTGCACCGTGTGGTAAAACAGCGCCAGCACCGCCGGGCAGTCGGCGGCGGTATAGGGGCGGATGCGCATACAGATTCCTCCTTTTCAACAAGCAAAGCCCGGAATGTTGAAAACCTAGCCGGGGTTGAAAAAAGGCGGGACGAATTCCGTCCCGCCGGATGGCCGCTTATTCGGCGTGCTGGTACGCCAGCCGGGGCGAGCCGTCCCGGGTAGCGATCACGCCGCAGTACACAAACCCGGCCCGGGCCAGGGTGCGCTGCATGGGCAGATTGTCCTTATGGGTGTCGATCCGTACCCGGCCCCCGGCCTTTTCGCAGCACCAGGCCAGGCACTCCCCCGCCACGCCCCGGCGCAGCCCGGCGCTGGCGATCCGGTGTACCACCCAGTAGGGTTCCCCGTCCGGCCAGCGGCCCTCTTCGATGCGGGCGTAGGTGGGATCGGGGCCCGGGGCAAAGTAGAATACCGCCTGCACCGCCCCGTCCTCACGGGCCAGATACAGCCGCCCCTCCCGGATATCCGCGTCCACCTGTTCCGGCGGCGGGTAGCCCCCGGCCCATTGGGTGGGGTTGCCGTGCCGGGCCATAAAGGCGCGGGCCCCGGCGTAGATGGCCAGCGCCGCCTCCCGGTCGGCGGGCGCGGCGGGCGTGATGGTCAGCATCCGGTATCCCCCCTTATGACTGGCGCAGATGGGCCTCAAAGCCCTCGGAGTACACAATGGTTCCGTCGGTCAGCATCCACATGGCCTCCACGTTGTCCAGGCTCTCCACCAGGGCCTGACCGTCCGCCAGATCCATGCAGAACAGCCCGGTGGACAGGCAGTCCGCCCAGCCGCTGTCGCCGGTGTACACCGCCACCGCGTCAAAATAGCGGGCAGGCATCAGGGTGTCCATGTCGATCAGATGGTGGTAGTTCACACCGTCCACCGTGTAGTACCGCTGGTAGTCGCCGCTGGTCACCAGGGCCGCGTCCTCCACGTTCACCACCTGCACGTAACTCTCCCCGGCAAAATACTCGGTCCAGGGATTTTCAATGCCGCCGGTCCAGGCGGTGCCGTCGGGCTTGTGGCCCACGCCCCGCAGGTTGCCGCCCACGCTCAGCAGAAAGCTGGTCAGGCCCCGCTCCTCGGCGGCACGGGCCACCTGTTCCACCGCGTAGCCCTTGCCCACGCTGCCCACGTCCAGCCGCATCTCCGGATCGGCCAGATAGACGGTGCCCGCCTCCCGGTCGATCTGCACGTTGGCCGGATCGGTGTGGGCCATGGCCGCCTCCAGCTGGTCCATGGGGGGCAGCTGGGCGTTTTCCGGGTCATCCAGCCCGGCGGTGCGGTAGTCGTGCCAGATGAGTAGCATGCTGCCCGCCGCTATGTTCATCTTGCCGCCGGTCTTTTCGTAGCCTTTCAGCGCCATCTCCAGCATGTCCAGCACCGGCTCGTCCACCGCCACCGGCGCCTGTCCGGCGGCCGCGTTCACGGTGGCCAGATTGTTCACGCCCTCGTAGGTGTTGTAGATGTCGTACAGCTTGTGGTAGTACAGCAGATCCTGGTGCATGGCCTCGGCCTGCTTGTCCCATTCCTCCTGGCTGGGGGCGTAGCCGGTCAGGATGGTCACGGTGTCGAACACGTCAAACCAGTAGGCGGAATATTTTTCCCAGTCCCGCATATCCGGGTCGCCGCGGCTGCAGCCGGCGGCCAGCAGGCAGAACGCTGCCAGCAGCCCGACAGCCAGGCGCCGGAACCAATGTGTGTGTGTCATTTGTCCTCCTGTGCGGCGCGGATGGCCGCGTGCTCCTCGGTCAGTTCTTGCATAAGCCGGGCAAAGGGCCAGGCCCGGTTGTGGGCGGTAACCACCGCCTTCAGCGGGATCTGCGCCCCGGCCGCGCGGATGGCGGCCAGAAGCCCGTCCAGTTCCGGGCCGGACAGCCCGCAGAACACCGCCGCCGCCGTGGCAGGCACCGGCAGCGCGTCCGCGTTCCGGCCCTCGGGCAGCCCGCACAGACGGCCCACCGTCAGCCCGGTCTCGGCCGGCTCCACCATCCGCAGGGGCAGCCCCGCGGCACGGCAGGCTGTTTCCAGCGCGGCGCGGTCGGCGTCGGGCAGCGCCCAGCCCAGTACCAGGCGGGGCAGCGCGGCAATATGTGCTTTCATGGCAGGCACCTCCGGCATGCAGTTTGCCTTCTTATTATACACGAAAAACGCCGGGAGTCAAAAAGGAACCCGTTCATCGGCCCCGGGTCTTGCGGCGGAAAAACCGCCAGGACACCGCGCCGGGGATCCCCAGCCAGACGCAGAAGGCCGCCAGGGTGACCGCCTGGAAGTCCGGCACCGTTGCCGCGCAGACGGCGTACAGCAGCGCGGCGGGCAGCGACACGGCCCCCAGCACCCGATGGGCCAGGTTCCAGGTTTCCTCGTCCAGCACCGTCCAGGGCAGCCGCAGACCGATGTGGCGGTTGTAGGGCATCCGGGGGGCGCTGCCGCCGGTAAACAGCATCAGGGCAATAATAAGCCCCGCCGCGAACAGCTTTTCCCCCCGCTCGGTCACCGGCAGAACACCCGCCGCCTGCAGCGCGGCAAAAACCGCGCAGGCCGCCAGCACCGCCGCGGATACCCCGACCGCCGCCCGCAGCGTCCGGCGGCCCGGCTCGTCCTCCACGCCGGTGAGCAGCTCCATATGACGCCACAGGATTCCCGTGGCCGCCAGAACGCACCCCGCGGCCAGCAGCACCGACACCACCGGATTTCGGATAAGGCCGGCCAGCGCCATCGCCCAGAAGGTGAGCGCCAGAATGCGCCCCCGCACCCGGCCCGCCTGCCGTACGCGTTCCGCCTGCTGCCGCAGCCCGGCCAGTTCCGCCCGGGCCTGTTCCCCGGCCGGGTCGGGCGGAAGGTCCAGCAGCCGTTCCGCCGGTACGTCCAGCGCCCGGGCCAGCTGCAGCAGAAGTTCCGCGTCCGGCACCGAGGCGCCCTTTTCCCATTTTGAAACGGTCTGCCGTACCACATGCAGCCGTTCGGCCAGCTGCGCCTGGCTCAGCCCTTTTTCTTTCCGGAACTGCCGTATCCGTTCGCCCAGCATACCGATCCCTCCCGTGCTGAATCTCCTCCTATCAGTATGCCGCCAAACCGGCCCGGGCGCAAGCAACAAAAACGAACATAAAGAAACGGCAGGCCGGAACGTTCCGGCCCGCCGTTTCGGTCTACCGTCAGTTCACCCGCTTGCCCAGGTAGCCGGCCAGCGGGGCGATCTGGCCCATCAGGGCGGAGAACTGGTCGGGGGTCAGGCTCTGGGCGCCGTCACACAAAGCCCGGGCGGGGTCGTTGTGCACCTCGATCATCAGCCCGTCCGCCCCGGCGGCCACCGCCGCCTTGGCCAGCGGCTCCACCATCCAGGCGATGCCCGCCGCGTGGCTGGGATCGATCACCACCGGCAGATGGGTCATCTTTTTCAGCATCGGCACCGCGCTGATGTCCAGGGTGTTGCGCATGCTGGTCTCAAAGGTGCGGATGCCCCGCTCGCACAGGATCACCTGGTCGTTGCCCTCCGCCATGATGTACTCCGCGCTCATCACCAGCTCCTCCAGCGTGGCGGAAAGCCCCCGCTTGAGCAGTACCGGCCGCTTCATCCGGCCCACCGCCCGCAGCAGTTCAAAGTTCTGCATATTCCGCGCCCCCACCTGGATCAGATCCACGTCCTCAAACAGGGGCAGGTGCTCGGTGTTCATGATCTCGGTCACGATGGGCATGCCGGTCTTTTCCCGGGCGGCGCGCAGCAGTTCCAGCCCCTCGGCCCGCATCCCCTGGAAGGAGTAGGGCGAGGTGCGCGGCTTGAACGCCCCACCCCGCAGCAGGCTTGCCCCCGCGGTCTGCACCGCACGGGCCACCGTCAGCACCTGCTCCTCGCTCTCCACGCTGCAGGGGCCCGCGATCACCGCGAAGTTCCCCCCGCCGATTTTGGTGTTCCCCACCTGCACCACCGTGTCCGCCGGGTGGAACTTCCGGTTGGCCTTCTTGTAGGGCTCGGTCACCCGGCGCACGTCCTCCACCACCGGGTTGGCCCGCACCCAGCTTTCCGCGATGGCCTTGGTGTCCCCCACCAGGCCCAGGATCCGGGCCTCGCTGCCGGTACTGGCGTGGATCTGCAGCCCCCGGGCTTTCAGTTCGTCACACAGCGCCTGCACCTGCTGTTCCGGCGCATTCGGTTTCAAAATAATGATCATGTTCGTTTCCTCTCCTTGTATGCGGCCCGCCCGGCGGGGCGGGGAATCGTCTGTGCCACATAGTATAATACATTAATTCGTTAAAGTCAAGAGGGGCTTGCACCCGCCCGCGCGGGGGAGTATAATCCGGGGCAGAGAAACAAAAAAGGAAGTGGCAGCCATGGCCAAACACAACGCCATACAGAAAACCAACGCGATGAGGATGCTGGACAAAGCCCGCACCGCCTACGAAGCCCGGGAGTATCCCCACAAGCCCGGCGAACCGGTGGACGGGGAAACGGTGGCCGCCCTGCTGGGGCAGGACCCGGCCCGGGTGTTCAAGACGCTGGTGACCCAGGGGGCCGGCGGCGGGTATTTTGTGTTTGTGGTGCCGGTGGCGTCCACCCTGGATCTGAAAAAGGCCGCCCGGGCGGTGGGCGAAAAGAGCGTGGCCATGATCCCGGTGGCCCGCATCGAGCCGGTCACCGGTTACGTGCGGGGCGGCTGCAGCCCGGTGGGCATGAAGAAGGCTTTCCCCACCGTGCTGGACGCCACCGCCGCCGACGGGGACACCATCATGGTCAGCGGCGGACGGATCGGGCTGCAGATTCAGCTGGCCCCCGCCGACCTGCTGGCGGCCTGCGGCGGCAAGCTGGCCGACCTGTGCGCGGAATAAACGCAAACAAAAGGAGCGCGTACCCCCCGGGGCACGCGCTCCTTTTCTGTACGAAAACTTACTTGAGCATCGCGGCCAGCTTGCTCTCGGGAACCAGGCCCACCGACTTGTCGGCCAGCTGCCCGTTCTTGAACAGCAGCACGGTGGGGATGCTCATGATGCCGTAGCGGCGGGCCAGATCCGGCTGCTCGTCCACGTTCACCTTGCCCACCTTGTAGGCGCCGCCGGCCTTGCCGGCCAGGGACTCGATCACAGGGGCCAGCATACGGCAGGGGCCGCACCACTCCGCCCAGAAATCCACCAGCACGGGCACGTCAGAGCCCAGAACCTCTTTTTCAAAATTCTCCACAGTAAACTGCATCGCCATATCCGGCACTTCCTTTCCTGATATCGGGCGCTTGCGGCGCCCTGTTGTTCGTTTGTTGTGACCTGAGTATACCACGCCCGGCGCTGCCTGACTGTGACCGGGTCACACAAGGGCGGTTATTCCTCCGCGGGCTCAAACTGGATCGACGCGTCCCGGGGCAGGGCCAGACGGCACTCGGCCTCCACGCATTTCAGAATGCCGTTGATCACCGGGCAGGCCGCGTGCACCGGGAAATGCTCCCCGGCCCAGCCATACAGCGGGCCGGTGCCGGGCTTGGTCAGGCAGAGTTCGTAGGCGTCAAAGGTGTCGCCCAGTTCCTCCATCATCTTGCGCACGCTCTCGCAGCCGCTCTTGACCTGCACGGTCACCTCCATCTGATCCTCGCTGTGGGCGGTCACGCTGGTCACAAACCCGCACACGCCCGGGTCGATACGTACCTTGGTCATGGTTTATCTTCTCCTTTTTGTTCTAAAGTATGCGGGGCGGGCGCCTCGCCGGTAAACATCCGCAGAATCAGTCCCACAAACTGCTCCAGGTTCATCCGGCCCGGATCCTGCAGCCAGCGGGCCAGCATCCCCTGCAGGCCGGCCAGATGGTATTCCAGCAGCAGTTCGCTCTCGGTATCGGTGAAGCCCTTGCCGTCCAGCACGTACCGGCGCAGTACCGGCGCCAGCAGTTCCTTGAACCGGGCCGCAAACCGGGGATCGCCACGGCTGCTCAGCAGCACCGCGCCGTACTCCGCGTGGATCAGGTTGATCTCCACCACAAAACTCATGTATTCGCCCAGATCGTGCTCCAGCACGCCGGGCAGACGCTCCTTCAGAAGCCGCTGCAGTTCGTCCAGCAGTTCGTCCTCGATCTGGTTCAGCAGATCGTACACGTCCTGGTAATACAGGTAAAAGGTGCCCCGGTTGTACCCGGCCAGGGCGGTGATCTCCCGCACCGAGATCTTCTCCAGAGGCTTCTGGGCGTACAGGCTCCAGAAGGCCGTGCGCAGATTGCGCTTGGTCTGTTCGGTCAGCTCAGGCCGTTTGTTCATGCCCCATCCCCTCCCCGTTTTTCTCCAGCATACCACGCCCGCGCCCGGTGTGCAAGGTGCTGTTCACAGCCTGTTCACGGCCTGTTCATACCCGTCACAGAGCTTTCACGGGGTTTCGACAGCGGCGCCGGGATTGTTGATTGATGGGCCCTGTGGCCCGGGCGTATAATTATAACACAACATGGTGTTCAGTGCACCGCACCGAAAGGGGAACCACCCATGTCCTACATAGAATTCAATCATATCGTCAAGGAATACGCCACCGGCGGCGAGGCCATCCGGGCGCTGGACGACGCCAGCTTTGCCGTGGAAAAGGGCGAGCTGGCGGTGATCCTGGGCGCGTCCGGCGCGGGCAAGACCACCGCGCTGAATATCCTGGGCGGGATGGACACCGCCACCTCCGGCCAGGTGCTGGTGGACGGGCAGGACGTCACCCGCTATACCCAGCGCCAGCTGGTGGGCTACCGCCGTACCGATATCGGGTTTGTGTTCCAGTTTTACAACCTGGTGCCCAACCTGACCGCGCTGGAAAACGTGGAACTGGCCGCCCAGATCTGCAAGGATTCCCTGGACGCGGCCGAGACCCTGCGCAAAGTAGGGCTGGGCCACCGGATGGGCAACTTTCCGGCGCAGCTGTCCGGCGGGGAGCAGCAGCGGGTGTCCATCGCCCGGGCCCTGGCCAAGAACCCGAAACTGCTGCTCTGCGACGAGCCCACCGGCGCGCTGGACTACAACACCGGCAAGCAGATCCTGCAGCTGCTGCAGGACACCTGCCGCAAGGAGGGCATCACCGTGCTGATCATCACCCACAACTCCGCCCTGGCCCCCATGGCCGACCGGGTGATCCGGTTCAAGAGCGGCAAGGTGACCAGCATCACCCGCTGCGATGCCCCCACCCCTATTTCCGAGATCGAGTGGTGATACCATGAACACCGCCTACCATAAAGACGTCCGGCGCACCATTGCCGGGCATAAAAAACGATTTTTCTCGCTGCTGATCATCACCACCCTGGGGGTGGCCATGTTCACCGGCCTGCAGGCCTCCTGCCGGGACCTGCGGCTGAGCGCCGACGCGCTGTTCGACAGCCAGAAGCTGTTTGACATCCGCGTGCAGTCCACCCTGGGGCTGACCGGCGAGGACGTGGCCGCCCTGGCCGCGCTGGACGGGGTGAGCGAGGCCGAGGGCGGGGTGAGCATCAACGCCGACACCCCGGCCCAGGGCGGCACCGGCAAGGCCGAGGTGCGCACCCTGAGCGCCGCCGGCCTGAACGAGCCCTATCTGCTGGAGGGCAGCCTGCCCGCCGGGCCGGGCCAGATCGCCGTGACACAGAAATACCTGGACGATACCGGCAAAGCGCTGGGCGATACCCTGACCCTGATCCCGGAAGAAGATGAGGAAGAAGAGGAAGAGCCCGCCGCCGAAACGGACGAGGACTGGGACATCCAGGTGGAGGATACCGGCGCATCCGAGCCGGCGCTGGCCCGCACTGAGTTCACCATTACCGGCGTGATGCTGGATCCGATGGACGTGAACAGCGGCGGCAGCGCCTCGGCCTTCCGGGTGAGCAGCGACACCGACTATACCTTCTTTGTGCTGCCGGAGGATATCGAGAGCGAGATCTACACCGCCGTCTACCTGCGGCTGGAGGATACCGCCGATCTGAACTGCTATTCCGATGCCTACGACGACCGGGTGGCGGCGATGGTGCGGCAGATCGAGGACGAGATCCAGGCCCAGCGGGAGCAGGCCCGGTACGACCAGCTGCAGGCCGAGGGGCAGCAGACGCTGGACGACGCCCGCCAGGAGATGAACGACAAGTTTGCCGAGGCGGACCAGGAGTTTGCCGACGCCGAGCAGGAGCTGAACGATGCCCGCACCGAACTGGATGAGGGCTGGGCCGAACTGAACGACGCCCGCGCCGAACTGGATGACGGCTGGGCCCAGTGGCAGGACGGCCAGAACGAACTGGCGGAGAACGAGCGAACCGCCGAACAGGGCATCAACGACGCGGCCGCCCAGCTGGAGGAGGGCCGCCGTCAGCTGGAGGAGGGCGGCAAGACCCTGGACGAGAGCCAGACCCAGCTGGACGCCGCCCGCACCGAGACCGAGCAGCAGCTGGTTGCCGCCCAGGCCCAGCTGGACGAGGGAAAGGCCCAGGCCCAGCAGGGGTTGGAAACCGCCCAGGCGGCGGAAGCCGGTGTGGCCGGGCAGCTGTATGAGCCGCTGATTCCTCTGTGGGATGCCTGGAAAACCGCCGCCGTGGCCGCCTGGACCCCGGTGGGCGAGTTGACGGTGCAGGCCGAGAGCCTGCAAAAGCAGCTGGACGCCCTGCCCGCCGACGATCCCCAGCGGGCGGAACTGCAGACCCAGCTGGACGGGCTGAACGCCCAGCTGGCCCAGGCCACCGCCGACGCCCAGAGCGACGCGGCCACCGCCGGGGCCCGGCAGGCCTTTAAGGAGAATACCGGCGGCCTGATCTCCGAGGATATGCTGAACCAGCTGGATGCATTGGCCCAGGGCCTTGGCACGGCCCAGGGCGCGGTGAACGGCATGGAGGACCAGCAGGCCGCCTTTGATGAGCAGGCGGCCGCCGCCCGGGCCCAGCTGGACGAGGCCCAGGCCCAGATCGACGCGGGCCGGGCCGAACTGGCGGCGGGCTGGAAGCAGTTCAACGACGGGATGGCCCGGTTTGAGGAACAGGCGGCGGATATCCGCGGCCAGATCGCCCAGGGCAAGACCGAACTGCAGGACAGCCTGACCGAACTGCAGGACGGCGAAGCCGACTACGCGGACGGCCTGACGGAACTGCAGGACGGCGAGACCGAGTATGCGGACGGCGTGGCCGAGTACGAGGAGAACAAACAGGATTACGACGAGGCCCGGGCCGAGGCGGAACAGAAGCTGGCGGACGGGGAAGCGGAGCTGGCGGATCTGGAGATGACCCACTGGTATGTGCAGGACCGCACCAGCCTGAGCAGTTATTCCAGCATACAGAGCGATACCGCCAGCATCGAGGCGCTGGGGGTGATGTTCCCGGTGATCTTCTTCACGGTGGCGGTGCTGATCAGCCTGACCAGCGTTACCCGCATGGTGGAGGAGGAACGGGGCCTGATCGGAACCTACAAGGCGCTGGGCTTCGGCCGGGGCGCCATCTACGGCAAGTATCTTACCTACGCGGCGGCGGCCTGCGTGCTGGGCGCGCTGCTGGGCGAGGTGGGCGGCTATATCCTGATGCCGCTGTTCATGCGGTATATTTTCCAGGAAATGTATACCGTCCCCCAGTACCTGCTGGGGTTTGACGCGGCGTTCGGCCTGGGCGGCCCGGCGCTGTTCCTGGCGGGGATGCTGGGGGCCACCGCCCTGGCCTGCCGCAGCGAGCTGAACCAGACCCCCGCGGCCCTGATGCGGCCCAAGAGTCCCCGGGCCGGGTCCCGGGTGCTGCTGGAACGGTTCCCGAAACTGTGGAACCGGATCCGTTTTTTAAACAAGGTCACCATCCGAAACCTGTTCCGGTATAAAAAGCGGCTGACCATGACGGTGTTCGGCATCGCGGGCTGTACGGCCCTGATGGTCTGCGGCCTGGGGCTGCACGATTCGGTGGTGGCGATGATGCCGCTGCAGTACGAGCAGTATTATCAGTACGATCTGCTGGTGGCGGGTACCGGCGAGGACGACCCGGCCCTGCTGGAGCGGCTGGCCGCGGACGAAGCGGTGGAGGCCATCCAGCCGGTGTACATGGAGACGGTGACCCTGCGGGGCGCCGACGGCCATGAGGAGAGCGTGCAGCTGACGGTGTTCCCGGACGGGGCGTCCACCGAAGGGTGGTACGGGCTGGTGAACGCCGAGGACGACAGCCTGACCCTGACCGACGGGCAGGTGATCCTGACCCGCAACGCCGCCGAGCTGATGGGCCTGGCGGTAGGCGACAGCCTGACGGTGCGGGATATGCAACTGCGGGAGGCTGAAACCACCATCGGCGCTTTGGCGGAGAACTGCCTGGGCAACAGCGTATACATGACCGAGGCCACCTATGCGGAGTTGTTTGAGGCGTATACACCCAACGCGGCGCTGGCCCGGCTGAAGATCGACGAGAGCGAGCAGCGGGCCTTCGCGGACGAACTGCGCCGGGAGGACGGGGTGGCCAGCGCCACCAGTACCCAGGCGCTGAAGGAGGATTTCTCCCAGAATTTCGCCATGATGAATGCGGTGGTGTATCTGCTGACCGGATTGGCGGCGGGGCTGGCGTTTGTGGTGTTGTTCACCCTGTCCACCACCAATATCAGCGAGCGCCAGCGGGAGCTGGCCACCATCAAGGTGCTGGGATTCTATGACCGGGAGGTTCACGCCTACGTGAATAAGGAAACCCTGCTGCTGACCGGGATGGGCATTCTGGTGGGGCTGCCTTTCGGCCGGCTGCTGACCGGCTGGCTGATCGGAATGCTGTCCCTGCCGGCGGCCCAGGTGCCGGTGGTGCTGAATCCCACCAGCTACCTGCTGGCAGCCGCCGCCAGCTTTGTGTTCGCCCTGGCGGTGGACCTGCTCACCAACCGAATCCTGGATCACATCGACATGGTCGAAGCCCTCAAGAGCGTGGAGTGACGGGTTGGCCAATCTGGGGGGAATCAACAAGGGCTGCGGGCGCGACAATCATGCGCCCGCTCGGCTGCGCCGACCGCCCTGCCGGTCCGGGTCTCCACCGGAGACCCGGCCGCTTCGCGGACCCGGGCCCCCAGACCCCGGAAATAAGGGCCGGAATACTCCGGCCCTGGGAAAAAGAATATAGCAAGGCCCGCGCAAGCCATATCGGTTTGCGCGGGCCTTGCTTCTGTAAAATATCCCTATGGCCGAATATATTCGGCCATGATTTCCGGGGGTCTGGGGGATATGTTATATCCCCCAGATTAGCCATTCACAGCCCGAACCGGGTATAGGGATGCCAGCAGTCCAGGCAGACGGGCTGGCCGTTTTCCAGCCGCAGCATGGATTCCATGGTCATCTCGCCGCACACCGAACACCGGCGGCTGGTCATAAGCCGGGCCGGTTCCGGCAGCGGGCAGGCAGGCTCTTTCACCTCAAACAGTTCGGCGGGGGTACGGGCCTGCATCCAGGCAAAATTTTCTTCCTTGCTCATTCCCTCCGGCCGCGGGCGCAGCACCAGCCGCACCCCTTTCCCGTCCGACCGGCGGTAAAATCCGAACGCCTGCTTGCCCCGCAGCCGGAACAGCAGATTCCCCTTTCCGGCGCTGCATCCCAGCACCACCTGGATCGCGTCCACGCCGCAGGCGTCGTTCTCGCTGATGCACACCAGCTGTTCGTCATCCGAAAACCCGGCGTTCAGCAGTTCCATCGCGTACAGCGCCGCCTTGAACCCGATGGTCAGGCCGCCGCAGGCATGGCCGTGAAAGGCCACGCATTTGTCCCAAAGCTGTTGTTCTTTCTCGGTCATTGCGCATCCTCCAGTTCCTGTTCGATTCTGTCCGGGTCCACCGCTTCCAGCCGCCCGGCTTTCAGCAGCAGTACCCGGTCCGCGATCTTGCGGGCCGCGTGCGGGTCATGGGTCACCACCAGCAGCGCGCAGCCCGCCGCGTTCTGCATCCCTTTCAGCAGCCGCAGCAGATTCGCCCGGCCGGACGCGTCCAGCTGTGCCGTGGGCTCGTCCGCCACCAGCACCGCCGGGTTCAGCGCCAGCGCCCGGGCCATCGCCACCCGCTGCGCCTGCCCGCCGCTCAAATTCGCCGTGGGCCGGGCCAACAGTTCAGGGGTGGGGTCCAGCCCCACCTGCTCCAGTAATTGCACCACCCGCTCGCGCTGCTGCTGCGGGGTGCTCCACAGTTTCGCCAGCACTCCCGGCTCCGCCACCGCCCGCTCCACCGTAAAGCGTGGATTCAGGGCGGCAAAGCTGTCCTGCCACAGCAGCTGTACCCCGCCCGGGGTTCGGTGCAGCTTGTCATAGTCGGCCGGTTCGCCGTTCACCAGCACCCGGCCGCTGTCCGGGGCCAGAAACCCCGCCAGAATCGCCGCCAGGGTGCTTTTGCCGATCCCGCTGGGCCCCACCAGTGCCACCGTTTCCCCGCAGTCCAGCCGCAGGTTCGCCTCGGTCAGCACCGGTTTTCCATCAAACTGCTTCTTGATATCCCGGGCGGTCAGCGCCGCCGCGATGCCGCCCCGCCAGCAGGCCACCTGCCGCCCCGGCCCGATATCGGCCAGTTCCGGCACGCCCCGGTCACAGTCCGCCGTGCATTGGGTGCACCGGCCCCGGAACGGGCATTCCCCCTCCCGGGGGCCGGGCCCCGGCCGGATCCCCCACAGATCCCGCTGGGGATACAGTTCCGGGAACGACCGGATCAGCCCCCGGCTGTAGGGGTGCCGGGGATCGGCCAGCAGTTCACTTGTGGGGGCCAGCTCCATCACCCGCCCGCCGTACAGCACACAGGTGCGGGCGCAGAGCTGGCGGGCCACCGTCACGTCATGGGTCACCACCAGAAAAGCCGTGCCCGCCGCCGCCCGCCGCCGGATCACCTCCAGCACCTGCCGGCGGGATATTTCATCCAGCGCGCCGGTGGGCTCGTCCAGCACCACAAAGGCCGGGTCCAGCGCCAGGGCCAGCGCCAGCAGGGTTTTCTGCACCATGCCGCCGGACGCCTGCCGGGGCAGCAGCCCCAGATCGGCCACCTCCAGCCCCACTTCCCCGGCCAGCACCGCCGCCCGGTGCGCCCGCCCGGCGCGGGGATACCGGCGGGCCAGCAGTTCTTCCAGATGCTGCCCCAGGGTCAGGCTGGGATTCAGCCACCCGTGGGAATTCTGAAAACAGATCGAAAACCAGGCCATCCGCCAGTCGGCCAGTTCCTTCGGCGGCAGGGCGGTCAGATCCTGCCCGTCCAGCCATACCCGCCCGCCCGGGGCGGCGGAGGGCTCCAATAACTGCACCGCGGCCCGGGCCAGGGTGCTTTTCCGCTGCCGCTCTCCCCCAGCACGGCCAGGCATTCCCCCGCCGCCAGCTCCAGGGTCACCGGGCCCAGGGCAAAGCCGGGATAGCGGGCGGTCAGCCCTTCCAAACGTATACGCGGCGTCATACATCCCCCTCCAGCAGTTGCTGCTCCAGCCAGCGGGCCAGCAGCCGGGTGAACAGAATGGTCAGCATCAGCGCCGCCACCGGCGCGGCCAGCCACCATTTCCAGTAATCGGTAAAATAAATGCCCGCAAACCGGGACGCCCGGTTGATCATCAGGCCCCAGCTTTTGGCGGTGGGGTCGGACAGGCCCAGGTAGGCCAGGGCGCTCTCCTGCAGGATGGCTTTGCCCACCACAGCCAGCGCCCCCACCAGCACCACCGGCAGCACGTCCGCCGCCAGATGGTTTTTGAAGATATACCAGCTGCCGGCGCCCCAGCTTCTGGCGGCCCGTACATAGGTGCGGTGCGCGGCCGAGCGGGTCTTGGCGGCGGTCTGTTTGGCCACCGGCGCCCAGGAAAAGGCCGCGATCAGCCCGATCACCAGCCGCCGGTCCTGGCCCCAGAACGCCCCCAGCACGATCAGTACCGGCAGCTGCGGCACCGCCAGGAACACGTTCACCGCAAAATCCACCGCGGCCTGTACGCCGCCGCCCTTATAGCCCGCCAGCATCCCCAGGCCGCCGCCGATCAGGGCGGTGAGCACCCCGCAGGCCAGACCCAGGCTCATGCTGGCGAAAAATCCCTGGCTCAGCTGGGCGTAGATGTCGATGCCCAGATCGTCGGTGCCCAGCCAGTGGGCGGCGCTGGGCGCTTCCAGCGAAGCGCCGCTGGGCTGGGTGGGGCTGCAGGGCCAGCCCAGCACACCCCAGCCGAAAAACAGCGTCAGCGCCAGCAGCCCGGCGCAGAGGATAAGGCAGGGCCGCCAGCGGGCCCGGTTGCGTTTACCCGGCATGGCGCACCCCCTTGTCCAGCCCGGCACAGAGCCGGTCGCTTGCCAGCATCCCCGCCAGCACCAGCACGGTGGAGAACAGAAACACACCCTGGATCAGCGGGTAATCCCGGTAGCGCACCGCCTCCCGCAGCACGGTGCCCACGCCCGGATAGGCGAATACGTTTTCCACCAGCAGGGTGCTGCCCATCAGCCCGCCGATGCTCAGAAACAGCTTGGCCACAATGGGGGTGGCGGCGTTGCGCAGGATGTACCGGCGGCGCACCAGCCCCTCCTTCAGCCCCCGGGAACGGGCGCCCAGCAGATAGGGCTGCCGCCGCACCGAGAGAAAACTGGCCCGGGCGGTAAAGAAGTAGCCGGGCAGGCTCACCACGCACAGGCTCACCGCGGGCAGCAGCCCGTGCAATGCCAGATCCGCCAGCCGCTGGCCGAAATGGGCGTACCGGGCAAAGGCGGTTTCGCCCCCGGACAGGGGCAGCCAGTCCACCCGGGCGGCCACAAGAAACAGCAGCGCCAGGCCCACCAGATAGGGCGGCAGCTGGCAGATGGCGGAAAATACCCCGTACACCGCCTTGTCCACCCGGGGGCGGCGCACGCAGAGCAGCGCCAGCCCCACCGCCAGCGGCAGGCTCAGGGCGGTGGAAAAGGCCATCAGGCCCAGCGTCCAGGGCAGGCGGCTTAAAATCACGGTGCTCACCGGCTGCTTGTAGTGGATGCTCTGGCCCAGATCCCCCCGCAGGTTCGCCGCCAGGGTGCGGCCAAACTGGGTGAGAAGCGGCTGATCCAGCCCGTAATAGGCCCGCAGCTGTTCCAGCTGTTCGGCGTTGTAGGCCACGGTCATGTCCTCCCCCGATACCGAGGAGGAATACTGCAGCGGATCCCCGGGCATCAGGCGGGGGATGAAAAAGTTGCACACATAGATCACCGCAAAGGTGGCCAGCAGCAGCGCGGCACGGCGCATCGTTCTCCCCCTCCTTTCCCGTTCAAAATCCTCAGCGCAGCATATAGCTCAGCCGGTTCTGCTCCGCCTGCTGGTAGGCGTAGGTTTTCATCCAGCCGTCGTACACGTCCTTGCGGTACATGCTGTAGCTGGACTGGTTGGCAATCACGATCAGCGGGATCTCCTGGCTGATCAGCACCTGCAGTTCCTGGAAGATGGCCTTGCGGGCCTCAAAATCGGTTTCCAGCTTCTGGGCCTCGGCCAGCTCGGTGATCTGGGCGTTTTCGTAGCCGATGGGCCCCATGCTGTGGGGGTTGCCCCCCTGGTTCTTGGAAATATCCGAAAAGATGGTGCGCAGGTAGGTGGGCGGGTTGTTGCCCCAGCCCCCGTTGCCCACCAGGGCAAACTGGTAATCCCCCGCGTTGACCATGCTGTCCCGGGTGGCGGAATCGTAGCTTTCCACCGTCACCGCCACGCCGGCGGCTTCCAGATCAATCTTGATCAGCTCCGCGATGGACACATCGCTGCCGCTGTCGGCGGCCAGCAGGGTCACCGACAGGTTCTTGTCCGCCAGCACCGCCCGGGCGGCGTCCGGGTCGTAGTCGTACTCCACGCAGTCGGGGGAATAGTACAGGCTGGTGCGGGGCACATATCCGGCGCTGCCCACCGAGCCCGCGCCCCGGAACACCTTGTCCACCACCGCCTGCCGGTCCAGCGCCGCGTATACGGCCCGGCGCAGGGCGATGTCCAGAAACTCCGGACACTGTTCAAAGTTGATCAGCAGCTTGTAGCCCATGTCGTTGGCCTTTTCCACAAAGCCCAGGGTCTCGTCGGCCTGGTACTGACTCAGCAGATCGGCGGGCACGCCGGTAATGTCGATCTCCCCGTTCTCAAAGGCCAGCAGCGCATCGCTTACCGGCACAAACTGGATGCGCCCCGCGCCCGGGGTACCGGCGCAGAAATCCTCCACCGCGGTAAATTCATAGCTGCCGGTGGGGCCGTCGTAGGCGGTGCAGGCCCAGGCGCCGCTGCCGGTCAGCCAGCCCTCGCCGGTGTAGGTGTAGGGATCCTCCACCGATTTCCACACATGGCGGGGGATGATCTCAAAGCTGCCCAGATTGGACAGGGTGTCCCCGTCCGGGTTCTTGACGGTCAGGGTGATGGTGCGCTCGTCCACCACCGTGTAGTGATCCACAATGCAGGCCTCGGTGCCCGCCGCCAGCGGGTTGCTCACCGGCGGGTGGGCGTTGTAATAGTCGATGGTAAAGGCCACATCGTCGGCTGTCAGGGGCTGCCCGTCCTGGAACGCGGCACCCTCCCGCAAAGTGAAGGTATAGTCGTTGCCCTCCATCGTCCAGCTTTCGGCCAGCCAGCCGATGTCGCCGTTTTCGTCCTTTTCCAGCAGGCTGGCGTATACCAGCTCCATCTTGGCGGTGCCGGGGCCCCGGCTCTGGCACTGGAAGGGGTTCGGCGCGCCCCAGTCGGTGCCGCCCTCCAGCCGCAGCGCCTCCACCCAGCCGTCGGGATGGGCGGAGTCGGCCCCATAGGCGGGGGCTTCATAGGAGGCGGCGGAACAGCCCGCCGCCAGGCTCACCGGCAGAACAAGCGCCAGCACGGCGCTGAGGATACGGATACGAGGCATAAGGTCCTCCTTCGGAAAGCGGAGGGGTGCAGAAACAAAAAAGGCGACCAGACACGCCGTGCACCGGCTGCAAAAGCCCTGTGCCCGGTTTTGTCTGACCGCCGCGCCGCTGCCGTACGGGCCGGGGCTTCCGCCCGGCGCCCGGCGGGGCCTCCCTGGCCCCCTCGCAAGCAATCGTTTTGTTGTCTGCGCCCCGGTGTAAGGGGCGGATCAGGCCCGCCGCACCTTCCTGGCGGGCCGTTTGCTGGTTATAAGGATACCATATCCGGCCGGGAGGGGTCAAGCACAGGGCACAGCAATCGTTTGTCTTGCACCGGGGGCCGCCGGTGGGGTATAATCAGAAAAAAGCTCCAAGGAGGCCGCCCCATGTACACCGAAGCCCTCAGCCGCCTGCCGTTCTGGCAGCATCTCACCCCCGCCCAGCAGACGGCCGCCGCCGACCAGTGCCGCCGGGTGGAGTACGCTGCCGGCCAGGCAGTGCACAGCCCTGAGGAGGGGTGCCTGGGGGTGCTGCTGATCGAAAGCGGCGCGCTGCGCATCTACCTGAGCAGCCCGGAGGGCCGCCAGGCCACCATCGACCGGCTGCACGCCGGGCAGATCTGCGTGATGACCGCCGCCTGCATGATGCGGGGGGTCAGCTTTGACGTGCAGGTGGAGGCGGAAAGCGATACCGCGGCCCTGCTGCTGCCCGCCCGGCTGTTTGCTTTGCTGATGAAGGAGAACATCTATGTGGAGGCGTTTTTGTACCGGGCGGCTACCGAGCGGTTTGCCTCGGTGCTGACCGGGATGGAGCAGATGCTGTTCCTGACGCTGGAGCAGCGGGTGGCCAGTTTCCTGCTGGACGAGGCGGCCCGCACCGGCAGCGACGCGGTGCGCGTCACCCAGGAGCAGCTGGCCCAGGCCATCGGCAGCGCCCGGGAGGCGGTAAGCCGCACCCTGAAAAAGCTGGAGCGGCAGGGCCTGGTAACGGTGGAGCGGGGCGCGGTGCGCCTCGCCGACCGGCCGGCGTTGTACCGGCTGCTGTGAGGGAGGAAAAGGATGGAACTGCTGGAAACGACCCTGTGTTATCTGGAGCGGGAGGGCTGCTACCTGATGCTGCACCGGGTAAAAAAGGACAAGGACGTAAACCGGGACAAGTGGATCGGGGTAGGCGGCAAGTTTGAGCCGGGGGAAACGGCGCTGGCCTGCGCGGTGCGGGAAGTGCGGGAGGAGACCGGCTACACCATGATCGCGCCCCGGTACCGGGGCATGGTGGATTTCTACAACCCGCCCTGGCCCGCCGAGCGGATGCATCTGTATACCTGCGATGCATTCACCGGCGCCGAGCACCCCTGCGACGAGGGGGAGCTGGCCTGGGTGCCGAAGGAGCAGGTGCCCGCGCTGCCGGTGTGGCAGGGGGACAAGATCTTTCTGGAACTGCTGGCGCAGGGCGCGCCGTTTTTTCACCTGGCGCTTTACTACGCGGGGGATACGCTGACAAAGGCCGTGCTGGACGGCCGGGAGCTGCCCCTGCCCCAATGACGGAGGTACCTATGGACAAGCTGGAACAGGCCTTTGTGGCCGAGATGGCAAAAAAGACCGAACAGGCCCGCGCCGCGGGGGTGGACGGGGGCCGCACCCTGGCAGCGCTGGAAAAGCAGGGCCCGGCCCGGCTGCTGGGCCAGCAGGCGCGGCGGGGCTGCGTGAGCGCCGCGTTTGAGGCGCTGGCCGCCGCCGGCCGGCTGGATCTGAGCCTGGAGGCCGCGGCGGTGCAGGGCCGCTACGGCGCTTTGTTTGACGACGATACCGTGAATTTCTGTTTGCAGGTACTGTGCGAAAAAGGGTATTTCGTCCTGTAAACGGCAAATCCCCCGCGGCCACCGGCCGCGGGGGATTTGTGCTCTTATGGCGTTTCGATCTTGTAGCCCACGCCCCAGATGGTGCGGATGTACCGGGGATTGGCCACCGTGTCCTGCAGCTTGCGGCGCAGATGGCGCATATGCACCGAGATGGTGTTGGCCGCGCCGCAGCAGCGCTCGTCGTTCCAGATGCGGCGGCACAGTTCCTCGGCGCTGACCACCGCGCCGTCCTCTTCCAGCAGAATGCGCAGGATGGCAAATTCGGTGGGGGTCAGGGCCACGGGCTGCCCGTTCAGCAGGCATTCGTGGCGGGCCACGCTCAGCTGCAGATCGCCCACAATATAATCCCGGGGCGCGGCGGGGCTTTCGGTTTGCGGCAGCAGCGCCGCGGTATCGTCAAACATACGGGGTTCCTCCATGCGGGCCGCCCGTCCGGTTGTGCAGGGGTGTGGGGGCGGCGGGGCTTTCCCGGCGCGGATGCCGGGCCGTTATCCATATAATAGACGATTTTGCCGCTGCTATTATTTCCTTTTTTATCACAAAGTACCCCTCCGGGCCGCGCACGGGGGAAAAGACAAAACGCCCGCCCCCTTCAGGGGGCAGGCGTTTTGCAATAACCGACAGAAAATCAGACCTGGGGACGGGTGGTTTCCGCCGCGACGGGGGCGGGCTCGTTGCCGATCAGCCGCACCTTGCCTTCCCGCAGGCAGTCCACAAACAGCGGGGCCAGCTTCGGGTCAAACTGGCGGCCGGATTCCTTCTCCAGAATCTGGATGGCCCGTTCCAGCGGCACCGCCGGTTTGTAGCAGCGGCGGCTGGTCATGGCGTCGAAGGAGTCCGCCACGCAGAGGATCCGGGCGGCCAGGGGGATGTCCTCCCCGCCGATGCGCCGGGGATAACCCCGGCCGTCGTACCGCTCGTGGTGGCCGATAACCGCGGGGATGATGTAGTCCAGGGCGGGCAGATGCCGGATGATGCCGATGGAGGCTTCCACATGGCCCTGCATCAGCTCGTATTCATCCTCGGTAAGTTTGCCGGTCTTGTTCAGCACCGTTTCGGGAATGCCGATCTTGCCGATGTCATGCAGCAGTGCCGCCTGGCGGATAATCTCCACAAAGTCGTTGTTCAGCCCCGCCGCCCGGGCCAGCTCGGTGGCGTAGTAGGCCACGTTGCGGGAGTGGGTGAAGGTGTAGTGATCCTTGGCGTCGATGGCGGCGGTCAGGGCCACCACGGTGGGCTCGTACTCCTGGTAGATGTGCCGGTGGTCCACCTTTTCGTCCTGCACATCCCCCCGCAGCACCGCGTCGAACACCTCGATGGCGTTCTTGCCGCTGCGCTTCACATGGTATACCGCCATGTCCGCGTTCTCCAGCAGCTGCTTGGAGGTGGAGGCGTCGAAGGGGGCCGCGCTGATGCCAATGCTCAGGGTCAGCACCTTGAGCTTGCGGTCTACCGTGGCCCGGTTCATGTTGTATACCTGGCGCTGGATGCTCTCAGCCAGCGCGCGGGTGGCCAGCACGTCGTACCGGGGCAGCAGCACCGCAAACTCCTTGCTGGTGTAGCGGGCCACGTAGCCGTTGTCCCCCACGCTGTTCTGCAGCACCCGGGCCACGTTGCGCAGGGCCCGGTCGCCCTCGGCGGCGCCGTACAGCTGGTTGTACAGCTTGAAATCGTCGATGTTGATGATGATCAGGCTCAGGGTGTTTTCCCGGTTGGCGGCAAATTCCCGTTCCAGGATCTCATAAAAATACTTGCGGTTGTACAGGCCGGTCAGCTCGTCGGTGCGGGCTTCGTGGCAGGCCTGCTCATACAGCTTGGCGTTTTTCAGGGCGATGGAGGTCACCGAAGCCACCGAGGGCAGCCACTGCATATCCCGCATACGGATATGCTGGCCGGTGCGCTGGGTGAACAGCACCACCCCCTGCATCTCGCCGGAATCCCCCAGCAGCCCCAGCGCGCCGTGCACGCCCAGGATGCGGAACCGCTCCTTTTCCTCCTGCCACATGGAGCGGTAGGCCACGGTGTTTTCAAAGTCCTTCCAGGCCACGCACTGCTGGTCGCGCAGCTCGCTCAGCAGCGGGCAGTCCGCCCGCAGCGCAAAGGACAGGTCATGCAGCGGCTGGTTGCTGCACCGGGCCTTGAACGCCCCGCCTTCCAGCACGCAGATATACACATTGTCGATGCCCGGCACCGTCTTGATGGTGTCCACCGTTTTCTGCAGGATGTCGTCCACGTCCAGCAGCTGGCTCACCGTCAGGCTGTATTCCCGCAGCGCGTCGGCCAGGTGGTTTTCCTCCCGCACAAACAGGTTGTTGGCCAGCCGCTTCCACAAAAAGGTGAAGGCCACCGCCGAGAACAAAAACAGCGCCGCAAACAGCAGCACGGCGTAGTCCGCGCCGCCGGGCAGGCGGCTGAGCGCGCTCATGCAGTAGGGCTGCAGATACAAAAACAGCACCAGGGTGATGCACAGGCCCACCATGTAGCATACGCTTTCGCTGGCCAGCAGCTGCAGCTTGAACAGCCGCTTTTTGGCCAGGGCGTAGACCAGCAGCACCGCGTTGACGATGCCGCCCAGAATGTCCACCGGGAACCCGCTGAACACCGGCAGCAGCATGGCCGCGTGGCCCAGGAACAGGATGGCAATGCCCCAGATCACCGGGCGCAGCTGACCGCGCAGATAGGGCTTGTCCCGGTAGGCACCGATCAGATTGTTCACCCCGTGCAGGATGACCGCCCCTTCGATCAGGAACAGAAAGACCACCGGCCACTGGATGGCGTCGTAGACAAATTCCACCTGGTCGCCCCGCTCGACCATGACCGGCCAGCGCATGAAGAAACCGGAGGGGATATTGCCCAGAAATACGGCCAGCAGTACCACCAGATATATCCGGTCGGTGCCGGAGGCGGGCCTGTCCACAAAGGCGTTCATGAACCGGTAGTAGGCGTAGGACATGAGCAGCAGCCCGCCCAGCGACACATGATACCAGAACACATAGTTCGGGGGCATCTGCCAGCGCATCAGCAGCGAGCCGCCGGTCCAGCAGATCATGGTGAAGAGCAGCACAAGGAACTGGCGCACCACCCGGTTCTTTTTCACCGCCAGAAAGATCAGGAACTGGCAGGTGTACACGAACACCGCGATGGCCGAAATATAGCCGTAAATATCCATGCCGCTCACCTCCCCTCGCCGGCGCAGGCCAGCAGTTCGTCCAGCTGGTACCGGTCCGGGTTCATCTGCCGGGGGCGGCGGCCGTGCCGCGCCTCATAGGCCGCAAAGGAACCGGTGCGCAGCACCGTGACCCGCAGCGGGTCCATACCCAGCAGCTTTTTCAGATCCCGGTAGTCCTGGTCGGTGTACTTGAAGTAGGTGGTCAGCAGGTCCCGCAGCACGTCGGTGCTGATGGCGTGTTTGAGGAACGCCTCCCGCTGGATCTCCACATACAGGTGGAAATAGGGGCGGTTTTCGCTGGTGAATTCCTTGGTGGCTATCCAGCCGGTCACCGGCAGGCCGCTGAGCTCGATCACCGAGCGGATGCCGTTGGCCGAGATGCGGGTAAAGCCCGCGATGTCGATGATGTCCGGAACCCGGTCCACATACTCGAACCGGGGGATATGGGTGCCGTCCTCCCGGCTGGACAGGCCCAGGCACCGGTAGGTGTCCCCCACCCGGTAGCGGGCAAAGGCGCCGCCCTTGAGCACCGTCAGGATCAGCTCGTACTTTTCGCCGGGCTGCACCTCGTCCATCAGGCAGGTGCGGGGCTGGTAGTCCGGCTCGTCCATCAGGCGCAGCATGTCCCGCTCGGGCAGAAACTCGTAGAAGCAGGTGTCCGGGAAGAAGTACATGCCGTTGCGGCTCCAGATCTCGGTGCCGATGATGGAGGGCTCGGTGCCGGCAAACAGTTCCATGGGCCGGATGCCCCACAGCTCCTCCAGGTCGTCCTTGTAGCAGCGGTTGTCGGTGCCCGCCACCATGAAGCCCTTCAGGTGGAACAGGTCCGACGGGCGCAAAGGCCGGTTCTCCCGTTTGCAGCGGGATTTGGCCCGCAGAATGCGCAGCAGCATGGAGGGCTTGAACTTCAGCAGATCGGCCGGGCGCAGCTTGCCGCCCTTGCCGCTCATCTCGCCCAGGCTCAGGCTGACCGCGTAGGCCACGCTCCCGAGGCCGAAGAAGAACTCCACGTCCCGCTGCATGGCCATCTTGAATCCCAGCTTGTTGCGCTGGCTGAAACTCATCTCCACCGCATCCCGCACGGCGGGCAGAAACTCGATGCCGATGGCCTCGTTCAGGGTCAGCGGGAACAGGCCGGTGGCGTAGGGCAGCGGAGCCAGCCCGTACAGGAACTTGTCCCGGGGGGATACGCTGAACTGCCCCCGCCCCTTGCTGGTGCTCAGGATCAGGCAGGACACCACGTTGTCCCGGAAGGTGTCCAGCATGGCCCGGGTGTAGGGGGCCACCTTGATGGGGTGGCGGCCGCCCTCCCAGGTGGTCTGGATCCAGATCACCGGGGTGCCGGGCAGCATGTCCGCCCGCTTGCGCAGCAGCACGTCGGCGTAGTCCTCGTAGCTGGTCAGGGGCACCTGCGCCCGGAACTCCTCAATGGTGGCGGGCCGTTTGCCCCGCAGGATGCTCTGCCCCAGGGCGCTGGCGCTCCACAGGCGGATCTGCTCCTCCATCAGGCGGCGCTGGATGCGCATGTAGTCTTCCATGGAAAGGTCCAGAAAGCCGCAGTAGCGGTTCCACACCGCCTGGTAGTCCTGTTGTTCCAGTTGTTCTTCCAGATTCATCGGCGGCGGACCTCCTTTCGCAAAGTTTGTATACAGCGGCGCAGGCTGGCGGGATTCGGGATCAGGAAAGGCGCCAGTGTCCGGTATTCCGGGTAGTTGTCAAAGGTATGGGGAAAGGTCCACCGGTCCTGCAGCACCACATAGGCCACATCCAGGGCGCTCATCAGCAGGCAGAACCCCCACAGGCGGCCGCTGCCCAGCGCCCCGGCCAGGCACAGGTATCCGCCCGCGAACCAGAGCACGCCGGGATGCCGGCAGAGGGCGTAGACCCCCTCGGTGTAGGCCAGGCGGCCCTGGGATTGCTGTACATAGGTATCGGAAAAGGGAAGCGCAAAAAACAGGGTGTAGATCTCCAGCGCCAGAAAAACCAGCGCCGCCGCCAGCAGCGCCCAGCCGCCCGGGCCTTGCACACCCGGCGCGGTCCATACCGCCAGCGCCGTGGCCGCCACCAGGCAGATAAAGCCCGCCGCGAAGGCCCCGCTGCAAACCGGGGCCAGCGGCCGCACGCTGTGCCGGTCATACAGGGCAAACAGCGCAAACCCCGCCGCACACAGGGCAAATTCCATAATGGATTCCTTCCTCTCGGGGACGTATCTCCCCTATGCTGCAAAAAATGCGACAATCGCACAATTCGACTTTTTATATCATACCATGTTCCCGGTCAAGAAAAAAGGGAAAAAACGCAAAAAATTCACGATCCTGCCCCGGTTTATAAGGAATATTTTACCATTTTGCGGGGTGCGGCGGGCAGAAAAAAGCAGCCCGGCCCCCAAAGGGGGCGGGCTGCCGGTCAAACGCAGGGTTCAGCTTTCCATCAGGGCGGTCAGCAGGGCGCCGATCTGGCGGTAGTATTCCTTGTACTGGGGGTCCACCTTGGCCGGGTCGCCCCAGTCGGTGAACACCGCCGCGTAGTAGGGATCGGGGGCGTAGACGATGGCAATGTCGTGCAGCGCGCCCTTCCAGTTGCCGTATTTTTTGGCCATGGGCCAGTCGGTCACCAGATAGCTGTGCCGCGCGTCCAGAAACGCCTGTTTCAGCTCCAGCGCGTTATCCGTGCCGGTGTCGAAAAACGCCTGCAGCGCGGTGAGGATCTTCACCGCGTCGGCGGCCGACAGGGTGCCGGTCATGCTGGTGGCGGGGCTCAGGGCGATGCTGCGCCCGCCCGGATCCAGGCCCAGCCCGGTGAGAAACTCGGTAAACCCGGTGGCGCTGGTGGCGGGCCAGCGGGTGTACAGCTGCTCCGCCGCGCCGTTGCTGCTCTTGCTTACCATCTCGGCCACCGCGTCCCGGGCGGTGCGGTCCGGCACCGTGACCAGCCGCGGGGTGGGGCTGGGCAGGCCGGCGGCCGCGTCCTCCTCCGACAGGGCTACCTCCTCGGTGCGGCTCCAGCCGGGCAGCACCTCGTCCAGGTTCACCTCCCCGGCTTCGGCCCGGGTGTACAGCCACAGGGCGTAGGGGGCTTTCAGCAGGCTGGCCGCATAATATTGTGTGTCCGCATTGCGGGCGTAGGTCAGCCCGTCAGAGGGCCGTACCGCCAGCACCGACACGCTGCCGGGCAGGCTGTCCAGATAGGCGTCCAGCGCGGCCCGTGCCTGGGCCTGCTCCGGGGTATCCCCCGCCGGGGCGGGGGTGGGGGTAGGCGTGGCGTCCTCGTCCCCCTCCCCGTCCTCCTCGTCCGGTTCGGGCGAAGGCTGCGCCGTGGGGGCGGGTGTGGCAACGGGCGCCGCAGCCTCGGCATCGGGGCCGTCGGCCTCTGCCAGCATCCAGTATACACTGACCGCCAGGACGGCCAGCACCGTCAGCAGCGCCGCGGTGCGCAGCAGCCGGCGCCGCCGGTGCCGCTTGCGGGCGGCCTTCGGGTCCTTGTGATAGACCCGGCGGGCGCCGGGCGTTTGTTCCTCTCGTTTCATGGGTCCCTCTCCCTCAGATCATCTGTATTGCAACCCCGCTTACACAGCACAGGCGCGCGTCGTAATAGAGGCAGAGCATCCCGCTGCCGTACCGGTCGGTCAGGGTCAGCAGTACCTCGTTTTCCAGCCGGATGATCTGGGCGTCCAGCATCCGTTCATCGCACAGCTGCTGCAGCCGGGCATCCGGGCTGGGGTCCAGGGACAGCTCCGGGATGGGGCGCTCCTGCAGCCGCTCCAGCAGCCCGAACGAGGCGCCCTCGGTGAGGGAATACCACCCCTCTGCCGAGATGCCCAGCAGCGTATCCCGGGTGCCGCCCAGAAATCCGGACAGCCAGCTCTGCACCAGTTCCGCCGCCTGATCCAGCTGGGAATCGCGGGCCGCCGCCTCATCCGGAAAACGCAGCCGCAGGGATATCTGCATCCCGGTGCTGTCCTGCCCGAACGCCAGATCCATCCGCACGCCGGTCTGCTCCACCATCCGGCCGCTGTACAGGTTGGTCAGCATCAGGGTGCCGGGAAGCGGATAGTCGGGCAGATAACAGGCGAACATATCTTCGGCGGCCAGCATTTGAAAGGCGAGCGGGCCTTCCGGCGTTTCCACCTGCGCGTCGTAGATCCCCATGGGCCAGAACATGCTGTCGTAGATCCAGGCCAGATCCATGTAGGTTTCCCCCGCCCCGGTTTCGGTGACCTGTTCCGGATCGTACCGCTGCCAGACGGGCAGCAGGGGTTCGTCCTCCGCCGCCAGGCTCAGGGAGGTGTACACCGGCAGCGGCGCGGTTCCGCCGCCGGCGGGCAGGGCCCGGGCCAGACCAATGCCGCACAGCCCGGCCAGCAGCGAGCCCGCCGCCGCGATCACCGTGGCCCACAGCACCACCCGCAGATTGCCGGAAAGCGCCGCTTTGTTGCGCATCGGATGTCGCCTCCCTTTTTTATGTCTGCATCACATGCCCGGTAACACAGCGCAGCCGCACATCGAAGTACAGGCCCAGCATCCCGCTGCCGCCCTGGTCGCTCAGGATCACCAGCAGCTCGTTGTCCAGCCGGATGGTCTGCAGGTCGATGAAGGCGGCGTCACACAGGGTCAGCAAACGCTCCTCCGGTGTGCCCTCCTGGGTATCCACCGCGGCCAGCCATTCGTCCGACGGCAGAAATATCACCCGCTCCTCCAGCCAAGTGTTGGCGGCCAGGCATCCCAGGTCTGCCCCCATCAGGGAGGCGGTGCGGCCGCTGAGCAGATCCAGCAGATTCTGCTGGATCTGCGTCAGGGCCGCATCAAATTGGGCCGGGTCGGCGTCTGCCAGATCCGGAAAGGACAGCCGCACGGATACGCACCTGTCCTGCACGCCCACATCCAGCACGCTGGGGCCGCAGGTTACCATCTCAAAAGTCAGCTGGTCAACCCCCGCCAGCCCCTCCGGCAGGGCCACCTGATACAGATAAAAGGCCGAGCCGGGATCGGTGGCCGGGGTCTTCCAGGGTAGTTCCATGTCCAGGGTGCCGCCTGCCCAGAACAGGCCGACAGAGTAAATATGCTGGTCGAACAGGCTGTACAGGCCGGTGGGCAGCCAGTCCATCCCCAGGGACATCTGCTCCTCCAGCGCAAAGGAGGACAGGTTGACCATCCCCTCCGGGTCAAAGTCCTGCCAGACCGTGGCCACCGGCTCGTCCTCCGCCACCAGATTCAGCGAGGTATACACCGGCAGCGCCTGGGCACTGCCGGCGGAAGGCAGGGACAGGGCCAGCGCGCCGCCGCCCAGGCCGCACACCAGCGCCCCCACCGCAACGATCGCCGCTGTCCACATCCCGGTGCGCAGCGCGCCGGCCCGGTCTTCGTTCCGCTTATTCCTCATGGCCCTGCGCCTCCTGCCCGCCGCTGCCGGCCAGCGGCAGATACAGGGTGATCAGGGTGCCCTGACCAACCCGGCTGTCCACCTCGAAGCGGCCGCCGTGGATCCGCACGATCTGTTCGCACAGGGCCAGGCCCAGCCCCGCGCCGCCCGCCTTGCGGGCCCGGGACTTGTCCACCATGTAGAAGGGCTGGCGGATCTTGTCCAGCTCGGCGGCGGGGATGCCCCGGCCGTAGTCCCGGATGCAGATCTCGGCCCAGCCGTTCTGGGGCCGGCCCGCCAGCACCAGCTTGCCGCCCGCGGGGCTGGCCTTGCGGGCGTTGTCCAGAAAGTTGTACAACAGGCTTTTCAGCAGTTCCCGGTCGCCGTTCACCACCATGGGCTGGCAGAACTGTTCCAGACGCAGCTGCCCGCTGGTCAGCAGGGGCTGGATGGCGGTGGCCACCTCCTTGAACAGCTCCGGCATGTCCACCGGGGTCAGCACCAGGTTTCGGTTCTCCACCGCCAGCAGCTCCATCAGCTTGCCGCTCAGACTGCGCAGGCGGCGGGTCTCCTCCACGATGATGCCCGCGTACCGCATCCGCTGCTCGTCCGGCACCTGCTTCTGCAGCTGCAGCAGATCCGCAAACCCCAGGATGCTGGTCAGGGGCGTTTTCATCTCGTGGGCCATGTTGGCGGTAAAGGTCTTCTGGCTTTCGGCGGTGTGTTCCAGCTGCTCCACCCGCTGCTGCACCGCCCGGGCCAGCCGGTTCATATCCTGGGCCAGGCCCGCCAGCTCGTCGCCGCTGGTCAGTTCCAGCCGCTGGGCATAGTCGCCCCCGGCGATGCGGCGGGCGGTGCGGCTCAGGGTATGCAGCGGACGCAGCATGGTGCGCACCACCACCACCAGCAGCCCGGCGCCCGCCAGGCTCACCGCCAGGCTTACCGCCATCAGACGGATGCTCTGCCCGGCCAGCCGGTCCACCCCGGCCTGCACCGAAAACCGGCACACCAGCCGGTAGTCGTGCTGCTCGGCGGTAAAGGGCAGGCTGCACACCAGCACCGCCCCCTCCGGCCCCCGGCTGTATTCATACAGGGTGCCGGGGGCGGTTTCGGCATTGTCCTCCGCCCCGGCCATGGCGTCGGTACAGCCCTCCACCGGCGCGTCCAGGGCCTGCCCGTTCCGGTACAGGCCCAGCTGCAAAAGATACTCGTCGGTCAGCTGGCTGGAGGCGCTGCGCACCGCCGCCGTGTCCGCCGCGTCGGCGTCCAGCATCATCAGGCCGTTCTGCAGCCGGGTACTCACCACGCCGGTTTTGATCAGCCGCGCCAGATACTGCTGCTGGGTCAGCGCCCGGTCCAGCTGCTGGTCCCACACCGTCTGCCAGCTGGCCCGCACGAACAGCAGGGTCAGCAGGCTGGTGCAGCAGACCATCAGGGCCAGCGTGCCCAGAAAGATCTTCTGCCACAGTTTCATCTTACTTCTCCAGCCGGTACCCCACCCGGGGCAGGGTTACCAGCTTGTCCGCCAGGCCCAGTTTCTGGCGCAGCCGCTGCACATGGATGTCCACGGTGCGGGTCTCCCCCGCAAACTCGTAGCCCCACACCAGCGCCAGCAGCTTCTCCCGGCTGAGCGCCAGATCCTGATGCTGCAGAAATACCCGCAGCAGTTCAAACTCTTTCGGGCTCAGCGCCACCGGCACCCCGGCCCGGGTCACCGTATGGCTGCCCAGATCCTGCTGGATGTCCCGGTAGACCAGCACCTGCCGCCCCTTGCCCCGGCGGCGCAGGGCCACCTCCACCCGGGCCAGCAGTTCCAGCGCCTCAAAGGGCTTGGCTATGTAGTCCTCCGCGCCCAGCTGCAGGCCCCGCACCTTGTCGGTCACCTGCTGCATGGCGGACAGAAAGATCACCGGCACGTCCAGCCCGGCCACCCGTTCCATCACGCCGAAGCCGTCCAGCCCGGGCAGCATCACGTCCAGCAGGATCAGGTCGTATCCGCCGGAAAAGATCTTCTCCACCGCCTCGGCGCCGTCGGCGCAGTTTTCGCAGGTATAGCCGCCCAGCTGCAGGGTGGCTTCGATCATCTGGGCGATATGGGCCTCGTCCTCCACAACCAGGATGTGGGCCGTTTGCTGTGTGTTCTGATTCATGATTCGTACACCTCCGTGCCCCATTATCCCATACAAACCGTATCCAAAACCGCGCAAAGTTGTATCAAAACCGTAAAAACGGCAGGGTTCGTGGTATTCCCCCTTACTATACCACAGATATACGCAGGGTGCAAAGGCGGATATTGGCAGGACAAACCCGTCCGGATGTGATACAATAGGCACAGCAAGGAGGGATATCCATGGATCTGAAAGGCAAGACCGTGGTGCTGGCCCTGACCGGCGGCATCGCGGCATACAAAATCGCCACCCTGGCCAGTATGCTGGTGAAGCAGAAAGCCACGGTGCTGGTGCTGATGACTGAAAACGCCACCCGCTTTATCGCGCCGCTGACCTTTGAGGCACTGACCGGTACCCGCTGCATGGTGGACACCTTTGACCGCAGCTTCTCCTTTGAGATCGAGCATGTGGCGGTGGCCGACCGGGCCGACCTGGTGCTGGTGGCCCCGGCCAGCGCCAACGTGATCGCCAAGATGGCAAACGGCATTGCCGACGATATGCTCACCACCACCGTGCTGGCCTGCCGGTGCCCCAAGCTGGTGGCCCCGGCCATGAACACCGGCATGTATGAAAATCCGGCCACCCAGGCCAATCTGGCCCGCCTGCGGGAGTACGGCGTGGAGGTGATCGACCCGGCCTGCGGGCGTCTGGCCTGCGGGGCGGTGGGCCCGGGCAAGATGCCCGAGCCCCAGCAGCTGCTGGAGCATATCCGGCGGCACCTGGCCTGCAAAAAGGATATGGCGGGGCTGCATCTGCTGGTGACCGCCGGCCCCACCCGGGAGGCGCTGGATCCGGTGCGGTTCATCACCAACCATTCCACCGGCCGCATGGGGTACGAACTGGCCCGGGCGGCGATGCTGCGGGGGGCGCAGGTGACCCTAGTGAGCGGCCCCACCGAACTGGAACCCCCGCCCTTTGTGGAGCTGGTGCGGGTGGAGAGTGCGGCGCAGATGCACGACGCGGTGATGGCGGCCGCGCCGGCGCAGGACGTGATCATCAAGGCGGCGGCGGTGGCGGACTACCGGCCCGCCCACACCGCCGGGGAAAAAATCAAGAAGAGCGGCACGGATCTGACGCTGGAACTGACCCGCACCCCGGACATCCTGGCCGAGCTGGGCGCAGCCCGGCGGCCGGGGCAGTTTTTGTGCGGCTTCGCCATGGAGACCCGGGATCTTCTGGACAACGCCCGGGCCAAGCTGGAGAAAAAGGGCGCGGACATGATCGTGGCCAACAGCCTGCGGGAGGCGGGCGCGGGCTTTGGCGGAACCACCAACCACGTGACCCTGGTGGAGCCCACCGGCTGCACCGAGCTGCCGCTGGCGGGCAAGGACGAGGTGGCCCACCGCATTCTGGACCGGATCCTGGCCCGGCGGGCTGAGGCGTAAACGTTCTGTATCGAAACGGTGAAAACCGGCCCCGGGCGGTTGCGGGCCGCCGCGGGGGCGTGGTATACTGGACGCAACGGATTGGGGGGACGAGGATGAAACACTATGCGCTGCGCTGTGCCGCCGCGGCGGCGCTCTGCCTGGTGCTGACCGGCTGCGGCAGACTGTCCGGCAGTTACAGCTGCGGGGAGGAGGGCGCGGACGTATTCACCTTCACCGGCCCGGATACCCTGACCCTCACCTGCTACGACATGATCTACGGCTGCACCTACCAGCGCAAGGGGGATCAGCTGATCGTCACCTGCGAACTGTTCGGCACCGCCACCTACAGCTTTGAAACCAAAGGCGAGGATCTGATCATCGACGGGGCGACCTACTCGCCGGTGGAGTAACCATGGCCCGCACACTGTACCTGGTGGGCGGCCCCATGGGGGTGGGCAAAACCACCCTTTGCCGCCTGCTGGAGCACCGGCTGCCCGCCTGCGCGTTTCTGGACGGGGACTGGTGCTGGGAGATGAATCCTTTCGTGGTGAACGAGGAGACCCGCCGCATGGTGCTGGACAACATCGTGTAT
This sequence comes from uncultured Gemmiger sp., assembly GCA_944386225.1. GTDB lineage: Bacteria > Bacillota > Clostridia > Oscillospirales > Ruminococcaceae > Gemmiger_A. The sequence continues at coordinate 104,974 of CALXAH010000004.1, forward strand.
CTGCTCAACAGCTTCCTGCACTGTTCGGTGTACGAGAATGTGGTGTTCGGCTGGGTGCTGCATCTGCCCGAAACCTGGGCGGAGCTGGAAGCCCGGCTGGACACGGCGGGCTGGCGGGTGGTGCGCACCGTGCTGGTCTGTACGCCGGAGGAACTGCGCACCCGTCTGGAGGCGGACATTGCCGCCGGATGCCGTCAGCCGGATTGCATCCCCCGCGCCCTGGAGCGGCTGGAAAGCTGCCGCCGCCTGCCCGCGGCCTGGCAGCGGGATACCACCGGCCTGTCCCCTGCCCGCATTGCCGACCGGCTGCTGGCGAATACTTTGGAAAATCGGTAAAACAACGCGCCCGTCCGGGGCAAAAAGCCCGGGCGGGCGCGTTTTACTGTGTTATTCCCAGGGCGGCGCGTCGGGGTTCGGCGCGGCCGGGGCGGGCGTTTCGGGCTGGGGTGCCGCTGCTTCGGGCGCGGGGGCCGGTTCGGCCGGCGGCTGGGTTTGCGGCTGCGCGGGTTCTTCCGCGGCCTGGGGTTCTTCGGGCTCTTCCGGTTTCACCCAGGGCTCGGAATCCAGAATGTTCCAGCCGATGGCCTTCCAGTGGCGGGGCCGGGCGTAGAACTGATCCTCCACCCAGGCTTTCGCCGCCGCCAGACCCTCCTCATTCCGGGAAAAGCTCTCCCGCACCTTCAGCGCGTCGTCGGTCTTTTCCAGGCACCAGGGATTGGGCCACACCACCGCCCCGATGCTCTCGTCGTCCATCGTAAAAGCATACCGCATGCCGCTGTGGCTGCCGGTGTAGATCTTGTTGCATTTCAGATACAGAAAGCCCGGCACAAAGGCAAAGGTCTCCCGTTCCATGGCATTTCCCCCTTTTTGCGTGTTCCTTTATTGTAGCGGGTTTTCGGTTTCGGGGCAAGGGCCGAAGGCCACATCCAGCACCAGCACCTCGCTGCAGGTGCCCACCCGCATGGGCGGGCCCCAGGCCCCCGCCCCGCTGGTGGTGACCAGCCAGCCGCGGCCGTGGCGGCGGATTCCGCCCGGGTTGTGCCACAGCAGGTGCATCAGCCAGTTGGCGGGCCACAGCTGCCCGTCGTGGGTGTGACCGCAGAGCACCAGATCCGCCCCCGCGTCGGCCAGGGCCCGGTCCTCCCGGGGCTGGTGATCCAGCACGAAAATGGGCGCGGCCGCGTCCAGCCCGGCCAGCAGTTCTTCCGGCGCGGCCCGGCGCAGCCCGGCCCGGCGGGCCATCCCCCGGTCGGCCCGGCCCGCCAGCTGCACCCCGCAGCCCAGCTGCGCCGTCTCCTCGCAGAGCATCCGGATACGGGCCTTGTCCAGAAACGCCTCAAACCGGCCGTCCTGCCCCGGCCGCCCCACCGAGAATCCCGCCAGCAGTTCTTCCGGCAGGTCGTGGTTGCCCCAGCAGGCCCACACGCCCCACCGGGGCCGCAGCTGGGCCAGCAGCCGGGCGGCCTCGGCCGGCTCCTCAATGTCGTCAAAGCAGTTGTCGAACAGATCCCCCGCAATGCACACCAGATCCGGCTTTTCCGCCCGGATCGCCGCGCAGAGCCGCCGCAGCCCGGCCAGCCCCAGGTTGCTGCCCAGATGCAGGTCGGCCACCAGCGCCACCCGCAGCCGGGGCGTTTCGCAGGGCTTTTCTATATGGATCGCCCGGCGGCGGATCCGCAGCTTTTTCGCCTGGCGGCAGCCCCACAAGCAAAGCAGCAGATCCGCCGCCAGCGCCAGGCTGCCCGCCGCTGCCAGCACCCGGGTGCGCAGGATTTCCGGCAAAGCGGCGTACCAGGCGCAGCGCACCACGATCTCCCGGCACAGGGCAAACGCCCCCGTCAGCAGAAAGCCGTACAGCATAAAGGCCAGCCAGACGCCGCAGGCCCGGTGCAGCCCGCGGCGCAGCGGGCCTTTGCGGGCCAGAAACGCCCACACCGGGCTGACCGCCCACAGCCAGAACACAACCAGCGCCGCCGCCCCTGCCGCCAGGGCGGTGAGCGGCCAGCCCCAGGCGGTGAGCCACCGCAGCAGCCAGACACTCAGATACAGGTTCCCGGCCAGATAGGCAAGGCCGGCAAAAAACAAAGCCATAGGTTTCCTCTTTCCCGCCCGCGGCCACTGGCGCGGGCGCTGATTCTATGATACCATACTCTATGCAAAGAGCAAAGGAGGGGGAATGGAATGGAACTGACCCTGAGCCCGGCGGCCGCCGGGGTGCTGGCCGGGCTGGAAGCGGCGGGCTTCCGGGCCTGGGTGGTGGGCGGCTGCGTGCGGGACGCGCTGCGGGGCGAATCCCCCCACGACTGGGACGTGTGCACCGACGCCCGCCCCGAACAGGTGGAAGCCTGCTTTGCCCGCACCCTGCCCACCGGCCTTGCCCACGGCACCGTGACGGTGCTGTGGGACCACACACCGGTAGAGGTGACCACCCTGCGGGCCGAGAGCGGCTATTCCGACGGGCGGCGGCCGGATCATGTGGAGTTTGTCACCGACCTGAACCGGGATCTGGCCCGGCGGGATTTTACCGTAAACGCCATGGCCTGGAACCCCCGCACCGGGCTGGCCGATCCTTTCAATGGCCGGGCCGATCTGGCGGCGGGGGTGCTGCGGGCGGTGGGGCAGCCGGACGCCCGCTTTTCCGAGGACGCGCTGCGCATCCTGCGGGGGCTTCGGTTTGCCGCCCGGCTGGGCTTTGATATCGAGCCGGCCACCGCCCGGGCCATGGAGCGGCAGGCCCCGCGCCTGCGGGCCATCGCGCCGGAGCGGGTGCAGGCCGAACTGGACGGCCTTGTGCTGGGCGCGGCGGCGGAAAAGGTGCTGGCCCGCTGGCCCGCGGTGCTGGAACCGGTGCTGCCGGAGATCGCCCCGGCGGTGGGCTTTGACCAGCACAACCATCATCATTGTCTCGACGTGTGGGGGCATACCGCCCGGGCGGTGGGTTCGGCCGCGGCGGACCGGGCGGTGCGGCTGACCATGCTGCTGCACGATCTGGGCAAGCCGGATTGCTTTTCCCGGGGGCCGGACGGGGTGGGCCATTTTTACGGCCACGCCCAGCACAGCGCCGAACTGGCTCAGACCATCCTGACCCGCCTGCGGTACGACAACGACACCCGGGACCGGGTGGTGCGGCTGGTGCGGCTGCACGACGCGCCGCTGCCGGTGGAGGAAAAGACCGCCCGGCGGCTGCTGAACCGGCTGGGCGAGCAGGACACCCGGGCGCTGATCGCGGTGCACCGGGCGGATACCCTGGCCCTGGCCCCCGCCTGGCATGGCCGGCTGGCGGAACTGGACGCGCTGGAAATCCTGCTGGATGAGCAGCTGGCACAAGACGCCTGCTTCTCCCTGCGGCAGCTGGCGGTGAACGGCCGGGACGTGCTGGCCGCCGGGGCGGCGCCCGGCCCGGCGGTGGGCCGGGCGCTGGACGCGCTGCTGCAGCGGGTGCTGGCGGGCGAAATCCCCAACGACCGGGCGATGCTGCTGGCGGAACTGCCAAAGTATCTGGAATAAAAAACAGGCGTGCCGCCCGGCACGCCTGTTTTCGGTTGTGGATGGGAAAGGATCAGCAGGTGGCGCCGCCCTTCAGATGCTTCTGGGCCGCCAGGTTTTCCTGCTTGCGGGCCAGCAGATCGTCGCTCAGCAGCTGCGCCTGCACCGATTCAAAGCCCAGCCGGGCGATGGTGTCGGCAAAGCGTTCGCCGGTGATGCCCTGTTCGCGGAAGAGCAGGATGGCCTTCTCCACCACGTTCAGTACCTCTTCCTTGCTGGTGAACACCTTGTCCAGCGCGTGGCCCTGGGCCACTTTCTTGCCCCAGCGGCCGCCCACATAGATCTTGTAGCCGTTGGTCTCGCTGGTCAGCGCGCCGAAGGGGCACTTGCCCACGCAGCGGCCGCAGTGGTTGCAGGCATCCGGATCAATCTGGATCTTGCCGTCCTTCATCTGGGCCACCTGGATGGGGCAGGCGCCCTCCACCTGGCAGACCTTGCAGCCGCGGCATTTGTCCGGATCGATCTGGGGCACCCGCTGGCCGATGATGCCCAGGTCGTTCAGATCGGGCTTGACGCAGTTGTTCGGGCAGCCGCCCACCGCGATCTTGAACTTGTGGGGCAGCTTCACGCCGGCGTAGCCGTGGTAGAACCGCTCGTGGATCTCCTCGGACAGGGCAAAGGTGTCGATCAGGCCGTACTGGCAGGTCGTGCCCTTGCAGGACACCACCGGCCGCACCTTGCTGCCGGTGCCGCCGGTCTCCAGCCCGTACTGGGCCAGGTACTCCCGCAGCGGCTCAATGTTGGCGTAGGGCACGCCCTGGATCTCCAGGGTCAGGCGGCTGGTCATGGTGATGGCGCCGCTGCCGTACAGGGCGGCAGCTTCCGAGATGGCCCGGCTTTCCTCGGCGGTGATCTTGCCGTTGCGGGTGATCACGCGGCCGTTGAAGCAGTCCGGGGTGTTCTTGTCATGCAAAAAGCCCAGGGCCTTTACCCGGGTGATGTCTTCGGGGGAGACGGTGGTCTTGACCCCTTCCACCTTCACATCGTTGAAGAAGGTGGCGCCCTCCAGCACGCGGGTGTTGGTGTAGCCCGCGGCCATCAGACGGCGCTGCAGCAGATAGGCACGGCGGCCCTTGGCGCAGACCAGCAGCAGCTTTTCGTCCTTGTCCAGCCCCTCCACCGGGCCGTTGACCTTGGTCAGATCCACCCAGCGGGCGCCGGGGATGACCGGCTGGGCGTTGGCGTCCACCACCGTCCAGCCCTTGGCCTCGCCGGCGGCGTACTGGGCGGGGGTCATGCTGCACATGGCACCGCACAGCTTGTTGCCCAGCACATACACCGCCTGCACAAAGGGATGGATGGCGGTGGAGAAGGGCGGCGCGTAGGCCAGATCCAGCCCGTCCAGATCCTCCAGCCGGGCGTTCAGGGCGATGCCGGTCACCGCCACGTCGATCATCTTGTCCACCGCGCCGGGGCCCAGCACCTGGGCGCCCAGCAGCTTGTGGGTGGCCTTGTCCGCCACCAGCTTGGTCACAAACCAGGCGGAATCGGGATAATAGTGGGCCTTGTCGTCGCTCACGGCCAGGGCGGTCTCCACATCGTAGCCCGCCTGTTTGGCCTGGGCCTCGGTCAGACCGGTGCGGGCGGCGTTCAGCCCGCCCGGCAGCTTCACCACGCCGGTGCCCAGCACGCCGGGATACCGCCCGGCCTCGCCCGCCAGCACCCGGGCCAGGGTGCGGCCCTCGTAGTTGGCGGAGGAGCCCATGGCCGACCACTGGCGCTCGCCGGTGATGCGGTTCTTGACCATCACGCAGTCGCCCGCGGCGTACACGTCCGGCAGGCTGGTGCGCAGCCGCTCGTCCACCAGGATGGTGCCCTTGAACATCTCCATGCCGGTGTCCGCCAGCCAGGCGGTGTTGGGGCGCACGCCCACGCTCAGCACCACCAGATCGGCGGGCAGGGTTCCGGCGGCGGTGCTCACGCCGGTGGCCGCGCCGTCCGCGGTGAGGATCTCCTCCACCTTCACGCCGGTCAGCACCCGCAGCCCGGCCTCCTGCAGCTGTTTGCGGGCAAAGGCGGCCATCTCCGGATCCAGCACATTGGGCATGATCTGGCCCGCCATCTCGGCCACCGTCACCGATACCTTCTTCTCCATCAGGTTCTCGGCGATCTCCAGGCCGATGAAACCGGCGCCCACCACAACGGCCCGGCGCACCGGCTTTTCTTCCACATAGCGGCGCAGGCCCTCCGCGTCGTCGGGGGTGCGCAGGCAGTATACGCCCCGGCTCTCCACGCCGGGCAGCGGCGGCACCGCCGGGGAGGCGCCGGTGGCGATCACGCAGGCGTCATAGGCAAATTCGCTCTCGGAACCGTCGCTCAGATCCCGGGCGGTCACGGTATGGGCGGCGGCATCCAGACGGATAGCCTCCATGCCGGTGCGCACCTCCACCCCGGTCAGTGCCGAATAGGAGGCGGGGGTGTTCACGATCAGCTGCTCCCGGCTGGGGATGGCCCCGCTTACATAGTAGGGCAGGCCGCAGCCCGCGTAGGAAATGTCCTTGTCCTTGGCCAGGATGGTCACCCGGGCATCGGGAACCATGCGCTTGAGCTTCGCGGCCGTTTTGGTACCGGCTGCCACACCGCCGATGATCAGTACGTTCATGGTCTTTCTCCTTTTTTGTATGAATCAGCCGCCGGGCGGAGTTGTCCGGCGGCGCGGGGATCATGCCTCTATTATAGCGAATCTGCCGGAAAGTAAAAGGGGAAAATTCCGGTTCAGTGCCGCTGGTCGGTCAGGGAATACATCTCGCAGAAGCGGGCCGCAAAGGAGGGTTCCCGGCCGCCCGCGTACAGGTGGGAGGTATCCCCGAAAGCCCCCATCCGGAAATAGGCCTGGCCCTCCCGGCGTTCCTCGGTCACCAGGGTGGTCACCGAGGAGGGGGCGGCGCAGGTGCCGTGCCACAGGATCATGGGCGAAACGTTCAGCAGCCGGCTCAGCAGCACGCACTCCACCCCGAAATGGCAGAACAGCACCACCGTGTCGGTGTTCGGGCGTTCGGCCCGGTAGAATTCCCCCTGGCGGGGATAGCCGTGGGCTGCCAGCAGCGCGTCCAGCCCGTCGGTGACGGCCTTGTACTTCTCCGCCACGCCGCCCGCCTGCATCACCGCCGGGTCAAACCAGGCATGCCGGTCAAAAAAGCGGGGTTCGGCGGTCCAGTCGGCGGGCATCCAGTCCCAGGTCACGCTGTCCGCGTCCGGCTTGTTGGGCTTGCGGATGGGCGCGTCGAACTCCCGCAGCCAGGGGCACTCGGTGGCGGTGCGGCCCATCTTCCGCAGGGTCAGGGAGGCGGTGTCCTTCGCCCGGCCCAGCGGAGAAACATAAAAGGCCGCCACATCCAGGCGGCTCAGCCGGTCGGCCAGCAGGGCGGCCTCCTGCCAGCCGGTGGGGGTCAGCGAGTCGATGGAATAGTCCGGGTCGGCGTGACGCACGATCAGCAGCTTCATGGGTACCTCCCTTAATAGACAAACTTTTTTTGCAGCAGGTAGTTGACGAAAAACAGCAGCACATCCACCGGGATCTTGGCGGCCAGCCGGGGCAGCTGGGGCAAAACGTGTATGGTGGCAGCCACCAGCAGGGCGCTGCACAGGGTTTTGCCCACGGTGATGCCGGTGTACAGCCCGGCGGACCGGGTGTAGGAAGCCTTGCTCTCGAACACAAGGAAATAGTTGATCAGGTAATTGACCAGCGAGGACAGCACCCGGGCCGCCACGGTGGCCGCCAGGATGGCCGCGCCGGTGGGGATCACGCTTTCCAGCAGGCGGCAGAAAACCGCAAAGGCGGCCAGATCCGCCCCGGAGGAGAGCAGCGAGGAAACGGTGAACCGGCCGAAACGCCGGGCCGAAGCCTGTTCGTGCATGGAAAAAACTCCTTTCCGCAAAAAGAACGGCGCGCAAAGCCGCCGTACAAGGGTACTATACCACCGCAAAGCCGGAAAAAGCAAGCGCCGGCGGAAATCCGCCGGCGCCTGGCCGTGTTACTTGTTCTTTTTGGTGAACCGGGGCAGCACAAAGAAGTACAGCCCGCCGCCGATGAAGAAGATCACCAGCAGGCTCAGGATACCCCAGCTGGCGCTGGATTTGTCGATGGCGGCCAGCACCGTTTCGGTGGCGGTGGCCCGGGTCAGCCCCTGGGAGGCCAGCATCGCGTCGGCCGACAGGGCGGTGGTAAAGCCCACCAGCGCCGGGCCCATGATGGCGCTGAACTTGCCGAAGATGTCGTAGAAGCCGAAGAACTCGCCGCTGCGGGCCTTGTCCGGGATCATCTTGCCGAACATGCTGCGGCTCAGCGCCTGGATGCCGCCCTGGCTGGTGGCCACCATCAGCGCCATGACCCAGAACTGCCACACGCTGTCCAGGAAGAAGGCGAAGATGGTCACCGCCACGTAGACGCAGATGCCCGCGCCGATCATGGTGCGCGCGCCGAACTTCTCGCTCAGGCGGATGTACAGCAGGCAGAAGGGCAGGCCCAGGATCTGCACCATCAGCAGCGCCAGCATCATCTCGGTGGTGCCCAGGCCCAGGGTGCTGCCGTAGCTGGTGGACATGTGGATGATTGTGTTCACGCCGTCGATGTAGAAGAAGTAGGCGATCAGGAAAACAAACATGGCCTTGTTGGCCCAGATATCCCGCACGGTGCCGCCCAGGCTGCGCAGGGTGCGGCCCACCGCGCCCTTTTCGCCCTCGCACCAGCTTTTCTGGTGCACGTTGCGCAGCAGGGGGATGCTGAACACCAGCCACCACACGCCGGTAAAGCCGAACGCGAAGGACAGGCAGGTGGTCATGGGAACGCCCACCAGGTTCATCACCAGGAAGATCACCAGCGGAATGGTGGAGCCGCCGATGTAGCCCATGCCGTAGCCCATGGTGGACACCTTGTCCATCCGTTCCTCGGTGGTCACGTCGTTCAGGAAGCTGTCATAGTACAGGTTGGCGGCGGCAAAACCGATGGTGCTGATGATGTACAGCGCCAGCACCGCCAGACCCACCGTCTCGGCGGTTTCCGGCTGCAGGAAATCCATCTGCGGGGTCACCGCCATGAACAGGCAGCTGATCACGCCCACCAGCATGAAGCCGGTGAACAGCTTTTTGCGCATGCCCTTGAAGTCGCCGAAGGCGCCCAGAACCGGGGCCAGCAGGGCCACCACCGCCATGGCGATGCTGGTGGCGTAGCCCCAGGTGCTCAGGCCGCTGGCCGCGTCGGCCATATAGCTGGCCACCGTGTTGTAGAAGATGGGAAGGATGGTCACCACGATGACCGAGTGGGCGCTGTTGGCCCAGTCGTACATCATCCAGCTTTTTTCTTCCCGGGTATATCCGCTCAAAAGTTTCATGCTCGGTTCCCCCTGCAAAAAATTGCGCCCGGCGGGCGCGGAATGGTCCACTTCTTTAAGTGTAGCAAAATATTGCCCCATCCACAATGCCCGCCGGGCAAAAAATCCGTAAAATCTTTGCAGGGCCTCAGCGAAGCCGCGCCGGCGGCTCGTCGCTCACCCGGTACATGGTAAAGGTGCCCTCGGCCACCTCCCGGCCGTCCGGGCCGGTCAGCTTCACCTGTTCCACCAGAACGGTGCGGCCCCGGCGCACCGGGGTGGCGGTGGCGGTCACCATATCCCCCGGCTTCGCCGCCCGCAGAAAATGAAAGGAGGCGTCCAGGGTCACATAGCTGTGCCCGTCCGCCAGCGCCAGCAGACCCGCGCAGGTGTCCGCCAGCGAAAACAAGAACCCGCCGTGGGCGGTGCCGTGGCAGTTCAGGGCGTTGGGCCCCACCGGGGCCTGCACCACCGCCTGATCCTCCCGGCAGCATACCGCCTGCATGCCGTTGTGGGTCACAAATCCATTCTCCTGTTCCAGCCGCCGGATCCATTCGCCGGCCGTCTGCTCGTTTGTCTGCATATCGCTCAGCCTTTCCCGCGGCCACCCGGCCGCGCGTTGTCTGTATCGTTCCACGCAGAGCAGTATACCACGTTTTGCCCGCCGCATCCAGATTTCAGCGCAGCTCCCAGCACCAGCCGCCGAAGGCAGGCAGCGCAAATCCCTCCGGCCCGGGCGCGGGGGCCGGGTTCCCGTCGGCGGTAAACAGCGGCCGGAACGCCGTTCCGCGGCCGGGATACCGCCAGCTGCAGGCCCGGCTGCCGAAGTTGAACAGAGCCAGCACCCGCTGCCCCCCGCCCCGCCGCTCAAAGGCAAACACGCACCCCCCGCCCCGGCCGCCCTCCAGCCAGGCAAAGCCCGCCGGGTCCCGGTCAGCGGCCCACAGCGCCGGGCAGCCTTTCCAGAAATGGTGCAGCGCCCGCCGGTACTCCCAAAAGGCCCGGTGTTCCGGCTGTTCCAGACAATCCCAGTCCTGGGGGCGGGCCGGGTCCCATTCCCGCGCCTGGGCCCATTCGTTGCCCATGAAATCCAGCTTGGCCCCGGGATGGGCGTACATGTACAGGTACAGCGCCCGCAGCTGGGCCAGCTGTTCCGTGGGGGTGCCGTACATCTTGGTCAGCATGGTGCCCTTGCCGTGCACCGTCTCATCGTGGGAAAGGGGCAGCAGATACCGCTCCCCGTAGTGGTAATGCATGGAAAAGGCCAGCAGTTCGCCCCGGCCTGCCCGCTGGTCGGGCGGCAGGCGGAAATAGGCCAGCGTGTCGTTCATCCAGCCCAGATCCCATTTTCCGTCAAAGCCCAGCCCGCCCTCCCGGGTGGGGGCGGTGGTGCCGGGCCGGGCGGTGGAGTCCTCCGCAATCAGCAGCGCCCGGGGAAACCGGGCGTGCAGCCCGTCGGTCAGGCTGCGTGCAAAGGTCAGGCCGGGCCCGTTTTCGCCCCGGGCCGGATCTCCCTGCCAGTAGATCAGATGAGACACCGCATCCAGCCGCAGCCCGTCAAAATGAAACTCCTCCAGCCAGTAGCAGGCCGCCGACTGGAGAAAGCTGCGCACCTCGCCCCGGGCGTGGAAAAAGTTGCAGCTTCCCCACTGGTTATAGCCCACATCCGGGTGGGGGTATTCGTACAGGGCGGTGCCGTCGTAGTTCCACAGGGCGTAGTCATTCACCGCAAAGTGCACCGGCACAAAATCCAGCAACACCCCGATGCCTGCCCGGTGGCACCGGTCCACCAGATACCGCAGCCCGTCCGGGTGGCCGTAGCGGGCGGTGGGGCTGAAAAAGCCGGTGGCCTGGTAGCCCCAGGACTCGTCGCAGGGGTATTCGGTCAGGGGCATCAGTTCCAGATGGGTGTAGCCCATCTCCTGCAGGTAGGGCACCAGCCGGTCGGCCAGCTGGCCGTAAAAGTACCAGCGGTCGGGGCCCTCCCCTTCCGGCCGGGTCTGCCAGCTGCCCGCGTGCAGTTCGTAGATGTTCGGCGGCCCGTTCCAGCGGCCCTCCCCTGCCATCCAGGCCTCGTCCCGGAACCGGTACAGGCTGTCGCCCCAGTATACCGAGGCGGTGGCGGGCCGCAGTTCCGCACCGAAAGCGTAAGGGTCGGCGTGGTCGGTAACGCCGCCGTCCGGGCGGTGGATGCGGAATTTGTACAGGGAACCGGGCGGAACCGTCTCCAGCCGTACTTCCCAGAAATTGCCGTCCCGGATGCGGTGCAGGGGCGTCTCCTGCCAGTCGTTGAATGTGCCGATCAGGCCCACCTGTACCGCCGCCGGGGCAAAGGTGCGGAACACCGCGCCCTCCCCTTCCGGGTGCGCGCCCAGAAATTTGTGGGCGGCAAATTCCCAGCCCCCGTAAAATGCCGATTCATCCATCCTGTTACCTCGCAAATAATAGGCAGCCGTTGGTTTTCTCTGGTATACTCAAGCATACAGGACAGACGGCGCGGCCGCCACCAGCAAATCCGCCGAATCGTTGGAAAACCAACGCACCGGCGGATTGGTCGGAAAAAGGAGGAGCCATGGATATTCGAGTGGAAAAGACCCGGCGCAGCATCCGGGATGCGTTTATGCAGCTGCGGGTGCGCAAGGAGCCGGAGGAGATGACCGTCAAGGAGCTGTGCGCGGTGGCCCGGATCAACAAATCCACCTTTTATGTGTACTACCGGGATCTGTACGACCTGGCCGACCGGCTGGAGACCGAGGCGCTGGCCAGGGTGGCCGGCAGCCTGCCCGCGCCGGAACGGATGCTGCAGGAGCCGGAGTGGTTCCTGCGCTGGCTGTACGAGGCCTACGCCCGGCAGAGCAGCGAGCTGGAACTGCTGTTTTCCGGCCAGCGCAGCGGCCGTCTGGCGGAAAAGCTGACCGCCGAGATCAAGCGGGTGTTCTTCGACGCCCGCCCCGACCTGCGGGAGGATGCCCGGGTCAACGTGCTGCTCAGCTACAGCGTCTATGGCTGCTACTACGCGTTCCGGGAGAACCGCCGCTTTGGCGAGGAGGCGGTGATGCGGGCGCTGCAGACCATCGTGGCCGCCACCATCCCGCCGGGATTCCCCTGCTGAGAAAAAACAAAGCCGGTGCGCATTCCGCGCACCGGCTTTGCTGTGTAGGATCGGATAAATCAGAACCGCCGCTCCCGCACCGCGTAGGTGGTGTGCAGGATGTGGTGGGCCTTTTCGCTGCCGGGCTCGCCCAGGTACTCGGCATAGACCTTCTTCACCAGCGGGTTCTCATGGCTCTTGCGCAGGCCCATAGCGGCGTCCTCGTCGTAGAGGGCCTTGGCGCGCAGGGCTTTCAGATCCACAAAGTTCCGCACGCTGGCGGGCTGGGTGGGCTGGCCGCCGCCGTTCACGCAGCCGCCGGGGCAGGCCATGACCTCGATGAAGTCATACTGCTTTTCGCCCTTGCGCACCGCGTCCAGCACCTTGCCGGCGTTGGCGGTGCCGCTGACCACGCAGACCCGCACGGTCAGGCCCGCCACCTCGTAGGTGGCTTCCTTCACGCCCTCGGTGCCGCGCACGTCGGCAAACTCCAGCTTGTCCAGGGGCTGGCCGGTCAGAGTCTCCACGGCAGTGCGCAGCGCCGCCTCCATCACGCCGCCGGTGGCGCCGAAGATATGGCCCGCGCCGCTGGCTTCGCCCATGGCGGGATCAAACTCCTCATCCGGCAGGTCGGCAAACCGCAGGCCGGCCCGGCGGATCATGCTGGCCAGTTCCCGGGTGGTCAGGGCCACGTCCACATCGGGGATGCCCTCGCCCGCGGCGCTCTGGCCGTCGCGGCCCACCTCAAACTTCTTGGCGGTGCAGGGCATGATGGACACGCAGAAGATGCTGGCCGGATCCAGGCCCATCTTCTCGGCGTAGTAGGTCTTGCTCAGCGCGCCGAACATCTGCTGCGGGCTCTTGCAGCTGGACAGGTTGGGGATGAAATCCGGGTGGAAGGTCTCGCAGTACTTGACCCAGCCCGGGCTGCAGCTGGTGATCAGGGGCAGCGGGCCGCCCTCCTTTACCCGGTGCAGGAACTCGGTGGCCTCCTCCATGATGGTCATGTCGGCGGCAAAGTCGGTGTCGAACACCCCGTCAAAGCCCAGGCGGCGCAGCGCGGCCACCATCTTGCCCTGTACGTTGGTGCCGATGGGCATGCCGAAGCACTCGCCCAGGGTGGCGCGCACGCTGGGAGCGGTCTGCACGATCACATGCTTGCGGGGATCGCTCAAAGCGTCCCACACCTTGCCGGTCTCGTCCTTCTCGTGCAGCGCGCCGGTGGGGCAGACCACGATGCACTGGCCGCAGCTGATGCAGGTGCTCTCGTCCAGCGGGGCTTCAAAGGCGCAGCCGATGTGGGTGGCAAAGCCGCGCTCCAGCGCGTTGATCACGCCCACGCCCTGGTTCTTGGCACAGGCGGCCACGCAGCGGCGGCACAGGATGCACTTGGAGTTGTCCCGGGTCATGTGGGCGGCGGAGTCGTCCACGGTGCGCTCGGGCATCTCGCCCTCAAAGGCGTTGGTGCGGTCCACGCCGTATTCACGGCACAGCCGCTGCAGCTCGCAGTCGCCGCTGCGGGCGCAGGCCAGGCAGTCCTGGTTATGGGTGCTCAGCACCAGCTCCAGGTTGGTCTTGCGGGCGGCCTGTACCTTGGGGGTGTTGGTGAATACCTCCATCCCTTCCGCCACCGGGTAGACGCAGGCGGTGGCCAGGGCGCGGGCGCCCTTGACCTCCACCACGCAGATGCGGCAGGCGCCGATCTCGTTGATGTCCTTCAGGTAGCACAGGGTGGGGATCTCGATGCCGGCGGCGTGGGCGGCCTCCAGAATGGTGGAGCCCGCCGGCGCCTGGCAGGGGATGTTGTTGATTTTCAGATTGACCATTTCCATTGTTCGTCCCTTCCTCCTTTAGCCCTTGCTGATGGCGCCGAACTTGCACTTCTCGATACAGGCGCCGCACTTGACGCACTTGAGCACGTCGATGGAGTGGGGATTCTTCACGCTGCCGCTGATGGCGCCGGCCGGGCAGGTGCGGGCGCACAGGGTACAGCCGCGGCACTTGGTGGGATCGATCTTGTAGCTGAGCAGAGCCTTGCAGACCCCGGCGGGGCAGCGCTTGTGCTGGATATGCTCGATGTACTCCTCACGGAAATACCGCAGGGTGCTGAGTACCGGGTTCGGGGCGGTCTGGCCCAGGCCGCACAGGCTGTTGGACTTGATGAAGTCCGCCAGTTCCTCGATGCGGGCCAGATCCTCCATGGTGCCCTTGCCCTCGGTGATCTTGTTCAGCAGCTCCAGCAGGCGCTTGGTGCCCACACGGCAGGGGGTGCACTTGCCGCAGCTTTCGTCCACGGTGAACTCCAGGAAGAACTTGGCGATGTCCACCATGCAGGTGTCCTCGTCCATGACGATCAGGCCGCCGGAACCCATCATGCTGCCGATGGCCACCAGGTTGTCATAGTCGATGGGGGTGTCGATCAGGCTGGCCGGGATGCAGCCGCCGGAGGGGCCGCCGGTCTGGGCCGCCTTGAACTTCTTGCCGTTGGGGATACCGCCGCCGATCTCCTCGATGATCTCCCGCAGGGTGGTGCCCATGGGCACTTCCACAAGGCCGGTGTTCTTGATCTTGCCGCCCAGCGCGAACACCTTGGTGCCCTTGCTCTTCTCGGTGCCCATGGAGGCAAACCGGTCCGCGCCCTTCAGGATGATCGGCGGGATGTTGGCGTAGGTCTCCACGTTGTTCAGGATGGTGGGCTTGCCGAACAGGCCCTTCACCGCCGGGAAAGGCGGACGGGGCCGCGGCTCGCCCCGGTTGCCCTCGATGCTGGTCATCAGGGCGGTTTCCTCGCCGCAGACGAAGGCGCCCGCGCCCAGCTTGATCTCCAGATCAAAGTTGAAGCCGGTGTCAAAGATGTTCTCGCCCAGCAGACCGTACTCACGGGCCTGGTCGATGGCCACCTGCAGCCGGTGCACCGCGATGGGGTACTCCGCCCGCACGTAGACGTAGCCCTGGTCCGCGCCGATGGCGTAGGCGGCGATGGCCATGGCCTCGATCACGCTGTGGGGGTCGCCCTCCAGCACGCTGCGGTCCATGAACGCGCCCGGGTCGCCCTCGTCGGCGTTGCAGCAGACGTATTTCTTCACCTGGCCCCGGTTGCCGGAAGCGAACTTCCACTTCAGGCCGGTGGGGAACCCGCCGCCGCCGCGGCCGCGCAGGCCGCTGTCCAGGATGCACTGGATGACCTCGTCGGGGGTCATCTCGGTCAGCACCTTGCCCAGCGCGGCGTAGCCGTCAAAGGCGATGTATTCCTCGATGTTCTCCGGATTGATCACGCCGCAGTTGCGCAGCGCCACCCGCTTTTGCTTGCGGTAGAAGGCGGTGTCGTCCAGGCTCTTGACCTGGCCGTTCTCCACCGTCTCGTCGTAGAGAAGCCGGGTGACCGGGCGGCCCTTGAGCAGGTGCTCGTTCACGATCTCGGCCACGTCCTCTTCCTTCACGCGGCTGTAGAAGCTGCCTTCCGGATAGATGACCACGATGGGGCCCAGGGCGCACAGGCCGAAGCAGCCGGTGCGGATCACCCGCACCTCCTGGTCCAGCCCGTCGGCGCGGATCTGGTTCTCAAACGCCTCGGCGATCTTGTCGCTGCCCGAAGAGGTGCAGCCGGTGCCGCCGCAGACCATTACATGACTTCTGTACATAGTGCTATCTTCCCCCTTTAGTCCGTCAGCGGGCCGCGCCGATGGTGTATTCCGCCACCGGGTTGCCGCCCTTCAGGTGCTGCTGCACGACCCGCTTGACCTTGTCCGGGGTCATCTTTACATAGGTGGTCTTGGCCTGACCGGGCATGTACACCTCCACCACCGGCTCATACTGGCAGATGCCGATGCAGCCGGTCTGGGTCACCAGCACGTCCAGCCCGGCGGCGGCCACCTCTTCGGTAAAGGCGTTCAGTACCGGGCGCGCGCCCGCGGCAATGCCGCAGGTGGCCATGCCCACCACCACGCGCACGGCGTCGTGGGCGGCTTCCCGGGTGCTCACGGTCTGCCGCATCTTATCGCGGATGGCGGCCAGTTCCTGCAAACTCTTCATAAGGCTTCCTCTCCTTTATCTAGTAGTGGGGCGCTGTTTTCTTCGATGAACTGGCGGATGAACAGGGCCACCGAGGGTTCGGCCAGGCTTACTTCCCCGCCCAGGATCTGCTTCATCTCCCGGCTGTCCGCCGTGAACGCCTCGCCGTCCACCCGCAGGGTGTAGACGAAATCCTTGTCCGGGTTGCACTGCATCAGCCCGGCGATGGTGGCGGCCATGTCCCCCAAAGGCATCAGGTCGATATGCCCCAGGCGGAACCGGGCGGTCACGGTGGTGCCCACCCCTTCCCGGCTTTCCAGGGTCATCTCCCCGCCGGTCATCTCGGCCGCCATCTTTAAGAACGGCAGCCCCAGCCCCACCTTGCGGCTTTTGCGGCTGGTGCAGAACGGGTCGGTTACCCGGGCGGCCATCTCCGGGCTCATGCCCTTGCCGTTGTCCGCCACCGTCAGGGTCTGCCAGCCGGCGGCGTGGTCGATCTCCAGGGTGATCCGGGTCAGCGGCGCGCCCGCCGCCACCGAGTTCTGGGCAATGTCCAGCACGTTCATCGAAAGTTCCTGCATACGGCGCCCTCCGTATCAGTAGCGGGACAGAATCTCTTCCAGCTCGTCGCCGGTCAGCCGGCCGTACACGTCGTCGTTGATGGTCATGACCGGGGCCAGGCCGCAGGCGCCGATGCAGCGGCAGGCATCCAGGCTGAACTTGCCGTCGGCGGTGCATTCGCCGCCGGTGATGTTCAGCATCTCCTGCAGCTTTTCATAGATCTTGCCGCTGCCCTTTACGTAACAGGCGGTGCCCAGGCAGACGCTGATCTTGTACGCCCCCTTGGGGCACAGGCTGAACTGGGAATAGAATGTACTGATGCCGTAGATCTCCGCCAGGGGCTTGCCCAGCCCTTCGGCCACCATCCGCTGCACCTCAATGGGCAGATAGCCGTAAATTTCCTGGGCTTTCTGCAAGGCGGGCATGGCCGCGCCGGGCATGTCCTTGTGCTGTTCCAGCCAGCTGGTAAGCTGCTGTTCCTGCTCCTTTGTGCCGTTGAAGGGCACCGAGGAAAAACGCCTCATATTGTATCCTCCCATAGTTACTCACAAACGCGGGCGGCGGATGCCATTTTTTTAACGAAGCCGCCCGCACCATGTGCCAAGTTATATCAATTATACCATATCGGCTATTTGTTGACTATATCCGATTTGCCAAACAACGCGTAAATTTTCCCGTTTCGTTAGGAGTATTTTATCAAAATTGCACAGTGCTTTTGCCGGAACCGGTCTTGCGCAGAGGGCGGGTTTTCGGTATGATAAAGATACACAAAGGGCGCCGCGGCATTCCCCGCCGCCCGCAAAAAGGAGCGAGCCTGCCATGAAGATACGCGAGATCCTGGACGCGCTGGGTGCGCGTCTTCTGACCCCCGACGCCGATCTGGAGGTGGACGTGCACGCCGCCTGCGGCAGCGATATGATGAGCGACGTGCTGGCCTATGTAAAGGACCAGGGCGTGCTGCTGACCGGCCTGAACAACCCGCAGGTGGTGCGCACCGCCGACATGATGGATATGGTGTGCATCGTGTTTGTGCGGGGCAAGGTGCCCGGGGAGGGCATCCTGGAACTGGCCGCCGCCCGGGACATTGCGGTGCTGACCACCGAAAAGACCATGTTCTCGGCCTGCGGGCTGCTGTACGAAAAAGGGCTGCGGGGAGGTACGAGCCATGTCTGAGGCCATTACCCTGCGCTACACCGTGCCCGGGGACGACTTTACCCGGGCGGGGGAAGCCTCCGCCGACGTCAAGCGCAACCTGAAACGGATGGGGGTGGACCGGGAGGCGGTGCGCAAGGCCGCCATCGCCCTGTACGAGGGGGAGATCAACCTGGCCATCCACGCGGGCGGCGGCGAGATCACCGTGACCCTCACGCCGGATACCATCGTGATGCTGCTGGAGGATCACGGGCCCGGCATCCCGGATATCTCCCTGGCCATGAGCGAGGGCTGGAGCACCGCGCCGGACGAGGTGCGCAGCCTGGGATTCGGGGCGGGGATGGGCCTGCCCAACATGAAAAAATATTCCGACCGGTTCGACATCCAGTCCACCGTGGGGGTGGGCACCACCATCCGTATGGAGGTGGACCTGGCATGACCGGCCGCACAGGTGAGCCATGAACAACGAATTTATCCACTCGGTCACCCTGGACCGGGACAAATGTATGGGCTGCATCAACTGCATCAAGCGCTGCCCCACCCAGGCCATCCGGGTGCGGGAGGGCAAGGCGGTGATCAATCCGCTGCGCTGCATCGACTGCGCCGAGTGCATCCGCATCTGCCCCCATCACGCCAAGACCGCCAGCGCCGACCCGCTGGAGGTGCTGCACAACTACGAATACACCATTGCCCTGCCGCCGCCCAGTTTTTATGCCCAGTTCAACAATCTGGAGGACCCGGATCAGGTGGTCAGCGCGTTGCTGGAGCTGGGCTTTGACGAGGTGTTTGAGGTGGCCCGGGCGGCCGAGCTGGTCAGCGAGGCCACCCGCCGCCTTTTGCAGACCGGCCAGGTGCCCCGGCCGGCCATCAGCAGCGCCTGCCCGGCGGTGGTGCGGCTGATCCGGGTGCGGTACCCGGATCTGATCGACCATGTGCTGCCGCTGGCCCCGCCCATCGAGGTGGCGGCCCGCATCGCCAAGAAAAAAGCCGCCGAGGCCACCGGCCTTGCGCCGGAGAAGATCGGCTGTATCTTCCTGTCCCCCTGCCCGGCCAAGATCAGCTATGTGCGCAGCCCCATCGGGGTGCAGCGCTGCGCGGTGGACGCGGCAGTGGCCATCAAGGAAATCTACCCGCCCCTGCTGTCGGCGCTGAAAAAGGCCCCCGTGCGGGAGGGGGCCAGCAACACCGGCCGGATCGGCCTGGGCTGGGGCGAAAGCGGCGGCGAGAGCAGCGGCCTGGTGATGGTGGACGACTACCTGGCTGCCGACGGCATCGAGAACGTGATCCGGGTGCTGGAAGACCTGGAGGACGAAAAATACCGGGAACTGGAATTTGTGGAGCTGGATGCCTGCGCGGGCGGCTGCGTGGGGGGCGTGCTGCAGGTGGAGAACCCCTACATCGCCCGGGCCAAGATGAAAAAGCTGCGCCGGTACCTGCCGGTAAGCCGCAACCATCTGTCCAGCACCAGCATCCCGCCCGCCTTGCTGTGGGACACCGATCTGGAATACGCCCCGGTGCTGGAACTTTCCGGTACCCGGAGCGAGCGGTTTGAAAAGTACAACCAGCTGCGGGAGATACAAAAGAGCCTGCCCGGGCTGGATTGCGGCAGCTGCGGCGCGCCCAGCTGCGAGGCCCTGGCCGAGGACGTGGTGCGGGGCCAGGCCAGCGTGGACGACTGTACCGTGCTCATGCGCCGCCGGATGGAGGCGGTGCTGCGGGCGCTGAATCTGAACGGAGAGGAGAAAATGCCATGACCACCGAACTGCTGCGGGAACTGGATTTCACCCCCCTGGTGGACGCGGAGGAGCGGGAGATCACCGGGGGCTTCTGCGGGGATCTGCTCAGCTGGGCCATGGGCCGCTGCACCGAGGGGCAGGTCTGGTTCACCGTGATGGGCAACCTGAACGCGGTGGCGGTGGCCAGCCTGGCGGACGCGGCGGCCATCGTGCTCTGCCACGGGGCCACCCTCATGCCGGATGCCCTGGCCCGGGCCCGCACCGAGGGGATCAACGTATTTGCCACCGATCTGCCGGAATACGAGGCCTGCGTGGCCTTTGCCCGGGAGATGGAGTGAGATGGGGCCGCTGAAATACGACCTGCACATCCACTCCTGCCTGTCCCCCTGCGCGGAGCGGGAGATGGCGCCTTCCACCATTGCGGGGCTGTGCGCGCTGAACGGCGCGGAACTCATCGCCCTGACCGACCACAACAGCGCCCTGAACCTGCCGGCCATGGCGGCCTGCTGCCGGGCCTACGGGCTGCGTCTTTTGCCCGGCATCGAGGTGACCACCGCCGAGGAGGTGCATCTGCTGTGCTACTTTGCCACGGTGGAGGCGGCGCTGGAGATGGGGCGGCTGCTCTATGCCCATCTGCCGGATTTTCCCTACGATCCGGAAATTTGGGGCGAACAATGGGTGATGGATGAGGAGGACAGAATCGTATATAAGGTAGACAAGCTGCTCACCGGTGCGGTGGATCTGGATCTGTACGCCGCGGCCGACGCCTGCCGGGCGCTGGGCGGCGTGCCGGTGCCCGCCCATGTGGACAACGACAGCTACAGCGTGCTCAGCGCGCTGGGCCTGTGGCCGGAGGACGGGGGCTTTGCCGCCGCCGAGCTGCACATCCCGGCCAAAAAGGCCGGGCTGGAAGCGGCGGGCCTGCTGCCCCCGGGGCTGGAGACCCTGACCGGCAGCGACGCCCACGCCCTGCTCTCCCTGGCCGAGGATTTCCCCCGGCTGGGGCCGGACAGCGTGCTCTGGCCGCTGGTGGAACAGCTTCCCGTGCCGGAATGAAACGGAGGGATCTGCCATGAAAAAAAGACTGACCGCCCTGCTCGTTGTTCTGCTGGTGTTCGCGCTGGCGCTGCCCCTGGCCGCCTTTGCGGATATCGGGCCCAAGCCCTCGGTGCGGGTGACCTTTACCGGCGCCGGGGGGCGGGAGTTCTATGCCACCCTGCTGTCCCAGGCCTCCGGCACGGGGCCCTACTCCGCCGAGCCGGGCCGCAGCTGGGGCAACGACCTGGAGGAAAACGAACCGGTGCGCCAGGCAATCGACGCCTACCAGGATCAGGACGGCTTCTATTTCCTGCAGACCGCCTGGCTCTGCAGCGAGACCCGGCCGCTGGCCTGGACCTACTACCCGCCGGTGACCTACAAACTGCTGGTGTACTTCCCGGATACGGGCGAGTTTCTTACCAGCGGGGTCTATTCCCGGTATGCCTTTGATAACTACTATACCGTCGATCTGGCGAACCTGACGAATGGACAGCTGGTTTTGCGGAAAAGCTATGACTACACCTGGGAGCTGATAAGCCTGCTGGTGCGCATCCTGGCCACCATCGCCCTGGAACTGGCGGTGGCGCTGCCCTTCGGATTTGCGAAGAAGCCGTTCCTGCGGCCGATCCTGACGGTGAACGTGGTCACCCAGATCCTGCTGAACCTGGGGCTGAACATGATCGCCTACTGGATGGGCGGTCTGGCGTTCATGATCTTCTTCTGGCCGCTGGAGGTGCTGGTGTTCATCCTGGAGGCGGTGGCCTACCGGCCGCTGCTGGGCCGCCGGTGCGGCGCGTCCGCTTCGCGCACCACCTTCTATGCCCTGACCGCCAACGTGGTTTCCTGCGCCGCCGGCTTCTGGCTGGCGCAGGCGGTGCCGGGAATTTTCTGAAGCCGACCATGGGGGGATACCATCCCCCCCATACCCCGGAACACGCGGGCCGGAGCCATCCGGCCCGCACCATTTTTCTTTTGGAGGATAGAACCTATGACACAGAACGAAACCGCCCGCGGGCTGGTACACATCTACTGCGGCGACGGCAAGGGCAAAACCAGCTGCGCCGCCGGGCTGGCGCTGCGCGCGGCCCATTCCGGGATGCAGGTGGTGATCCTGCAGTTTCTGAAGGACGGCACCTCCCACGAGATGCAGGCCCTGGCCGCGCTGCCCAATGTGACGGTGCTGGCGGGCAAGGTGTGCGAGGCGTTTTTCTGGAACATGACCGACCAGGAAAAAACCGCCACCCGCCGCCTGCACGACGAACTGCTGGACAAGGCCGCCGCCCTGCCCTGTGACCTGCTGGTGCTGGACGAGGCCTGCGCCGCGGTGAACCTGAAGCTGGTGGATACCGACAAGCTGCGGGCGCTGCTGGACCGGAGCGACCGGCCGGAAACGGTGCTCACCGGCCGGGATCCGGCGGAGTTTCTGCTGGACCGGGCGGACTATATCACCGAAATGGTCAAGCGCCGCCATCCCTTTGACAAGGGGATTCCCGCCCGGGAGGGCATCGAGTTCTGATACTCTGTGAAAATTCGCCGAAATCCCCCGCTCCCTGCCTTGCGCCATACCGTGAAACCTGTTATACTGTTTTTTCGGTAATCAAAAAATTCGCAAAGGATTTTGGCTATGGATAGAAAAAAGAAGATAAAAGGAATCTTAATTGCATTGGGGGCATCTGCAGCAAATCTTATTTTTGCTGGTGTACTTGTTTTGATTGCACTCGTTTTGCTTGGTTGGCAGGTATTCACCGCCGAACCCGGCATGGAAGCGGTGCTCAGCTACGGCAACAACAAGGTGCAGCGGTTCTCCCTGTCCGAGGATGGGATTCACGATGTGAATGTGGGCGCCTATACCGTCCATCTGGAGGTATCCGACGGAGCCATCCGGTTCGTGAACTCTCCCTGCCCGGATCACAACTGCGAGGGCTTCGGCTGGCTGCGCAACGACGGCGACTGGGCCGCCTGCCTGCCTGCTCAGGCGGTTCTCACGGTAGAGGCCGCCGACTGACAACGGCAAAAAATGGCGTGCTGCCCGGCGGCAGCACGCCATTTCTGTTATTCGCTGTACAGCGGAGTGGACAGATACCGGTCGCCGCCGTCGGGCAGCAGCACCACCACCCATTTGCCGGCCCATTCCTCGCCGGCCGCCGCCCGGCAGGCGGCTTCCAGCGCCGCGCCGCCGCTGATGCCCGCCAGGATGCCCTCGGTTTTTACCAGCTGCCGCGCCGCCGCGTAGGCCTGTTCTTCGGTAACGGTCACGATCTCGTCAAACAGGGCGGTGTCGGCCACCGCGGGCACAAAGCCCGCGCCGATCCCCTGCAGCCCGTGGGGGCCCGCTTTGCCCCCGCTGAGCACCGGGCTGCCCGCCGGTTCCGCCGCCACCAGCCGGATGGCCGGGTTCTGCTGCCGCAGATACCGGCCGGTGCCGGTCAGGGTGCCGCCGGTGCCCACCCCGGCCACGAACATGGCCGCCTGACCGTCGGTATCCCGCCAGATCTCCGGCCCGGTGGTGGCAAAATGGGCCGCCGGGTTCGCCGGGTTGTCAAACTGCCCGGGGATAAAGCTGCCCGGGATGTCCGCCGCCAGTTCGTTGGCCTTTTCAATCGCGCCGGTCATGCCCCGGGCGCCTTCGGTCAGCACCAGCTCGGCCCCGTAGGCGGCCAGCAGCTTGCGCCGCTCCACGCTCATGGTCTCCGGCATGGTCAGGATCAGCCGGTAGCCCTTCACCGCGCAGGCCATGGCCAGCCCGATGCCGGTATTGCCGCTGGTGGGCTCGATCACAACGCCGCCCGGGGCCAGCTTCCCCTGCTCCTCGGCCGCCTGCAGCAGGGCCACGCCCACCCGGTCTTTCACGCTGCCCGCCGGTTCCCGGCTTTCCAGCTTGACCGCCAGGCGGCAGCGCAGGCCCCGCTCCCGGGCAAACCGGCTCAGCTCCACCAGCGGGGTGTTGCCCACCAGTTCCAGTACATTCTTTGCGATTTTCATACAGTCCCGTCCTTTCCCGCCCGTTCCAGGGGCGACAACGATGGCGCCGCCCGCTGCCGCACAGCCCCGAACAGGGGGCCGGCCCTGCAGCGGCGGCCGGATTTTCCTCATTATACTCCGCGGCGCGCCGATTCCGCAAGCATTTTGCCGCGGAATATGCTATACTGGTACACAAAGAAAGACGAGGTGACCGCCCTATGGCAGGCGACAAACGCTTTGCCGTGCTGATCGACGCGGACAATATTTCCGATCAATACATCAAGGTGATCCTGGACGAGGTTTCCAACGACGGGATCGCCACCTACAAGCGCATCTACGGCAACTGGACCAGCCCCAACCTGTCCAGCTGGAAAAACGTGCTGCTGGACTACTCCATCACCCCCATCCAGCAGTACAGCTATACCACCGGCAAAAACGCCACCGACTCGGCCATGATCATCGACGCCATGGACATCCTGTACACCGAAAAGGTGGAAGGGTTCTGCCTGGTCAGCTCCGACAGCGACTTCACCCGGCTGGCCGCCCGCCTGCGGGAGAGCGGCATGGAGGTGATCGGCATGGGCGAGCGCAAGACCCCCAAGCCCTTCATCGCCGCCTGCAACCGGTTCAAGTACCTGGATGTGCTGGTGGGCGCTGATACCGCCCAGCAGACCGCCGCCAAGGAGGCCCCCGCCCCCGCCGCCGACAAGCCCGCCCCGGGCAAAAAGCAGCCGCCGGAGGGCAACAGCGAGCTGGCCGCCGTCTGCAACACGGTGCGGGCCATCGTGGCCGAGAACTCCGACGAGGACGACTGGCTGAGCATGAGCGCCCTGGGCACCCTGCTGGTCAAGCGGATGCCGGACTTCGATGTGCGCAACTTCGGGTTCTCCAAACTTACTTTGCTGGTGCAGTCTCTGGGCATCTTTGAGGTGCGCACCGAAAAAATGAAGGACAACAGCAGCCGCAGCTATGTGCGGGTAAAATAAATCAAAAAACGGACGTGCCCCGGCGGCACGTCCGTTTTGTAATTTCCTGCAAATTATAACAAAGAGTAATAAACGCTGGCCCCCAGCAGCGCCAGGTGCAGAACAAAGAACACCGGCGCGCCCCACACAAAATACCAGTGCAGGGTCTTGTGATGAAACCGGTACATCCCGGCCCACAGCCCGGCGGCCCCGCCCAGCGCCGCCAGACCCAGCAGGCGGCGTTCCGGTACCCGGCGGCGGCCCAGACGGGCGCACCGCTTGTCCCAGCCGCACAAGGCAAAGTCAATCAGCGACAGCACCGCCTGCCAGATGAGCAGCCCCAGCGGCAGCCAGATTTTCCACTCGTTCCACAGCTGTACCATATCAGAAATTCTCCGGGCAGTTCCGGTCCCGCACGTTGGACAGGCAGTCCACCGGGGTGCGGCCGGGGATCAGGTGTTCCCCGTCGGAATAGCCTTCCTCCGAATCCTTCAGCGCCTGGGCCAGCAGATGCCGCAGTTCGGCGATCCGTTCTTGGTACTCCGGGTCGTGGATGGCGTTATGGGTCTCCTGGGGATCCTTTTCCAGATCAAAATACTGTTCCTCGTTCCGCTGGGTGAACCAGATGAATTTGTCCCGGGCCGTC
Organism: uncultured Gemmiger sp.; assembly: GCA_944386225.1. Taxonomy (GTDB): domain Bacteria; phylum Bacillota; class Clostridia; order Oscillospirales; family Ruminococcaceae; genus Gemmiger_A. The sequence goes on from CALXAH010000004.1 coordinate 129,990, forward strand.
ACGATAAACTGGTGGGAGGCATTGTTTACCCCAAAGGCGTGTTCCCCGTGCAGCCACTGCCGGTCTACCCCGTGCAGCATGCTCTGCCCGTCCAGATGGGCGGGGATGGGAGCGCCGGCCAGCTCCAGGCAGGTGGGCATCACGTCCCGCAGCTCCACCAGCGATTCGTCCACCCGGCCGCCCGGGCCTACATATTTCTCCGGGCCCCAGATCAGCATGGGGATGCGGGCGCTGCCCTCGTAGGGCAGCGATTTGCGGTCCCAGCCATGGTCGCTGAGCATCTCGCCGTGGTCGCTGGTAAACAGGATCACCGTGTTGTCCATCAGCCGGTGCTCGGTCAGCGCCATCAGCAAACGGCCGATCTGGTGATCCACATGGGTGATGCAGGCGTAGTAGCCTACCATCTGCTGACGGATCAGCTCCGGATCCAGCGGGCCGGTGCAGTTGTTGAAGATCCGGCCCTTCTGCCGCAGGAACTCCCGGTCGTCCCAGTCGCCCCGGAACGGCGGGCGCAGATCCTTGTCCTTGTACAGGTCAAAATACCACTGGGGCGCGTCGTAGGGCGCGTGGGGCCGCACAAAGCTGGCCATCAGGAAAAACGGCTGCCGGGGATCCCGCCGGCGCAGAAAATCAATGCTGCGGCTGGCCACCCAGTTGGTGGGATGATACTTTTCCTCATAGGGCCAGGGCCGGGCCGTCCAGCCGTTGCAGTCCATGCCGGAATCGGTCACGTCCGCGCCGGCGCCCAGCTGCTCTTTCAGCCAGTAGAAATAATCGTCCGCCCAGGTCTGGTTGCTGTAGTGATCCACCCCGGCAAACCGGTATTCGTGCAGGTAGCCGTCGTGCAGCTCTACATTGTGGAACCCCAGATAGTTGCGCAGCGGATGCACATGCATCTTGCCCACGCACTGGGTGTAGTACCCGGCTTTGGCCAGCTGGCCGGCCATGGTACAGCCGTAGTTCCAGTCCACCCCGTCCTGATAGCCCACCTTGCCGGTGTGCCGCTGGCTCAGCCCGGTGTGCAGGATGGCCCGGGCGGGCACGCAGGTGGGGCAGGAGGAATAGGCATGGGGAAAATACACACCCTGGGACGCCAGCGTGTCCAGATAGGGGGTCTTTACGTCGGGATGCCCGGCAAAGCCCATGCAGTCGCCGCGCATCTCGTCGGTCATGATGAGTACAATATTGGGACGGTCCGCCATATACAAAACCTGGCCTTTCTGTTTCTGCGCGCCGTACAAAAATGCCCGGCGCGCCGGTAAATCTGCCGTTCGCCTTTATTATGGCATAAAACAAAACCGGATGCAAACACAGAAGCAGAAAAAATTTGCAGAAAAGTATTGACAAAATGTCGCTGCACAGGTTATAATACAAAAGCTGCCTGTGCAGTCATGGCCCGTTGGTCAAGCGGTCAAGACGGCGGCCTCTCACGCCGCAAACGGGAGTTCGATTCTCCCACGGGTCACCACACCGCACAGGCAGCTGATATTCCTCAATAGCTCAGTCGGTAGAGCATGCGGCTGTTAACCGCAGGGTCGTTGGTTCGAGTCCAACTTGGGGAGCCAGATACAAGCCCCGGTCGAAAGACCGGGGCTTTCTTCATCCCTGCACAAACGGCCTCCGCCATCCGGGGTTTCCCCGGGCGGCGGAGGCCGTTTGGTTATTGTGCCACCGTGAACAGCGAATAAAAATATCCCTTGGCGTTCATCAGCTGGTCAAAGGTGCCGGATTCCGCGATGCGGCCGTCCTTCAGCGCCAGGATACCGTCGCAGCGGTGCAGCAGCGTTTCATCCAGCCGGTGGGTCACCAGGATGCGGGTGATGCCTGTCAGTTCCAGGATGGACAGGGTCACCTGCCGGGCGGTGGCCGGGTCCAGGGCGGCGGTGGCCTCATCCACCAGCAGCACCTGGCTGTGCTTGAGCAGGCTGCGGGCGATGGCCACCCGCTGCTGTTCCCCGCCGGAAAGCCCCCGCCCGTTTTCCCCGCAGCGGTAGGCTGTGCCCCGGGCGGCGATCAGCGGGGCCAGCCCCGCCTGCCGGACGGCCAGCTCCACCTGCTCCTGGGGGAAATCCCGGAACAGGGTGATGTTGTCCCGGATGGAGGCGTCAAACAGGAACACGTCCTGCTGGATCAGCCCCACCAGATCGTACAGCGATTCGATGCCGGCGGTTTTCAGCTCCTGCCCGTCGTACAGGATCTCGCCGGCGTAGTCCCGGCGGCTGGCGGTCAGCAGTTTCAGCAGGGTGGATTTGCCGCTGCCCGATCCGCCCACCACCGCATAGCACCCGCCCGCCGCAAAGCGCGCGGAGACATTGTCCAGGGCGGGGCGGGTCTCCCCTTTGTAGGCAAAGGATACGCCGCGCAGCTCGATCCCCTGCCGCAGTGTGTCGGGCAGCGGCGCGCCCGGCTGGCGTTCGGGCTCTTCCAGAGCGTCGGCCAGCTTATCGATCAGCCCCTCGGCCGCCCGCAGGGCGGCAAGCCGTTCCGGGATCACCTGCAGCGGCTCGATCACATAGGCGGCCAGATTGATAAAGATGATCAGCACGCCCGGGGTGATCCCCGCGCCGGAAAAGGCCAGCCAGGCCCCCGCCCAGAAGGTGCCCAGCTGGGCTAGCACCCCCGCCAGGCTGGCCAGGGTGCCGAGGGCGATGACCTGGCGGCGCTTGCGGCATTTGGCCTGCTCCATGGCCCGGTTGCTGCCCGCAAACAATGCCTGAATGGGCCCCTCGGCCCGGAAACTTTTCATCACCGAAAACCCGCCCAGGCTATCCTTGAGGGTGGCGGTGAAGGCCTCGTTTTTCCGGGAGACCCGGCGCTCCGACTGCTGGATGCGCTGGCCCATGAGCAGGGATACCCCCGCCGGCAGGATGAAAAAGGCGCAGGAGATGCCGGTCATGGCCGGGCTGTACAGCAGCATCATCACCAGAGCGCCGATAAAGTCCGCCGCGCTGGTAAGCAGCTGGAACTGCCCTTCCAGATAGCCGGACTCGATGGTTTCCGCGTCGTGGGAAAAGGCGGCCAGATACTTTGCGCTGGCCTCCTCGTCAAAACTGGCCAGGCTTTTTTCGGTCAGCCTGCGGAAGGCGTACTCCTTGTACTGCTGCATGGCTTTCTGGATAAACCGGGGCTGGGAATGGTATTCCAGCGCCTTGACCAGCAGGATCAGCACCAGCACGGCGCCGATCCAGCCCGCCATTCCGGCCAGGCCGGGCGCCCCCGGCACGCCGGAAATGCCGTCGATCATTTGCTGCAGCGCCCGGGCAATGATCAGGTGCAGCCCGGTGGCAAGCAGCGCGGTCAGCACCGCCAGAAAAAACATGCCCCGGTTGCCCCGGTAAAACTGCGCAATGTATTCATTCCTCTTCTTTTTCACAGGATATCCTCCTCCACAGTTCGGTCAGCTCCGGGGCGTTCTGCTCGGCCAGCACCCGTTCGATCCCCTCCCGGGCGGTGGAACCCAGATCGTCCACCGCCGTGGCCTTTTCCACCCGGGCCACAAACCGCAGGCCGGTGCCGTCGTAACAGGGCGCGGCGTCAAACCGCCGGGCGATCCTGCGTGCCCGGCGCAGGCAGTCCTCCGCCCGGCCCGGCTGGTTTTGCCGCAGCCATACATACGCCCGCAGCACCCACAGGATGGCTTCATACTTGTCGGTAAAGCCTGCCGCGTCCGGCCGGTTCAGCCCGGAATAAAAGGGCAGCGCCCAGTCCAGCAGGGCGGCGGCGTTATCCCAGTCGGCGGTTTTATCGTACAGGTTCAGATATCCCGTCACGATCTGCGCGTGAACCACCAGCATGTCCAGCAGCGCCCCGGACAGGTAGGGCAGCGCCTGCCGGGGTTCCCCGCTCCAGCTGGCCAGAATCTGCCCGATCAGGGCATGGTTCAGCCGGCAGGGATTGTGCTCTTTTAATATGTCCGCGGCTTTTTCCCAGTCGTCCAGCGCCAGGCAGGTCTGGGCCATTTCCTGATGCAGCGAGGTCTCGCTGATCGCCGGGTCGGTGTTCTGGCCGATCAGGCGGCCCGCATGACGGAACAGCTCCAGAGCCCGTCGCTCGCAGGCGGCATCGCCCCGGCAGATGCCCCGTACCCGGTAGTTGACGGCGCTGTGGTACACCACCTCAAAACTGTTGGGATACCGACGCAGCGCGGCTTCCACCTGCGCCAGCGCGTCCTCCTTGTCCGGTTCGTGTTCCAGATCCTTCAGCTGCTCCACCAGGGCGTCCTGGCCGCTGCGGCCCGCTTCGTATCCCAGCAGCGCGTCCACCGATACGCCGAACAGATCCGCCATCTCCACGATCAGCGCCAGCTCCGGCGTGGCGGCGCCCCGCTCCCATTTGGACACCGCCGCAAAACTTACGCCCAGCGCCTCCGCAAGCCGCTCCTGGGTCATGCCGTTTTCTTTGCGCAGCCGGCTGATGTTTTGTGCAAGGGACAGTTTCATATCCGCACCTCCTCGTCTCTGCCTTGATTGTACCACAATCCGGGGCGGATACCAGGCATCGCTGGTACAGTAAGTTCAGAAATTATTGAACTATAGGTACAAAAAGCCCCCCGGCTGACAGGCCGGGGGGCTGAAACTGTATGGTTACGCCTGCGCCTTTTCCTGGGGCAGCAGTACGTTCATGACAATGGCCACAAAGGCAGCGGGCACGATGCCGGAACCGCCAAAGACCAGCTGCACCGCCTGAGGCAGGCCGGACAGCACCGCGCTGTTGGCGCCCAGGCCGTAGCCCAGGCCCAGCGCCACCGACACAATGGACATGCTGCGGGCGGTAAGGGGCTCCCGGGTGATCAGCTGGATACCGCTCATCACGATGGAGGAGAACATGATGACCGCCGCGCCGCCCAGCACGCTCTGGGGCATGATGGACACCAGCGCCGCCAGCTTGGGGAACAGCCCGCACAGCACCAGGAACACCGCGCCGCAGGCCAGGGCCATCCGGTTGACGATCTTGGTCATGGTCACCAGCCCCACGTTCTGGCTGAAGGAGGTGTTGGGCAGCACGCCGAACAGCGCCGCAAAGCTGGAGCCCAGGCCGTCGCAGATAATGCCGCCGGACAGCTCGGTGTCGGTGGCCTCGCGGCCCATGCCGCCCTCGGTCACGCCGGAGATATCGCCCACCGTCTCCACGGCGGTCACGATGAACATGATCATCACCGGCAGGATGGCCCGCAGGTCAAACACCGGCTTGATCGGCATCAGCTGGGGCACCGCAAACCAGGAGGCCTCGGCCACCTTGTCCCAGCTGAGCACCCAGGCCTTGGTGTACTCCACCCCGTCGGCGGTAACGCCGGTGGTGGACAGGAAGAAGGGCAGCACCGCGCAGATCACATAACCGCAGATGATGCCCAGCAGAATGCAGGAGGAGCTGGCCAGCCCCTTGGCACCGTGCTTGAAGGCCAGCACGATCACCATGACCGCCAGGCCGATGAGCAGGTTTTCCAGGGAGCCGTAGTCCTTGGCACCGGTACCGCCGCCGAAACTGCCCACGCCCACACCGATCAGGGACAGACCGATGGACAGCACCACCGTGCCGGTGACCACCGCCGGGAAGAACCGGCGAAGCGGCTTGAGGAACGCGCCCAGTACCGTCTCAAACAGGCCGCCGATAATGGACGCGCCCATAATGGCACCGTAGGCCACAATGCCGCCGCCCATCACATTGACCACGCTCTGGAACACGCCGATAAAACCGGAGCTGGTGCCCATGATAATGGGTACCTTGCCGCCGATGGGGCCCACCGCGTACAGCTGCACCAGGGTCACGATGCCGGCCACCAGCATGGCGTTCTGCAGCAGGGATACCTGGATGGCCGCAAATTCTTCCGCCCCGCCCATGGCAGCGCACAGATTGGTGATGATCAGGATGGGGGTCAGGTTGCCCACAAACATGGCCAGCACGTGCTGCAGGCCCAGCGGGATGGCCTGCGTCAGCGGCAGCCGGCCCTCAAACTGATCAGGCCGGGCGTATTGCTTGGTTGTTTCCATAGTCTGCCTCCTCATAAAGATTGTACAATAGGCACATTATAGCGCCCGTTCACAGAATTGTCATCTTTTTCGGGGAGACAGAAAGGTATTTTCTCCGTTATAGGCAAATTTTGCCGCAGACAGCGGGATTTTTTGCCCGCATTGTGCACGGACCGGATCAGACAGAAGTCAGGCCGGAAGAGAACCTTCGCGCCGGCCGCAGAGCCAAAGGCATTTGGAAAGCAGCGGATGCGGCCGGCCGGCGCTGTCGCGGCCGTCCGCCAACGCGCTCCCGAATCAATGAAGTCGCCGGACAAGCTGTCTGGTTGTATGCCGGGCGGTCAGCCGTCCGTTGCCGCCCGCAGACAAAAAACCGCGCACACCGCCCGGTTGAGGACGATGTGCGCGGTTTTTATGCGATTGGTTCAGTCCGGGGCCCGTTCCCGCCGGAAAGAATTACCGGGGGTACTTGATGGCAGCCTGTGGTGGTATAGAAACAAGGGACGCAATCCAAGATAATAAAAAGTGATGCATTACTGCGAATTAACCAATAGAGATTTATATGGTTTGAGTTGAATTACACAATCTGGGCTACAAAGATAAGAAGGAGTACAGCTATTGAGAAAACCAAAGCCAAGCTACGTCATCTGTTTTCAAATAGCTGGCAATGACTGTTCCTATAATTGTAATTCAGACAAGGGGTTTTGAGGTTATTTTACAGATATCTTATGCAAATTCATCAGTAAATTCTTTTAGTAGAGTATTTTAAATCGTCTTTTTGTAAAATACGTTGACTTACTTTCTGGTTAAGCGTATAATAGAAACGCGCTATTTGGTTTTTTAGCGCTTTAGATAAACGGAAAGAAGGAGGCTCATTCTGTGAAAAGGAATGAATTGTGTGCAAATAGTATTTCGCGCTCAGTTAGAGGTATTTGCTCAACTCGTCCATCATCTTATTTTTGTAAGATTGATGCTACTCCTCGTCCGCCTGTTTCTGATCATCCTAAGGGATGGAGTCCTGCTTTGCAACGTAAACTGGAAAGTCTAAAGTCGGGTGGGAAATAAATAGCTTTAGATGTTCAAAGATATTCAAAACAGCCCAGTCCCATCTGTGGATATGGGCTGTTTTTATTGTGCGATCCGAAGAAAGAATTTGTTTAAGAGGATGACAGGGGTATGAGCGAGAATAATCAAAATACTCATAATGTGCGAATTGAGTGGTATGGCATCATTAGAAAGGGTAGTATGATAGTGTTCTTTTTTCTGGTTGCTCTACTTGTGTGCTCAATCATTTCATTTGGTTGTTCTTTTATACCAGCACATCCAATCATTGCCTCTATCGCTCTTAAGCTAGGAACCGTTTTTCAACCTCAAGCACTTAGCGGTATTATAGGTGCAATTGGAGTAACAGGAATTGTATTTGGGTGGCTTATTACTCGAGTGGAAGACCATATATGTGGTGTCCGCTATGCTGAACTCGTAGAATGGCTATTCCCATATTTTTTCTCAGGATACTTTCTGATCTTCATTCCGAGCGCTTTGATTGGCAATTACGCAGGAAGACTGGAACTATGGTGGCCTACTGTTTTTGCAGGATTAGAGGTTTTTTTGCACACAGCACTGCTTATTGTAGCATGCATCGTATTTGTTGTGCGTTCTGATAAGCGAGAGCGGGTAGCTTTTTTCTATTACAGTAGTAAACTCAACAATTCAAAAGACGATATAACAGAGGCAGAAATTCACAGTTATTTATTAAAGGCCGCAGACTATACACATATGTTAATTCGACGTGAACATAGAGATGAACACTGTGGGGATATGCTTGATCTTTGGGGAAAAGGGTTGGAGAGGTGTAGTGCACTGGGCAACATCGAAAAGAAACATACAGATAGTGATAACCATTTGAATTGGCATGAAATAATTCCAAACTACTGGTGCGATGAATCAAGTGACTCAGTTCTTAATAGCATTGTGTTTTCCCGCAAATTGTGGGATGCACTGTTGGAAGGGGAAAATTCTTCTCCGGCAAGAGCTGATATAATTTTGCCGATATTATTAGCATTAACCAAAGAAGAGCGACGACACATTCTCTATCCAATACAGATAGGTTTGGTGCAAGAATTATTTGATCGGTATTATGAACCTAAGGACGCGGTGGAAGAGCTAGCTAAGTTGCTACAGCATTTTCAAAAATATCCAATATCTAAAGAATTAGTAGCTTGTGCAGTTACAAAATTGATGGTGCTTTCTTTGATTGAATCAGATAAAGCAAAGCAAGGATTCATCCAGGCACAACTGCTATTATGGCCTCAGATTAATGAGTTGATGAAGGATATTGACAGTACCATAGATGAAAGTGAAAGAGAAAGTGAAATTAGTTGCCTGATATTGTATGCGGAATGGTACACAAGGAGAGAGTTCCATATTAGTTTAGCGCAGTACATGATATGGGTAGATAAGAATTTTTGCGATCAAAGTAAAAGAGGAAATGCATTACTAAATATGAATCAAGAAGGCTGGCACTTAAAAATGTTAGCTTGCATATTATGCGAACTTAATGGTCAAAATTTGAGCGCTTAAACTGTCACTAATGGAAGGCGCGCAATTTGCTTAAGATGGCAACTACAAAAAGGAGAGTAATTTCTATGGGTAACTTTGGTCACAATACGCCCAATGAAGAAATGAACATGCGCAAACTGAAAGCAGAACATCTTGTACTCTGTTTTGGTAAAGCGCTTACACATAAGCCCTTGCTATTACAGCAAAGTGAAACGCCTTTTTGGATAGCACTAGGCTATTTTGATACCTTTCAGATGTATGTACTTCCTGCTGAAGATAATAATAAATGGATTCGGACAACTCGTTTAGAAGATCAGCGTATTTCTGCGCAATTGAACGGAGACTTTTACTTTCATCCTGTTCATATCACGGCATGTGGATTTGAGGAAAATTTTGAAAAGTATGATCGCTTTTTTGAAATGGCTGCACCCTATTTGATGATTACCTTTGTTCAGGGGCAGGATGTTCAAGGAAGAGAGCGTGTACCATTAGACCAACTAGTTGAAAAAATCCTAAGCAAGGAAAATGCACCAATAGAAGGGTTAGCTTGGGCAAGTTATTATACGCTGAACTTAAGTGATTTGGTAATTCTATGGAAATCCCGTTCCCTGAGTAAGATATTTAAAGCCATTCAATTACTTTACCAAGATCCAGCTATAGGCGATTTGCGATCTATCCCTACAATTTATTTGCCTTCACTTTTACAACAAAAAGATGCACCGCGAGTGGAAAATGAGAGAATTCCGCTAGTCTTTACTCGATATTTAGTGCGTAATGCGCAAATGGCTCAGAAATTCTTTCATGCTATGTCCCAATATCAAGTGGAAACACCATTTCTCAGTACAGGAATGGAAGACTTGAACACGATATCGACAGATGTGAATTCAGAAGATTTGCTTGTGCGTATCCGTGTGCAACTCACTGAGCAAGCTGCAAGCATTCCATTTCAGAAAGCATTTCTGGAAAGCGAAACATATCTTGGAGTAAAGGAACAGGGGGCATATTCGGAGTATAAAGAGGATTCTCAACTAATAAATAAGTGCAAAGAGCTGCAGAAAAGCTTCATTAATATGAGGCAGAGAAAACTCGAGACAGGTAATTGGGATGCTGCTGATGGCGATTGGATTAGAGTAGCAGAAGAGTTATACAATGCTTTGCTTGATATGAGTCGTAGTACAGTAGCAGATGGTTTTTGTTATTTGATATTGGAAAGCGCGGATTTGTTTTGCAAAGAGTTAAATGCTATTTCAAAACCAGATAGTCTTCAGATTCGATACATTCAACGGTTTTTACGAGGATGGGGTGTTCTGATGGAACAGTCCATGCGACAGGATGGAAAATTTTCACAGAAACCTGGATATAGTCCTGCGTTGTGCCAAATACCAGCTGCTTTATTGGAGTTTTATCTAGCCTTTAATTCCCAATGTTGTAGGATATTGCAAGAATTATCGGAGGATGGCTATACATTCTGCTTTTTATTGGTCCCTAAGCTTTGTCGCAGGATCAAGGTTAATGTAATTATCCAAAAGAAACCACCTTGCAATCGGCTGCTTTATGTGGACATTCCGTATGATTTACTGTATGAACCTTCACAGGTTATGGCACATATGTGCCATGAGATATCCCATTTTTGTGGAGAGACTTGGCGATTACGAGATGTAAGAAAGAGTAAATTCCTGCGCATCTTTGCGAGAGAATTAGCAAGTGCTATGAACCTGTTTACTCATTCTCCAGAAAATCTGATTTATCGAAAACTTAGCAACGAGAATGACTTACCGTTGTATTTGGATGATTTAGTAGATAAACTTTTTGAAGTGTTAGGAAAATTTTTGATGAGTGAAAACGAAATCCAAGAATTGCTAGATGCATCTAGATACAGAGGGAAAAAAACTAAAGACGAAACGGAAACTGATTATGTGGATTCTTATGCGAAACAGGTGAAAGTAATAGCTGGACAGCATGGCCTTTTGGCAGCTTTAAGAGAAAGCCCAGACCATCCACAAGGATATTTCTTCTGGACAATGCGGGAATTTAAAGAGCTATTTCAGGAATGCTATGCTGATATCTCGATGATTCACTTACTAGATCTTGATTATGAGCAGTACATTAAGCTGAATGAGAAAGAAATAGCTCTTTATTTAAGAAGCGAGTCGGAAAATAATACGTATGATCTAAATGTAGAGCGATGGGCAGTTGTGATTAAAGTGATGTACACTAATGCTTTAGAAACCACCGAGGTAAACGAAGTTTCAAAGAAGTTTGTAAGAGATATACAGCTTTGCACGGAATATTTATTTAACAGCAAAATCAGCGGTGCTAATTTGGAAGAAGCGATGGGTAGATTTCATAATCCTAAGAGTCTCAAGGAATTATTTGAGTATCTTAGGGCATGCAAATCTAAAATGATGAGTACGACTAAGAGTGGTTCTCTTACGCAACTTCATGTTGCATTTTCTAGCATGGCTCAACATCAGAATTTGTTTGGAAAGGAGTGTCAGGATTTACTTAAAGAGTATCGTAGTAGATTACTATATTCCTAAACCGTGTATACGTTATTGATTGCCTAGTATTATAGTATCATGTTCCTAATTCCAACTATGTCGAATTAGGAATATGAGTGAAGGAGGTGCCTTATGCTGGACTACTTTTATGGTAGCGAAGCCGAGCAATATACGTTCTACCGCATACCCAAAATCCTGTTCACAGACCCGGCATTTCGGCGCACCTCCATGGAAGCAAAGCTACTGTACGGGCTGATGTTGGACCGGATGGGGCTTTCCATACGAAATAACTGGATAGACCCGCTGACCCGGCGGGTCTATATCTATTTTACCCTGGAAGATGCCATGCAGGCTATGGGCTGCGGGCACACAAAAGCGGTGGCGTTATTTGCCGAACTGGATAAAGTCGGGCTGATCGAACGAAAGAAACAGGGCCAGGGACGGCCAACGCAGATCTACCTGAAAAACTTTACCCGCAGAGAGAAAGCCCAGACTTCCGGAAAACGGAACTCTAGACTTCCGAAACTGGGAAGTGCAGACTTCCGAATTCCGGAGACAAATAAGACTGATGAGAATAATACTGAGGGGAGTGATATCAATCTATCCTATCGGGAGCCGCCGTTATATGAGCAAGTCCGTCGGCAGATCTGTGATGCGATTGAATATCCTATCCTCGTGCAGCGCCGGGATTGCGACCGGGAAATCCTGGAAGAGATTGTAGAGCTGCTTACGGATACTCTTTGTGACCCACGAGCCACGATACGAATTGGCGGACAAGATATATCGTCCGAGACTGTCCGGAACCGCTTACAAAAATTGACCGCTGAGCACATCCTCTATGTGATGGAATGCCTGTTGGAGAATACATCAGATGTTCGCAACATCCGAAGCTATTTGCTGACGGCATTATATAACGCACCCACATCCAAAAGCAGCTACTATACCACGCAGGCCAGTTACAGCCTGAATGGCAGCGGGTAGCTGCTTTTTTTATTTCAAAATCTGTAAGGAGGTACTGTATGAGCCCATTGAGCGACCAGGAAATCGCAGCTGCCCGCCGGGTCAGTGTTCTGGAATATTTTAGAACCTGTCTGCCGCGCGAACTGATCCAAGTAAGCGCCCATGATTACCGTACCAAAACGCATAGCAGTTTGGTTATCAGCGATAACGGTCTGTTTCACTGGTACAGTGGCGGCGTTGGCGGGAACAATGCTATCGATTATCTTACCAAGGTTGAGAAGCTGGACTTTGTGAGTGCCGTGCACCGGTTGAACGATCTCCGTCCCGTCCTGGTTCAGGAAAATCAGCGCGAATGTTCATCATCCAAAGAGCCACGCCCGTTTGTTCAGCCTGCGCGGGACAACACCAATCTGAAAGTCCGCGCCTATTTGCGGGGGCGTGGTATCTGCGAGCCGGTGCTGCAGTTCTGCTTGGGAGCCGGAACGTTGTACCAGTCCAGGCACGGAAGATATACCAACTGCGTGTTTCTTGGTCTGGATGCGAACGGAACAGCCTGCTCAGCCTTTTCTCGAGGCTGTGAAGGAGGGTGGAGAGGTGATGCGCCTGGAAGCCAGAAAAAGTACGGGTTTATCATTCCGGCAGCTACACAGGACTGCCCGCTGGTTTTTGTTTATGAAGCCCCCATTGATGCACTGTCGGGGGCGACATTGCGTTGGCAGGAAAGGGGAAAGGACTGGCGAGACCGCTGGTATCTGGCCTTGGGCGGTCTGAACTATCAGCCGCTGGAGTGGTTCTTGGATAATCATCCGGAAACAACGGTGCTGTATCTTTGCCTGGATAATGATCGTGCCGGTCGCCAATTTTCCACACGAATCCAGGAACGCTTGGCAAACAGGGGATACAGGATCGTTGATGCGCCGCCCCGCTGTGGTAAAGACTACAACGAGCTGCTGCTGCGCAAAAAGCAGAGCCGAAAACACGGAGAACGTTGAAAGGAGCACGCGACACTATGAAGATTATCGCAGTAGCAAACCAAAAAGGCGGGGTGGGAAAAACAACGACCGCCGTGAATGTAGGCGTGGCCCTGGCCCGGCAGGGATATCGGGTCCTGCTTGTGGATGCAGACCCGCAGGGCGATTTGAGCAGCTATCTGGGGTGCTATGACCTGGAGGAAGGGAACGGAACGCTGAGCACGATGATGGACGATGTGATCAATGACCGCCCAATCACGGATGCGGTCCGGCATCACGAGGAAGGAGTGGACTACATACCGGCGGATATTGAGCTGTCGGACATGGAGGTGCGGTTGGTAAATGTGATGGCCCATGAACAGGTGATGGCACAGGCGTTGGAGCCGTTCCGCGACCGATATGATTACTGCCTGATCGACTGTATGCCCAGTTTGGGGATTCTCACGGTGTCCTCTCTGGTGGCATCCGACCGGGTGTTGGTTCCGGTGCAGGCGCAGCATTTTGCCATGAAAGGCCTGATCTCGCTTGTGCGGAGCATCCAACAGGTACGGCGTCGCATCAATCCTCGCCTGGAGCTGGACGGCATCGTCATCACGATGGTGGACCGGCGCACCAATCTTTCCCAGGATGTAAGTGCCGCTCTGCGGCGGGCTTACGGACATCAAATCAAAATCTACAACACAGAAATCCCGGTCAGTACCCGGACGGCAGAAAGCGCCGCGACCGGACACAGTCAGCTGGACTATGACCCCCATGGCGCGGCAAGTAAAGCCTACATTGCCTTGGCAAAGGAGGTGACCGGGCATGAGCGGAAAACTGTACGGGAAGAACATCGATCTTCCCCCACTCGATAACCTGTTCAGCAGCGAGAGCGATCGCCAGGACGCGAAACTGGAAAAGGTGCAAAATCTGCGGCTGGATGAGCTGTTTCCATTCCGTGAGCATCCTTTCCGTGTTCGGGATGACGAGGAGATGGACAAAATGGTGGAAAGTATCCGGGAATACGGAATTCTGACACCGGCGATTGTCCGTCCCCGGCCGGAAGGCGGCTATGAGCTGGTATCCGGGCACAGACGCCACCACGGCTGCGCCCGCGCCGGGTTGGAGACTATGCCGTGTATTGTGCGGGAGATGGATGACGATACCGCCGTGATCCTGATGGTGGACAGCAATTGCCAGAGAGAACATATCCTGCCCAGCGAAAAAGCAAAAGCGTACAAGATGAAGCTGGAGGCGATGAAACATCAAGGAAAACGACTGGATATAACTTCATCCCAAGTTGGGATGAAGTCACAAACCCTTGATGTTGTGGGAAAGGAGGCAGGTGAAAGCCGCAATCAAGTCCATCGGTTTATCCGCCTGAATGAACTGATTCCCGAACTGTTGGATATGGTGGATGAGGGCCATCTGAAACTGACACCGGCGGTAGAACTCAGTGCGCTTTCTCCCGATGAGCAGGAACAGGTATTGGAATATCTGGAGTGTATGGAGTGTACGCCTTCGCTTTCCCAGGCACAGAAGCTGAAAGCGGCCAGCAAAAAGGCGACGCTGTCACCCGAGATCATACAGTCCATCATGACGGCACAGCCGCCCAGCGTTTCAGCCAGGGAGCCGCAGGTTCGCCTTTCCGTATCCCGCATTGAACGCTTCTTTCCCAAAGGATATACCGTTGAACAGATGGAGTCGCAGATCCTGCGTATGCTGGAAGCCCTGGAACGAAACCGGATGCACGAAGGGCGGTGACAAATATGGTCAGACTTCTTGTGATAGAACCAGGCTACTGCCCTTATACGGCCAGCTTTACGAGTGTGGAAGCTGCCAAACAAGAAACCATACAGGGGGAGGCGCAGCTCATTTTGCCGTTTGACACGCCCAAAATCGGCCTGCTGTGCAGCCTCCATTCGTCTGGTATGAAATACAATCGGCAAATCAGCGAAGATACAACGATATATGGCCGCTGCCTTGTGTGCGGTGTTTCGGACGGCAAGGCAATCAGTTTGACCCGGGAACAGGCAGACAGGTACAGCCGTAAATACTTTTTGCCGGAAAGCCCTTTGCAGGACGGCGACTTTCCTGTTGCCAGGGTCAAGCCAACAGATGAACGCTTTGGCGGGAAAATGCACTTTTGGGAGCGATGAAACTAATGTGATACTTCCCTTCAAAATAAGTATACTGTTTGAACAAAAAATCACTGCAAATGGACACATCATTACAGAAAGTTTGCTTATAGTGCAAGCTATTGTGCGCTTTATTTGAACGCTGTAGAATAAAAGAAACGCATATAGAATTGCAGACAAATAATTTTTCGAGCAGTAGTTTCGAAGGAGGAAATAAACGCCATGACGAATTCAGAAATAAGTGACTACATACTGCACTACATTCAAAAAGACCAAACAAAATCCGCAATTATGCTAAGCGCTCCATGGGGAAAAGGAAAAAGCTACTATATACAGAATGAACTTATTCCCTATCTCGCGGAAAATGGTGCTTATCAATGCATTGTGATTTCCCTTTATGGGGTAAGCGCGATAGCAGAGATTAGCAAATCCATATTCTTCGAGGTCAAGACATTTGAAATTAGAAAAAAAGCTAAGCAAATGATTACCACAGATGTTTCTTCAATAGCGCCCTATGTAAAATTTATAAGCGGTACAGTGATTAAAGGAATTACTGGTCATATGGGTATTGATATAAATTCAAAAAGCTTTGAAGAATTATGTAATTCAATAGATCTGTCGAATAAGCTGTTGATATTTGAGGATGTTGAACGAGTACAATTTAACATTGTCGATCTTATGGGCTATGTGAATAGTCTCGTTGAGCGAGACGGTGTAAAGGTTCTATTGGTTGCCAATGAAACAGAGCTAATCCTTCGCGTTCAAAAAGAAGTACAGGAAGGCGAAAGAAAAGAAACGGTGAACGAATTCACTGAAAAAAGTTTGCAGTACTTGAAGATAAAAGAAAAAACGATTAGCGATACAGTTCAATTCAATGGCGATGTGAGAAGTGCAATTAAAAATATTATTTACCAATTTGATAACCCGATGCTAAATATCTTTTTGAGAGAGGATAGGCTGGATTATCTGGAAGGACTGCTTGCAAATAAACAAATAAGCAATCTAAGGACCTTCCTATTTGCTTGCCAAAAAACTTATGAGATTTTTGAACGTATACAGCCGAACAACTTGGAAGCAGAATACTTGGAATGTATTTTCTACAGTATTATTTTGTTTTCCCAATCGATTAAAAGTGGAGATATCCCAGAGTGGGAAGGTACAGAATATCTGTCAACAAAACTGACTAATGAATTCTTTCCGTTGTTTCGATTCTGCTATGAATACATTCGCTGGCATGAATTCGATTCTGAAAAAGTAGCTGCTACTATTGAGGCATTTAAAAAATATAGAATGTACAGTGCCGCATACGCAAATAGTGATTCAGATATCAATGTAATTTTTAATTATTATATTCTATCAACAAAAGAGGTCTTGCAGGCATTGTCTAACGTTGAAAAAAGGTTGGATGTATGGTCGGATATCCCTATAGAAACGTATGTGAAATTAGCACATTATTTGGTAAAGTTTCATTTTTTGCTAGGGTATAATTACAGCCTAATAAGACAAAAAATGATCGAGAATGTGAAAGCGCATGGAGAAGATCTAGGAGTGGGCGGCAATTTGCTGTCATTTTATGAGTTTGAGACAGAAGAAGAAAAGCAGGCTTTTTCAGAATTCCTAGAAGATATTGAAGAGAGTGCTAAAAAAGCTCTGGAAAATAAATACGAGTTCTCCTATGAACCGTCTGACATCGAAGCTTTGCTTAAGAATGTGCAAAAACGTAGAGGCAATATCCATAGATTTATCAGCTACTTTGATGTGGAAAAATTGATAGATATGTTGTTTAAAAGCAACGCAAGACAAATCGACGATTTTAGAGAGTTAATGTTTTTAGTTTACAGGGCGGCTACACCAAGCCAGTTCGAATCAAAAGATCGAGAGTTTATGCAAGAAATGGATAGAAGGTTGTCAGAGAGAAAAGCGCAACAACAGCATGGAGTTGATGAGATTGCGCAAATGCAAATTGACTATTTGCAGAGTAATCTCAAGAGTTTCATAAAGCAGCTATCCTAAAACATTTACATCGTGCCCGATGAAGAGACTTTCATCGGGCACTTTTTATTCTGGATGAACAGAAAGGAGAGAAAATCGTTTTTGCCCACCTATAAAGAACTGCGAGCGTTGGCTGATACACTGGTTGAGAATGTTACCCGGGACAGTACCAGCTGGAAAGAGTTTTTGGATTCTGCGTCCTATACTTACGCATATTCTTTTGCAAACCAGTTATTGATCCATGGCCAGCGCCCCGGGGTCACGGCAGTTGCTACCATGGAATACTGGAACAGGAAAGCGCAGCGATGGGTCAGCCGTGGCAGTCGTGGAATTGCGATTCTGGATACACATACAGAGCGCAGCCGACTGCGGTATGTGTTTGCCATAGAGGATACTCATGCAAATGTGTCTGTGCCCGAAGCCATGCCCTGGGCTGTTACAGATACGAATCGGAGCGAGCTGATCACACGGCTTTTGCAATCTCACAGTGCGCAAAGCCTGCCGGACGCCATCCATTTTTGGGCGGCGGAATGCATTGCGCAGCGGCGAGTTATGTTTGCACAGGCGCTGAGCCGCGCCGTTACGGGTTCTCAGCTGGAACGGCATGATGCAGAAGAGCAGCGCCGCATGTTGGAGGACCTGATCCAGCGCAGCGTTGTTTACATGCTGCTTCGCCGCAGCGGGATGCAAATGGAGTATGATGCGGCTACAGCATTTGAATCGGTAACCGAGTTCAACACAATCGCGGCCGCGGTCATGCTGGGCAGCGCTGTGCAGCAGGTTTCCCGCCCGATGTTGATGGAACTTGGCCGTGTGGTGCGCCAGATCGACAGCGTTGCCAAAGAGCATGAGACCGTGCATACTACAATTGGAGAACAGAAAACGCTGAATGACCATAAGGAGGCGACAGAGGATGACCATGACCTACACCAACATCAACGGGTATCAGATCCCGAACCTGACATTGGGCGGACAACCAGCCGATCCAATCGGGAAATACGGGATGCTGCGCAGGGAGTTTCTGAGAGAGAACGCCCCCGAGCAATTCGAACTGATGAGCATCCAGGGAACGCTGTATCCGCATCTGATCGAGATCGACAGAACCGTGCATCAGCAGGTGGAGCAGACAGTAGCGCAGTTAGCACAGAAGAGCAAGATGCCGGACCGCAAGTCCGATCCGCTGGGCTGGACACAGTGGATGAACAGCCTGAAAGTTCAGGCGGAAGAACTGGCGATGCCGATGCTGTACGCCCTGTAACCGAATATCTTTCACAGGCAGAGAGTGACAAGTCACCCTCTGCTTTTTTATTGCCCGCCGTGCCGGAACATCTTCTTGACGCGGCGCTGGCGGTTGGTGGGCCCGGGCGTCGGCCCAATGAAGAAATCTATGCATATTTTGAATCGCATAAGGACGATGCAGAGAGATGCAACTATTTAAGCGGAATCTATGACGACGCCTACTGCGAGTTTTATGCGGATGGCGTTCGACTGGGGTGCAAAAAAGAACCGGAAGGGTTGTGGATCTGGAAAGGAAACTTTCTTACCCGAACCAACGAAAGCCGTGTAACCTGGCAAACAGCTGTGTCTGGCATTGAAAGCCTGATGCAGCGGGGCAAGTTTGTTGCCCCGCTTCGGCTTCCGGACGCGCAGCAAGAAGCCGCCGAAACAATTGCCGCGCAGCTGCAGTTTCTCCCCGAGGAACAAGTACCGCCTGTGGAGAAAAAACTCCCGCCCCGACCGCTTCCTATTCCACAAAAGGATACCGAAGGTAAAATCACAGAGCAGGAGATCGAACGCGCACTGCGGAACGGCAGTGGATTTCAAAATGGAAAGCTGCGGATATTCCGGCGTTTATCGCAACCGGTTCCGCCACCGGAAGAAGAAACAGCGGCTTGGCTGAAAAAGGAGTATGGGACTGGCGGGCAGTCATGGACATTTCTTGACGGAATGAGCGGGTGGCTGGACTACGATTCAAAAGGTTTTGAAATTCAATACGACACCGGAGACCGCAGACTGACCCGGCACTTTGGATGGAAAGAGATGGCCCGGCGTCTGACGCAGCTGATTCGCCAGGGTGGGTATTTCACAGAGCAGGAGACAGAGAAATACACCGTCTGGCTGCGGGAGCAGGAATCCCAGGAGGCACAGGCACGGTCAGAACAGGAACTTGCCGAGTCTATGATCCGGGATTTTTGCGAGAGAAATGCGTTTTCAGAACCAGATTTTACAGACCCTACGCATATATCTCTGGCGTATTCCACTACCGGTGACGGAGACCATGAAATCACAGTCTATGCGAATCTGGTACGTTATGAGATCATTCTTCAGGTGGATGGAAGGATGGTAGAATCCCGCCAATACAGCAGCAATGCGGAACTCGTGGACAAAGAACTGGCGAATATGGAGTTCGCTGCCTTGATCGCTGATGCTGAGGCGGCATTTGAAAAGCGGCCGACACAAGAGCCGGTATCGACACGTCTCTGCGTTGTAGACGACGTGGTCTATCTGGAGAACGGCACACCATTTGTGATCCAGGATATTGGCGAACAATCCATTCTGGTATGCGATAAAGCGGTACCGTTGTTCAGCCGCAGCATTTCTCGCGAGGAATTTTCCCGGCTTTTGAAACGGGATGAACGCAACCGAAACCTGCGCGCTCCGGAACAGGCAGAACCGGTTCCGGAATCGGAACCGCTCTTTGAAGAGGGCGACACGTCCTTTGTGGAACAGGTGATGGCAGATGCCAAAGCCTTGTCCGAACCCTTTACGTATGAGCCGATCAACTATACAGCGCCTTACCGTCCTCAAATACCCAGTGGCCCGAAAGAGAAATTTGCCGTCAATGTAGCAGCGATCCGGCTGCTGAAATCCATTGAGCAGCGTGTTGCAAATGGGGGAATGCCTGCAAATGCCGACGAACAATCCGTACTGGCGCAATACTGCGGATGGGGCGGACTGGCCGATGCCTTTGACGAGAACAAAACTGCCTGGTCACAGGAGTATGCCGAACTGAAAGCCCTGCTGACCGAGAGCGAGTATCAGGCAGCGCGCAGCAGTACACTGACCGCTTTTTTTACTCCAGCCGAAGTAATCCACCCCATGTATCGGGCGCTGGAGCGTATGGGCGTACACGGAGGAAACATTCTGGAACCCAGTATGGGGACCGGTGCATTCTTTGCCCATAAGCCAAGCAGCTTTGATCAAAACAATGCAAAATTGTATGGCGTTGAGCTGGACGATCTGACCGGCCGCATTGCAAAGCAGCTATACCAGAAAGCGCGCATACAGATCACAGGCTTTGAAAAAGCAACTCAGCCTGACAGTTTCTTTGACTGCGCGGTGGGGAATGTGCCGTTCGGGGATTTTTCCGTGATCGACCGCCAATACGACAAGCTGCATTTCCGCATCCATGACTATTTCATCGCAAAGACCATCGATAAGGTGAGAAATGGCGGTATTATCGCGTTCATTACGACCAGCGGTACCATGGATAAGAAAAATGAGGAGGTGCGCCGCTACATTGCCGCCCGCTGTGATCTTCTCGGTGCGGTGCGGCTGCCGGATACTACATTCAAGCGCAATGCCGGTACGCAGGCTGTGGCGGATATTCTGTTTTTACAGAAGCGTGACCGGATCGTGGAACGGGATGAGCCGTGGCTGCATCTGGGTGAAACAAAGGATGGCATTCCGGTCAACCAATATTTTGCTGATCATCCTGAAATGGTATGCGGCACCATCAGAATGGTCAGCGGCCCGTATGGCCAGGTACCTACCTGTGAACCCAGTGGCGATGGTACCTTGGAGGAACAACTGGACAGGGCTCTGGGCAATCTTTCCGGAACGCTGACAAAGGAGGAGGCTGTGCAGGAAGAACCTGGAGCAGCGGACGAGGATACAATCGAAGCTGACCCGGATGTACGCAATTTCAGCTACACAATACAGGATGACAAAATCTACTTCCGCACCAATTCCATAATGCGGCGGGTAACGTCCGGTGTTGCAGCAGAAAGCCGCATCCGAAAGCTGATCGGGCTGCGGGACACGGTGCGCCAATTGCTTACGGCCCAATTGGATGACCATCCGGATGAGGAAATCCAGCGCCTGCAACAGCAGCTGAACTCCCAATACGATGCCTATCACCGTCAGCATGGCCTTATCAACAGCCGAGGCTCTGCTCAGGCATTTCAGGATGACAGTAGTTACTACCTGCTTTGCTCTCTGGAAGACATTGATGAAGAAGGGCGGCTGCGCGGCAAGTCCGATATGTTCACCAAACGGACGATCCGCAGCGCCCGGCCTGCTGAACGGGCTGATACAGCCAGCGATGCGTTGGCCCTGTCTATCGGAGAAAAAGCGGGCATTGATATGCCGTATATGATGCAGCTCACCGGCAAGACAGAAGAACAGCTGGCCGAAGAACTGACAGGCGTGATCTTCACAGATCCTATGGAAAAGGGGCTGGACGGAAAGCCCATCTACCGTACAGCGGATGAGTATCTGTCCGGCAATGTGCGTGAGAAGCTGGCTGTGGCAAAACTGGCAGCCCAAACCAATCCTGCTCTGCGTGTTAATGTGCAGGCACTGGAACAGGTACAGCCGAAAGACTTGGAGGCAAGTGAAATTGCCGTTCGTTTGGGGGCAACCTGGATTGAACCTGCGATCATCAAACAGTTCGCAGATGAATTGGTGGATGCGCCTTCGGTATCCCGGCGGCTGGTGGAGGTTCACTACGCACCTTATACCGGTGTGTGGAACATTTCCGGAAAAAGCTGCACAGGAGGGAACGTAAAGGCACTGGTTACCTACGGAACAAACCGGGCGAATTTTTATCACATTCTGGAAGAGAGCCTGAACCTGCGCGCCATCCGCATTTTTGATATGGTGCGAGACGCGGAGGGGATGGAACGCCCGGTGCTGAATCAGCAGGAAACGCAGGCAGCGCAAGCCAAACAGCAGCAGATCGAGGAAGCGTTCAAGGAATGGATCTGGCAGGATCAGACCCGGCGGCAGCAGCTGGTACGGTTATATAATGAGCGATTCAATTCCACGCGGCCCCGTGAGTATGACGGCAGCCATATCCTGTTTCATGGTATGAACCCGGAGATCGTTCTTCGGCCGCACCAGCGCAATGCAGTCGCGCACATTCTGTATGGCGGCAATACTTTGCTGGGCCATGTGGTGGGTGCGGGCAAGACCTACGAGATGGTGGCCGCTGCTATGGAAAAGAAACGGCTGGGATTGTGCAGCAAAACCCTGATCTGTGTACCCAACCATCTGACTGAGCAGCTGGCATCTGAAGCGCTGCAGCTATATCCCAATGCCAACATTCTTGTGGCCAAGCGCACAGATTTTGAACGGGCAAACCGGAAACGATTTTGCGGGCGTATTGCCACCGGCAATTATGACATCATCGTGATCGGGCACAGCCAGTTTGAGAGAATTCCGCTTTCTACGGAGCGGCAGGCTTCCTATCTGCAGCGCCAGATTGACGAAATAGTGGAACAGACGGCGACTCTAAGACAGGAGCGGGCAGAGAAGTTCACAATCAAGCAGATGGAGCGGACCCGCAAACAGCTGGAAAAACGGTTGGCCAAGCTGAATGATACGGAACGCAAAGACGATGTGGTCACCTTTGAGGAACTGGGTGTGGACTCCCTGATGGTGGACGAAGCCCATATGTTTAAGAATTTGATGTGCGTTTCCAAGATGCGCAATGTGGCCGGCATCAGCCAGAGCGAAAGTCAGCGGGCAAGTGATCTGTTGATGAAAACCATGTACCTGGATGAGATCACTGGTGGACGAGGTGTGACCTTTGCCACCGGTACGCCGATCAGCAACTCCATGACCGAGTTGTATACGATGATGCGGTATCTGCAACGGCATACGCTGGAACAAAAGGGGCTGGCTATTTTTGATGCCTGGGCCTCAACATTCGGAGAAACCGTGACCGCAATCGAATTGGCACCGGAAGGTACCGGTTACCGGACAAAGACCCGTTTTGCCCGGTTCTATAATCTGCCGGAACTTATGAGTTTGTTTAAGGAATCGGCAGATATCCAGACAGCAGATATGCTGAAACTCCCAGTACCGGCGCTGGAGGGCGGTAAACCCACCAATGTACAGTTGAAACCAAGTTCGATCCAAAAAGAAATGGTAGCTGAGCTGGGAAAACGTGCCGACACGGTGCGCAACCGGGAAGTAGACCCATCCCAGGATAATATGCTCAAGATCACAAACGATGGGCGCAAGCTGGCATTGGATCAGCGCCTTATTGATGAAACTTTGCCGGATGATCCTGGCAGCAAGGTGAATGCCTGTGTGGAACGAGTTTTTTCCATCTGGGAGCGCACGAAAGCCAACCGCTCCACACAGTTGATTTTCTGTGACCTCTCCACACCAAAAGCCGGAGTTTTCAACGTGTACCACGATGTTCGTGGAAAACTTATAGCACTGGGAGTCCCGGCAGAGGAGATCCAGTTCATTCATGATGCCAATACGGAGACCCGAAAAGCCGACCTGTTCCGGAAGATGCGCAGTGGCGCAGTACGGATATTGATGGGGAGCACAGCGAAAATGGGCGCGGGAACCAATGTACAGAAGAAGCTGATAGCGCTGCACCATCTGGATGTTCCCTGGCGGCCTTCGGACATTGAGCAGAGAGAGGGACGCATGGTGCGTCAGGGGAATGAAAATAAGGAGGTGGCAATCTACCGGTATGTGACAGAAGGAACATTCGATGCCTATTCCTGGCAGCTTATTGAGAACAAGCAGAGATTTATCGGTCAGATCATGACAGGCAAGAGTCCTGCCCGATCCTGTGATGACATGGATGAAGCTGCGCTGTCCTATGCCGAGGTCAAGGCGCTGGCAGCGGGAAATCCGGCCATCAAGGAGAAGATGGATCTGGATATTCAGGTTACGAAGCTTCGCACACTGAAGGCGCAGTATGCCAGCCAGAAATATCGGCTTGAGGATGCTATCACAATTGCCTATCCCCGTGAGATTCAGCGCACAAAAGGGATTATTGCCAACTGTCAGGCTGACGCAAAGACGATCCAGGAAAATACACGCATAGACCCTGAAGGAAAGGAGATCTTCTCGCTAAGTATTCAGGATACGGCATATGATACGCGGGAAAATGCAGGAAAGGCGCTTCTGGAACTGGTGGGAACAGCCATGGACAGCGAACAGCCGGTACCGATTGGCAGTTACAAAGGACTTACGATACAGGCGGTGTATTTACCTTTTGAAAAAGAATTTCATGCGCAGCTTGTCGGTGCGGGCGTCTATGATGTAACGCTGGGGGCGGATGCTTTGGGCAACATTATCCGCCTTACAAATGCAGCAGCCTCTATGCAAAAGCGAATCGAGTCATCACAGGAATCGCTGCGGCAGCTGGAAAAACAGTTGCAGAACGCTCAGGAGGAACTGCAAAAACCATTTGCTCACGAACAGGAACTTGCCGACAAGAGCAAACGTCTGGCGGAACTGAATGCCCTTCTGAATATGAACGAAAAGGAAAACGCAATTGACAGTGTCCCGGATGAAGAAAGTCAAGCGTGCCAGCGGGCGATCCGTCAGCCTGGACATCAAGTGAGGTGAATCAGTACCATGAAAACAGAAAGGCGTACACTCTGCCGCCGATCACAACATATCCGGGATAGCCCCGGAATATAAGGAGGAGATCGTAAATGAAAAAAATCCTGGGATTGATGCTGGCGGCATTTATGCTGGTCAGCTGCGCTTCACCTAAATCCATATCAGAGCCGATGCCATCGAACAGTGCACAGTCAACGCAGACACCGTCGATATCTCCTGAGCAAGAAGAGCAAGCTGAAATGGCGACTCCCACACCAACTGCTGAACCTACCGCAGTGCCGGGCACCCCCGCCCCGGAGCCGCCTGATAAGACAGAATCCATACCAATCCCCGTGACGGATTCTGCTGTGCAGGAGCCAGTGGCAGCTACACCGGAACCAGTTGCTGCCGCAGATGGGGCAATTCCCTTTCATCTTGCGGCTAACACCGGTAAATGGTGGTATATCGACAGTACGGACAGCGCCTATCAAGCCACAGCAGATGGAATCAACGCCATCCGAGCTGACGCCGGATTACCGGCTCTGGCCTTGGACGATAGTTTAAGTACAGCTGCAAGCAGCCGCTGCGAGAGCTTTGTAGCCGGTGGCCCGTTTGACCATTCCGGTATGACTACTCGCAGCGAAATCTGTGCACGCGGCCCGATTGGCTCGGCTGCTGCTGTGTGTGAGGCGTGGAAAAATAGCCCTGCTCACTATGCCAACATCGTGAATCCCGAGTTTACGGCTATGGGAGTCAGTTGCTGGTTTTGTGAAGAGGATGGAAAGCAGTATACATATTGGGTTGTAACATTCGGATAAGTGGCTTGTATTCCTTTGCCAACCAGGACATTTTGGTAGCTTGTCCAGATGGTCATATTGTGGTACCTTAAATCTATATAGTTATAGATTGCGAGGGAAATCAATGCAGGAGGAAGAAAGAGAGAAGAAGCATCTGGTCAATGATTATTTGCGCCCTAATCATATGCTGAAGTATTTTGGAGGGTTTAGTGCGTTATCGATGCCGGAACTTCAAAAAGCGCTTCATTCCGTTATAGGATGTGATAAGCGTGGTAAACCGGATATGTATGCTCTGGTAGATCAGAAGCTAATTGCCCTCGAGCATTTTGAGTTTGACGCATCTGCCATGACCCGAAAAGGAATGAAAGGCAAAAAGCAAGAAGCGCTTCTGCAGCAAACAATAGATTCGGCATTGCCCGAAGAATTTACAGCTGATGTTTTGCGATATGATCTTTCCTTTGAAAACTGGGTCAAGAACTTTGAAAAGTGCTTTTCGGAGCATTATGGCAAAATCGGCACGTACTGGGATGCTCTGGAAAAGAAGCTGGGAAGCGAATTGCCGCAGTCAAGGGTGATGGGCTTTTTCGTCGAAAATCAATATAGCCCATTTGTTTATATGGACGATGGAATTTCAGAACTTCCGTATATTTGCACCCGCCAGTTTCTTGATTATTTCAGAGATAAAAAGGATGTGGATTTTATTCTCTTTGGAACCTACTGCGCTGGGGTACCACAGCTTTTCTATTTGGACCATCAGTATAGTATGCCTTACCAAGAGGCTGTGGACTTATTCACCACTCAGGACCCTCCCGTACTTGTTGCACTGAATGAAACTACTCTTTATGGGAGCTGTGCTTTTCTCCCCTCGGATCTTCTCCCGGATTCAGATATAGAATAATAGGTTACAATAAATATCTTTGTAGCGTCTGCAACAGCAGGCGCTTTTTCTTTTGGAGGAATGTATATGAAACAACACAAACGCTTCCTTTGGTTGCGTGCCGCCGCTATGCTACTGGTATTCGCGCTATGCTTTTCCATGGTGCCGACCGCAGCCTTTGCTGATTCGGCGGCCGCTGGTTCTGAAGCCGTTATGCAGCCAGCTGAAAGTATGACGGAAAGTGATGAAGCATCCCAGGAACAGGATGCATCGGATTCCGCTCCGGAACAAACGGATGAGTCCCAGCCCGGCCTTGAAGATACTCTGAGCGAAGAAGCCCAGTCGTTTATTGCTGCTGTAAACGCGCTCGACAGACAGAGCATTCTAGCGGTAGTCAACGACTGGGCACTGGCAAGCCAGGCGTGGCAGCAGGATAAAGAGAATCCTGAACTCATCGCTGCACTGGATGAAGCTACTGTTGCATCGGATGAAGCTACCGCTCCGGTAACAGCAGCAGAAGATATCTACCTGTCTCTCCCGGAGGAAGAAAAGGCTAACGAAGCGGTAGCGACCGCCTATACCTCACTGGCCGCTCTTGTCGTTGCCATGCAGACCGCGATTGAGAACCCGGTTGAACCGAGTGAGGGAAACAATGGCGAAGACAGCGATACATCTCCGGACCTGGATGAAATCCACCGGATGTTGTATGGTGATCTGCCGGATGCCCCTACTGGTAGCTATGAAGGAAGTTATGGCCTCCCAGTTGCTACTGGTGATGCCAAGATCAGTATTGGTCCCTGGACGGAAGATTTGCTGGGCAGTGATTCCGGCTATATGAACGCAGATGCGCTCAATGCGGAGCGTCTTTCTTATACGGTATCCCGCCAGGCCGGTGAAGGTTACGCAATCGTACCTATCCTTGTGCAGGTGGAGTATCCTGCCAATGGCAGCACTTCGCAGATTTTGCTTCCGGATGGAGTGACCCTGCTTAACTACGATGGCAGCGCCGCATCGGCAGAAGAAGCCACCAAGATGCTGTCGCGCAGCTATACCGAGTGTTCTGCTGCCGCGTCCGGGATTTATGTGCAGGCAGAACAGGATTTTACCGCTCGCTTTGTGTATACGGCACCGGATGGCGCAGTGCTGGAAAAATGCCTGGATGTCCGGATTGAAGGAACCGCCCAGGCGCAGACCTTCTCCTTTGGAGCAAGTACCTATGAATCTCGCCCGGTTCCGGATGTGACCACAGGTCGGATCACAGACATCCAGAAATACAACGGCAGCTGGCTGCTGTGGTTCAATGGGCAGGAAGCCTATTGCTGTACGCCCGGCTTGAATGGCCGTCCGAACGGCTGTCCTCCGTATACCTATTCCCATACCTCCATTGTGCTGGCCAGCCAGTATACGCCTGGCGACCATTACGCCAATCAGATCGGTATTTGGGGCGGTCTGTCCCAAAACTCGGTGGGGCTGCTTTCAACAAATGCGGCAGGAGATCCGGCAAAGCAGTGGATCATGGAAAACTATCCGGAAAGTTTTGCCGCTCGTTGTTATTCCGGTGCTGGTGCTACTACTTACGCAGCGGAAAGCGACTATTACATCTTTATCTATGCGCCGCCCGCCGGTTATGACTGGCAGGAAATCGGTGTGATCGGGCCTCCTACTGGCAGTATTGACCCGGATGTGCCGCCGGAGGGCGGCAGATTCTATGCTGGATGGACAGCCAGTCCTCAGACAGCCAGCGGCAGCTTTGATGCCCAGTACACGGTTAATACGAATAAGACCGGGCTGGAAACCGGCGAAAAAGTGGACGGTGCCACCATTGAGATCGAGCCTTTGGAAAAGGGTGGTACGATCGACGGTGGGACCTGGACTATTACTCCGGCAGAAAAACAGACCGTGACCACCAGCGGCCATACAATGGATGATGAATACCAGAACAACGGCGGTGACGCCAGTGCCAGCTGGAGCCTGCACTACAGTGTGACCAAGACTTCTACTACCAGCCGGAGCGGGTACGAAGGTCCCTATGCCAGCCAGGCGGAAGCCGATGCAGCGGCAGCCAGTGCCAAAGCCAGTGCTGAAGCACAACTGCGAGCTGAAGCGCAAGGTATGGTAGACCGGGCCATCGCTACAGCGAAGAGCCATCTGGCAAGTATTGATTTCCGGTTTGACGAAACTGTGATTCCGGTGGGCTTTGAGTTTTACGATGGCGAGCATGGTGGCAGCCAAACAATCTCTGTACCTATGAATAGCGCAAACGACTACCTCATGCGCAACGATGAGTGGAGCCTGCAGGTCAACATCTCCAAAGTGGACAGCGAGACCGGCAAACCGATTGCCGCTGATGCGGAATATGAGGTATTTGAATGGGATCGTGTTACCCAGGCATTTATCCCCTTTGGCGGGTACAATCAGTATACGGTGATCCGCAATGAGGACGGCACTTACACTGTGGCCAATGATTCTGACTACGGCACCGAGTTCGATACCTCCCGGACCATGTACTACACCCAGCGCAATCAGGGGCGATTTATCATCGTCGAGACCAAAGCGCCGGACGGCTACTTTGGTGATTGGACAGACATTGACAATCCTGGTGAGTCCGGCACCCCGCTGGGCAAGCGCGCCTATCATTTGCTAATTACAGCGGACAATGATGGCAGCGTGATCTGGCTGGATAACGCCGACTACAATGCCGACATCGCCACCAGTTATACTGGCGGCACCAAGCTGCTGACCAGTGATGGGCAAGAAACTACCGTCACTATCTACGATCAGCCGCAGGATGCTGGTCGAACCTATGTGACCGACAGCACCGGCCTTGCAAACAACGAGGACAGCTACACCATGACCCCTGAGGATGGTGTCTTCCAGAATGATCGTGTGTTGGGTGAGATTATCTTGGTAAAATCTGACCTGGATCAGCTGCGCCCCAACCCGATGGCCGAGAATGATGAAGACTGGGAAGTTCCCGGAACTGCGCCCCATGGCGAAGCCAGCATTGAAGGGGCCGTTTATGACTTGTATGCGGCAGAAGACATCCTCCACCCTGATGGAGTGAGCGGTGTTGTGGATTACAGCAAGATCACCTATGAGGATGGAACCCCCATCTGGCACACTACGGTACG
>CALXAH010000005.1 GCA_944386225.1 uncultured Gemmiger sp.
TCGCCGCTGACAATGCGGCTCAACTGGGAAGCGGAAACGCCTATCTTCTCCGCAAGTTCCTTTTGTGTGATATGGTTCCCGTTGCATAAATCGGAAATCCGCTGTCCGGGTGTTCCGGGTAAAGCCATAGATACGCACCTCCTCCGCATACTTCCATTATACAGAATGATTGCAAAAATGCAATTTTCAAAGTGTAAACTTCATCAAAATGCAATTCTCGCAAAATTCCGGGGATTGCATTTTTTTCGTGTAGACTTAGGCTGATTGCTTTCGGCATCAGCATGGAGGTCACGGCCGGGCTGGTCACGACAGCGGGCGAAGGCATCGTGCTGGCCATCTGTCAGGTGGCGCCTATTAAGTTCAGCACCATGAAGGTATTGTTCGATATAACGCTGGTCTGCCTGTCGCTGGTGCTGGCCATGGTCTTTTTAGGGCATCCGGAAGGAGTGCGGGAAGGCACGCTGGCCGCGGCTGTCTGCGTGGGGCTGGTTACCCGGCAGACCAGCAAGCTTATGAAAAAGGTACAGGCGGTAATTCTGCCCTGAACCACAAAAAGGAGCGCCCGGAGGCGCTCCTTTTTTCTATCAGATTCCCGGTGCTTCTGTAAAGCAGTGCATGTGCAGCGGACCCAGCACCTTGAGGCCCTCGCCCAGGGCAAAACCCTTATCCTGGGCCAGACGCTGGCCCTGCATGGTGAAGTAGACACGGTACAGCCCCAGCAGTTCCTCGTTCAGCTGGGTGCGGTGCAGCGCCATGGCGGCAAACTTCTGTTCAAAGGTGTCGGTCACATCCACCACGGTGTTGGGGTTCTGGGTAAAGTAGAAGCCGATGGCCCCTGCCTGCCAGGGCTGGGTGCCGGTACCCCGGGGATAGCCCGCCAGCGCGGAGGAGATGAACGCCTGTGCCGCCGCCTTGCCGGTGACCACATGATCCTGGTGGGCTTCGTAGAGCGCCCAGGGGTCCGGGCAGAAAACCACCTCCGGCCGGATGGTGCGCATCAGCTCCGCGATGCGGCCTGCCAGCGCCGGGATGTCCCGCAAGGAGCCGTCCGGCTCGTCAAAAAAGTGGAAAACCGACGCGCCCAGCGCCCGGCCCGCAGCCTCGGCCTCCTGACGGCGCACGGCCGCTATGGCCGCCGGGTCGGCAGGGCCTACAGGCTGGCCCAGGTCGCCGTTTGTTACGGTCAGGTAATGGATCTCGCAGCCCCGGGCGGCCAGCGCGGCGATGGTGCCGCCCATGCCGATCTCGTTGTCGTCCGGGTGGGGCTGGATGCAGAGCACGCGTTTGGCGTTCAGAATCTCAGGCGGGGCAAAAAAAGCGGACACGTCCATGGTAATTTCCTCATTTCTCCGCCGAACGGCGGGTCTCCAGGTCTTGGCGGATGGATTCGATCTGCGCCGGCCGCAGCCGGTAGAACAGCAGGGGCACCGCCGCCAGCACAAAGCAGGCCGCGGGCGCCAGGTAGACCAGGGCGCTCAGGCCGGTGGTCAGGGTGGCGTTGGGGGCCATATTGTCCACATAGTGCATGGCGGTGAGCGAAACGCCCAGCAGGCCTTTTGCCAGGGTGGAGCTGAGTTTGTTCAGGAAGGTATTCATGCTGAACACCACGCCTTCGCCCCGGAAGCCCAGCTTCTGCTCGGCATAGTCGATGGTATCCATGAGCATGGAGGTGCTGCAGATGGTGGTGAGGCCGGTAAAGAAAAAGCTGACCCCCAGCAGCACCAGCCCCACCGCCGGGCCGCCGCCCAGCACAAAGGGCAGGGCGCTGGACACCGCGCCCCCGGCGCAGGCGGCCAGGAAGATATGTTTTTTGTCAAAGCGGCGGATCAGCGCCGGGGATACCGCCATGCCGAACACCATACCCAGCACCAGGCTCAGCCCGATCCAGGTGACATAGCCGGAATCCCCCCACACATACACCGCAAAGTGCATCTGGGCCACCTGCCGCAGGTTGTTGACCATGTTGACGATCAGCAACGCCACCATCAGGGCTTTCAGCGGGGCGTTGTCCAGAATGGTGTGGATATTCTTTTTGAAGGGCACGCCGGTGGCGGCGGGCTGGATGCGCTCCTTGACAAAGAAGCCGCTGAGCAGCATGAGCAGCGCGCCCGCACCGGCTACCACGGCGGCCGCCGCGGTATAAGCACCGGCGCTGCGCTCACCGCCGAACAGCCCCAGCAGCGACACGCTGCCCACCGATACCACCACGGTGCCCAGGGTACCGCCGATCTTGCCCAGGGTGACCATGCCGTTTTTCTCGTCCGCGTCCCGGGAGCAGACCGAGGAGATGGCCCAGATGGGGATATCGTAGACGGTATAGGACATGCCCCAGCATACATAGCACACCGCCGCCACCGCCACGGTGCCCGCCGGGGAACCTCCGAACTGGGTAAAGCAGAAGATGGTGGTGAGCAGGATCACCGCCGGGCCCGCCAGCAGATAGGGCCGGAATTTGCCCCAGCGGGTCTTGGTGCGGTCGGCGATCATGCCCATGAGGATATCGTTGACCGCGTCCCACAGGCTGGCCGCCACCATAATAACAGTAACGCTCTGGGAAGGGATGCGCAGCAGGTCGGTGAAAAAGAACATAATGTACATGGTCACAAAGCTGTAGATCATGTTCTGGCCGAGCAGGCTGCCGGTGTAGACGAGCTTTTCGCCCGCCGCGATCTTTTGCCGCATAGTTGATTCTCCTTTTCTTATCCGTTACGCGCCGCCGCGCGCTTTGCCATCCGGATACCACCCTCCGCCGGGTCTGTCTTTGCCGGGATCAGGGCGTTCTGCAGCCCGGCGGGCAGAGCCTGCCGCACCAGCGCCGCATACCGGCTGCTGCGCATACAGCCGCCGGTGAGTACCAGCCGCAGCGGTGCATCGGGCTGCTTCCCCAGTTTTTCGGCGGCGGCCTGTACCAGCGCCGCCAGATGGGCCGCGCCCCGGGCCAGGATCGCGTCCTTGTCCGGGTCGGGCTTGCCGCCCAGCACCACCGCCGCCAGCGCCGCCACCCGGTCGGCACTGTCCAGGGTGGTGGCTGTGCCGGGCAGCTGTTCCAGGCAGGGCGCGCCCAGCGCCCGGGCCACCTCCTCCAGCCAGGGGCGGTAGGGCCGGCAACCGTCGCAATACAGCAGGGCCTGTTCCAGCGCCCGGCAGCCCAGCCACCAGCCGCTGCCCAGGTCGATGAAGCCGTAGCCCCAGCCGCCCGCACGCACCGTGCGGCCCCGCCGGTCCACCCCCATGGCAATGGAACCGGTACCGGCGATCAGCACCACCCCCGGCGGATCGGCCGCGGCAAAAAAGGCGGGCAGCGCATCGTTGCACAGGGTATAGCGCCCCGGCTGCCAGCCCAGCGATTCGATCATGGCCCGGTAAACGGCCTCATCCTCCGGGCTGTCGCAGCCGGACATGCCGAACACCCCGTGGGTTATGGAATCCGGGCCGGCACCGCTGGCCGCCCACAGTTCATCCAGGCCCCGGGCCAGGTTTTCCCGGGCGGCGGATTCCCCCACCGACTTGATGCTGGACGCCCCGCTGCGGGCCCGGTATTCCCGGCCGTCCGCACCGCGAAGCAGCAGGGCGGTTTTGGTGCCGCCCCCATCCACCGAAAGGAACCAGTCCATCCCGTTTCCCCTTTCCGGTTATTTTTACCATTGTACCATCCGGGGTGACAAAACACAACGCCGGGCCCCGAAAGGCCCGGCGTATAATTCAGGTCAGGGCGCGGCAGACCATCCGGCACAGGTTTTCTGTGTGCACGGGGCTGTCCGCCGGGCTCTGCACCGCAGCGGCGGAAGCCATCAAAGCAGTTTCCACCACGCAGCGGCAATACTCGTCGGCATAGTCGGCACGGATCCTTCCCTCGGCGCGGCCCTGAGCAATCAGAGCCTGTTCCAGCGCCTGCAGACGGTTCAGCAGATCCTTCTGCGCTTCAACAAACTGGCAGCAGGCAGGCTGTTTGCCCCGCATTCCGCTGCTCAGGCTATGATATACGGTTGCGTCCCCCAGCAGAGTATCCCACAGGGCGCGCAGCATTCCGGCCACATGCTCCTCAAAGCTGCCGGGACTTTCCATAATCCGATCCAGCCGGTTCAGAATCTGGGTCAGGCACCAGTGTACCGTGCTTGCCAGAATTTCCTCTTTGGAG
This sequence comes from uncultured Gemmiger sp., assembly GCA_944386225.1. Taxonomy (GTDB): domain Bacteria; phylum Bacillota; class Clostridia; order Oscillospirales; family Ruminococcaceae; genus Gemmiger_A. The sequence continues at coordinate 4,139 of CALXAH010000005.1, forward strand.
GAGAAATACTCGTACAGGGTGCCTTTGCCCAGGCCCGCCGCGTCCGCGATCTGCTGCACCCGCAGGCTGCCCATATCCACCCCCTGCCGGGCCAGAGCCAGCACGCCGGTGAACACCTGGATCTGTTTTTCGGTATAGGCCATTGATCAGTCCCCCACATCCACGTTTTTCAGCTCACGCCGGAACAGCAGGTCGTACAGCACCGGCACAATGATCAGGGTCAGCAGGGTGGCGTAGCTCAGGCCGCCGATGGTTACCAGCGCCAGCGGACGGCTCATGGCCGCGCTGGCATCGGTGCTGAACACCAGCGTTACCATCGCCAGGATGGTGGTGAGGGCGGTCATCAGGATGGGCCGGATACGGTCGCGGCCGGTCTGCACCAGGGCCTCCCGCTTTTCCATACCCTCCAGACGCAGCTGGTTGGCGTAGTCCACAAACACAATACCGTTATTGACCACCACACCCGCCAGCACCAGGAAGCCCAGCATGGCGATGACCGACAGGCTTTCATTTGCGATCAGCAGCGCCAGCAGGCCGCCGGTAAAGGCCAGGGGCATGGTGAACATTACAATAAAGGGCGACAGCAGGCTCTGGAACTGGGCCACCATGATCAGGTAGATGAACACCACCGCCAGCAGGATCATCAGTACCAGGTCGTACATGGCGTCGCCGATGGTGGCGCTCTCGCCCTCGATGGTCACATCCACCCCTTCGGGCACTTCGTAGGCCGCCAGCTTTTCCTCCACCTGGCGGGCCAGCAGGCTGGTGTTGTAGCCCTCGGCCGTGGTGGCGCTGACGGTGATATACCGGGCCTGGTTCTCCCGGTTGATGGCGTTTACGCCGGGCGCCTGCTGCAGGGTGGCAAACTGGCGCAGGGCGTGCTCTTCCTCCACCGCCTCACCGTTTTCGTCGGTGGTGGTTGTGGTGAAGGTGTAGTCCAGCAGGCTGTCCGCGTCGGGCGCGGCAGAGGCGTCCACCACCACGACCGGGTAGGAATCCGCCCCCACCGTCAGGGTAGTGGCGCTGGTCTCGGTGGTCAGCGCCGTGGACAGCTCGCTGTAGATCTGGGCCACGGTCAGGCCGTACTGCATGGCTGCGTCCTTGTTGATGATCAGATGCAGCTGATCGTCACCGTCTTCCTGGCCGTTGGTGATCTCGGTAAAGCCTTCCACCTGGCCCAGCAGATCCATCATATCCTGGCTGACCGCCAGCAGCTGATCCAGATCCTCGCCGGTCACCCGCAGCTGCAGTCCGCTGCCGCCCAGCACCGACAGATCCATGTTGGAGGTGGAAATGCTGATCTCGGCATCCAGGCCGGCGGTGGCGTCGGTGATGGCGTCGGCCACCTTGCTGTTGTCCTTGGAGGCCTCCTCATCCAGCAGCACATAGAAGCTGAAGCTGCTTACCGTGTCGGAACTGCCGCCGCCACCCAGCAGCGAAGTACCGCCGCCGGACATGGCGCCCACATACTCCACCCCCTGCTGCTCCAGGGTGCGGGCCATGATCTCATCCGCCAGGGCATAGGCGTCCTCCCGGGTGGAATCCTCCGGCACCTGGGCGGTAATCGTCATCTGGTTGCCGCCCATCTCGGGCATGAATTCCAGCCCCATACGGCCGGTCTGCCAGGCCGCAAAGGCCAGCAGCACCAGCGCCCCGGCCAGCGGCGCGGCCTTGTGGCCAAGGCACCAGCGCAGCGCCTTTTCGTAGGCGTTCACCATCCGGTCAAACCAGGGGTGGGGCTTTTCCTTTTCGCTGCGCAGCAGTGTGGAGCTCAGGGTGGGCACCAGGGTCAGGGCCACGATCAGGCTGGCGCACAGGCTGTAGGCGATGGTCAGGCCCATATCCGCGAACAGCTGCCGGGTAAGGCCCTCGGTAAAGACGATGGGCAGGAACACGCAGACGGTGGTCAGGGTGGAGGCCGCAATGGCCGCGGCCACCTGCTTGGCCCCCTGCACGGCCGCCTTGGCGGCAGGCATCCCCTGCCCGCGCAGGCGGTAGATGTTTTCCATGACCACGATGGAGTTATCCACCAGCATACCCACGCCCAGCGCCAGACCGGACAGGCTGACGATGTTCAGGGTTACGCCGGTGAAGTACATGAGCACCAGCGCGAACAGCACCGAAATGGGGATGCTGAACGCCACCACCAGGGTGGGGCGCATGCTCTTGAGAAAGACCGCCAGCACCAGAATGGCCAGCACACCGCCCCAGGACAGGTTGGACAGCACCGAGTTGACGATCATGGCGATGTAGTCGCCCTGGTCCATAAGGGGGGTGATGCGCAGGCCCTCGTATTTGGCTTCCAGTTCCTGGATAGCCTCATTCACCGCCTTGGATACGTCGGAGGTACCGGCGGTGCTGGCTTTGGACACCGACAGAATCACCGCCTGGTTGCCGTTGACCCGGGCGTAGCTGTCGGCCGCGTTGTCGGTAACCACCACATCGGCCACATCGCACAGCCGCACATCCCCCACCCCGTCGATGTCCATATGAACAAGCAGGGTGTTTTCCAGTTCTTCCAGGCTGGCGAACTCGTCGCCCACCCGCAGCATCAGCTTGCCGTCGGTGCCGTCAATATACCCGGCGGGCATGGAGAAGTTCTGGGCAGTCAGGATACCGGCAATCGTCTTGCCGGAGAGCAGGCCGCTGATGTCGGCGTTTTCCAGCGCGGCGGTGCGGGCGTCATCCAGCTGGCTCTGCGCATCCTCCAGCTGCTGCTCTGCTTCCTCCAGCGCGGTGCGGGAGGATGCGATCTGGGCCGTGCCTGCGCCAAACCCCGCCGCGGCGGCGATCTTGCCCGCCTCGATCTGGGCGTAGTAGTCCTTGGCCTTGGTCAGTCCCTCGTCTGCAGCCTTTTTCATCATCTCGGCGGCGGTGATTTCGGTGGAAAGGTTGGCCAGCGCCGCGTCGATCTCATCCAGGCGGGTGGGCATGGCACCGATTGTGTCGGCCATTTCCTTGACGCTGCCCACGGTGGTACAACCTTGGGCGATCAGGTCCTGCAAAGTTGCCTTCATCGCATCGGCGGATCCGTCCGCCGGCAGGTTGCTCAGTAAGAATTCCAGGGGGGTCTCGTCGGGCGCATTCAGTTGTTCGTAGAGCGCCTGCATACCTGCCGCGTTCACCCGAACCGCCTGACACACCGCATCCTCATCGTTCGGGTCTACACCCGGATTTGTAGCCTGTGCCATAGCCACCATGGCCTTGTAGCTTATCTCCCGCTCCGCCTCCAGCGCCGCCTTGCTGGCCTGCAGGCTGGTCACCTGGCTGGCCAGGGCGCTGGCCTGGGCCACCGCCGCGTCCACCTGGGCGCTGGCCTGAGCCAGTTCATTGCCGGTCTGGGCCTGGGTGTCCTCCAGTTTGGTCTGGGCGCTGTCCAGCTCGGCCTTACCGTCGGCAAGCTGCTGCTTCGCATCGGCCAGTTCCGCCTGCGCCTCGTCCATCTTATCGCTGACGCTGGCCAGCACCTTGTCGTTCAGGGCATCAATGCGTTCCTGATCCAGACGCACCTCCACCGTCTTTTCTACCAGACCGGTACCGTCCACGCTGGCCACGCCGGCCTGACGCTCCAGATAGGGGCTTATATCCTCCTGCACGAACTGGGTCAGTTCGTAGATGTCCATGCCCTCCATATCCACGCTGGCCACCACCACCGGCAGCATATCCGGGCTGATCTGCAGCAGCATCGGGCTGGACACGGTATCCGGCAGATAGCTGCCGACCTGATCCACAGCCGTGGACAGGTTTACCATGGCGGTATCCATGTTGGTGCCGCTTTCAAATTCCAGAATCAGCATGCTCATATTCTCACTGGACACGCTGGACAGATTGGCCACCCCGTTCACGGTGCCGAATGCGGATTCCAGCACCTCGGTGACCGATTTTTCCACCTTTTCCGGGCTGGCGCCGGGATAGGTGGTCACCGCCACCACATAGGGCAGTTCCAGGGAGGGCAGCAGGTCGGTGGTCATGTTCAGAAAGCTGATGACGCCCAGCACCAGCACCAGCACCACCGCCACTACCACGGTATAGGGCTTTTTTACACAGAATTTCGACATATGGTTTGCGTTTCTCCTTTTTGAGATAAGCGGACAGGCCCGACCGACCGGTCGGTCGGAAACGATTTGAGTATACCGCATTCAATCTGTATCCGCAAGGGTCTGCCCCTAAGGTTTTGCTGCCCGGCATATATTGGCTTCCCGCCCTGACGGCGTAAAGCGAATGAAAATGTGATAATTTTGTGTTTCCCCAATTTTTCACACTTTTCTCTCGTATAGTATATAAATATGTCTATTCGCGTATTGACTTGAGATAAGGAGCAGGCCATGCCGTTTCTTTTATTCTTTCTGCTTGTAATTTCCATGCCCCTGGCCCTTTCGGTCCGCACCGGTCGCCGCTTTGCCGAGCTGGCCCCCCTGGTGCTGGGCAGCGCGGCGGTGCTTGCGTATCTGCTGGGCCTTGCCGGTTTGCTGTTTCTGGCCCCCTGGCTGTTTGGGGCCGGTGCGGCGGCCGGATGGATTTACCTGGCAGTCCGGTTTCTCCTGCGGCCCGGAGAGAGCGGCAGGGCCGGTTTTGTCCAGCGGCTTTTGCGCCCGGATGCCGTGGCCTTTATCGCCGCGCTGGGGCTGCTCTGGTGGATCTGCCGGGGTCGCTGCTTTGTGGCCTGGGATGAGTTTTCCCACTGGGGACTGGCGCTCAAAGGGATGCTGCTGGAAAGCAAGCTGCCCTGTCTGACCAGTATCCAGGACGGATTCAAGGAATATCCCCCCGCCGCCTCTCTGTTCCAGTATATTCTGCTGAAAGCCTCGGGCCTGGGGCTGCAGGAGGACGCGGCGCTTTTTGCCCAGGGCATTTTTGCGCTGAGTTTTCTGTTTTACCCGCTTCACCGGCTGGAGGGCAAGCACAGCTGGCAGACATTGCCCGCCGCCGCGCTGGGTCTGTTTTTCCTGCCGCTGGTGCTGTATCCGAACTTCTATACCGAAACCACCGCCGACGGGCTGCTGGGTATTTTGTGGGGCTTTCTTCCGCTGGTATGGTTTCTGGGCCGGAAAGGCCGCCTGGAACAAGTGTTGCTGGCGGTGGCGGCCGCCCAGCTCTGCCTGACCAAAAGCACCGGCCCGCTGCTGGCGGCACTGGCGCTGGCGGTGATGCTGCTGCCGGTAAAAAGCGGCGGCATGCGGCTGGCTGCCCGGCTCAAGGCGCTCTGGCCCGCGGCGGCTGCGGCGGTATTCACCGCGGGCAGCTGGGAGCTGCTGCTGGCACTGGCACAGGTGCCCCAGCGCTGGAGCCCGCAGGGGCTGACCCTGGAAAATCTTTGGCAGCTTTTTGCGCATCATCAGCCGGGCTGGCGGATTCAGGTTATTCTGAGTTACTGGGCCAACCTGGCCGGAGACTGGAACTACGGCGGGCTGCCGTTCCTTTCTTTCCCCTTCCTTGCGTTCTTTTTGATCGGCGGGGCGCTTACGGCGCTGGTGTGGAAGCTCTGCGTCAAGGCCGACCGCCCTTCGCTGGCAACCGCCATGGCCGGCATGGGTGCGGCGCTGGCGCTGTATGTGCTGTTTGTGCTGGCGGGGTATCTGTTCTGGTTTACCGAAGAAGAGGCGCTGATTCTGGCCTCCCTGTCCCGGTATCTGAACGCGGGCGTCCTGGCCTGCCTGCTGGTACTGGCCGGATATGGCCTGCCCGCGCTGAGCCGGCTGCAGCTTCGCGGCGTGGTGACCGGCACGGCGGCAACGGCGCTGCTTTGGGTGTTGCTGACCAGCCCTGACCCCTGGAGCGTTGTAAGCAAAATCCTGCAGGCACCTGCCGAGGCCGCCATTACCGTGGAGACGGTCGCCCCCTATCGGGAGGCCGCTGACCGGCTGCGTGCCCTGCCCGCGGACGAGGACGGGCGTCTGCCCGTTTACCTGATCGCCCAGAGTGACGCCGGGCTGGCTCAGCTGCGGCTGAACTATGAGCTGGCCCCGCTCTATCTGGACGGCCACGCCACCAGCATCGGCACCCCTTACGGAGACGGGGATCTCTGGACGCTGGACTGCACCGCCGAAGAATGGGCCGAAGCGCTGGCCAAATCCTATCAATATGTATATCTGTATAAGGTAGACAGCCAGTTTGCCGCCGAATTTCTTTCCTTGTTCGACGGAGACGCCAGTATTGTAAACGGCAATCTGCTGCAGGTGGAGAACACCGACGCGGGGGTACATCTGGAGGTGATCTCCACCGCGGCGGGCTGACACAAAAAAATCGCAAAATGCGCTCTTGACTTCTCCACCGGAGTTTAGTATAATAAAGCAAATTATTTTTCAACTCAACACAAACGCGATGAAGGGAACAAGTAACGCCTGCCCACGGCCTCGAGAGAACTGCCGGTTGGTGCAAGGCAGCAGGCACAGCAGCGCGCGAAGTCATCCCGGAGCGGCCAACCGAACAGCCGGATTTCCGGCCCAGTAGGCCTGGACGGAGCACCCGTTACCGTGCAAGGGCCCACCGGCCCGCTGAGCGGCCGCCTTTTGTGGCGGCAATGAGAGTGGTACCGCAGAGCGCTTTCGCAGCCTTTGTCTCTTAACAGGGACAAGGGCTGCGTTTTTTTATCCGGCGGTGCCTTCCGCGGCGGACGCGGCAGGGTTTTGGCGAGGGAGAAAGCGAGAAAGTGAGGGAACGAGCATGAAACTATCCGGCGCAGACATCTTTGTGCAGGTGCTGCTGGAGCAGGGTGTGGATACCCTGTTCGGCTATCCGGGCGGCGCGGTGCTGAATCTGTACGACGCGCTGTACAAGGCCAGCGACAAGATCACCCACATCATGACCGCCCACGAACAGGGCGCGGCCCATGCGGCTGACGGCTATGCCCGGGCCACCGGGCGCACCGGCGTGGTGCTGGCCACCAGCGGCCCCGGCGCCACCAACCTGGTCACCGGCATCGCCACCGCCTATATGGACAGCATCCCCATGGTGGCCATTACCGGCAACGTGGGCAACAGCCTGATCGGCAAGGACAGCTTCCAGGAGGTGTACATCACCGGCATTACCATGCCCATCACCAAGCACAACTTTGTGGTGCGGCGGGTGGAGGATCTGGCCCACATTCTGCGGGAAGCGTTCCGCATTGCCCAGACCGGCCGCAAGGGCCCGGTGCTGGTGGACATTCCCAAGGACGTGACCGGCGCCATGACCGAATACACCCCCGCCCCGCCGGTGGAGATCCCGGTACGGCAGGACTACGACCAGGCAGCGGTGCTGCACGCGGCGCAGATCATCAACAGCGCCCAGCGTCCACTGATCTATTTCGGCGGCGGCGTGCGGTCGGCCGGTGCGGGTGAGGCCCTGCGCCAGCTGGTGCAGAAAGCCCAGATCCCCGCCACCTACACCCTGATGGCCGCCGGTGTGCTGGATTACGGCGACCCGCTGAATCTGGGCCTGCTGGGCATGCACGGCAGCTACACCACCAACAAGGCCGCCAGCAAGGCGGACGTGCTGATTGCGGTGGGCACCCGGTTCTCCGACCGGGTGGCGCTGGATCCGGGCACCTTTGCCCAGGAAGCCACCATCATCCAGTTTGACATCGACGCCAGCGAGATCGGCAAGAACGTGGAGGTCGACTGCAGCGTGGTGGGCGACGCCAAGGTGGTGCTGGAGGCGCTTCTGCCTCACATCCAGCCCGCGGTGCATCCGGAATGGATGCGGCAGCTGCAGAGCTGGCAGTCCATCGACTACCGGCCCAAGGATCACACCGACCGGCTGACGCCCCATCAGGTGATCGGGGCGGCCTGCGAACTGGCCGGGCCGGACGCGGTGTATGTGACCGACGTGGGCCAGCACCAGATGTGGGCCTGCCAGTACATTCGCCACGTAAAGGACCGGGCGTTCCTGACCAGCGGCGGTCTGGGCACCATGGGCTTCGGCTACGGCGCGGCCCTGGGCGCACAGGCGGCGCTGGGCCGGGATCAGACGGTGGTCATGATGACCGGCGACGGCTCCTTCCACATGAACCTGAACGAAGCCTGCACCGCGGTCAGCTACGACCTGCCGGTCATCACCATCATCTTCAACAACCAGGTGCTGGGCATGGTGCGCCAGTGGCAGACCGCCTTCTACGGCAAGCGGTATTCCAGCACCGATCCCCACCGCAAGACCGATTACGTAAAGCTGGCGGAAGGCTTTGGCCTGAAGGGTTACCACTGCGAGACGGTGGAGGAATTCCGGGCCGCCTTTGCCGAGGCGCTGGCCTCCAAAAAGCCCGCCTGGATCGAATGCCGCATCGACAAGGACGAAAAGGTGCTGCCCATGATCCCCGCCGCGGGCAATGTGGACGACATCATGATGTCTTAACGAGAGGGGGCGCAGCGATATGAACAAACAAGTCATCAGCGTGCTGGTGGACAACCATTCGGGCGTGCTGACCCGTATCTCCAGCCTGTTCGGGCGGCGGGGCTTCAACATCGACAGCCTGACCGTGTCCGCCACCAATGACCCGTCGGTCAGCCGCATCACCATCGTGGTGCACGACGACGCCAAGGTGCTGCAGCAGATCGTGCTGCAGACCGCCCGCCTGGAGGAAACCCGCCACATCTTTGTGCTGGATCCGGCGGTGAGCCTGTTCCGGGAACTGCTGCTGCTGAAGGTGGAGGCCACCCAGGCCAACCGCAGCGAGCTGCGGGAGATCGGCAGCATCTACAAGGCCAAGATCATCGACCTGTCCCCGGAGAGCCTGGTATTCGAGCTGACCGGCGAGCCGGACAAGATCGACGCGTTCCTCAAGATGATGGAGGGCTTTACCATTCTGGAGATGTGCCGCACCGGCATCACCGCCCTGGAACGGGGCGGCGCCAGCGAGCATCTGCTGTAACCATTCCGGATCCCTATCCCCGCCAAACGGGGACCGAGATAGACGCCGGCCCGGGTGGGGCTGGCCTGACCGCAACCAATTCTGAAACTGAATCCAATCAAAGGAGTGTTTATCATGATCAAGAAGTACTATGACACCGACTGCAATCTGGGCCTGCTGGACGGCAAGACCGTAGCCGTGATCGGCTTCGGCAGCCAGGGCCACGCCCATGCCATGAACCTGGCCGAGAGCGGCGTCAACGTGGTGGTCGGCCTGCGCAAGGGCAGCGGCCACTGGGAGAAGGCCAGCCGCTTTGCCGATACCCGCCCCAACTTCAAGGTAATGGAGATTGAGGACGCGGCCAAGGCCGGCGACGTGGTGATGATGCTGGTGCCCGACGAACTGGCCGCCGACATCTACAACACCCAGGTTGCCCCCCACATGAAGGAAGGCGACGTGCTCTGCTGGGCCCACGGCTTCAACATCCACTTCAACCTGGTCAAGCCCGCCGCCAACCTGGACGTGATCATGATCGCCCCCAAGGGCCCCGGCCACACCGTGCGCAGCCAGTACCTGGAGGGCAAGGGCGTGCCCAGCCTGATCGCCGTGGCCCAGGACTACAGCGGCCGCGCCAAGGATTACGCCCTGGCCTATGCCTGCGGCATCGGCGCGGGCCGTGCCGGCATCCTGGAGACCAGCTTCCGTGAGGAGACCGAGACCGACCTGTTCGGCGAGCAGGCGGTTCTGTGCGGCGGCGTGTGCGAACTGATGCACGCCGGCTTCGACACCCTGGTGGCCGCCGGCTACGAGCCCGAGATGGCCTACTTTGAGTGCATCCACGAGATGAAGCTGATCGTTGACCTGATCAACGAGGGCGGCTTCGGCAAGATGCGGTACTCCATCTCCAACACCGCCGAGTACGGCGACTACCGCACCGGCAAGCGCCTGATCACCGAGGCTACCCGTGCCGAGATGCGTCAGGTTCTGACCGAAATCCAGGACGGCACCTTTGCCAGCGAGTTCATGCAGGAGATGAGCAGCGGCCGCCGCGCCAAGTTCCTGGCTACCCGCCGCCTGCAGGCCGAGCATCCGGTGGAGAAGGTGGGCGCCGAGCTGCGCCAGATGATGAGCTGGCTCAAGAAATAACCACCCAGCGCAACTACAGCGGGGCCGGATGCGGGATGCGTCCGGCCCCGAAATAAAAGGAGAGCGATGACAATGCGCAGCGACAACGTTACCAAAGGGCCCGAGCGCGCGCCCAACCGCAGCCTGTTCTACGCCATGGGCTTTACCCAGGAGGAACTGGAGCGGCCGCTGATCGGCGTGATCAGCGCCCACAGCGAGATCGTGCCCGGCCATATTCACCTGGACAAGATTGCCGACGCGGTCAAGGCCGGCGTGCGGATGGCGGGCGGTACCCCCATCCTGATCCCCGCCATCGGCGTGTGCGACGGCATCGCCATGGGCCATATCGGCATGAAATACAGCCTGGCCAGCCGCGAACTGATCGCGGACAGCGTGGAAACCATGACCATGGCCCACCAGCTGGACGGCCTGGTGCTGGTGCCCAACTGCGACAAGATCGTGCCCGGCATGCTGATGGGCGCCCTGCGGCTGAACGTGCCCACCGTGGTGTGCAGCGGCGGCCCCATGCTGGCCGGCAGCTACGACGGGCAGGAGGTAAGCCTGTCCAAGATGTTTGAGGCGGTGGGCGCCTATAAAGCGGGCATCATCGACGAGGCCAAGCTGGACGAGTGCGAGCACGGCTGCTGCCCCGGCTGCGGCAGCTGCAGCGGCATGTACACCGCCAACAGCATGAACTGCCTGTGTGAGGCGGTGGGTATCGCCCTGCCCGGCAACGGCACCATTCCGGCGGTGCACGCCGGCCGTGTGGCCCTGGCCAAGAAGGCCGGTATGGCCATTATGGAACTGGTGCGCCGGGACATCAAGGCCCGGGATATCGTGAACGAGAAGTCCCTGCGCAACGCCCTGGCCTGCGATATGGCGCTGGGCTGCTCCAGCAACAGCGTGCTGCATCTGCTGGCCATCGCCAAGGAGGCGGGCGTGGATCTGGATCTGGCCATGTTCAACGAGATGAGCGCCAAGGTGCCCAACCTGTGCCACCTGGCCCCGGCCGGCCCCACCCACATGCCCGATCTGTGGGCGGCGGGCGGCATCCCCGCCGTGCAGGCCGAGCTTGCCAAGAAGGGCCTGCTGGACCTGAGCCTGCTGACCGCTACCGGCAAGACCCTGGGCGAGAACATCCAGGGCGCTTACATCAAGGACACCCGCGCCATCCGGCCCATTGACGATCCGTACAGCCCCACCGGCGGCATCCAGATCCTGTGGGGCAACCTGGCACCCCAGGGCTGCGTGGTCAAACGCAGCGCCGTGGCGCCGGAGATGCTCTGCCACACCGGCCCCGCCCGGGTGTTCAACAGCGAGGAAGAGGCCATTGCCAGCATCTACGCGGGCAAGATCGTGGACGGCGACGTGGTGGTGATCCGGTACGAAGGCCCCCGCGGCGGCCCGGGCATGCGGGAGATGCTGAACCCCACCAGCGCGCTGGCGGGCATGAAGCTGGACAAGACGGTGGCCCTGATCACCGACGGTCGGTTCTCGGGTGCTTCCCGCGGTGCGTCCATCGGCCATGTGGCCCCGGAAGCGGCCAGCGGCGGCCCCATCGGCCTGGTGCAGGAGGGTGACTCCATCACCATCGACATCCCGAACGCCTCCATCACCCTGAACGTGAGCGACGAGGAACTGGCCGCCCGCAAGGCAGCCTACGTGGCCCCGGAACCCAACGTAAAATCCGGCTGGCTGGCCCGGTACGCCAAGCTGGTCAGCGGCGCCAACCAGGGCGCGGTCATGCCCTGATTGTCCTGTATACAAAAAGCAACGCCCCGGAACAATGCGTTCCGGGGCGTTGCTTTTCTTTACTGTTTTCAGCCGTTCTTCTGCTGCTCCAGCGCCGCGCGCAGGGCGTGGGCGATCTGATCCGGGCAGGAGGTGGACTTGCCGCCGCAGGTGATGCCCTCCATGCGGGCAATGGCGTCCTCGGCCTTCTGGCCCCGCAGCAGCGAGCAGATGCCTTTCAGGTTGCCGTTGCAGCCGCCCACGACCTCCACGGCCTGGATGGTGCCGTCGTCGTTGAGCTGTACGGTGGTGCTGCGGCTGCAAACGCCGCGGTTCATCTGAGTATAGGTAGTCATAGTTTGTCTCTCCTTTTTATTTATGCTCCTTGCGGGACCGGGCCAGCGCCTCGATCCGCCGGATGGTATCTTCCGAAGTGGTGCCGCTTCCCATGGGGCGCAGGGTACCCGCGTACCGGCCGTGGAAATCGGTGCCGCCGGTGATCAGCAGCCCGTATTTTTCCGCCAGCCGGTGCAGCTGTGCCCGGTCTTCGGGGGTGTTGCGGGGATGGTCGATCTCCACCCCGTCGATCCTGCCGGCAGCGGCCAGTTCCGCGGCCAGATCCATGCTGCGGTACACGCTGGGATGGGCCAGCACCGCCACGCCGCCGGCGGCCCGGATGGTATCCAGCACGCCGTCCACCGTGTCGTACCGGCAATCGTTGCGGATTGGGCCGTTCTTGCCGAACAGTTCCTGATAACGCGCCCCGTAGATGCCGTCGGCCAGGCCCGCCTCACACATGGCGTCCATCAGATGCGCCTTGAAGGGCACACCGCTGGCCTGCCAGAGAGGCTCGGCCCAGGCGGGATCGAACCGGGGTTCCTCCCGGGCCAGATCGGCGGCGTTGCGGCGGCCTGCCTCCACCCGCTCGGCGGCCATATGGTCGCAGTACCCGCGCAGCTGCGGGCAGGCAGTATCCGGCCAGTAGCACAGGATGTGGGCCCGGCGGCCCCGCACGGTATCCCGGGCGGAAAGCTCCACCGCCGGGATCAGACGCACCCCCGCCTGCTCCGGATGGGCATAGGCATACTCTGCCGACCGCAGGGTATCGTGATCCGATACCGCCAGCCAGCCAAGCCCTGCCCGGGCCGCCAGCCGGGGTAGCCGCTCAATGGGAGTACTGCCGTCGGAAAAGGTGGAGTGTGTATGCAGGTCGCCGTTCATGGCCTCTCCTTTCTGCGCACAAAGCGGCTTCGGCCGGGGGCCGAAGCCGCGGAAAACTCAATGCTTGTAGTAGTTGATCAGGCAGCCGTCCAGCAGAATCTGCCGCTCGTCCGCGGTGAGCGGGGCGATGTGCAGGGTAAAGGCGCGGGGTTCGCTGCCCAGCACCCAGGCCGGGATGTCCTGAATCGCGCCGCTTTCCAGCGCCGCCCGGATACCGGGCACCAGCACCCAGTCGCCCAGGCCGAAGGGGGTGGGGCCCTCCAGCTGGAAGGGCACCATGCCCCAGTTGATCAGATTGGAGCGGTACCGCTTGGTGGCGTACTCCACCGCGATGTTGGCCGCAGCCCCCAGCACCCGCTGGCAGCTGGCAGCCTGCTCCCGGGCGGAACCGTCGCCGGGCTTGACCGCGTAGATGGTGGAGCCGATGGCCAGCTCCTTCCAGGTCAGGTTCTCACAGCCGGGCACCGCCTGCACCTGGGCCAGCAGCGCGCCGTCCGCCTGACCGGCCTTGCGGCCGGCTTCCAGGTCGCGGATTTCCTTGGCGCGGCCCACGTAGGCGGGATCCTTGCGGCTCAGGGTGAACTCGGCCAGGCCCAGGGGGTTGGAACGATAGCTGCTGGTCTCGCCGGAGGGGATCAGCTCGTCGGTGGTGGTCACCGGGTCGGTGATGTAGCTGGCCACCCGCAGCAGCAGGTTGTCTCCCATCGGGTCGATGGCGGGCCAGTCCTTGATGTTGGGCCCCAGACGCAGGGCTTCGTCGTAGTTGCCCTTGCCGTAACCGAAGTAGACCCGGGCATCGTAGCTGGAGCGGTCAAACTCGTATTCCGGCACGTTGGGGGTGTAGTCGATGTCGGTGGCGGGGGTCAGGATACCGCCCGCCCGGGTGGTGGCGGCGATGGAGCGGGCGTCCATCAGGGCCACGCCCGCGATCTGGCCCGCGCCGGGCTTTGCGCCCTCGCGGCTGGGGAAGTTGCGGGTGGTATGCCGGATGGACAGCGCCCCGTTGGCGGGCACGTCGCCCGCGCCGAAGCAGGGGCCGCAGAAGGCGGTGCGGATGGTGGCGCCGCTGGCCATCAGATCGGTCAGGATGCCCAGACGGGACAGGGCCATCATGGTGGGCTGGCTGCTGGGATAGACGCTCAGGGCGTACTCGCCGCAGCCGCCGGTGTGGCCTTTCAGGATCTGGGCGGCCTCGCAGATGTTGGAGTAGGTACCGCCGGCACAGCCCGCGATGACCCCCTGATCCACCCGCAGGCGACCATTCTCGATCTTGCTGACCAAGTCCAGATGCACCTTGTCGTTGCCGACCAGGGCCCGGCAGTCCTCCTCGCACTTATGCAGGATGTCGGCCAGGTTGGCGTTCAGTTCTTCAATGGTATAAACGTTGGAGGGGTGCATGGGCAGGGCGATCATCGGCCGCACCTTGTCCAGTTCCACCGTGACAACGCCGTCGTAGTAGGCCAGCTCGGCCGGGGCCAGCGGCTTGTAATCCGCCTCGCGGCCATGGACGGCCAGATACTTCCGGGTGGCTTCGTCGGTGACCCAGATGCTGGAAAGACAAGTGGTCTCGGTGGTCATCACGTCCACGCCGCTGCGGTATTCCAGCGGCAGGCTGGCCACGCCGGGGCCGATGAACTCCATGACCTTGTTCTTCACATAGCCGTTCTTGAACACCGCCCCGATGATGGCCAGGGCCACGTCCTGGGGGCCCACGCCGGGCACCGGCGCGCCGGTCAGGTATACCGCCACCACGCCGGGACGGGCCACGTCGTAGGTGCGGCCCAGCAGCTGTTTGGCCAGCTCGCCGCCGCCCTCGCCGATGGCCATGGTGCCCAGCGCGCCGTAACGGGTGTGGCTGTCCGAGCCCAGGATCATCTTGCCGCAGCCCGCGTGCATCTCCCGCATATACTGGTGGATGACCGCCATGTGGGGGGGCACATAGATGCCGCCGTACTTTTTGGCCGCGGACAGGCCGAACACATGGTCGTCCTCGTTGATGGTGCCGCCCACCGCGCACAGGCTGTTGTGGCAGTTGGTCAGCACGTAGGGCATGGGGAACCGGGTCATGCCGGAGGCACGGGCGGTCTGCACAATGCCCACAAAGGTGATGTCGTGGCTGGCCATGGCGTCAAACTTCAGCTTGAGCGCCTCGGCGTCGCCGCTGTGGTTGTGCGCCTGGAGAATGCCCCAGGCGATGGTACCCTCCCGGGCCCCAGCCACCTGTTCGGCCGTAAAGCCCTGCGCGGCGAGCGCGGCGGCAGCCTGCTCGTCCGCCGGGACCCACTGGCCCCGGGCATAGTACATGCCGGTCTTGCTGCATTGGATCATGGTCTTGCACCCCTCTGTTTTTATAAGCTGCGCCGCCGCACCGGGCGAACGGCGTTCAAGCACTTTTTTTATTATACCATATTCCCGCACAAAACGGAAACGCCGGGCTTATTTTCTGCGGCGGGCCGGCTTTTTGCGCACGCTGTACCCGAAGGTGCCCAGCTGCTTGCCCAGGGCATAGTAGGTGCCGTGCACATAGGCGGCCAGCCCGGCCTTGTCCAGCCGCAGGCGGCCGGCCTCGTCCAGCAGTTCCTCGTCCACGTCCACTGCCACCACATCCGCCAGGAACAGATCGTGGCTGCCCAGCGGAATGGTCTGGAACACCCGGCATTCCAGGTTCACCGGGCTTTCGGCCAGCACCGGGGCGCTCACCGCGCTGCCGGGCACGGCGGTCAGCCCCATCTCCTTGAATTTATCCACATCCCGGCCGCTTTTCACGCCGCACCAGTCCACCGCCCGCAGGATCTTCTGGGTGGGCAGGTTGATCACAAACTCGCCGCTTTCCGAGATCAGGCCGTGGCTGTACCGCTCGGGCCGCACGCTGATGCTCACCCGCACCGGATCGCTGTTGATGGTGCCCGCCCAGGCAATGGTGATCAGGTTGGGCTTTTCCATATTGCCGCAGCTTACCAGCACCGGCGGAACCGGCGCCAGCAGGTTGCCGGGTTTCCAGACTTGCTTGCTCATTCTTCCCTCTCCTTTTCCCAGGTGCGCTCGGCCACGCAGAACCGGGGCCGGGCTTTGGTCTCCATATAAATTTTGCCGATGTACTCGCCGATCACGCCCAGGCAGAGCAGCTGGATGCCGCCCATAAAGCAGACTATGGCGGTGGTGCTGGCCCAGCCGGCCACGGTGGCACCCAGCAGCGCCTCCACAACCGCCCAGACTACCCCGATGAAGCTGACAATGGACACAACCAGCCCCAGCCCGGTGATCAGCCGGATAGGCTGCACCGACAGGCTGGTGATACCGTCAAAAGCCAGCGCCAGCATCTTGCGCAGGGGGTAATGGCTCTCGCCGGCGATGCGGCTGGCCCGGTCGTAGAGCACGCTGGTGCTCTTGAAGCCCACCAGCGGCACCATGCCCCGCAAGAACAGGTTGACCTCCTTGTACTGGGCCAGTTCGTCCAGGGCGCGGCGGCTCAGCAGCCGGTAGTCCGCGTGGTTGAACACCACCTTGGCGCCCATGGCGTTCATGATGTGGTAAAAGCCCTCGGCGGTGGTGCGCTTGAACCAGGTATCGGTATCCCGCTTGGCACGCACCCCGTACACCACCTCGCAGCCCTCGTGCCAGGCGTCCACCATGGCATCCATGGCGTTGATGTCATCCTGCCCGTCGCAGTCGATGCTGATGGTGATATCGCAGCGGGTGCGGGCCTCCATCAATCCCGCCAGCAGCGCATTCTGGTGGCCCCGGTTGCGGCTGAGGCAGATGCCCTCAAAGCAGGCATCCTCTTCGGCCAGTTTCTGAATGATGTCCCAGGTGTTATCCTTGGAGCCGTCGTTCACAAACAGCACCCGGCTGTCCGGGCTGATCTTGCCCTCCCCGGCCAGCTGACGAAGCTTGTCCCGGAACATGCCGCTGGTGATGGGCAGCACCTCCTGCTCGTTGTAGCAGGGAATTACAATATACAGTACCGGCTGCTTTTTCAAGGCGAACCCTCCTCTTATCGGTGGCAGGCGGCCCGCATAGCGGGCACGTCCAGCAATTTGAAGCTGCTTTTGTAGGTTTCCAGCAGGCCTTCCGCCTGCATCCGGGACAGCTCCCGGGAAAGCGCGCTGCGCTCACAGTTGAGGTATTCCGCCAGCCCTGCCCGGGACAGGGAGATGGTAAAGGTATCCGCCCCGGCCCGGTGCGCCTCGTCCAGCAGGTAGGCGCAGAGTTTGGCCCGCAGGCTTTTCAGGATCAGCAGATCCACCCGGCGGTTGAGGGCAAAATACTTGTCCGAAATGGTGGTGACCAGATTCTGCATCAGGCGGCCGTGGCTGGCATGCATCTTGGCGCAGGGGTGCAGGATCTTGGCATAGGGCACAAACAAAATCACACAGTCGCTGCGGGCGGCGATGGTCACCGGGCTTTTCACGCTGCTGCCGCTGAGCACATCCCCGAACACCCCGCCCGGATCCATCCGGGTGATGGACACGCTGGCGCCGTCCGGGGTGTTTTTCAGCGCCTCCACCCAGCCTTCCAGTACCAGGCCCACGTCCCGGGTTTCAAAGCCGGACAACAGCACCAGCTCCCCTTTGGAGAACCGGCGCAGGCAAGGGGCAAAACAGGCCAGCACCTGATCCAGCTCCTCCGCGGAAAAGCCCTGGAACAGGGTGGTAGCCTGCAGGACGGGATAGTAGGGGGTAAGGGTGGCGGGCATGAGGGGGCTCCTCTCCTGCGGGGCATCGGTTGCCGCCGCAACTGCATTTTCCTTCTTATTATAGTAGAATATCCCCCAGAACGCAAACCCCCGGATCGGGTTTGTGCAGACTGGAGGAATACTGTCATGAAAAAAATTCTCGCCCTTGTGCTGGCCCTTGTGCTGGTACTGAGCCTGGCCGCCTGCGGGCAGGCCGGATCCGGCTCTTCTGCGCCGGAAAGTTCGTCCGCCGCGGCCGAGCCCACCGCCGCCCCGGAAAGCGAATCCGCCGAACCGTTTGAGCCCGCGTCCTATTCCATTGCCGGGCTGAAGGGCCCCACCACCATGGGCATGGTCAAGCTCATGGACGACGCGGAGCAGGGCCTGTACGACAACACCTACACCGTGACCATGTACGGCGCGGCGGATGAGATTGTGCCTCTGCTGAGCAAGGGCGAGCTGGATATGGCCGCCATTCCCGCCAATCTGGCCGCTACCCTGTACCAGAAAACGGCGGGGCAGCTGAAGGTAGCCGCCGTCAACACCCTGGGCGTGCTGTATGTGGTGACCACCGGCGACGTGGAGATAACCAGCGTGGCCGACCTGGCCGGTAAGACCGTTTACTCCACCGGCAAGGGCACCACCCCCGAGTATGCCCTGAACTACATCCTGACCCAGAACGGCCTGGATCCCGCCACGGATCTGACCATTGAGTACAAGAGCGAATCCACCGAGGTACTGTCCGCCATGCAGACCGCCGGCGACGCGGTGGCGGTGCTGCCCCAGCCCTACGTGACCACCGCCCAGATGCAGGTGGAAGGCCTGAAGGTAGCCCTGAACCTGACCGAGGAGTGGGACAAGGTCAGCCCGGACAGCGCGCTGGTGACTGGCGTGCTGGTGGCCCGCACCGATGTGATTGAGGCCAATCCCGCCGCTTTTGAGCAGTTCCTGGCCGACTACCAGGCCAGCATCGAGTGGGTGAACGCCAACACCGCCGACGCGGCCCAGCTGGTAGCCAAATACGGCATCGTGCCCAAGGCCGAAGTGGCCGAGAAGGCCCTGCCCGCCTGCAACATCACCTGGCTGGCCGGCAGCGAGATGAAGACCAAGCTGGACGGCTACCTGATGACCCTGTACGAGCAGGATACCGCCTCGGTGGGCGGCGTTATGCCGGACAGCGACTTCTACTATGGCGCCTAAGCCCGCAACCGCCCGGGTACCCCGGCTGCAGGCTGCCGCCGCCATCCTGTTCTGGGTGGCGGCCTGGCAGCTTGCGGCCTTTTTTGTTGACCGGATGGGTCTGGGCTTTTTGCTGGCCGGCCCCCTGGAAACCCTGCGGGTTCTGGCGGGGATGCTGCCGCAGGGGGCGTTCTGCGGCCGGATCGGATTCAGTGCGGTGCGCATTCTGGGCGGTTTTGCGCTGGCGCTGGTAACTGGATGCCTACTGGCGGCGCTGAGCGCAGCGCTGCCGCCGGTATACATTCTGCTGCGGCCTCTGATGCAGTTCATCAAGGCAACCCCGGTGGCCAGCATCATTATCCTGGCCCTGCTGTGGGTAAGCAGCGCCAACCTGTCGGTGCTGATCAGTTTCCTGATGGTGCTGCCGGTGATCTACGCGGCGGTGCTGGAGGGTATCCGCCGCACCGACCCCCAGCTGCTGGAGATGGCCCGGGTATTCCGGCTGCCCTTCGGGCGTACCTTGCGGGCAATCTGGCTGCCCGGCGTCTGGCCCTATCTGCTGCAAAGCTGCGAGACGGGCCTTGGCCTGTGCTGGAAAAGCGGCGTGGCCGCCGAGGTGATCGGCCTGGCGGGCGGCAGCATCGGCGAGGCGCTGTATCAGGCCAAGATCTTTCTGCAGACCGGCGAGCTGTTCGCCTGGACGCTGGTGATCATTCTGGTAAGCGCCGTGTTTGAAAAGCTGGCGCTGGCGCTGTTGCGCCGGGCCGGACGCCGGCTGGGAGGGGGTGAGCCGCTGTGTACGCGGAACTGACCAATGTGACCAAGCGGTACGGCGGCGAAGTGGTGCTGGACAAGCTGAACCGCCGTCTGGAAGGGATCACCGTGCTGATGGGCCCTTCCGGCCGGGGAAAAACCACCCTGGCCCGGCTGCTGCTGGGGCTGGAAAAGCCGGACGAAGGCCGGGTAACGGTGACCGGGCGGCTGGCGGCGGTGTTTCAGGAAGACCGGCTCTGCCCGCAGCTGAGCGCCGTGGCCAATGTGGCGCTGGTACTGCCCGGCCGCGGGGAGGAGACCGCCCGCCGGGCCCTGGAGGAACTGGGGCTTTCCGGCGAGGATCTGACCAAACCCGCCGCCCTGCTGAGCGGCGGCCAGCAGCGGCGGGCCGCGCTGGCCCGGGCCATGCTGGCCCCTGCGGAGGGTGTGATCCTGGACGAGCCTTTCAAGGGGCTGGACGAGGAAACCGCCGCCCGTGCCATGGCCTGGACAAAGCGCCGGGCGGACGGCCGGTGGCTGCTGCTGATTACCCATGACCCGGAGCAGGCAGCCTGGTTTGGGGGCAGCCTGTGGCGTCTGGGCGCGCCATAGCCGGATTTTTGTAAAAAAGAGCCAAAAACCGTTTACTTTCTGTTTATTTTTTCTTACAATGAAAGGTGTTCTAAAAAACTTCCGCCGGGCACAAGGTCCGGCGGAACCTATGTAAGGAGCGATAGTATATGGAACGTTTGGTGGGTACCGTATCCCGGGGCGTGCGCGCCCCCATCATCCGGCAGGGCGACGACATGGCCCGCATCGTGGTGGACAGCGTGCTGGCCGCTGCCGAGAGCGAGGGTTTCTCCCTGCGTGACCGTGACGTGATCGGCGTGACCGAGGCTGTGGTGGCCCGCAGCCAGGGCAACTACGCCACCGTGGATCAGATTGCCAAGGATGTGCGCGCCAAACTGGGCGGCGGCACCGTGGGCGTACTGTTCCCCATTCTGAGCCGCAACCGGTTTGCCATCTGCCTGAAGGGCATCGCCCGGGGCTGCCGCAAGGTGGTGCTGATGCTCAGCTACCCCTCCGACGAGGTGGGCAACCATCTGATCAGCGAGGACGATCTGGACGCCAGCGGGGTGAACCCCTGGAGCGATGTGCTCACCGAAGAACGTTACCGGGAGCTGTTCGGCTATAAAAAGCACACCTTTACCGGCGTGGACTACGTGGAGTACTACCGCAGCCTGATCGAGGAATGCGGGGCCGAATGCCAGGTGGTGTTTGCCAACAATCCCCGGGCGATCCTGGACTACACCGACACCGTGCTGGCCTGCGACATCCACACCCGCCGCCGCACCCAGCGGATCCTGAAAGCCGCGGGCGCCAAAACGGTGCTGTGCCTGGACGAGATCCTGACCGCCAGCGTGGACGGCAGCGGCTACAACGACAAGTACGGTCTGCTGGGCTCCAACAAGGCGACCGAACAGACGGTGAAGCTGTTCCCCATCCACTGCCAGGAACTGGTGGACCGTATCCAGGCCGAACTGCTGGAAAAGACCGGCAAACATGTGGAGGTCATGGTTTACGGCGACGGCGCTTTCAAGGATCCCATGGGTAAGATCTGGGAGCTGGCCGACCCGGTTGTAAGCCCGGCCTACACCGCCGGCCTGGAGGGCACCCCCAACGAACTGAAGCTGAAGTACCTGGCCGACAACGACTTTGCCGACCTGAGCGGCGACGCTCTGAAGGCCGCCATCAGCAAGGCGATCGAGGAAAAAGACCGCAAGGCCGAGAGCCTGACCGGTAACATGGCCAGCCAGGGCACCACCCCCCGCCGCCTGACCGACCTGATCGGCAGCCTGTGCGACCTGACCAGCGGCAGCGGTGACAAAGGCACCCCCATCATTCTGGTGCAGGGTTACTTCGACAACTATACCAAGTAAGCAGCGCTGCGTCTATCCGCGCGGGGCGGACGGTTTGGAAAGCCGTCCGCCCCGCGTTTTCTTTTGCTTGACAGGGTCACTCTACTGTGTTAGACTGAAAACGGAAAGAACTCTAACCCATTAGAGGAGGTGATTTCGTTGGATACACCCAAAATCTTTGAGAGTGAATACCGGTTCTGCCTGATTCTGTGGGCCCACGAACCGGTCAAAAGCAGCGAACTGGTGGCCCTGTGCCGGGATCAGCTGGGCTGGAAACCCACCACCACCTACACCGTAATCAAGCGATTGGCCCAGCGGGGGGTGCTGGTGAACGAGGACACGGTGGTGCGCAGCCTGGTAAGCAAGGACGAGGTACAGGCTGCCGAGATCGACGAGATGGTGGAGAAGAAGTTCGAGGGGTCGCTGCCCGCGTTTCTGGCGGCCTTTACCCGGCACCGGAAGATGACCGACCGGGAGATCGACCAGGTACAGCGGATGATCGACGAATACCGAAAGGAGAACGGCCATGAGTGAGGTGTTTCTGACCCTGTTCAACCGCAGCCTGACCGCCTGCTGGCTGATCGCGGTGGTGCTGGTGCTGCGGCTTGTGTTCCGCAAGGCGCCCCGATGGCCCCGGCTGCTGCTGTGGGCGGTGGTGGGATTCCGGCTGCTGCCGTTCTCCATCCCCCACCCCTGGAGCCTGGTACCCACCCGGGAGGTTCTGCCGGAAGAGATGCTCTACTCGGCCACACCGCACATTGAAAGCGGCATTCCGGCGGTGGATGCGGTGGTGAATCCGGCCTTTACCGGATCGCTGGCCCCAAGCCCTGCCGCCAGCGTCAACCCGCTGCAGGTGCTCACCTGGCTGGCCGGCTGGGTCTGGCTGATCGGGCTGGCGGGGATGGTGCTCTACGCGGCTATCAGCTGGCTGCGGCTGAAAGGACGGCTGCGCACGGCGGTGCGGCTGCGGGACAACATCTGGCAGTCCGACCGGATCGCCGCCCCCTTTGTGCTGGGGGGTTTGCGGCCCCGGATTTATCTGCCCTTTTCCCTGCCGGAGAGCGCGCTGCCCTCGGTGATCGCCCACGAGAAGGCCCACATTGCCCGCAAGGATCACTGGTTCAAACCGCTGGGATTTGCGTTTCTGGCGGTGTACTGGTTCAATCCGGTGATCTGGCTGGCCTATATCCTGTTCTGCCGGGATATGGAGGCCGCCTGCGACGAGCGGGTGGTGAGCCGCCTGGATCCGGCAGGCCGGGCGGACTATTCCCAGGCGCTGCTGGCCTGCAGCCTGCCCCGGCGGCGGGTGGCCCCCTGCCCCCTGGCCTTTGGCGAGGTGGGGGTAAAAAGCCGGGTGAAGGCGGTGCTGCGGTACAAAAAGCCCGCCGCCGTCCTGCTGGTGCTGCTGATCTGTTCGGTCACTGTCGCCCTGACCTTCTTTGCCTATGACCGGCCGGATGAATCCCTGCAATGGGCCAACAATCTGCAGGCGGAGGATATATCCCGCCTGGAACTGGTGGTAATGCCTCAGGATACCGACAAGCAGTACAAGCTGCTGAACGAGGAAGAAATCCGTCGGGCGGTGGAACTGATCAACCAGAGCCGGGGCCGCCGGCTGAGCCGCCATGAAGCCCTGGCGGGCGGCGGTATCACCTTCTATGTGACCACCACCGACGGGGTAACCCACACGGTAGCCAACGAGGGCAACACCTATCTGACGATTGACGGCAGCTACTTTGACGCCGGGTATGACTGGCTGGCCGGGTGGGAGAGCGACTGGGGCGAAGGAAACGCCGCCCTGCCGGAGGGCTTTTTTGAAAACAAGGCCCTGGCTCTGGAGGATCTGCCCCAGCCTTCCGCGGCGCTGAACACCGCCATTCAGACAGCCGTGCTGGGCCAGGACGGGGCACCGGTGCAGGCCCTTGTCACACGGGTGGAGAGCCACGCGGTACTGGATATGACCCGACAGGACGGGCAGGTAACGGTGTACGCCCTGATCCGGGACGAAACCTTTGATCTGACCGGCAGTGAGCCGGTAGCGGTAAGCGGCAGCATCCTTCCCACCGCGCTGACCTTCTCCGGCGATGAAACCGCCGGGTATACCCTGCTGGATTACTGGATCGCCCAGGACGGCACCCGCTACACGGCCAGCATCCGGGAGACCTTTACGCCGCTGGCGGCCCAGCGGCTGTTTGCCGGGGAGATCGTCTACTCCCGCCAGCTGGGTACGAGCAATCAGCAAAAGGCGCAGATTGCCTGGGAACAGGCCCACAAGGAGGAATCGGACGGCAGCGGCCCAGTGCGGGAGCCCGCCGTTCAGATAGCCTTTGCGGACGAGGCCCTGCTGAGTGGCCTGGCCGAATACGACCAGTTCACCGACTATCCCTCCGACTATCAGGTGCAGCTGGTATTTACCGCTGATACGCCGGTAACCGATTTCCGGTTCCTGGCCCTGACCCTGCGGGACGTAAGCGACAGCGGCGAGATGCGCTTTGACATCGAGGAACTGTACACCACCGATGCGCTGGCCGAGGGCAAGCCGGATGACCTTCGCGGGCGACCTGCCCGACCGGGGTATTGCCTACACCGATGCAAACGGCATTGCCCGCTATTTTGCCATCACCACAAGCGGCGCGGATGGTTCGCCGCTGCTGATGGAGTTCACCGTCTGAACCTTTCCTTATACGAAAAACGAGCGGCAGAGCTACAAGGCTCTGCCGCTCGTTTATTTGTATTCAGTTGTCGGTGATACTACAACATTTCCGCCAGGGCAAAGTACCCCGTCCAATCGCCCAGCTGCAGAGCCAAGGTGGGAAGTTCGCCGCCATCCTGCCGGGTCGTGTAGGAAACAACGGCCATCCCGTCTGTGTTCTCCACCGTGATTTCGTAGATATTGGACTGCGGGCCGCTTTCGATCAGCCGGTAACTGCCGGAACAGGTCCGGTCGTTGGTCTCGTTGGAAAAGGTCAGCAGCCCCTCCGCCGCTTTACAGGTCAGTTGCAGTTCCACCGATGTGTCCGGCACGACGCCCGCGCCGGGGCCGTGGGCAACGATTTGGCCCTCCTGTTCGACGGATTGCAGGGTGGCCAGCTGCCAGACACCCGCCTCAAGAGCCAAAGACGGGTCGCCGGTTCCACAGCCAGCCAGGCAGACAAGCAGCAGACAGAGAAGCACGGGAATTCGTTTTTTCATACGTTTCTCCTTTTTATCGCCGCCGGGTGTACCAGAGACCCGCAACCGCCGCCAGACCGGCGGCGGCAGGCAGCAGGACGGCAGCCCATCCGCCGGAAAACCAGGACACATACACGGAGGTTGGCCCGTCGGCGCCGCCGATCATCGACTCAGAAGCAGCCACTGCCTGTTCAAACTGAAAGGATGCCCAAAGGCCCAGCAGCTGCCTGGCAAGGGCCCAGACCGCCAGCACCCCCAGCAGGCAGAAGAACCATCGCCACCGTTTTCGGCTGCGCTCGGCGCGGGCGGCAAACTGTTCGTTCAGCTGTTCCAGCCGCCGGGCCAGCTCCGCCGGGGAGAGCGGCTCCGTCGCCGGCAGCGGCTCTTCCCCCAACAGGGCACTCACGGTGGTATCCAGTGCCTCTGCCAACCGGATCAGCATGTCGGCATCCGGCACCGAGAGCCCTTTTTCCCATTTGGAGATTGTCTGCCGCACCACATGCAGCCGGGCGGCAAGTTCTTCCTGCGGCAGGCCCTTCGCCTTGCGGTAAGCCTGAATTGTTTGGCTCAGCATATCGTTTCCCTCCTTATATGCCCACAGTATACCGGCAGACGCCGTTGCAGGCAAGCAACGGCGAGTAACAAAACGCAAAAAACGGCATGACCGTTCCGGTCATGCCGTTTTGTTGCTGTATAAGCGGGCTTGCGCGGGCCTTTGCTTACTTGCTCAGGCGGGCACGCAGGTCGGCCAGCTGCTTGCGCAGCTCGGCGGGAACACGCTCGCCGATCTGGTCGTACAGTTCTTCCACGCCGTTGCAGTCTTCCAGCCACAGGTCCTTATCCACGCTCAGCAGGCCCTTGACGGTATCCAGGGTGATGCCGTCCAGGCCGGTGATGTCGATGTCCTCCGCATTGGGCAGGTAGCCGATCGGGGTCTCCACGGCGTCCACTTCGCCCTTGCAGCGCTTCAGCATCCACATCAGCACACGCATGTTGTCGCCGAAGCCCGGCCAGATGAAGTGGCCTTCGTCGTCGGTACGGAACCAGTTGACATGGAAGATCTTCGGGGCCTTGTCACCCAGCTTCTCGCCCATCTCAATCCAGTGATTGAAGTAGTCGCCCATGTTGTAGCCGGTGAAGGGACGCATGGCCATCGGGTCACGACGGACAACGCCCACGGCGCCGGCAGCAGCGGCGGTGGTCTCAGAAGCCATCGCGGAGCCCACGTACACGCCGTGGTTCCAGTCGAAGCTCTGGAACACCAGCGGAGCGGTCTTGGCGCGGCGGCCGCCGAACACCATGGCGGTGACAGGCACGCCGTTGGGGTTGTTGAACTCCTTGCTCAGGCAGGGGCAGTTCACAGCGGGAGCGGTGAAGCGGCTGTTGGGATGCGCCAGCTTGTTGCCCTCGGCAACCCACTCCTTGCCGTTGACCTTCTTGCCGGTCCACTCTTCGGCGTTCTCGGGCGGGTTCTTGTCCAGGCCTTCCCACCACACGGTGTTGTTGTCCAGGTTGTGGGCAACGTTGGTGAAGATGGTGTTCTTCATGGTGGTGTGCAGCGCGTTGGGGTTGGACTTCTCGTTGGTGCCGGGCGCCACGCCGAAGAAACCGTTCTCCGGGTTGATGGCGTACAGGCGGCCGTCCTCACCGATGTGCATCCAGGCGATATCGTCGCCCACGGTCCACACCTTGTAGCCCTGCTTGGCGTACACTTCGGGCGGGATCAGCATGGCCAGGTTGGTCTTGCCGCAGGCAGAGGGGAAGGCAGCGGTGATGTATTCCACATGGCCGGTGGGATCCTCAATGCCCAGGATCAGCATATGCTCGGCCATCCAGCCTTCCTTCAGGCCCTGGTAGCTGGCGATACGCAGCGCGAAGCACTTCTTGCCCAGCAGCACGTTGCCGCCGTAGCCGGAGTTGATGGACCAGATGGTGTTCTCTTCAGGGAACTGCACGATGTAGCGGTTCTCCTCTTCCATCTTGGCCTTGGAGTGCAGGCCGCGGACGAAGTCGTTGGAGTCGCCCAGCTGATCCAGAGCCTGCTTGCCCATACGGGTCATGATATCCATGTTCATGACCACGTAGATGGAGTCGGTCAGCTCAATGCCGACCTTGCTGAACGGGCTGCCGATGGGGCCCATGCAGTAGGGCAGCACGTACATGGTACGGCCCTTCATGCAGCCGTCGTACATGGGGATCAGCTTGGCCTTCATCTCGCTGGTTTCCATCCAGTTGTTGATGGGGGCGGCGTCCTCTTTCTTCTTGGTGCAGATGTAGGTGCGGCCTTCCACACGGGCCACGTCGTTCACCGCGGTATGATGCAGCACACAGCCGGGCAGCAGCTCCTCGTTCAGGGGCTGCATCTCGCCGGTCTTGAAGCTTTCCTCACGAAGAGCCTTCAGCTGCTCCTCGCTGCCGTCGATCCAGACGACCTTGTCGGGCTTGACCAGCGCGACCATTTCGTCCAGCCAGGTCAATACGTGCTTGTTGGTAGTCATTAACTGTCACCTATCCTCTCCGTCGAATTTCTCGTTGCAACGTCTGCGTGGAAAAACTCGCCATTTGATGTTATTGTACCACTTTGTTAAAAGGTATTCAACATTCAGAACCCGGTTCAAGGACAAAAATGCAAATTTTGGCGCAAAGTTTACATCTTGTTCACGAATCCGTCTTTCTGTGGAAAACGACTGTACGGTTTTTACAGGATCACCGGTTTTTGGGTCAGGGCCTGCCCCATTCCGGCGGGCCGGGCACGGCACAGGCAGGCAAAATCCGCCGCGGCGCACTCTGCCTTTCCCACCGCAGCGCAGTCCTCGCTTTGCCGCATCAGCCGGGCCAGCGATACGCCGCAGGGCAGCTGCGCGCTGTCGCACAGCGCCAGCGCCGGCCGGCGGGCGGCCAGAACGTGCAGATAGGGCGGCCGGTCGGGCAGTGCACCCTCCCGGTAATCCAGCGCCGCGTCCAGCGCCAGGCGGCGAAGCCGGGCGTGGGCGTAGCGGCGGGTTTTGGCTGTGTCGTACAGCGCCCGGGCGGTAAGCGCGGTGCGCACCGCTTCGGCCAGCCGGTGCTGCAGCCCCTCGTTCACTCCGCGGACACGGGCCAGCTGCTCCGGCGTCAGGGCGCGCAGGCGGCTGAGCAGCACCAGGTCAAAGGTCCGCGCGCTGCTCAAAAGCCCGGCGGCAGCC
Source organism: uncultured Gemmiger sp. (assembly GCA_944386225.1). GTDB lineage: Bacteria > Bacillota > Clostridia > Oscillospirales > Ruminococcaceae > Gemmiger_A. The sequence goes on from CALXAH010000005.1 coordinate 31,922, forward strand.
GCCTGCCGGTATAAAGCGAAAGCATCCGACGGCACCAGGCCCCGGGCCCCCTCGATCCCCCGCAGGGCGATACGGCGGCGGATCCAGCTGGCGCTGGCAAATCCATTGCTCTCTCCTTCCTGGCCGTGGGCGGCCCCCCGGCGGGGCAGCGGCAGCGGGGTCAGGGCGGCGTGCTGGGTCAGGATGGCTTTGCAATACTCCACCCCCAGGTTGTTGTTGGGCCCGGCCAGCAGTGCCCCCGTGCCGGGACGGACGCTCTCCGCAGCGGCGGCCCGGGCAGCGGCATAGGGCGCGCCCCCTGCCAGCTGCTGCCGCAGCGCGGCTGCGTAGGGCTGCCCCAGCAGCAGGCGGGCCGTATCCAGCAGGGCGTCCTTGTCCGCGGTCTCGGCCCCGAACGCCAGCGTATCCACACAACCCAGCGCGTTCAGCAGCCCCACTCCGGCGGCGGCAAAGCCCTCGGCGCTGCGGCAGGCATAGGGCGCGGGCAGAGCAATCACCAGATCCGCCCCGGCCTCCAGCGCGGCCCGCGCCCGCACCGACGGCGGCAGAATGGGCACGCCGCCCCGCTGCACCGCCCAGCTGCTCATGCAGATCACGATCCGGTCAAAGCCCAGCTGCCGCAGCTGCCCGAGCTGCCAGGCGTGCCCGGCGTGAAAGGGATCGTATTCGGCAATGATGCCCGCAACGCGCATATCCGCGCCTCCTTTTTGTCGGCTTTTGGCCGGTTTTTGCCTTGAAAAAGCGATGCGTCCATTATATAATAGTTTTGTCGCAAAGTAAAATCAGGATTCGGGCGGGAGAATGTACTTCCGCCCTTATATCCGTGACCAAAAACATCGGGAGGAGTTCGACAATGAAGATTCTGGTGATCAACTGCGGTTCTTCTTCTCTGAAGTACCAGCTGATCGACATGGAGGGTGAAACCGTTCTGTGCAAGGGCCTGTGCGAGCGCATCGGCATCGAGGGCAGCAAGATCACCCACCAGGCCAACGGCGGCAAGTGGAGCGTGGAGGTTCCCTTCCCCACCCATACCGAGGCCTTTATGAAGGTTGTGGAGATGATGACCACCGGCGAGGGCGCCGTGGTTGCCGACAAGAGCGAGATCGGCGCCATCGGCCATCGCGTGGTGCAGGGCGCGGAGTTCTTTACCAAGAGCGAGATCGTGACCGACGCCATCATCGACAAGATCGAGGAGATCGCCCCGCTGGCTCCGGTGCACAACATGGCCCATGTGCAGGGCCTGCGCAGCGCCAAGAAGGTGTTTGGCGAGCAGGTGCCCAACGTGGTTGTGTTTGACACCACCTTCCACCAGACCATGCCTCCCAAGGCGTATATGTACGGCGTGCCCTACGAGATGTACGAGAAGTACTCCATCCGCCGTTACGGCGCCCACGGCACCAGCCACCGCTATGTGAGCATGGCCGCCGCCAAGTTCCTGGGCAAGGATCCCGCCGAGCTGAAGATGGTTACCTGCCATCTGGGCAACGGTTCCTCCATCACCGCTGTGGACGGCGGCAAGTGTGTGGACACCAGCATGGGCCTGACCCCGCTGGCCGGCGTGCTGATGGGCACCCGCTGCGGCGACGTGGATCCCAGCGTGGTAACCTACATGGAGCAGAAGCTGGGCATCCATGGCCAGGAGATGGCCGACTACCTGAACAAGAAGAGCGGCCTGCTGGGCGTGAGCGGCGTTTCCAGCGATATGCGTGACGTGACCACCGCTGCCGAGAACGGCAACGAGCGCGCGCTGCTGGCCACCGATATGCTGAAGTACCAGATCAAGAAGTACATCGGCGCCTACGCCGCCGCCATGGGCGGTCTGGACTGCGTGGTCTTCACCGGCGGTATCGGCGAGAACGACGGCAATGTGCGCCGCGACGTATGCGCCGGGATGGAGTTCCTGGGCATGAAGCTGGATCCCGAGAAGAACACGCTGCGCGGTGAGGACATCATCGACATGTCCGCTGCCGACAGCAAGGTGAAGATCCTGATGGTCTGCACCAATGAGGAACTGATGATCGCCCGCGATACCCTGGCTTTGGTACAGGGCTGATTGCCGGTCGGATACACAGTACAAAGCAGGCGCCCCGGTCAAAGGCCGGGGCGCCTGTTTTATATCTTGCGGCAGAAAACGGGGCGTACCGCCAAGCGGTACGCCCCGTTTGTTGCTCCGGTTTATGCGCCCAGGTAGGCCTTGCGCACCGAATCGTCGTTGAGCAATTCGGCGGCGCTGCCCTGCATGATGATCCGGCCGGTTTCCAGCACGTAGGCGCGCTGGGCCACCGACAGGGCCATCTGGGCATTCTGCTCCACCAGCAGAATGGTCATGCCGCGCTTGTTCAGCTCGGTGATGATCTCGAAGATCTCCTTGACCAGCAGCGGGGACAGGCCCATGGAAGGCTCATCCAGCAGCAGCACCTTGGCGCCGGACATCATGGCCCGGCCCATGGCCAGCATCTGCTGCTCGCCGCCGGAGAGGGTGCCGGCCATCTGGCGGCGGCGTTCCTTCAGGCGGGGGAACCACTGGAACACTTCCTGCATATTGGGGGCGATGGAGGAGGCGGGCTGGGTATAGGCGCCCATCTCCAGGTTCTCCTCCACGCTCATGGCCAGGAACACCCGGCGGCCTTCCGGCACGTGGGCCAAACCTTTGGCCACGATCTTGTGGGGAGCCACGCTCTTGATGCTCTCCCCTTTCAGGATCACATCACCGGTCTTGGTGCGAAGCAGGCCGGAGATAGTTTTCAGAATGGTGCTTTTGCCCGCGCCGTTGGCGCCGATCAGGGTAACGATCTCGCCCTCGTTCACCTCAAAGGAAACGTCCTTGATGGCGTGGATGTTGCCGTAATACACATTGATGTTATCAACCTTCAGCATACGTTCACGCCTCCTTCTTGCCCAGATAGGCCTCGATCACGACGGGGTCGTTCCGGATCTCGTCGGGGGTGCCCTTGGCGATGATCTTGCCGTAGTTCAGCACGGCGATGCCCTCGCAGATGCCCATGACCAGGTTCATGTCATGCTCGATCAGCATAATGGCGATCTGGAAGGTGTCCCGGATCTTGCTGATGTTCTGCATCAGTTCGGCGGTCTCAGAGGGGTTCATACCGGCGGCCGGCTCGTCCAGCAGCAGCAGCTTGGGCTCGCTGGCCAGGGCGCGGATGATCTCCAGACGGCGCTGGGCGCCGTAGGGCAGGCTGCCGGCCTTGACCTCGGCCAGGTCCTGCATGCCGAAGATACTCAGCAGATCCAGGGCCTTCTCCTGGGCGGCCTTCTCCTCTTTCCAGTAGGAGGGCAGCCGCAGCACGGCGGAGGGCAGGCGGCAGTTCAGGGATTTGTGCATGCCGATCTTTACGTTATCGGCCACCGACAGTTCCTTGAACAGACGGATGTTCTGGAAGGTACGGGCAATGCCCATCTGGTTGACCTGGTACACCTTTTTGCCCTTGGTGTCCACCCCATCCAGCAGGATGGAGCCGCGGGTGGGCTGGTACACGTTGGTCAGCAGGTTGAACACGGTGGTCTTGCCCGCGCCGTTGGGGCCGATCAGGCCGGCGATCTCGGTGCGTCCGATGGCCAGGTTGAAGTCGTCCACAGCGGTCAGGCCGCCGAAATCCACGCCCAGGTGGCGGGCGTCCAGAATGGGCATTTTGTCAATGTCCCGCTCGGGCACCATACCGCTGCCCGGTACGGGGATCAGTTTCGTCTTGCTGCTCATTCGCCCTTACCCCCTTTCGCCTGGGCGGCAGTCTTGCGGCCGCCGCGGTTGAGCCGCTTCTCCAGAATACGGCTCATGGAGAAGTCATACTGGCCCATCAGGCCGGAGGGCTTGAAGATCATCACCACGATCAGCGCCAGCGAGTAGGCCACCATGCGGTAGTCCTCAAAGGCACGCAGCGCCTCGGGCAGGATGGTCAGCACGGAGGCGGACATCACCGAGCCCACCATGGAGCCCAGACCGCCCAGCACCACGTTGACCAGGATCTCGATGGATTTCATGAAGCCGAAATCCTTGGGAACCAGCGAACCGATATGGCCCGCGTACAGGCAGCCCGCCACGCCGGCGAAGAAAGCCGACAGAGAGAAGGCCATAACCTTGTAGTAGGTGGTGTTGATGCCGCTGGATTCGGCGGCGATCTCGTTTTCCCGGATGGCCAGGATGGCGCGGCCGTGATGGGACTTCATCACCATATGGATCACCAGGCAGGTGACCACCACGCAGGCCAGCACCAGATAGAAATTGGTAAAGGAGGGAATGCGCTTGAGGCCGGAGATGCCGCCGGTGAATTCAAAGCCCAGCACATCGTCGATGTTCTGGATAATCACGCGGATGACCTCGCCGAAGCCCAGGGTGATGATGGCCAGATAGTCGCCCCGCAGGCGCAGGGCCGGAATGCCGATCAGCACACCAAAGATGGCCGCCACCACGCCGGACAGCACCAGCGCCGCCAGGATAGCCAGCGCGTAGAGCGGGCCGCTCAGTTCGGAGGCATTTACCCCCTTGAGGAAGATACCGCCGGTGTAGGCGCCCACCGCCATGAAGCCTGCATGGCCCAGAGGCAGCTGGCCCAGGTAACCGGTGGCCACGTTCAGGGAAACGGCCAGGATAATGTTGATGCCCGCCAGGGACAGCACGGTGCGGCTGTAGCCGTCGATGACGCCGCCCTGCATCAGGCCAAAGAACAGGCCGAACACGGCCAGAACCAGCACTGTATTGATCAGATACCGAGCCGGCATGGGGATCGTTTTGCGTTTTTCGATCATCTTCCCAACCCCCTTACACTTTCTCGGTAATCTGGCGGCCCAGAATGCCGGTGGGCTTGACCAGCAGCACCACGATCAGCACCGCAAACACCACACCGTCTTTCCAGGTGGACAGGCCCACGGCGGTGACCAGCGCTTCCAGCAGGCCGATCACAAAGCCGCCGATCATCGCGCCCGGGATGGACCCGATGCCGCCCAGCACCGCCGCCACAAACGCCTTCAGGCCCAGCATGGAGCCCATGGTGGGGCTGGCCTGGCCGTAGGCGCAGATATACAGCACCGAGCCGATACCGGCCAGGGCCGAACCGACAGCGAAGGTGAAGGAGATGGTGCGGTTCAGGCTGATGCCCATGAGCTGGGCCGCGCCCATGTCCTCAGACACCGCGCGCATGGCTTTGCCCAGTTTGGTCTTCTGCACCAGGAAGGTCAGCACGACCATGGACGCCACCGATACCAGAATGGTGACCACCGAAACATAGCTCAGGTACACGTCGCCGATCTGAACGCCGCCGTCAATAAAGCTGGGCACGTTCTTGGCGCCGGCGCCGAACACCAGCTGCGCGCCGTTTTCCAGCAGGAAAGAAACACCGATAGCGGTGATCAGCAGCGACAGGCGGGGGGCCGAACGCAGCGGGGTGTAGGCAACTTTTTCAATCAGAGCGCCCAGCAGGGTGCAGGCGATGACGGCCAGCAGCACCGCCACCAGCGGGGGCAGGCTGAAGCTGGTCATGGCGTAGAACACCACATACGCGCCGATCATGATAATGTCGCCGTGGGCAAAGTTCAGCAGCAGGATGATGCCGTACACCATGCTGTACCCCAGCGCGACCAGGGCGTAGATGGAGCCGGACTGCAACCCGTTGACCAGCTGGCTGATGATTTGTGAAATCAGTGACATAGCGGTCAGATCCTTTCCGGTTCAGATGAATAGTTCGGTAATGCCGCACCGGCGGCCGGATGTGAAAAATCGTGCAGGGGGGATGGCCCCCCTGCACGATCAATAAGACTTACGGGAACCTGGATCAGAAGTTCTCCACAAAGACTTCCTCGCCACCCTGGATCTGCAGGATGGAGGCGGACTTGATGGGGTTGTTCTGATCGTCGAAGCTGAAGGTGCCGGTGACGCCCTCCAGGCCGTTGGTGGCCTTCATAGCATCGATCACAGCCTGCTTGTACTCGTCGGAGCCAGCCTCCAGGCCCTGCTCCTCCGCGCTCTTGATGGCGTTGCACATCAGCAGAGCAGCGTCGTAGCCCAGAGCCTCAAACATCTGCTTGGGAGCCTCGCCGTACTCGGCGGCGTACGCCTCTTCGAACTCAGCGTTGGAGCCCAGCGCGTAGCCGGAGCAGAAGTAAGAGCCTTCCAGATCCTCAGCGGAAGCGTAGGCGCTTACGCCGGACCAGCCGTCACCGCCCAGGAAACCGGCGGTGATGCCCTGCTGACGGGCCTGGGTCACGATCAGGCCCACGTCCTCCAGGTAGTTGGGGCACATGATGTACTCGGCGCCGGAAGCCTTGATGTTGGTCAGCTGCGCCTTGAAGTCCTTGTCGCCGGTGGCGTAGCCTTCAATGGTGCACTCGATGCCCAGCTCCTCGCACTTGGCAGCGAAAGCGTCGCCCACGCCCTTGGCGTAGTCGTTGCCGCTGTCATACAGCACGGCGCACTTGGTGGCGCCCAGCTTCTGGGCGTACTCGGCCATCTTCTCGCCCTGGAACGGGTCGATGAAGCAGGCGCGGAACACGTTGGTGCGGATGTCGCTGCTAGGATCGGTGGGATCCAGCACGGTAACGCTGGCCGCGGTGGCGGAAGCGGTGACCTGCGGCATGTTGTCCTCATAGGTCTTGTCGGCCACGGCCAGGGTGGTGTTGGTGAGCACCGCGCCGATCACGGCGGTGACCCCGTCGCTCTTCATACGCTCGTAGGCGTTGACCGCGTCGGCGGTGGCGCCCTTGTCGTCGTACTCAACAACTTCGATCTGCTTGCCGTTGATGCCGCCCTCTTCGTTCAGCTGCTTGATGTACAGCTTGGCGCCCTGGCTGACGGCAATGCCGTACTGGGAAGAATCGCCGCTGGTGTTGGCGATAATGCCCACCTTAATGGTGTCGCCGCCGGATGCATTTCCTTCGGAACCATTGCCGCAGGCAGCCAGACTCAGCGCCATGGCAGCCGCAAGCACAAAGCACACGATCTTTTTCATATCTTTCCCTCCTGATTCTTCATACGAAAAAGTGGTTTCATCACTTTTTCACTATGATACTCTAAATTATACTTCCGCAAAGCGGACAAAGGCAATGCATTATTTTTACATAGTTTTTGTCTATCCGAACTTTTTTGTGGAGAACTTGTACAAAATTCAGTCACAGTTTCTTGGCAGAATCTTCACAACTTCCGAAGCGGGCACCGGGCAAGACAGTTGCTTTTTATCCGTTTGTATGATACCATTGTAGCCGACTAAAGCGTGCAAGAAGAAAGAGAGGCGAAAGGAATGGCGGCAAACGACCGGCTGCACAACCCCACAACGGACAAGCTGTTTGAAACGATCCTGGCCCTGCGCAGTGTGGAAGAATGCTATATGTTTTTTGAGGACCTGTGCACGGTGAAGGAACTGGGCGATATGGCCCAGCGGCTGAAAGCAGCCCGGATGCTGCTGGACGGCAAGACCTACGAGCAGATCGTGCGCAGCGTGGAGATCAGCACCGCCACGATCAGCCGGATCAACCGGTGCATCCAGTACGGTACCGGCGGCTATGAGCTGATGCTGGGCCGCATTGACGGCAAGGAAAACGAACAGGCGGATGCCTGAACCACTGTTTCCTGCAAAAAGGGACGTCCCGGCCGGGGCGTCCCTTTTTCTATACTATTATAGTAATACTATTCTATTGCCTTACTGCGGACGGAACTCCAGCGAACCGTCGTCGCCCATGCTGTCCACAATGGCCAGGCTGGTGACCCGGTAACCGGCAGCCCGCAGCGCGGCGCCGCCGGGCTGGAAACCTTTTTCGATGGCGATGCCGATGCCGCCCACCTGGGCGCCCGCCTGTTTGCAGATATCCAGCAGGCCGTTCATGGCCTTGCCCACCGCCAGGAAATCGTCAATAATCAGCACCTTGTCCTGCGGGCCCAGGAACTTGCGGGCCAGGGTGATGTCATAGTCACGCCCGTAGGTGTAGGAGTGCACCACCGAGGTGAACACTTCCCCGTCCAGATTCTTGCTCTTGGCCTTTTTGGCGAAAACCACCGGCACCTGGAAATACCGGGCGGTCATGCAGGCGATGGCAATGCCGGACGCCTCGATGGTCAGGATCTTGTTGATGCCCTCGTCCTTGTACAGGCGGTAGAACTCCTTGCCGATCTCGTCCAGAAGTTCCACATCAAGCTGATGATTCAGAAAGTGGTCCACCTTCAGAATGTTGCCGGGGCGGACCTGACCCTGCTCCCGGATGCGCTGTTCCAGCAATTCCATACCGACGCCTCACTTTTCAGAATTTGATTAGACCTATTATGCCAAAAAACACCGCGCTTTGCAATTCTTTTTTCACAAAAATTTTACGCAAAGCCTGTTTTCACCGAAAACGGCCGGGCCAAACTGGCCCGGCCGTTTTCGGTTCGAGTGCCGGAAAGCACAGCGAGGGCTACCGCCCGGCCGTTTTTCCGTTCAGGGGATGTCGTTTTACGTATTCGCCCAGGGCGATCACCTTGCGGATATCGCCGTTGGCGGGCAGGATGTCGCCCACGTTCAGGATCACCCGGCCATGGAATGCCCGCAGAATGCGGTCGGCCAGGGCAAACAGTTCTTCTTCGCTGGTGCCGTCGCAGAACAGCGCGGAGGGCACCCCCACAAAAGCGGTCTGTTCCGGAGCAAGCGAGGCCGCCAGCTCCTCCGGTTCGTAGTCGAACATGGGGGCGGGGGTGCAGCCGTCCAGAATGTGGAACCCGGTCTGCGCCATGAGCGGCAGCAAGGTGTGCAGGTTGCCGTCCAGATGGGTGGATACAAACTTGTTTGCCCTGCCCAGGATCTCCCCCGCCTGTTTATAGAACGGAATACACCACTGCCGGTACATAGTGGGCGAAAAAAGGGTGGAATCCGCGTGGTCGCAGATCAGCACCAGGCTGCAGGAGGAGGCAGCCGCCAGCTCCATCAGTTCCTTGTCCTTGCGGGTCTGAACCTCAAGAAAATGTTCGCACAGTTCCGGCTCGTCCTCCAGCAGGAACACCGTCTGGGCAAAGCCCAGGTATTCGTGCAGCAGCTTGCCGAATGGCGAGCGGTTGACCACAATATCCGCCTGACCCATCCCGCCGATGCCGTCCAGCACCCGGCGGATGTTCTCGTCCAGCAGGGTATAGCGTTCGGCCTCCACCAGGCTTTCCAGCACCGGCAGATCCTCCGGGCCGTCCATCCAGTAATCCAGCGACGCCCAGCTGCCGTCCGCCGCCAGCTGCCAGTGCCGGGTCAGCGAGCCCGCGGGGCCGCTCCACACCTGGGTCATCCGGTCCCCCTCCACGGTGGTATCCAGCCGGGTGCCGGGGGCGTAATCCACCCGGTACCAGTCCCGGATATGGCAGTGGATGCCCCATCCGTAACGACGGTGGAAGTCCAGCAGGGACAGATCCCGGAACTCCGGGTCCAGATGCTCCTGGTGTTCGTGCCGGATGGAGTCCTCCTCCGGGATGAACACGCCGGGCCCGTATTTCAGCGGTTCCCCCGGGCCCCGGTGATTGCCCAGGTACCAGTCGGTAATATCCGGGCAGAAATACAGCCGGTCGGTGGGCTCCCTCCGTGCGATGGCAAAAAACAGTTCGCGGTCGGTCATGCAAAAGCCTCCTTTTCTGCTTGCTGCAGCGGGCATATACGTATGGTCATGGAAAAGTTTTGTTCCTGCCCCGGCTCCAGCACCGGGCAGCTTCCCTGCCGGCGGGCACAGTCCACCGAATCATACCACCCGGTGGAGGGTTCCAGCGCGCAGTTATACTCACCCTTGAATCCGCCCGCCGTAACCCAGAAGCCCAGATATGGCAGCCGGGCGGGATCATAGGAAAGCACCACCGCCATGCCTTCGGCGGGATATTCCAGCGCACAGCGGCCCTGCCGTACCCGGCCCAGAAGCCAGAATTTTTCCGCTGTAGGCGGCACAGGCGCAGGCAGGCGTTCCAACAGCGAGCTGCGGTGCAGGTGGGTTCCCGCCGGCCCCAGGCGGGGGCTGGAACAGGTGCACAGAACCCCATTCCCCTCACTTTCGGGCAGCCGCACCCGCAGGTCGGGACTGTAGCGGAACAGGCCGTGGAAGGTCCACAGACAGGGGAACGCATACCGGCCGGTATTGCGGATGCACCAGTGCAGATGCAGGCTATCCCCTTCCAGGCGCAGGGTCTTTTCATACCGGTACGGCAGCAGACGGCTTTCCATGAACAAGATCAGCGACTCCCCGCCCCGGCGCCACTCCATGGGGGTGGACCAGATCTCCCCGTGATCCGGGTAAAGCACCGGGCCGTCGGGCAATTCCACGGTTTCCCGAAGCAGGGTGGGAAACCCGTCATCCAGGCCGCAGGTATCGTGTTCTTCAAAAGCGTCGCCGGGCCGGGGCGCACGGCAGGCCGTACCGGACACAAACACCGGCTGGAACCCGCCGGACGGGCCGTGAAACAGCCGGTCAATCCGTCCGCCTCGCCCGGGGCGTACATGAACGCACAGGTCGCCGCCCCGCAGCACCAGCACCGGCCCGTTTCGGGTTACTTCCATTTCAGCAGCCGTTTCAGGATGGCCTGCTGCTCTTCCTCGTCGTCGGAGGCGATGCACAGGTAGATGCCTTCGGGCGAAACCGCGTCCATGAAGGGCTCCAGTTCCTCCACCTTCAGATCCACCACCACGCCCTTGCCGGCGTTCTGGATTTTTTGGATCAGCGGCACCCACTGCAGGATCGGCTCATCCTCCGCGACACCCTGCACCCACTGGATGCCGGCCAGCTCCGGAATAGCCAGGAAATCATCCAGATGGCGGGCCACCCCCTTGCCGTCCATATGCAGCACGTTGTGGCGGGCTACCTTTACCTCTCGCTGCAGAACAGGCAGCACAAATTCCCGGAACTGCTCCCGGCTGAGCATGGAGGACAGATCCATGCCCGGAATGTGGAAAGACTCATAGGACGGGATATTGATCCAGGTGACCGACGGCTGGTCATGGGCGCGCAGCTTGTCGTTGAAATAGTGGAACACCCGCTCAAAATCCAGGCTGCACTGCTCGATAAAGGCCCTGGCCTCCTCCGGCTCGTCGTACAGATCCATGCACAGCGCCTCGGTGCCCCGGATGGCGTCGGCGCAGTCCGGGCCATGGTGGATATCGGTGTAGCCGGTGATGAACAGGCCCTTGCCCTTTTCCAGGGCGATGTCGGTCATCTCGTCCAGCTTTTTGAAATACGGACTGCGCGGGTCAAACCGGTAGCGGGACGCCTCGCTGTAGTCGTGCAGCGTGTGGCGGGCCCAGGTGGTCACGTCGCCGAACTCCACTTCGCCCCCCAGCATACAGGGGTACACGTTGGGGCCCAGATTGGGCCAGTATACCGGAAAGCTTTCCCCCAGGAACTTCTTGCCCCGGATGCTGTTCAGGTACTTGTCCACCTGGTATTCCGCGTCGAACCAGCGGTCTTTCAGGGTGGGCCAGCGGTCGGCCCGATCCACGGTGTTGTACTCGGCGTTGTGGGCGGAAAAGCGCACCGGCACACGATCCAGCACCTGATGGTTGTACCAGGCATAGACCCGCTCCATGCAGGCTTCAAAGTCCGGTTTTGTCTCCAGCTCAACGGAATAGGGGAACTTCATGCTCATCTGTCATACCTCCAGAAGATCCGGCGGGCGCACCGGCCGGGCTTGCGGTAAACTGTGGTTTTATTGCAAAAAACTGCTCTTATTTCGACCGGCCGATGGAGAGCGGCCGGAGAATTTGCTATACTAGGAAAATAGATTGCCGCTTGAAGAGGGGGGATCGGCTTGAAGCCGCATGATATCGGCACTTTGCCCGAATCTGTACTGTACGCGCACATTCCCAGCGCGGCCGGCAAGGAACTGGCCTTTTATCCGGTGTATCTGGGCCACTATCTGTGCGACACCAGCTACTGTGTGGACCGGCGTACCTTTGACTGTTTCATGCTGATGTATATCACCCGCGGCACCGGCTATGTGGAGACCGAAGGCCGCCGCCGCACCCTGCAGAAGGGGGATATCGTGGTGCTGGACTGCTACGCGCCGCACCGCTATGCCGCCACCGGAGGTGGCTGGGAGATCGAGTGGATTCATTTTGACGGGCCGATGGCCCGCCACTACTACGAACTGGCCGCCAAAAACGGCTGTGTGCTGCGTATGGCGGGGCATTATGCCGCCACCCACAGCCTGCGCAAACTGCTGACCCTGTACAAAGACCGGGTGCCGACGCCGGAACTGCGTCTGTCCAAATACATCACCGATCTTCTGACCGACGTGATTCTCTGTGCCGAGGAAAGCCGCGGCCAGGCCCAGCAGTCGGCTGTTGTGGAGGAGTCCATCCGCTATATCAGCGATCACCTGGACCGGGATATTTCGGTGGAGCTGCTGGCCCGGCAGGCCATGCTCAGCCCCTTTTACTTTTCCCGCCTGTTCAAGCGGGAGACCGGTTTCACGCCGCACCGCTATCTGGTGATGGTACGGCTGGACTATTCCCGGTATCTGCTTCGCTCCAGCCCGCTCACCGTCAAGGAGGTGGCGTTCCGGTGCGGATTCAACAGCGAAAGCCATTTCTGCACCTGTTTCCGCCGGCAGCTGGGCATGACGCCGCAGAAATATCGGGACGAACAGTGATACAGGGCACAGCAAAGGGGACGCGCCGCCGGGCGCGTCCCCTCCTGTTTTCCGTGCAGGCCGGCCCTGTTGGTGGAAGTTATTCGGCGTAGGAGCCCATCACTTCCACATAGTTCTCGGGGGTTACGACCACGGCGTCCACCGCGGTCTCCATGGGAGGCTCTTCGCCGTTGATCAGCTGCAGCAGAACCTCGATGGAACCGGCGCCCACGTCCACAGAGGAGAAGTAGGTGGAGGCCTTCATGCAGGAGCCGCCTTCCTTCTTGAACTCGTCCTTCGCCATGTAAGCGCCCAGACCAACCACGCAGGCGTCCTTGTCCAGGCCGGCGCTCTCCAGCGCGCGGGCCGCGCCGATGCAGCATTCTTCGTTGGCGCCGGTAACCAGCCAGGTCTTGATTTCGGGATGGGCGGTGATCACGGCAGCGGCCTGGGTATTGCCCTTATCGGTGGTGCCGTCGTTGTCCGCGTAGAAGATCTTGCTCTCGTCCCATTCCGGGCACAGTTCCAGGAACTTGTCCACTTCGCCCTCCGCGCGGGGCACGCAGCTGGACACAGTGTCGATGGTCATAATCAGCAGGCCCACGTCTTCCTTGCCCATCAGATCGTTCTCAATGGCGTAGTTGGCCAGCCACTCGCCGTTGGCCTGGCCGATGGCGTAGGCGTTGATGCCCACCCAGGGAACCAGCTTTTCGCCGTTCACTTCCAGGGCGTCGTCGGCGGCAACCACCGGGATGCCGGCGCCGCTCAGCTTATCCACAACGGCCTGGGACATGGTCTGGTCGGGTGTGCAGGTGACCACACCGGCGGCCTTGTTGGCGATGGCATTGTCGATGGCCTTCAGGTACTTCTCGGGATCCAGGCCCACGTCCACGTAGTTGAACTCATAGCCGGCAGCCTCGGCGGCCTCCTTGGCGGCCGCGCCCTCGTCCAGGAACCAGGTCTGGTCGCCGGATTTGTAGATGCCGTAGATGACGCCCTTGCTGTCGCCGCCGGCGGTGCCGCCGGTGGACGCCGGCTCGCTGGAGCCGCCCGCGGCAGGCTGGCTGGTGGATTCACCGGTGCTGCAGCCGGCCATCAGAACCAGGCAGAGAACCAGCGCCAAAACCAATGCAATTGCTTTTTTCATCTGTATTTCCTCCTTTTAAAACGACCGGATGTGTTCAGCCCGGCCGCATATTTTGGGTCTTATGCACAGTTTTATTAAGTGAGCTCCACTTGTTTTGTGCAATTCCATCATACCCAATTTTACAAAGGATTTCCAGCCCACTTTATTCCCGAATCCTGCCCTGTCGTTTAACAAAACTGCTCTGTTCGCTAAAAATCAAAAAGCGCGGACCTGACCCTTCTTCCGTCAGTCCGCGCTGTTGTTTTATCCGCTTTGCTCTGTCCGGTCCGGGGCACATTCTCCCCGCGGCGGCAATCCCAGCTGTTTGCGGTACTGGGTGGGGGTGCAGCCGTACTCCGCTTTGAACCGGCGCAGAAAATAGCTTTTTTCTTTGAACCCCAGCGATTGGCTGATATCCTGCACCGGGCGGTCGGTATGTTCCAGCGCCCAGATGGCCTGCTCCATCCGGATGTGATACAGCTTGCGGCTGAAGGTCTCCCCCGTGACCCGCCGGAAATAGGCGGACAGATAGCTGGGGTTGTAGTTGAACCGGCAGGCCAGTTCCTCCAGGGTCACCGTGTCGTAGTGATCCCCCATGTACTTGAGCATCCGGCCGAAAGCGTTCTGGCGCAGCATGGTGGAACGGCTTACCGCCAGATGATCGCGAAATCCCCGCTGCAGCAGGGTGAACAGCTGCACCGTGCCGCAGTGCAGCAGCTTGACGGTAAATCCGTCCCCCAGCAGCAGTTCCCGGCACAGGGCCAGCAGGCATTCCCACACCGGTTCGTCCGCCCGGTAATCGAAGCAGAGGAATTCCTCCTCCGGATCGGGCAGGCGCATCAGGTCGTACAGGATGCGGCAGTCCGCCAGCTGGCTGAAGAACAGCCCGTCAAAAAAGGATTCCGGATACCGCACCGCCAGCGCCCGGCCGCTCTCCACCCGGCAGCCCGCCCGGCTGCGCAGCAGCAGCACGCTGCCCGCGCACAGCGGTACCCGCCGCCCGTCCCGCAGGCCGAGCACCGCCCGCTCCGGCGCAAACAGCAGCTGCAGATGGGCGCCCGGATGCTCCCCCGGGCCGCAGACCGCCAGCTGTACCCCGCCGGCCCGGGCCGTGCCACCGGACAGTCCCGCCAGAACCGGTGCCCAATCCGCTTTGGTCGCCATGGCGTTTCCTCCTTATACAGTGTCTTTTCTTACAGTATAGCACCGGCAATCCGCCAGGAAAACCCAAAAATAAACCACTTTTGACACAAGCTGCGTCAATTGTGAGCGGCCCGGCTTCCGTGATAATCTTTTAACGCAGACCGAGCAATCCGTGCCGCGGCGCGGGTTGTGAACCAGGCGGCGGAAGCGGGCCCTTTCCGCCGCTGTGCAAGATTCGCAAGGAGGAACAACAAGCATGAAAACCACTGGCAAAAAGCTGCTGGCTCTGCTTCTGAGCGTTCTGATGCTGGCCGCCGTTCTGTGCGGCTGCAGCGGACAGAGCAGCCCGAGCAGCCCGGCTTCCGACAGTTCCGCCGCCGGCCCCGTCGACGGCACCTATACCGGCACCGCCGAGGGGTTCGGCGGTGAAGTCAGCGTCACCGTGACCATCGAGGGCGGCGCGATCACCGCTGTGGACGCGGCCGGTGACAGCGAAACCGCCACCATCGGCGGCGCCGCCCTGCCGGAACTGGCCCAGGCCATTCTGGATGCCCAGAGCCCGGATGTTGACGGGGTGGCGGGCGCCACCGTGACCAGCACGGCCGTGATGGCCGCCGCCAAGGATGCCCTGACCCAGGCCGGGATGTCCTTTGAGGAAAGCGCCGAGCCTGCGGGCGAGGATGAAGAAGTTACCACCGACGTACTGGTGATCGGCATGGGCGCTTCCGGCACCATGGCTGCCCTGAGCGCCGCCGAGGCGGGTGCGCAGGTACTGGGTGTGGAAAGCACCGGCGTGCTGGGCGGCATGGGCAACGCGGCCCAGGGCATGTTCGCCATCGGCACTTCCCTGCAGGAAGAGCGCTACGGCGATGACCTGGGTTCCGACGAGGAATACTGGTACGAAAAGATCATGGATCAGGGCAATCAGCTGGCCAACGCCCAGCTGGTGCGCACCTTTGTGAGCGAAGCCAAAAACACTGTGGAATACCTGCTGGACAAGGGCGTGAATGTATATCTGTCCAAAACCGCCCAGCAGATTGCCCACTTTGACGAGACCATCATCTACCACCGCTGGAACAACGCCGATCCCTTCACCTATCTGGGCCAGTCCCTGGAGGAGAACGGGGTGGAGATCCGCTACAACACCACCGCCACCAGCCTGCTCACCGATGACAGCGGCGCTGTGACCGGCGCGGTGTGCACCAAGGAGGACGGCGGCACCCTGACCGTTCATGCCGGGTCGGTGATCGTGGCTACCGGCAGCTTTGCGGGCAATGAGGAAATGATGCGGGAAGCCCTGGGCGACAAGGTGTACGACACCGTGAGCGTTATCGGCGGCAACGACGGTTCCGGCCTGCAGATGATGTACGATGTGGGCGCTGCCAAGGGCACGCTGCTGACCATGAACCATGGCGTGGGCACCAAGACGGCCGACATCACCAGCGAACAGCTGACCCTGAACACCCCGGTTCTGTGGGTGAACCAGCTGGGCCAGCGGTTTATGAACGAGGATCTGCTGAAGGATACCGTGGAGTTCTCCAGCGCGGTGCTGGCCCAGGGCGGCTATGCCTTTACCATTGTGGATCAGGCCACCGTGGACCGCTGGACCGACATGACCCAGGAGAACACCGGCACCTGGGTGCACTACTGGGATCGTTTCGGCATTATAGACGAGAACGGGGATCCCACCGTCTACCATGCCCCCATTGATCCGGAGGTGTTCGCCGCCGACTTTGAGGCGCTGACCGCCAGCGGGGACGGCAAGGTGTGCCAGACCCTGGACGAGGTGGCCGAGTTCATCGGCTGCGATCCGGACGTTCTGAAAGAAACGGTGGAACGCTACAACACCTATGTGGAGACCGGCGTGGATGAGGAATTCTTCAAGAGCGCCGAAAGAGCGCCGAGAGCCTGGTGTACGCGGTGAGCGAAGCGCCCTACTACGTGACCAAGGGCTATAACGCCGTGCTGGGCGCGCTGGGCGGCGTGGATGTGACCAGCGAACTGCAGGTGGTGGACGAGAACATGCAGCCCATCACCGGCCTGTACGCCACCGGCAACAACTGCAGCGGCGTTAGCGTGGCCGCCTACGTGAATGTGGAAGGCGTGGGCCTGGGCTTTGCCCTGACCTCCGGCCGTCTGGCCGGCACCCATGCGGCCGAGGCGGCTCTGGCCGGCTGAACCGCGCAATTTTTCTGAATCCGATCCGGCGAGGGGCTTCGCACCGTGGTGCGGGGCCCCTCGCCTTATTTTTTTGCAGAATGCCCGTTGACAAGATTTTGCGGGGGGCATATAATAAGCATCATTACTGTAAGAATGCTTAGTATTTGGAGGCAGACATGAATTCGCTCCATCATCTGTGGATGAAGACCTACCTGCAGCTGAACCGCATGGTTCTGGACAGGGCGGCGGCGCTGGGCCTGTCCCCGGGGCAGCCGAAAATTCTGGAATTTCTGGCCGCACAGGGGGAACACGAGCAGAAAGCCATTGCCGCTTACTGCGAGATCGAACCTGCCACGGTGGGAAGCATCCTCACCCGCATGGAGGCCGCGGGGCTGGTAGTCCGGCGCAACCGGCCGGGCAACCGGCGATCCCTGTATGTGTCGCTGACCCCGCGGGGGCAGGAGCTGGCCGGGGCGCTGAACGGCGTTTTTGCCGAAGCGGAGGCGCAGATCACCGCGGCACTGACCGATGAGGAGCGGCAGACGCTGACGCGGCTGCTGGAAAAATGCCTGCAAAAAGGGAAAGGAAGTTTGGAATGAAACATAGCGCAATCACACTGCTGAAAAAGGTTCTGATCTATTGTGCCGGGCTGTTCATCATGGCGATGGGTGTATCCTTCTCCGGCACCGCCGATCTGGGGATGTCGCCGGTAAACTCCATCCCCTATGTGCTCAGCGAGATTTTCACCTTTCTGTCCATGGGCACCTGGATCATCGTGATCTTTTCGCTGTATATCCTGATCCAGTTTCTGATTCTGGGCCGGGATCTGCAGCCTGCCCGGGTGCTGCAGCTGATCTGTACCACCCTGTTCGGCTATTTCACCGACTTTACCAACTTTCTGGCCGACCGCTTTCTGCCGGATCCGGCCTCGCTGCCCCTCTCCCCTGCCGGGATCTACGGGGTGCGTCTGGTATACCTGGTGATCAGCATGGCGCTGATCGCGCTGGGCATCCTGCTGTATCTGGCCCCCTGCCTGATCTCGCTGCCCGGCGAGGGCATCATGCAGGTGATTGCGGACAAGCTGCATCTGCCGCTGCACACCGTCAAGATGTGCTTTGACATCACCGTGTCCCTGATCGCGCTGGCCATCTCGCTGGCCTACTTCCGGCAGTTCCACGGCATCCGGGAGGGCACCGTGATCGCGGCGTTCGGCGTGGACAAGATCCTGGGCCTGTACGAGCCGCTGAAGCCCCGCGTGCACCGGTTCATGTACGGGCGGGAAGCCGCGTAATCCACCTTTATATACAGCAATCCCCCGGCAGGCTGCCGGGGGATTTTTTCATTCAGGTTGTGTGCAGGAACTGCTCCAGCTTACGGGAAACCGCTTCGGCCTGTTCGGCGCTGCCCATCTCACAGAAGATGCGCAGCAGCGGTTCGGTACCGGAGAACCGGGCTATGATCCAGCCGCCGTTTTCAAAATACACCTTGCAGCCGTCCAGGTAGCTGACCCGCTCCACCGGCAGCCCGAAGTCGGGCAGCTGCCGGTCCCGGAGCAGCTTGTTCTGAATGGCTTCTTTCTGTGCCGGGGAGAAGGTGAAATCCCGTTCGGTCATCTCGCAGCGGCCGTACCGGTCCTCTATCTCCCGCCACAGGCCGGACAGGCTCTGCCCGGTGACCGCGATCATCTCGATCAGCAGGCTGGCCGCATAGATGCCGTCCTTGCCGCGGATATGGCCCCGGACGGTCAGGCCGCCGCTGCTCTCGCCGCCGATCACCGCGTCGGTCTGCAGCATCTTGCCGGAAATATGCTTGAATCCCACCGGCACCTCGTAGCAGGCCTGGCCGAAATCCTCCGCGATCCGATCCAGCAGATGGGTAGTGGCCACATTGCGCACCGCCGGGCCCCGCCAGCCCTTGTACCGCAGCAGGTAATAATACAGCAGCACCAGGATCTTGTTGGGATGCAAAAATTCCGCCTGGTCGTCGATGACCCCCAGCCGGTCGGCGTCACCGTCGGTGGCCAGGCCGATGTCGCAGTGGTGTTCGCTCACATAGTTGCGCAGGCTGTTCAGGGTGGCCGCATTGGGAGCGGGCAGACGGCCGCCGAACAGGGTATCGTGCCGGTCGTGGATCACATCCACATGGCAGCGCACCGTGAGCAGCACCGTCTGCAGCGCGGTTTTGGATACACCGTACATCGGATCCAGCGCCACCTTCAGCCCCCGGCGGCGGATCGCGTCGGTGTCGATCACGTTCAGGATGCTGTCGATATAGGCGTTCATCGGGTCGATCAGGGTCAGCAGGCCCCGGGCCTTCGCCTCTTCCGGGGTCAGTTCCGGTAAGGGCTGCCCGGCGGCTTCCAGTTCATCGGCGCGGGCTTCCAGCCGGGCGGTGTAGGTTTCGTCCGCGTCCCGGCCGCCCTCCAGGAACACCTTGATGCCGTTGTAGATGGCCGGATTGTGGCTGGCGGTGACCGCCATGCCGCCGCCCAGGCCGTACCGGGCTGTGGCAAACATGATCAGCGGCGTGGGGGCTTCTTCATCGATCAGCTGCACCTTTACCCCCTGGGCGCAGAGGGTGCCCGCCGCCCAGAACGCCGCCTCCCGGCTTAAAAAGCGCCGGTCGTACCCGATCACAAAGCCCTGCTGCGCCTTGCCGTCCGCCTGCAGCTGCTGCGCCAGCGCCGTGCAGAGCAGGCGGATATTGGCCCGGGTAAAGCCATCCCCGATGACGGCCCGCCAGCCGCCGGTACCGAACCGCACGCTCATACCGCCGCCTCCTTTTCCGCGGGCTGTACGCCGTACCGGGCCAGGCGCTGCTCCAGATCCTCCGCGTCCCCGTAAAAGACCACGCCCTCCATACCGGCGCACTGGGCCCCGTACACGTTGGCGGGCAGATCGTCCACAAACAGGCACTGCCCCGGCACCAGGCCGAAATGCTGGCAGAAGGTGCGGTAGATGGCCTGATCCGGTTTGAGCAGCCGCCAGTCGGCGCTGATAAATTCCCCGTCGAACCAGCGCAGGGCCGGGATGTTTTTGCGGAATTCATGATAGCGCAGGCTGGTATTGGAGAGCAGATATACCCCGTACCCAGCCGCCTTGAGCCGGGCAATCAGCGGTTCCATGCCGGGAATCAGCGGGATATCCTGGTTCCAGCTGCGGTACAGCAGCGCCGCCGTGTCGTGCAGGCGGGCAGGCAGACGGGCGCAGCTGGAGGCAATGGCCTCCGCTTCGGTCAGGCTGCCGTGGTCAATGCGCATCCACTCCACGCTCTGGAACACCTCCCGCATAAGCAGCAGGCGGTCGGCCTCGTCGGACACGTATTTTTCCAGATAGTACCGGGCATTGTACCGGATCAGCACGTTGCCCATATCGAAAACAAGATGTTTGATCTGCATAGCGGTTTCCTTCCGGTGAAACCGGGGCGGCCCGCCCAACGCGGGCCGCCCCGGCCTTGTGTGCTGGTTTGCTTACACGACGCTGACCTTGCCCTTGCTTACCCGCAGGAAGATCAGCAGGCTGACCACGGTGCTGACCGTCAGGATGGTGGCCAGTGCCGCGGCGGTGCCGTAGCTGTTGCGCACGACTTCGGTGTAGATAGCCACCGAGATGGTGCTGGTTTTGCCGCCGTACAGCATAACGCTGGAGGACAGCTCGTTGATACAGGTAATCCAGCTGAGGATCGCGCCGGACAGGATGCCGGGCGCCATCAGGCGGCTGGTGACCGTGAAGAAGGTTTTCATGGGGGAGACGCCCAGGTTGATGGAGGCTTCCTCCACGCTGGGATCCATCTGCCGCAGGAAGGCGCTGCCGCTGCGCACGGTATAGGGCAGCTTGCGCACCACAAAGGCGATGATCATGATAAAGGCGGTACCGGTGAGGATCAGCGGAGGCTTGTTGAAGGCCACGATCAGGCTGATGCCCAGCACCGCGCCGGGGATCACGTAGGGGAACATGATGAGCATATCCATCAGCTGGCCGGACACGCCCCGCTTGCGCACGATGATGTAGCTGATGAGCAGGCCCAGCAGCACGATCAGCACAATGGCCACCGAACTGAACACAAAGGTGTTGCGGATGTTGGTGGACAGGCGGCGGGCGATGGTGGTATAGCTCTCGATGCTGAACTCGTTCTTGAAGCCGGTGAAGTCACATTTGACAAAGCTGCTGACCACTACCACAATCTGGGGCAGGAAACCGATAAAGGTAACCAGCCAGACCGGCAGGCTGGCCAGGAACCGGGCCGCGCCGTGAAGCTGTTCTTCCTTGGGCGGGCGCATGGCGGTCATCACATAGTTCTTGCGGGCCACCAGGCGGTTCTGCACCAGCAGCACCAGCATACTGCAGGCCACCACGATGACCGACAGGGCGCTGGCCAGGTTGGCGTTGCCGCCGATCTCGCTCATGTACTCGTTGTACACCAGCACCGGCAGGACGGTGTAGCCCTCGCCGATGAGCATGGGTGTGCCGAAGTCGGCCAGGCTGGTCATGAACACCATGATGGCGCCCGCCGCGATGCTGGGCAGGATCACCGGCAGGGTAACGGTGAACAGCCGGCGCAGTTTGCTGCTTCCCAGATTTTCGGCGGCTTCCTCCAGGCTGGAGTCGATGCTGCCCATGGCGCCGGAGGTATACAGGTACACATAGGGGAACAGCTTGAAGGTGAATACCAGGATAATACCCAGCTTACCGTAGATGGTGGGGGTGGTCAGGCCGATGGCGGCAAACATCTTGGTGACCAGGCCCGCCCGGCCGAACAGCAGAATCCAGCTGTAGGCGCCGATGAACGGCGGGCTCATCAGGCACATGATGATCAAGATGTGGATGTACTTTTTGCCGAAGATGTTGTACCGGGTCATCAGGTAGGCCATGGGCACGCCGATCAGCAGGGTGCTGACGGTGGCCGCAATGGACACAAACAGGCTGTGCCCCAGGGTGCTGTAGTAATATTTTTTGGTAAAGAAGCGGATGTAGTTGGCCAGGGTGAAGCCCTCGGCGTCCGGTGAGAAGAAGCTGCGGGTGATCAGGGTAAAGAACGGGTAGATCAGGAACAGCAGCATCACCAGCACCACCGCCGCCCGAACCCAGAACCAGAAGTCCAGGCGGATGGGTTGGCGGGTGCGTTTTTTCAGCATGACAGCACCTCCCCGGTGTCCGGCTCATACAGGCTGATCTTGGCGGGATCCAGGCAGACCCGGACCTGCTGGCCGTCCGGCCGGACTTCGTTCACGTCCTTGGTGTACTCGTTCAGCTGAATGGTCTGGCCGCTGTGCAGTTTGATCTCGCACTCCACAAAGTCGCCCAGGAACACCGACAGGGTGATCTCGCCGGCCAGGCCCTCCTTTTCGCCGAAGAACAGCTGTTCCGGACGGGCGCTGAGCAGCGCCTTGCCGGTATAGGCCCGGCGCAGCGGGGGCTGGATGGTGTATTCGGGGGCCAGCTGCACGCCCTTTTCGCTCACCTGGCAGTCGATGAAGTTGGATACGCCGATGAAGCCCGCCACAAAGGGATTCTCCGGCTTTTTGTAGATCTGCTCCGGCGTGCCCACCTGCATGATGTTGCCGCTCTGCATAACGGCGATCCGGTCGGAGATGGCCAGGGCCTCCTCCTGATCGTGGGTCACGTAGATGGTGGTGATGCCCAGGCGGCGCTGCAGCTTTTTGATGATGGTGCGCATCTGCACCCGCAGCTTGGCGTCCAGGTTGGAAAGGGGCTCGTCCATGAGCAGCAGGGCCGGCTCGATAACGAAGGCGCGGGCCAGCGCCACCCGCTGCTGCTGGCCGCCGGACAGCTCATTGGGCTTACGGGTGGCCAGGTTTTCGATCTGCACCAGTTCCAGCGCTTCCTTGACCCGGCGTTTGATCTCGTCCTTGGGCACCTTTTTGGCTTTCAGACCGTAGGCCACGTTCTCCTCCACCGTCAGGTGCGGGAAGATGGCGTAGTTCTGGAATACCATGCCGATGTCCCGTTTATGGGCGGGCAGGTTGTTGATGGCCTTGTCGTCAAAGCGGATCTCGCCGCCGTCCACCGTATTGAAACCGGCGATCATGCGCAGCAGGGTGGTTTTGCCGCAGCCGGAGGGGCCCAGCAGGGTGAAGAATTCCCCGGGGCGGATGGTCAGGTTGACGCCGTTCAGCGCCTGAAAGTCGCCATAACGTTTGATGGCGTCCTGGATGGTGACAGTATGGCTCATGTGGACATCCCTCTCTCCTAGATTTAAGAATGGCGGGGAGACCGCCTTGCACGCCTCCCCGCCATGCGTTGTGCTTGTGCCGGGAAGGCTCAGCCGACCATGATGTCGTTGAACTTTTCCACAACGAGCTCCTTGTTGTTGGCGGCCCAGTCGAAATCGTAATCCACCAGGGTGATATCGCTGAGCTTGGCCATACCGGCGCCCACTTCGATGTCACTGCGCACCGGGCGGCGGCCCCAGCGCTCGGCCTGGGCGGTCTGGCACTCCTTGCTGGTAACGAAATCGATGAACAGCTTGGCGTTCTCCTCATTGGGGGCGCCCTTGACCAGGGCCACGCCGTCGGGCACCGCGCTGGTGCCGTCGCTGGGATACACAAAGCCCACACGGTCATCCTCGGCGTACTGAACCGCGGCTTTCTCCAGGGTCAGGCCGATGTAGAACTCGCCGTCCGCCACCATCTTGTGGCACTTGCCGGAGGAGTCCACCATCTTGCCGTCCAGGTTCTCATACAGTTTTTCGATAAACTGCCAGCCATCCTCGGTGCCGCCGTGGGCAAAGAGCATGGTGCACAGCTGGGTGTAGGCGGAACCGGACTTGGAGGGCAGGCAGTAGGCGATCTTGCCCTTGTAGATGGGATCGGTCAGATCTTCCCAGGACTGGGGAACGGGCATGCCGTCCTTTTCCAGCAGTTCCTTGTTGTAGAAGATAACCATGGGCAGCGGGCTTTCGCCGATCCACAGATCGTCCTTATCCTTGTAGGCCTCGTCGATGAACTCATCGTTGGCGCACTCATAAGGAGCAAAGTAATCCTTGAAGGCAGCCAGGCTGTCGGCGCCGCCGCCCCACAGCACATCGGCGATGGGGGCCGCGCTCTCGGCCTTGATGCGGTTGCACAGCTCACCGGTACCGGCGGCCACAACCTCTACCTGGATGTCGGGATATTTCTCCATGAACATGTTCACGCCGTCGTTCAGCGGATCGGCGTCATGGGGGCTGTATACGACCACGGTGCCGGAGGGGCCTTCGCCACCCGCCGCTTCGGAGCCGGGGGTGGTACCGCCCGCCGGCGCGGAACCGGAAGCGGGGCTGCCGCCGCAGGCGGCCAGGCTTAACACCAGAGCCAGCGCCAGGGCCAGAGCAAGAAACTTTTTCATGTTTTTCTCTCCTTTTCTTTGAATTGGAACGTGAGCGCCACGTCCTTTCGCTGGTTTTATTATACGATCCGGGGCGGTTTGCTGAAAACGCCACAACCCTGACATTTTCTTTGTAAATCCGACAACATTGCCTGTATTTGTTATCTTTACCGTGTTTTTTTGTGCATTTGTCCGTAAGAAACGCAAAGAAATGCGCCGTGCGCTCTGCGCACGGCGCTGGTACAAACCGGGTGGCCGGTTATTCACACCGGTCCTGGTACTCGCTGGGGGAAATGCCCACCGCTTTTTTGAACTGGGTGCTGAAATAGGCGGTGTCGGTATATCCCACCTGCGGGGCCACCTCGTAGACCTTCATATGATGATCCCGCAAAAGGCGCATGGCCACATGAATCCGGTAGGCCGCCAGATAGGCGTTGAAGGTGTAGCCGGTCTCCTTGCGGAACAGCCGGCTCAGATACCCCTCGGACAGGCTGATGGCTTCGGCGCAGGAATTGATGGTGATGCGCCCGGCATAGTTGTGCCGGATGTAATCCACCGCGTCCTCCACATACTTGCTCTTGACCCCTTTGTCCAGATCGAAGCGGAACAGCCCCGGATCGTCGGCGGCACGGCCCGCCCGCTCGGCCAGGCGGCGGCGGATTTTTTCCACCGCGGCCTCCAGCTCGCTGTCGTCCTCAAAGGGTTTGAGCAGGTAGTCGGTAACCCCCAGCTTGAGGGCGCTGTGGGCGTATTCAAAATCGCTGTAGGCGGTAAGGATCACAAACTCGGCTGTGCAGCCCTCCTCCCGCAGACGGGCGATCATGGAAATGCCGTCCAGTTTGGGCATCCGCACATCGGTGAGCACAAAATCCGGCCGGGTCTCCCGGATGACCCGGCCGCCTTCCTCCCCGTCGCCGGCTTCGCCCGCCACCACACAGCCCATTGAGGCCCAGTCCACCGCCAGCGCCAGCCCCTGGCGCACCAGCGGTTCGTCCTCCACAAGTACAACTTTAAGCATGAGCTTCCTCCTTCCGGACGGGCAGGCGTATGGTAACGGTGGTGCCCACATCCGCATAACTGGTGGCCCGCAGGCCATAGGCGCCGCCGTAGTACAGCTTGAGTATACAGCTGATGTTGTACAGGCCCAGGTGGCCTTCCAGGATCTTGGGTTCCGGGCTGTTGATTCGTTCCACCATCTCCGGGGGCATGCCGCAGCCGTCGTCGGTAACCGCAATGGTCAGGGTCTCCCCCTCGCTGTGGGCGTAAATGTAGACGGTGCCGCTGTCCCGGGCGTTCAGGCCGTGGAGGATGGCGTTTTCCACCAGCGGCTGCAAAATCAGTTTGGGCACCACACAGTCCAGCAGACGGTCGGGCACGTCCAGCACATAATTAAAGCGCCCGGCAAACCGGATCTTCTGGATATCAATATACCGCTGCAGCAGATCCAGTTCCTGCCGCAGGGTGATGAACTGCTCGCTGGCGATACTGCACCGCAGAATCCCCGCCAGGCTGCCCGCCAGCTGGGCCACCTGGGGCAGCTTGTGGATCTTGGCCAGCCATTTCATCGTATCCAGAGTATTGTACAGAAAATGCGGGTTCAGCTGGGCCTGCATCTGGCGGATCTGGGCTTCATTCAGATCTTTCTGGTGCTGCACCTGCTCGGCCACGTAGGTTTGCAGCCGGCCGGTCATGGTGTTGAAATCCTCGGTCAGCTGGCCGATCTCGTCCCGTCGGCCCACCGGCACCCGGGCGGTCAGATCCCCGGAACGCACCCGGTGCATCGCCCCGCTCAGCCGGGCAATGGGAGAAAACAGGCTGCGGCTGAGCGCTAGGGATATCAGCACGCAGAGGATCACGCAGAGCACCGCCGCCGCCAGCAGTATGGTGCGCATCAGGCCGATGGCCCGGCTGCTCAGCGGCACGGCACGGCGCAACACCAGCAGACATCCGGAGGCCGGTTCCACCCGGGAGAAAAACAGTCCGTCATCCTCCGGCATGCTGCCTTCCAGCATGGCCTGCCGGATCACCTGGGCTTCCGCCCCGCCGTCGACCCCGTTGGTGCAGAGCAGACGGCCCTGCGGGGTGAGCAGATAGACGGTAGCCCCCTCCTCAAACGCCCCCGCAAACAGCTGGCGCATCTGTTCAATGGTGATGCTGCACTCCGCATAGCCGATCCGCATCCCGGTACTGCTGTCCACCGGGCGGGCCAGCCGCAGGCAGACCTCATCCCGGGAATCCTCCGTGCCGGAAGGCTGGGCCAGGTACTGGGTATCCCCTGCCCGGGCCGCCTTGCGCAGCACGCCCCAGTTGACCGGCAGGCGCTCGTCCTGGCCGCTGTCCCGGGTGGTGTACTGCAGATAGCCGCCCACATCGTACAGGCTCAGCCCCACCTGGGTGCGCACTTCCCCCGCCGCTTCGTACAAAAGCAGATAGGCATCCTTGCGCAGAGAATCGTCGTTCCGGTCCACCAGCGCCCGCTGCAGGGTCGGCTCCCCGGCCACCTGCGCCAGCGCCGCCTCGCAATCCTGCAGCACCGCGCTGAGACGCCCGGCCAGTTCGTCGGCCTGTTCCTCGCCCAGGGCGGCGGTCTGGTGCACCAGCATTTCATTGAACAGCCGGCCCATGGTCAGGCTGCACAGCAGCAGCGGAATCAGCGCCACCACCAGACTGCCCGCAAACAGCCGGTACTTGAACGAGAGGGGTTTGCGCAGCTTCACGCGCCGTCACCTCCCCCTGCCTCGTACTCCCGCTGCCACAGGGCCACCAGCGTACCCTTTTCCCGGGCGGCCCAGTCCAGATCGTAGTCGATCAGGTTCAGGTTTTCCAGCTTGGACTCGCCCTGGATGGTGATATCCTCCCGCACCGGGCGGCGCCTGATCGCCCCGCACAGAAAACTCTGCGCATCCCGGCCCAGCATGAAATCCACAAATTTTTCCGCGTTTTCCCGGTGGGGCGCGTCTTTCAGGATCGCCACACCATCCGCTACCGCACTGGTACCGTCCTCCGGGTACAGGTAGGCAACCTCCGCCCCGTCGGCAATCGCTTTCTGCACGGTGCTTTCCAGGGTGATGCCCACCGAATAGGTGCCGTCCGCCACCAGCGGGATGATATCGCCGGAGCCGTCGGTGCAGCGGCCCGCCAGATTGCGGGCAAACCGGGCGGCAAACTCCTCCCCGTACAGCTGCACGATGGTCGCCAGCGCGGTATAGCAGGAACCGGATACCGCGGGGCTGGCAAAGGCAATGCGGCCGGTCCATTTGGCGTCGGTCAGGTTCCGCCAGCCGACCGGCGCGTCCCGTTCGCTGACCAGCTTGGGATTGTACACGAACACCAGCGGCAGCACCGAAAACCCGGTCCACCGGTGATCGGTGCCGCAGAACGCCGGGTTGGTGATGGCGTCGCATTCCGCAGACCGGTAAGAGGCAAACCGGTCCCGGTAATCCTCCAGCGAATCGCCCCCACCGCCAAACATGATGTCTGCCCGGGGCTGCTCGCTTTCCTCGTCAATCCGGGCCAGCAGCTCTCCACTTTTGCCCGCCACCACCTGCACCCAGATCCCGGTGCGATCTTCAAACTCCTCGATCAGCGGCGCATAGATCTCCTCCGGGTGGCTGGTATAAACGGTCAGGCAATCGGCCGGCGCCACCCCTGGCAGGGCGCTCTGCGGCGCGCCGCCGCAGCCGACGCAGAGCAGCGCGGCGGCCAGCAGTAGCGCCAGACTGCGCATTCGTTTCATCCCGCCCCCTCCTTTTTCGGCACCATTTTATATAAAATGATAAATAAAATCGCCAATACTGTCAAGATTGCACAATTTTAAAGCTCATTAAATTCTATGCCGGCAAGAGATTTTCTTTTTTTCGTGCAGAAATTTACATTACAGAAAAGCCGGGGCCCTCCACAGGAAGGCCCCGGCCGGGGAGACGGATTCGGGCAGCCGCACAAATCAGCGCAGCTGTGCCCAGTCACGGCGGATAAACAGCCAGGTAATCCCCGGCACCAGCAGGCTGCCGATCAGGGACATCACAACGGAAACCAGCAGATTGCCGCCGGACAAACTGCCGCCGACCGCCACCAGAAAGGACAGCACATAGCAGCAGCACATCAGGATATAGCCGGCTTTCTTCCGGGCAAACAGCAGAACAGCCAGCCCGGCCAGCGAAACCAGCGCAATCATGACCGAGGGGATGCGCCCCTGGGTGGCATTCAGAACAGTCGTAGCGGCGCAGAGCACCAGGGCAAACCAGAGCCAGATTACAGAAGAACGCTTCATCGTTATTCTCTCCTTTTGTACAGGCCGGGCAGAATGTCCGGCGGATTCAACTTGACTTTATCAAGTATAGCGTCGCAAATTGACAAAGTCAAGTTGAATCTTCTGTTTTCACATTTTCTTCTTTTTTCGCTGGTTTACGGCTTGCAGGTTCCGATTATGTGCAGTAAACTCTCTTTATACAAGAGAGTTTCAGGAGGTGTGTTATGAAAGAAGACCTGCTTGCCATCGGGAAAATGGCAAAGCTGAACCGGGTTTCCATCACCACATTGCGGCTGTACGATGAAAAGGGGCTGCTTAAGCCCCGTTATGTGGATCCGGATACCGGCTATCGCTATTACAGCATCGAACAAAACGCCCGCCTGGATATGATTGCCTATATGAAAGAACTGGGCATGAGCCTCTCGGAAATCGGGCAGGCTCTGCAAAAAGAGGATATCACCCTGATTGAGGAACTGCTGGCCCGCAAGAACGAACAGCTGCACCAGCAGATGCGCCAGCTGAAGGCGCGTCACGACGCCGTAGAGCGGGCAATCCAGTCCATTGAACGGTACCGCAAATCCCCCGCCACGGGCACCCTGTCGCTGGAGTACATCGACCGGCGCTATGCCTGGGGGATTCCCTGCCCGGAAAACTTCTACAGCAACGGTATCCGCAGCTATGAGACCTCTTTGCAGGCACTGCGCCACACCCTGGCACAGCAGGGGCTGGAGCAGATCCACTCGTATAATATCGGCACCACTATCGGGCGGGATGATTTTCTGTCGGAACGGTTTGTGGCCGGGCAGATTTTTCTTTTTGCCGGCCGGGATTTACCGCTTCGGGAAGGCGCGCCCCGGATCGTGGACAGCGGTATGTACGCCTGCATTTATCTGGACAACTTCGACGATGAAATCCCCTGCGCCCGGATGCTGCTGGACTACTGCCGCCGCAATGGTTACCGGGTGGCGGGCGATTATATTTGCGAGGTTATGACCGGCTTTCAGGTGTTTGACAGTGATCCCCGCAGCATGTTCCTGCGCCTGCAGGTGCCGGTGGCTTTTGTCAAATAAGGCCGTTTGCGAAAATATTGTGATTTTTTCACGGAATCTGTTGACTCTCTTGCGGCGTAAGGGTTTAGACTAAAACCAACAGGAGGGCATCCATCGCCCCCCACCCGTGCAAAGCCACGGGTTCACTAAATCATACAGCCGGAAAAGGAGGCAATTTTCTATGGAAAAGATCAAGGTTGTTCAGTACGGGTGCGGTAAAATGGCCAAATACACCCTGCGGTATCTGTATGAGCACGGTGCGCAGATTGTGGGCGCCATCGATGTGAATCCCGAAGTTGTGGGGATGGACGTGGGCGATTTTTCCGAACTGGGCGTCAAGACCGGCATCCTGATTTCCAACGACGCCGACCGGGTGCTGGACGAATGCGACGCGGATGTGGCCATCGTGACCCTATTCAGCTTTATCGGGGATATCTACGATCATGTGGAGAAATGCGTATCCCGCGGCATCAACGTGATCACCACCTGCGAGGAGGCCATCTACCCCTGGACCACCGCCGCCGCCCAGATCAACCGGCTGGATGCGCTGGCCAAAGAGACCGGCTGCACCATCACCGGTTCCGGCATGCAGGACATTTTCTGGATCAACATGGTGGCCATGGTGGCCAGCGGCTGCCACAAGCTTACCCGCATTCAGGGCGCTTACAGCTACAATGTGGAGGACTACGGTCTGGCGCTGGCCAAGGCCCACGGCTGCGGCCTGACCAAAGAGGAGTTCGAGGCGCAGATCGCCCATCCCGCCGCCTTTGAGCCCTCCTATGCCTGGAACGCCAGCGAAGCCATCTGCAACAAACTGGGCCTGACCATCAAATCCATCACCCAGAAGCATGTTCCCTGTGTGGCCGATCACGATATGTACAGCGCCACCCTGGGCGAGACCATCCCGGCCGGCAACTGCATCGGCATGTCCGCCGTGGTGACCATTGAAACCATGCAGGGCATCACCATCGAGGAGGAGACCATCGGCAAGGTCTACGGCCCGGATGACGGCGATATGTGCGACTGGAAGCTGTCCGGCGAACCGGATACCGAGTTCCATGTGGTCAAACCCGCCACCGTGGAGCACACCTGCGCCACCATCGTGAACCGTATCCCCTCGCTGCTGAACGCCCCCGCCGGATACGTGACCTGCGACCAGCTGGAGCCCCACTGCTACCTGACCTACCCGATGGAATATCACGTATAACCTGCTAAAAGCGCCCCCGCCCGGTGATACCGGGCGGGGGCGCTGCTGTTAAAAGTAAAAAGTCCCGTGCAGATTGCACAGGACTTTTCTGGTGGAGATAAGCGGGATCGAACCGCTGACCTCTTGAATGCCATTTTATGGGACTATTAGTACAAACGGAAAAACTGGAAAATACCGCAGAATCAAGCCATTTTCGGGCTCTTTCGTTTCTATATTTTAGTCGCAAAACATGCCGATTCAATACCAGTTCATTACGACCTTTGGATGGACAAATTTTGCAGCGCACTTGATACAGAACTCACTGCTTGATCGGTACACACCCGCACCTCTCAAAGCTGAAGAAATCAAGGTTTGCGCGCCCCTGCCCCATAAAAAGCAGAGGGTATTTGTGAGGCCGGAGCGGGCAAAATCGGTGGGTATTTATGGCAAGCCCGTACCGCTCGGCTGCCATCCGGAGTAGTGGCGGATTTTGCCAGAAATCAGTGGGTATCGCGGTGCCCTTATCCCGTGAACCTATTGTAACAAATCACCACTAAAATGTGAAGCAAAATCGGTGGGTATTTCTGGCGGTTTTGCACCTACCGATTTGTACTGTTTTAGAGCGTTTTTATACCAGCCCTACCCACCGATTTTTTATGGTTCCTTAAATGTTATCCAGCCGGACGTACGCATTCTTGCGAGTGCCCTCAGAGAACGGGTGGGAGTGGTATGCCCGCCAGCCAAATCTTGCCGAAAGGGTATGCTGAATAGAGCCGAGCAAACCGCACAGCTTACCGGTCTTTCCCGTTTTGGTCAGTATTTGACCCTGCTCTTTGAAGCAGATATGCTGGCCGGCAACGAGAACCGTCACCTGAACAACATCGCCGTGCTGCGTCGGGGCGAAGGTTTTGACTACTGTCCCCTCTTTGATTTCGGGGCGGGGCTGCTTTCCAATACGCGGGGCTACCAGCTGGACATTGAGCCCCGCGCCCACCTGCGGCTGCACGCGCTTCCGCTGGGCACTACTTTCGGCCGACAGGTCCAGGCCGCCCGGGCTGTTTACTGCCCTCAGCTGGAGTGGACCTTTACCGCCGATGACATCGCCAACGCGCTGGCCAGACCGCTGGAGTTTTATGCCCAGCGGGACCGGGCCGATATTGCCGACCGGGTAACCGTATGTATTCAGATGCAGGCCAATAAACAGTTACTAAGATGAGTGCAAAACGCACAAAAGAGCGGAACCTGTGAGTAGCCGTCAAACGGCCACACACAGGTTCCGTACTGTTTTTCCGCTTTACTGTTCAGGTGCCCTGATCCATAGCGTGGAAAATCCCATACCAGTACACTTGATTTCTGGTCAAAACTGTGGCCTCCTGTGATACCGCTTCACCCCGGCACCGCCTTTCATACAAGAGGCGCATGGGGGTACACTCCTCCGGATTCAACCATCGCGTACCTTTGATTTTACTGGAGGGCGTATGCGTTTTGCTGTTGGCCACATACAGATTTCCACCTTCGGCCCAAACGTGAAACCATCGCCCCTGCCCTCTTGTTGGGCAGGTACAGACATCACGCGGATTCTTTTGAAACTCCGAAAGGATTGTTCTCCACAATTCCACTTGACCACTTTCCTTATCTCAAATTTGCCAAGAAAATTAGCTGCAAGCCCGCTATCGGTGGCTTCTTCTTGTTTACATCCCGTTGTTCAACGCTTCTACAAAAACTGATTCCGCGATTTTCATTGCATGGACAAACGCAGTATAGGTATCTGTGTGCCCTGGGATATTCACGCCAAGCTTTATGACACACATGTTTTCTCTGGGTTCCACATTATGTTCATAAGTAGAGCCTTTATTCAGCTGCAATTTATGCTCCCATACATGGTTGCCACAGGGATAAAAGTAATATCCTTGTTTCGCGTCAAACCGTAACATATAGGCCAGGACCTGCAGATAGTCCTTGTTGCCAATATTTTCGGCAGGCTTGTATTTCGCGTCACCAATCACACGATTCTGGCTGTCCCGGCTAATAAAGTCAGGATATATCAATCCAGCCTTTCCAGCAAACAACCGCTGCGCACCTTGTCCCACCCGATTCATTGGATGATAAAATATATCCCTGACTAAGAGATTCACATACTCTTCCCACAGCCAGGCACCATCAAACAGGATGCCATAAACTTGTTTGTTTCCAGCACCGATTTGATGCTTTTGATGCTGCAAAATCAACAGACACAGGTGCTGGAGTTTGCGGTATTCCCGATAGTATGCGTGGCGAACCGGTGTTTTTAGATTGGCCGCGATGATTCTTTGCTTGTCGTGGACACGATATCGATTGGTTGCATCCACAACAAGCGATACCTCTTCCTTTACTTTGGAAAGAAGGAATCTGCCATAGGTCTTTTTTCGGATAAACTCTATCGTATGGCGCACCAGTTCCATCAGGTCATTATCGTATGAATACTCTCTCTGGCTGTATGCAATATTCCCAACAAACGGCGTGTTTTGAGCGATATGCCGTGGAATATCCATACTCCCTGCTACATGGCTGTCATTATACTGGTTGCGGATATAGGTCTTGAGCAAACCCTTACGCAGAGCGTCCTTCAGGTAGCGCGGAAACAGAAACAGCAGCAAATTGAACAGCATATTTTCCTGATTCGCACCAACGCTCAGATCAACTACATCGGGGAATCCCACCACATGCTCCAGCAGATACTGAAAGAAATAGTCCTGCTCGCCGGAAGAAAACCTGGATTCAATCGCCAGGCGTTCGCTGCCAAAGCCCACAAAACCCATAATATTACCGGTGCGGTAACAAGTATTATAGCTTTGCAGAATGACCTGCTCTTCCTCGATATCCGGGGCATCGTGGATTCTTTCCGGGAAAACAAAAACGCCTTCCTTTTCCAGTTCACTCAGGGTTTTATCGGCGATTTTGTCCACAAGGCCCTGGATCGGAGCAAAGTCGCTTTTGGGCAGTGCGCGATTATCCTTAACTTTGAGCAGCTTCATCTGCTACCTCTTGGCTGGTTTCATCGTATCCGTATGCCTGTGCAAAGCGGTTCATAATGACCGCTTCATCGTACATGCCCCGAATGTATTCCTGCAGCAAAGGACTCAGATAGTCCGTCCAGAGTTGGTCAAACGTGAGTTCTTTCAGTTTCAGAAAATACGAACCGCCAACCTGGTAATTCTCGTTCAGTTCTTCCGTTTTGATGATTTCCTGATTCAATGCCGTCATGCGGCGAATCGCCTCATTCTCCAGTTCATCATCCAAAGAAGCCAGCATTTCCAGGCGCTCGTCCGCCTTGATTTCGATGAAGCGGAACCGGCGGCGCATGGCAAAATCGAAACTGTCCACGGATTTGTCAATGTCATTCATAGTACCTATGATATAGACATTCTCGGGAATATAGAATTTTTTACTGGGGTCCGTATGCAGGTTGGCATACTGGGTAGATACTGCCCCTGCCGGACCTCTGTACCCAGGGTCAAGCGCAAAGAACAGCTCACCAAATATTTTGGAAATTTCGCCGCGATTGATCTCATCAATAATAAAGATGTACTTCTTCAGTTTTTCCGGCACAACTGTCCTTTGGGGCGCAGGGGACGACACCTTCTTGATTTCTTTGTACAGCGCAAAGTCATAGGAGTATGCTTGCGTTGCGAACTTCTTTCCAAAAAAGGCAGTGACGTCTCTCACCATTGTAAAAGTCGCATCGGATTCCAGCATTTGACGAAGCTCATCGGTGTTGAGCCGCAGTTTGTTTACCATAGCGTTGCCTGGAATCACAATTTCGATATGTTCATCGTCCGCACTTGTGATGGTAAACTTATTTTTGTTGACAGTTTCAAAAGTATCCACGCCGAATTCCACAGAGGCGAAGAAATCAGCAATACTCTCCTGTGCAGATGCTTCTTTTTCGGCTATCTCCTGCGTTTTTTGCGAGTTCTCATAGTTCTTTCTGGCCCGCTCCACAAACCGTTTGAAGATGCCGTCTCTCAATTCAAAACCCATGGAGCCGTCTGCATTGATTTTCGGGCGCAGACCTTCCACAAAGTCAGAATAGTCATAGCTGGGGTGGAATTGCACGAACTCCACCTGCTCCTTTTGTTCATCGGTGAGCAGAGAGTAGTCATCAAAATAACCGTCGCTGATGATGTCGGCGGCGATTTCTCTTGCCAGGTACGTTTTGCCAGTTCCCGGCGCGCCACGGAAGATGATATTTTTAGATTCAATCAATTTGTCCGAGTACGGATTGCGGTAGCCATTGAAAACCCGCTCTGCTGTTTCCGGCTGCGGAGGAGCAGCCACAGCCGGTTGCTCGGTCTTTGTTTGCTCCTTGTCCTGCTTTTCGCGGTACATCAACACAAAACGGTCGCCGGGTTCACCAAAACGCTTGAGGCATTCCCGAACAAAAACGAGGGTCGAGAAAATGTTCCAGGAATATATCACAAATTTGCGCCCGTTGTCGTAACTATAAGTAAGGTATTCAATGGAATTGTGGTATTTCCTGTATTCCTCGGCGCTTGGGAAGATACCACGGATCAAACCGCTTTCCGGGCTGTACTGACACACCGGGAAGTTTTCTTTGTCTTCAACCGACAAGGCCCGCAGTTGTTTCTCGTAAATCTGAAAGGCCAATCTGGGCATGGTTTGATTGGAATTTCTTCGTTCGCCCTTGGAGTAGTTCCGCTTGATTATTTGCCCGTTCGCGTTCTGAAAGTACACGCCAAGCGGAACGAAGTTGTCTCCCAGTCCTAAGTTGTCTTTGTCAAAGCACTCGTCCGTGGATACGACC
Organism: uncultured Gemmiger sp.; assembly: GCA_944386225.1. Taxonomy (GTDB): domain Bacteria; phylum Bacillota; class Clostridia; order Oscillospirales; family Ruminococcaceae; genus Gemmiger_A. The sequence goes on from CALXAH010000005.1 coordinate 67,529, forward strand.
TGGTCAGCCGTGATTGTCAGCTCGTACTTTTCCTGGTTGCCGGTGTAAATGGTGAACCCTTTATTTTTGAGGTAGTTTTTGGCTTCTATTGCTTTGTAGTCGGAAGTGTCAATAGCGGCTCCATTTGCAATATGGTTTGCAACCGCAATCACATACTTGGGCGGATAGGATTTCCCGTTTTCCCCCAGCAAGAAGTACCGCACACTCTGGTTATGATGGGGAACCCCGTTTTCATCGATAAATTGGAGCGCTTTAAGAATATCTCCCTGACTCACCTTTGGAATTGCCATTGCACTTTCCTCCTGTATATCTTACCTGCCTCGAGAATATCCCCTACTTTCCCGAAAAGGATTGGACACAATTACGCTTTACGATTTATCTTTTTGGGAATAGAAGGTACAGAATTCATCGTTTATTTTTGTTACAATTAATACCATTAATTTTAACAACGTTATATAGTCTCTTCGCTGTTCCTTTTCATCTTGTGGATAGGTACTGTGTATATATTTCTTGTACGTCGATATCCGGTTGCATATACCGTTTTATGAGAATTTAATTGTTCCTTATGACGCTCTGGAACAAGATCCAATACTTTGTCCTTATCGAAAGGGATGTCTTTTTCTACGATATCTTTAAGTGAAACGCTTCTTTTTGACGGTTTTTCTGTTTTCCACCATATCCATCCTGGTAACTCATGTCCCAACTTTTCAGCCGCACTATTATGCAGCCAGCAAGGGCCTTCGCCAATCAAGTTCTCTGGAATGAGACTATCATCCTGTACGCAAATGATAAAAAACTCGAGGTCTTGATTGTGGCACAAAATGAGAAGCATTAAGAAGAATTGCCCCGCATTTGTATCCTCTTTCCACAAGAGCGGTATGCAATATGCGGTAATTATTTCCGCCATTTGTTGAAAGGAGGCCTGCGACATTTTCTAGAAGGAGAACTTTAGGTCTCTTTACCATTTCATCTAAAACCCGCAACCATTCCCAAACCAACCCACTTCGAGCAGCATGAATTCCTCCAATTGAGCCAGCTAACGACAAATCCTGGCAAGGGAAACTTGCCCAAGAAAGATGAGCGAAGGGGAGGTTGGAACCGTTAACATTTTTAATATCATCAAGCAAGAAATTCTTTGATCCAAAATTGGCTTCATAAACAGCAGCCTTTTGTTTGCTGATGTCATTCGCCCACACAGGTTCAAACATTCCTTGTAGACCGTAAGCGACCAACCCGCTCCCCGCAAAAAACTCATGCATTGTCCATGGCGCAGAAAGCAAAATGTTATCGTGATTTTTACATAGTTTTTTGGGGGACATTACTTGTTCCTCCTGTAAGCCGTCTTGCTGTTCGTAGGTTTATTTGTGTTTTCTGGAATTATCCAAATCCGGCTCATACGTGATGCTCCAGCGATTCGATTTTCTTTACAAAGAATCTGAACTTGACGAGGGGTGACGCCCCACTTTTCGGCAGCCTCTTGTGCCGTCATATAACCATTCATTTGAAATTCCTCAAATTTAGTATATATAGTAACACACTATTATTATATTCGCCTAAACGAAATCAGACAATCCCATAACATGCCATTTTATAGAATTAGGGATGGTTTCTTGCGAAAACCATCCCTTGCTAAACCGGCGTACAAATTATTAATCTGTATAAACAACAAATCCGAACCCATCGCCAATCGGCACAAGGTTCGGATTTGTTTGTTGTGGTGGAGATAAGCGGGATCGAACCGCTGACCTCTTGAATGCCATTCAAGCGCTCTCCCAGCTGAGCTATACCCCCACATATTCATTTGTCGGCAGCCGTTTGTTGACTGCTCGATTATTATAGCAGTCCCAAAAGAGATTGTCAACACATTTTTTCAAATCCTGCGTTATTTTTCAAAAACACAGCAAAGGGCGGGCAGCGCGCGGCGCGCTGCCTGCCCTTTGGATGGTATCCGGCAATACTTATTTTACCTCGGTCATCCACAGGCCATGGAGATTGCAATAGGCATACACCGCAACCGCTTTTTCTTCGCCCAGTTCAAACACAGCGGCAGGCTTGTCGCCGGGTTTGAGCGCACGGCGGCAGCCGCCGTTTTCGGTCTGCACATAGATCCACTCAATAAAGTGTTCCGGCAGCATGGGATGATCCACCGATCCCACATTCACGCGCAGGGTATTGCCCTCCACCGTGACCACCGGCAGATGCTTCTCGCCGGCCGCATCCACCGTGTTGGGCACCAGCGGCTCCATCTTTTCGCCGCAGCAGACAACCGGCACACCGGAATCGTGCACCATGCCGATCAGGTTGCCGCAATGGCGGCAGATATAAAATTTCGTTTTCATGGCAATGACCTCCCTTGTTTTATACTGTACAGGCCGCGCCGGCCTGCCCGGAACGGAACCGTAGTTCCGCCCCCGTCTGTTATGAACAGTATACTGTAAATTCTATGTCAAAACAATAGGCGGATATCACGGAGGGGTCGCATCCGCCTTTGTCACGCCGCAGACTTTTATTGACTGATGCAGGCGTATCCTTTATAATAGGATTAATGTGTGAATTTTTTCACCCAATCAAGGTGTAAGCGTTAACAGGAGGATTGAAAGCTTATGACTATCGCGATCTGTGTGGGCAGTTCCTGCCATCTGAAAGGTTCTTACGATGTGATCGCCAAGATGAAGACCGCTCTGGCTGAAAACAAGCTGGAGGACAAGGTGGATCTGTGCGCGGCGTTCTGCCTGGGCAAGTGCTCCACCACCGGCGTAAGCATCCGGGTGGATGACAAGATTGTTTCCGGCGTGAACACCGATAACTTTGACGACATCTTCAAGGAGTATGTGCTGGGAGGCCTGGGCGTATGAACCGCGTTCTTTCGCTGAAGAAGTCCAACTGCAAAAACTGCTATAAATGTATCCGCAACTGCCCGGTCAAGAGCATCAAGTTTGAGGACGGGCAGGCACATATCCTGCCGGACGAGTGCATCCTGTGCGGGCGCTGCTTTGTGGCCTGCCCCCAGGACGCCAAGCAGCTGCGCAGCGATGTGGAACGGGTGCGCCAGGCGATTGCCGAGGGGCGCACCGTGATCGCCAGCGTAGCGCCTTCGTTCATCGCGGAGTTCCCGCTGTTTGATTTTGCGGCCATGCGGCGGGCGCTGATGCAGCTGGGCTTTGCCGACGCGGAAGAAACGGCCATCGGGGCCACCATTGTAAAATACGAATACCAGAAGCTGGTGGCGGCCGGCGAGATGGATGTGATCATCTCCACCTGCTGCCATACGGTAAATGCACTGATCCAGAAATACTACCCCGGGGTGCTGCACTGCCTGGCGCCGGTGCTTTCCCCCATGCAGGCCCACTGCAAGACGATCAAGGAGGCCCATCCCGACGCCATGACCGTGTTCATCGGGCCCTGCATCTCCAAAAAAGAGGAATCCGACATCTACGGCATTACCGACGTAGCCCTGACCTTTGAGGAGGTGGAGGGCTGGATGGAGGAAGCCGGCGTATCCGCGGCCAGCGAGGAAAAGCCCCAGGAAACCGGCAAGCGCGGGCGGTTCTTCCCGGTAACCGGCGGCATTATCCGCAGCATGGATACCGAGAACACCGGCTACACCTATATTGCGGTGGACGGTGTGGAAAACTGCGTGCACGCCATCAAGGAGATTGAGGCCGGCAACCTGCACAAGGTGTTTATTGAGATGAGCGCCTGCACCGGTTGCTGTGTGAACGGCCCGGGCATCCGGCACCACCGCCAGCGGGGCATTCTGGCCGGCAACATGAAGGTGGACGCCTTTGCCGGGCCGGCGGATTTTGCCGTGCCGGAAAACGAGGATCTGCACAAGGATATGCCTTATCTGGGCGTGCATAATGCCCGGCCCAGCGAGCATGTGATCCGGGAGATCCTGGCCAAGATGGGCAAGACCAGCCCGGAGCAGGAGCTGAACTGCGGCAGCTGCGGCTACAGCACCTGCCGGGAAAAGGCGATTGCCGTGTACCAGGGCAAGGCCGACCTGACCATGTGCATGCCCTATCTGAAAGAGAAGGCCGAAACCTTCTCGGGCTACGTGATCAACTCCAGCCCCAACGGTATCTTTGTGCTGGATGAGGATCTGTGCGTGCAGCAGATCAACCGGGCAGCCTGCGAGCTGTTCAACCTGCGCGGCCCGGAGGATATTGTGGGCAGCCCCATCGTGCGCATTCTCAACCCCTCCGATTACATCACCGCCATGAACAGCCCCTGCCCCATCAGCAAGGAAAAGAAGCATTATCTGGCGGAATACGATAAATATGTGGCCGAGAGCATCGTCTACGACAAGGAATACCACATCATCTTCAGCGTGATGCGGGACATCACCAAGGAAGAACAGCGGGAGGCCAAAAAGGCGGAACTGCGCGCCCAGACGGTGGAGATCACCGGCAAGGTGATTGAAAAGCAGATGCGTGTGGTACAGGAGATCGCCAGCCTGCTGGGTGAAACCACCGCCGAGACCAAGATCGCCCTGACCCAGCTGAAAGACACGCTGCAGCAGTGAGCGAGGTGGCCAGATGAACAGCTTATGGACCGACATCGGCTACATCAGCCTGAACAAGAAAAACGAGGAGCTGTGCGGCGACCGGGTGGAGATCATCAAGACCGAGGAGGCCACCACCCTGGTGCTGGCGGACGGCCTGGGCAGCGGTGTGAAAGCCAACATTCTTTCCACCCTGACCAGCAAGATCCTGTGCACCATGATCGCCGCCAACCTGCCCATTGAGGAATGCGTGGACGCCATTGCCAAAACCCTGCCGGTGTGCAGCGTGCGCAAGGTAGCCTACTCCACCTTTACCATCATCCGGGTATTTGCCGACAACACCGCGGAAATCATTCAGTTTGACAATCCCAAGGTGATCATGCTGCGGGAGGGTATGGAATATGACTATCCCTTTACCCGCCGCACCATCGCGGACAAGGAGATTCTGGAAAGCCGGATCCCCCTGCAGGTAAACGACGTACTGATCGCCATGAGCGACGGCGCCATCTACGCCGGCGTGGGCAAAACCATGAACTTCGGCTGGCAGCGGGAGAACATCAAGGATTTTGCCGAAGCGTTTTATGACCCGAGCCTTTCGGCCAAGCTGATCGCCACCTATATCGTGGACGAATGCAACCGGCTGTACGAGGGTGAACCCGGCGACGACACCACCGTGGCGGCGGTGCGGATCAAGCCGCGCTGCCCGGTGAACCTGATGATCGGCCCGCCCGCCGATCCAAAAGATGTAAACAAGATGATGGCGCTGTTCTTCAGCAAGGAGGGCAAACGGATCGTCTGCGGCGGCACCACCAGCAAGCTGGCGGCGGAATACCTGGGCAAGCCGATACGGGCCAGCCTGGACTACAACGCCGACCCGGAGATCCCGCCGATTGCCTTTATCGACGGCATCGATCTGGTGACCGAGGGGGTCATCACCCTGGCCCGGGTGGTAGAGTACGCCCGGCAGTACGTGGGCGGCACCGATTTTTCCGCCGCCTGGGCCACCCGGAAGGACGGCGCGGCCATGATTGCCCGCATCCTGTTTGACGAGGCCACCGACGTGAACTTTTTTGCCGGGCGGGCCATCAACCCCGCCCACCAGAACCCCAACCTCCCCATCAACTTCAGCATCAAGATTCAGCTGGTGGAGGAACTGGCCGCCTGCCTGCGCAAGATGGGCAAGGAGGTAAAGCTCAGTTACTTTTAAGCCAGAGACCGCTGTTCCTTCAGGAACGGCGGTTTTTCTCTAGTTTCCGGCAGCAACAAGCCGCATCTCCGCCTTGCATTTGCCCGGACAGGCGGGTATACTGTTTGTGTACACTTTTCAGCTATACAACACCGAAACGGGGCCCTGCGGCCCGGCGCGCCAAACCCGGTGCGCGCGGAGGGAGGAACCGCGTCTATGTCGAAGGAAGAATATAAAAAAGCATTGAAAATGGGCCAGAAGAATTTCCGCGCCTGCGTATCCAAGGGACAGTATCCCTACCTGCAGGTGCTGGACGCGATTCTGGAGCACACCGAAGTGGGTTCCACCGTACCGCTGGGGCTGGTGGATATCCCCATGGACTTTATCGTGGGCACCAAGACCGCCGGCCGTACCTCGGCCTTTGCCAGCAACTTCATGCCGCTGCTGGGGGAGGACACCGAATTTGCCCACAAATGGGCCAACCTGTGCCAGGCCCAGATGGATGAGGGCATCCGGGATCCGATCATTGCCTATGAGTTCATGAACCGGTTCTACGTGGTGGAGGGCAACAAGCGGGTCAGTGTGCTGAAATACTTCGGCGCGGCCCGGGTGCCCGGCACCGTGACCCGGGTGATTCCCAAGCGCACCAACACCAAGGAAAACCGGATCTATTTTGAGTTCCTGGATTTCTATACCCTGACCCAGATCAACTATCTGTGGTTCACCGAGGAGGGCCGCTTTGCGGACTTTGTGGCCGTTACCGGCAAGGCTCCCGGCGAGCGCTGGACCACCGAGGACAAAAAAGCGCTGGCGTCGCTGTATTTCCGGTTCTGCGAGGTTTTCAACGCCCATGGCGGCGACCGTCTGCCCATTACCGCCGGTGACGCGCTGCTGGCGTTTCTGAAGGTATATTCCTACCACAAGGCGCTGGATATGGGCACCGAGGAACTGCGCGCCTCCCTGCACCGGGTGTGGAACGAGATCACCGTGCTGACCCAGCCGGACGCGCTGGAGCTGTCCATGGAGCCTGCCCCCTACCGGGAGGATGTGACCAGCCTGTCCAGCCTGGCCAAGCGGTTCCTGGCGGGCGGCACCCCGCGCCTGAAGGTGGGTTTTGTACATGAGAAGGACGCCGTGACCTCCATGTGGACCTACGGCCACGAGTTCGGCCGGGGCGAGCTGGAAAAGGCCCTGGGCGACCGGGTGGAGACGGTGTGTTACGACAACGTGATCCCGGAAACCGACGGCGAAGCGGCCATCGAGCGGGCCATTGCGGACGGCTGCGACGTGATTTTCACCACCACACCCAAGCTGATCGACCCGGCCCTCAAGGCGGCGGTAATCCATCCCAACGTCAAGATTCTGAACTGTTCGCTGCGGATGACCCATCCCAGCGTGCGCACCTACTACGGCCGCATCCACGAGGCCAAATACCTGATCGGCGCCATTGCGGGCGCCATGGCCGACGACAACAAGATCGGCTATGTGGCCACCTACCCCACCTACGGCATGACCGCCGCCATCAATGCCTTTGCGCTGGGCGCCAAGATGGTGAATCCCCGGGTGAAGATCTACCTGCAGTGGACGGCCGAAAAGGGCCTGGATGTGGAACGCTATTTCCAGGAGAACGGCATCTCGGTGATCTCCAGCCACGACATCCGCGACCCCAAGGGCGCGCCGGAGAAGTTCGGCCTGTATCAGGTGATCAACGGGGAGATCCACAACTACGCCATGCCCTTCTGGAACTGGGGCGAATTCTATGTGCGGATCGTGCGCTCCATCCTGGACGGCACCTGGAAATACCACGACAACGCCCCCGGCACCAAGGCCCTGAACTACTGGTGGGGCATGTCCACCGGCGTGGTGGATGTGATCACCAGCCGTTCCCTGCCGCTGGGCACCCTGCGGCTGGTGGATCTGCTGCGCAAAACCATTGTGCGGCGGGACTTCGACCCCTTCCGCGGTGTGCTGTACGCCCAGGGTGGCGTATGCGTGCAGCCGGAGGAACACGCAACCCTGCGTCCGGAGCAGATCATTACCATGGACTGGCTGGCGGACAACGTGATCGGCGGAATTCCCAGTTACGACTCGCTGATCGACGCGGCCAAGCCGCTGGTCTCGCTGCAGGGTGTAGGCCCTGCGGAGAAACCCAAAAAACTGTAAGACCGGGTGTGGTAAGACGTGAAAATTCTGACTGTTTCGGATGTGGAATCCCGCTATCTGTGGGAGTATTATCAGCCCGGCAAGCTGCAGGGCTATGACCTGGTGATCTCCTGCGGGGATCTGGACGCCCGGTATCTTTCCTTTCTGGCTACTTTTGCAACGGCACCGGTGCTGTATGTACACGGCAACCACGACGCCAACTACGAGATCCGGCCGCCGGAGGGATGCGAATGCATTGAGGACACGGTGGTGACTGTAAAGGGGCTTCGCATTGCGGGGCTGGGCGGTTCGGTACGGTATAAATTCGGCCCGCACCAGTATACCCAGCGCCAGATGGAAAAGCGGGCACGGCATCTGGAAAAGCATATCCGCCGGGCCGGCGGGGTGGACATTCTGGTAACCCACGCCCCGGCACGGGGGCTGGGCGACGCGGAGGATCTGCCCCACCAGGGCTTTGAAGCCTTCCGCGGGCTGCTGGATCAGTATGCGCCCCGCTATATGCTGCACGGCCATGTGCATCTGAACTACGGCGCCCAGATGGAGCGGGTACGGCACTACGGCAGCACCACCATTGTGAACGCGTTTGAGCGGCAGGTGGTGGAGCTGGAGCCTGCCGCGATACCGGAACGCCGCTGGTGGTATTTCTTCCGCCGGGCCACCTGAACGACAAAAACGGCCGATATCTGATACATTTCGTATCGGATATCGGCCGTTTTACTTTTTGTATATAATTTCAGCCTTTCAGGAAGCCCTCGATGATCTTGGCTTCGGCCTCCTCCTCGGTCAGACCCAGGGTGCGCAACTTGATGATCTGCTCCCCGGCGATCTTGCCGATGGCGGCTTCGTGGATCAGGGACGCGTCGATATGGCCGGCGTAGAGTTCCGGCGCGGCGCTGACGGTGCCGTTGTCCACCAGGATGGCATCGCACTCGGAATGGCCGGTGCAGCGGCAGTTGCCCCGGATGCAGGAATGGTAGCTCTGGCGGCTGTCGCCCTTGGCCACCGAACGGGACACCAGATCCACCACGGAATCCTCCCCGTTCATATCCACGCTGAACTCGGTGGTGGCGGTCTGGTCGGCCTCGGTGAGCAGGCTCTCATGAATGACCAGACGGGCCCCGGCGGCCAGCGTGGCGTTGGTCTTGCGGGTGGTGCGATCCACGCCGCCCAGCTGCAGGGTGTCCATCTCCAGGGTGGCGCCCTCCGCCAGCACCGCGTCGGTTACCGGGTCGATGCGGCGCAGGCCCTTGCCCTTGCCGCCGGCCAGGTGCTTTTCCTTGTACAGCACATAGGCGCCCTTGCCCACAAAGAACCGGTGGATGCCGTTGTGACGGGCTTCCTCCTCCTCGTCGTTGTGGACGCCGCAGCCCGCCACGATGGTGACGCGGGCGCCGTCGCCGATATAGAAGTCGTTGTATACCAGGTCATCCACGCCGCCGTGGGTCACGCAGGCGGGGATGTAGACCGTCTCGTCCTGGGCCTGGGGGCTTACCCGCACCACAAGGCCCGGCGCGTCGGGCTTGTCCTCAATCTGGATATGGGGGGTGGAACGCCGGGCGGCGCAGCTGCCGTTCTCCCGGATGCTGAACGCCCCGGCATAGCCGCCGGTCCAGTCCGAGATCAGGCCCAGCAGTTTTTCGGTAGTGGATTCCATGGGTCAGACCTCCTTCCGGTCCATGCCCAGCGGGCACAGGGCCGACTTTTCTTCATGCAGCAGGGTGGGCAGGATCTGCACGCCCGGACCGGAAACCCGCACGCGCCCTTCGGCCACCACGGCGATCCGGTCGGCGATCTCCAGAATACGCTCCTGGTGGGAGATCACCAGCAGCGCGCCGGAACGTTCCCGCTTGAGTTCCTGGAACGCTTCGATCAAGCTGTTGAAGCTCCACAGGTCGATGCCCGCCTCCGGCTCGTCAAACACCAGCACGCGGGCGTTGGTGCGGGCCAGCACGGTGGCGATCTCGATCCGCTTGCTCTCGCCGCCGGAGAGGGATGCGTCCACCGGGCGATCCAGATATTCCTTGGCGCACAGCCCCACCTTGCCCAGCAGGGCGCAGGCCTGGTGCTCCTCCAGCTGCTGGCCGGCGGCCAAATCCAGCAGGTTGCGCACCGTCAGCCCCTTGAACCGCACCGGCTGCTGAAAGGCGTAGGCGATGCCCCGGCGGGCACGCTCGGTGATGTCCAGGCCGGTGATGTCCTCCCCGTCCATGAGGATGCGCCCCTCGGTGGGGTTTTCCAGCCCGGCGATCAGCTTGGCCAGCGAGGTTTTGCCGCCTCCGTTGGGCCCGGTAATCACCGTCAGGCGGCCGGGCTCGATCCGCAGATCCACCCCGCGCACGATCTCCTCGCCGCCGGGCAGGCTCCAGTGTATATTCTGCAATTCCAGCATTGCTATTGCCTCCTATCGCGTACAGAAAAAGAGCCGCCATGGGCCGCTCACCGCTAATTATAGCCCTCCGCCGGCCTGCCGTCAACCATCCAGCAGGCAGGCGTACCAGTCCGCCCGCAGCGCCGCCGCGGTCAGGGTCATTTCCTGTTCATCGGGGGCGTCCTCCGGCAGGGGCACAGCCTCGGCAGTATGGGTGCGGGCATCGGCCAGCGCGGCCTCCAGCCCGCCTACCCGGCACAGGTGTTCCCGGTCGGCCCGCACCTGCTGCCGCCAGCGGCGCAGCTGCCCGGCGGTAATAGTGTAGAGCAGCCGGGGATCCCCCAGCATCTCCTCGTCAAAGGCGGCGTACTCCCTGGCGCGGCGGGCGGCCTCGGCCGGGTCGGCCGGATACAGGCAGAGGCTGGTGGCCCGGGCGATATCCGCCTTGTCCTCCACGGCGCGGCGTGCGGTGCGCAGGTACCGCAGCCACATGGCCCAGTCCTCGTCGCCGTCGATGTCCTCCCGCATGCCGCCGTACTGCTCGAACAGCGCCCGGCGGAACATCCCGCCGGATACCGGGATGCGGCAGCGCACGCACAGATCCATCAGGGTGATGTGGTCAAACACCACCGGCCGCAGCCGGGCCGGGGCCAGTTCATAGGGATCGTTGGACACCACATCCGCCTCCAGCGCCATGGTGGAGGCCAGCACCAGATCGCAGTCCGGCCGGGCCACAAACCGGGCGGCCAGCTGCTCGATATGGTCGGGGTAGAAATAGTCGTCGTCATCCAGCAGGCAGAGCAGCGCCCCGTGGCTGCGGTTCATCCCCATGTTGGCCGCCTTGCCCCGGCCCACATGTTCGCCGGTGGCCCGGTAGTCGATCCGCAGGCCCGGAAACTCGGTGCGCAGCATCTCGCCGGCGGTGTCCTCCCCGTCCTCGGTAACCACCACTTCAAAGTTCTGGTAGGTCTGATGGGTCAGGCTCTGCATGGCCCGGCGCAGGCTGGCCGGGCGGCTGTGGGTGCGCACAATCACGCTGACCAGCGGGCCGTTTGTACAGGGGGCGGTCAGCTCGTTGGGGCCCAGGTCGGCTTCCAGCGGGCCGCCCAGCGGAGAGGGCGATGTTTTGAAAAGCGCCCGATGGCCCAGCCGCCAGGCCAGCAGCGACCAGACCGCCAGCAGCTGCCGGGCCGCCGCCGGGGCCAGCACCCGGCGCACGCCGGGGTAATGGGCCGGACGGCGCACCGCCTGCCACAATTCCGCCTGGGCCCGCATGGCCGCACCGAAAGGCGCCCACTTGGCCGCCAGACGGGCTTTACCCAGCACTTCGTCCCGGTAGGCGTTCAGATCCTGCTCCGGCATACCGGGGGCCAGTGCCGCCGCGGCGGGCAGTGCCCGGATCACACCCTGGCTGCGCAGCCGGGCCGACAGATCCCGGCTGGCGGCAGGTTCCGGCAGGCGGGCGTCAAAACCGCCCGCCGCCAGAAAAGCCGACCGCCGCACCAGCAGGCAGCGGGCGGAGGCCCAGGGCAGTTCCAGGGTCAGCGGATGGGGAGCAGCGTCCCCCGGGGAGGGCAGCATCCGCGGAGCCAAGGCAACGGTATCCGGCCCGGCTTCGTCCAGCGCCGCGGCTACCGCCTCGCCAAAGCCTGCGGCAGGGGTCAGGTTCTCCTGCCAGAACAGCAGCCATTCCGCCCCGGCGTTTTCGGCCGCGGCGTTGCGCCCTGCCGGCAGGCAGACGGTGCGCCCGGGGGCAATCTGCCCGGTTTTGGCCGGGTCCTGTGTCACTACGATCCATTCCATCCGTTCCATCCGGTCTGTCTCCTTTACGGAACGCAAAGGCCCCGTTTTACACTCTTTTTCTATTGTACGGACCACCGGACAGGCTGTCAACGGTACGGCGCAAAACGCCCGGTATGGCGCAGGGCCATACCGGGCGTTTTTTGCGTTGATCCGACGTTCAGTTCTGTTCGGCGGCGCGGCAGTCGGCGCAGACGCCCACCAGGTTGACGCTGTACCATTCGATACGGGCGTCGGGGCAGGCGCGGCAGGCCTCGTCCAGGGCGGAACGCTCCAGCTGCACATCCACCACCCGGCCGCAGCTGCGGCAGAACAGATGGTCATGCTCCGCCAGGGTACGGTCGAACCGGTCCGCCTGGCCCGGAATGGTCACCCGGCGCAGACGGCCCATCTCCACCAATCCATTCAGGTTCCGGTACACGGTGCCCAGGCTGAGGCCGGGGCACTGGGGCCGCAGAGCCGAATAGATCTGCTCGGCGGTGGGGTGGTCGCAGCGGGCCAGCACCTGATTGAGCACCAGCTCCCTCTGTCTGGAATATCGCATATCCTTCTCCTTACATAATCATTGGAAAAATCTTCTACGAATTAATAGTAATAGTTTTCAGTTATTTTGTCAAGTGCCCAAAACCAGGAAATATTTTCCACATGCAAAAAACACCCCATGCCGGAAACCGGCACAGGGTGCAAAGGAGCAGCGGTTCAGCGTCCGCCGCCGTTCTTGATACGTTCCCAGTAGGCGCGGGCGGCCTGCTCGTTTTTGTTGTCGGCAAACTCGTAATACTTTGTGCCCGCCAGGGCGTCCGGGAGATACTGCTGGGCCACCCAGCGGTTGGGATAGCTGTGGGGGTACAGGTAGTTCTGGCCTTTGACCGCCGCGTCCTCCCCGTCGAAGTGCTTGTTCTGCAGCTGCCGGGGAATGGGGCCGCTTTTGCCCCGGCGGATATCGTCCCAGGCAGCGTCCAGCGCCAGATAGCCGCTGTTGGACTTGGGACTGGTGGCCACCAGGATCACCGCGTCGGCCAGCGGGATGCGGGCCTCGGGCAGGCCCAGCATGGTGGCGGCGTCCACCGCGGCCTTGACGATGGGGATGATCTGGGGATAGGCCAGGCCCACGTCCTCGCAGGCACAGACCATCAGCCGGCGGCAGGCGCTGATCAGATCCCCCGCTTCCAGCAGACGGGCCAGGTAGTGCACCGCCGCGTCCGGGTCGGAGCCGCGCATGGATTTCTGGTAGGCGGAGAGGATGTCATAATGGTCGTCCCCGTCCCGGTCGTACCGCATGGCGGTGCGGCGGGCCACCTGCTGCACCATATCCAGATGGATACGGCGCACCCCTTCCTCCTCCGGGGCCGCGGCCACCGCGAACTCCAGGCAGCCCAGCGCCTTGCGCATATCGCCGCCGGCGCTCTGGGCCAGGTAGTCCAGCGCGTCCTCGTCGGCCTGCAGGGGCACACCGTCCTCCTGCTCCAGCCGGGCCACCGCGTTGTTCAGGCCGGTGCGGATATCCGCCGGGTTCAGGGCCTTGAACTCAAACACCGTGCAGCGGGAGAGCAGGGCGTTGTAGATATAAAAATAGGGGTTCTCGGTGGTGGAGGCGATCAGGGTGACCGAGCCATCCTCAATGCACTCCAGCAGGCTCTGCTGCTGCTTCTTGTTCAGGTACTGGATCTCGTCCAGATAGAGCAGCAGGCCCTTGGCGCTTTGCAGGGTACCGATCTCCGCCAGCACCGCCTTGATATCGCTGGTGGAGGCGCTGGTGCCGTTGAGCTTGTGCAGCCGCATACCGCTGTTTTCGGCAATGATCCGGGCCACGGTGGTTTTGCCGCAGCCGGAGGGGCCGTAAAAGATCATGTTGGGCACCCGGCCGCTTTCCAGCGTGCGGCGGAATACCTTGCCCGGGGCCAGCAGGTGCTGCTGGCCGCATACCTCCGCCAGGGTGCGGGGGCGCAGCCGCTGGGCCAGAGGCTCAGCCATGGGCCATCCCCTCCCCTCGGGTGACCGGGGCGGTCCAGGCGGCGTGCACCTGGTCGGCGTAGCCGGGGTTAATGAACCGGTCGATGGCGTACACCAGGCTGCGATCCCACACGTCCCATTCGTGACCGCCGTCCCATTCCATCCAGCCGAAGTCCAGCGGCAGTTTCTCCCATGCCTCCCGCAGGGCCACGTTCTGGTTGTAGATGTAGTAGGGCTCAAAATCCTGCTTGCCCACCGTGCAGAACAGCCGGGGCTGCTGACCGGCGGGCAGGGCGCTGACCTCCCGGGCCAGGGCAAACAGATCCGCCTGCCGGGGCAGCTCGTTCACGGTGCCGAACACCGGCCCGAATACCTGCTGCACCAGCGGGTTGACGGTGCGGGCTTCCAGCATCATGCCCACGTGCACGCAGCCGGAGAAACTGGCCGCGGCCGCGTACCGGTCCGGATTGCGCAGCGCCAGAAGCAGCGCCCCGTAGCCGCCCATGCTCAGCCCGAAGATGAAGTTTTTCTCCCGCTCCGTGGGCAGGCGGAAGTTCCGGGCCAGCAGTTCGGGCAGTTCCCGGGTCAGCCAGGTCTGCCAGGCGGGGCCGGCGGCCATATCCTGATAGAAGGAGTTGGACGCGTCCGGCATCACCAGGGCCAGGTTGTTGTCCTTGGCATAGCGCACAGCGGCGGTATTCTCCAGCCAGCAGTCGCAGTTGTTGCTGTAGCCGTGCAGCAGGGTCACCACACCGGCCACCTGCCGGCTGGTGTTGGCGGTCTGGTCGGTGGGCAGGAAGATCTTGACCTCGGTCACCGTGACCATCGCCTCGCTGCGGAATTTACAGGTAAGCATCGCCATCTTGATTCACCTTTTATCGCTTGGTTCAAAACGCCGCGCGGGCCACAAACGGCGCCGCGCGGCGGACGGATCATTCGTACAGGGGGAACCGGGCCACCAGATCGGCCACACGGGCGGTCACATCCTCTTTGCGGGCCTCGAAGTCGTGGATGCAGTCGGCGATGCAGCCGGCGATCACATCCATCTCGGCGGGGCCCATGCCCCGGGTGGTGACGGCGGGGGTGCCCACCCGCACGCCGCTGGTGATGAAGGGGCTGCGCTTCTCGCCGGGCACGGTGTTCTTGTTGGCGGTGATGTGCACCTCGTCCAGGTTGTGCTCCAGCTCCTTGCCGGTGCACTCCTCCTCCGACAGGTCAATCAGCATCAGGTGGTTGTCGGTGCCGCCGCTGACCAGCTTGACGCCCCGGTCGGTCAGACCCTTGGCCAGAGCCTGGGCGTTCTCCACCACGCGGCGGGCGTAGTCGGCAAATTCGGGCTTCAGCGCCTCCCCGAAGCAGACCGCCTTGGCCGCGATCACATGCTCCAACGGGCCGCCCTGGGTGCCCGGGAAGATCGCCTTGTTGATCTTCTTGGCGATCTCCTCGTTGTTGGTCAGGATCAGGCCGCCCCGGGGCCCGCGCAGGGTCTTGTGGGTGGTGGTGGTGACCACGTCCGCCCACTCCACCGGATTCTGGTGCTGGCCGCCGGCCACCAGACCGGCAATGTGGGCCATATCCACCATCAGCAGCGCGCCCACCTCATGGGCGATGTCGGCAAAGATGTCAAAGCGGATGGCGCGGCAGTAAGCGGAGGCCCCGGCCACGATCATCTTGGGCTTGCATTCCCGGGCCAGAGCGCGCACCGCGTCGTAGTCGATGAAGCCGTTCTCGTCCACCCCGTAGGAAACAAAATGGTAGTTCTTGCCGGACATGTTCACCGGGCTGCCGTGGGTCAGGTGCCCGCCCTGGGACAGGTCCATGCCCAGGATGGTGTCGCCCAGTTCCAGCAGGCCGAAGTAGACCGCCAGGTTGGCCTGGGCGCCGGAATGGGGCTGCACGTTGGCGTATTTCGCGCCGAACAGCTTGCAGGCCCGGTCGATGGCCAGCTGCTCCACCTGATCCACCCAGACACAGCCGCCGTAGTACCGGTGGGCGGGATAGCCCTCGGCGTACTTGTTGGTGAGCACGCTGCCCATAGCGGCCATCACCGCCGGGCTGACGATATTCTCGCTGGCGATCAGCTCGATGTTCTCCCGCTGGCGGGTGAGCTCCCGGTTCATGGCGGCGGCCACTTCCGGGTCGCTCTGGGCCACAAAGCCGATGGTGTCAATCATATCCTTGAACATAGTTCCCATCCTCTCTCGGTCATAATGTCGGGCCGGGCCCGTGACTGCTTCTATTATACCGCGCCCGGCAGCAGAAAAACAAGACCGCCCTTGCCAGCCTGCCCCGAAGCGTGGTAAAATAGGAAAGAATCTCACAAATGCCGTCGGGAGGGCAGAACAATGACAAAGAAACAACGGGCGCTGGAGGTTATCCGGCGGCTGAAAGAAGAATATCCGCTGGCGGAATGCACCCTGGACTACGACCATGCCTGGCAGCTGCTGGTGGAGGTACGGCTGGCCGCCCAGTGCACCGATGCCCGGGTAAACATCGTGGTGCAGGATCTGTTTGCCAAATATCCGGGCATCGAGCCGCTGGCCGAGGCCACGCCGGAGGAGATCGAGGAGATCGTGCGCCCCTGCGGGCTGGGCCGCAGCAAGGCCCGGGACATCAGCGCCTGCATGCGGATGCTGCGGGACGAGTTCGGCGGCAAGGTGCCGGATACCATGGAGGAGCTGCTGCGCCTGCCGGGTGTGGGCCGCAAGAGCGCCAATCTGGTGCTGGGGGACGTGTTCGGCAAGCCGGCCATCGTGACCGATACCCACTGCATCCGGCTGTGCAACCGCATCGGCCTGGTGGACGATCTGAAAGACCCGAAAAAGGTGGAGATGGCTCTGTGGAAGATCATCCCCCCGGAGGAGGGCAGCGATCTGTGCCACCGGTTTGTGCTGCACGGCCGGGCGGTGTGCGACGCCCGCAAGCCCAACTGTGCGGCCTGCCGCCTGAAAGAAGTCTGCCGCACCGGGGCCAAGGCTGTTCCGGCCAAAGCGGACGGTTGACAAATTTGCTTTACCGCGCTATACTGTCTGCGGACATAAAAACAGGGGCGCTGGGGGCCATCCCCGGCTGAGATCAGGGCAAATCGCAGCCCTGGGTCACCTTGAACCTGATCCGGGTAATGCCGGCGTAGGGAGTTTGAGGATATACGCATTTCGTGCGCCTGTGTATGTGTTTCGCATACGCAGGCGTTTTGTTTTGCGGGTTTTTATGGCCGGAATCTTGAAAAAGTGAGGAACCGAATCATGACCAAACAGTATTCCCGCACCCGCACCATGGTGGAAGGCGCCATCATGCTGGCCCTGGCCAGCGTGCTGAGCATGATCCCCCTGTACAGCCTGCCCCACGGCGGCACCATCACGGTGGTGAGCACCCTGCCCATCATCCTGTTCAGCCTGCGCCATGGCGTGCGCTGGGGCCTGGGCGTGGGCTTTGTCCACAGCCTGCTGCAGCTGGTGTTCTTCGGCGGCATTGAAAACCTGGCCTACTGCCAGACCCTGGGCGCCCAGATCGGCTGCATCCTGCTGGACTACGTGCTGGCCTACACCCTGCTGGGCCTGGCCTGGCTGATCGCCAAGCCCTTCAAGAAGCGGGTGCTGGGCGTGGGCGTTGCCACCGTGGTGGTAAGCCTGATCCGTTACCTGTGCAGCTTCCTGTCCGGCTATGTGGTCTGGAAGGATTACGACTACGCCTTTGAGTGGATGACCAACTTCGGCTGGGGCCAGGCCATCGCCAGCATGGGCGAGAACGCGCTGTGCTGGCTGTACAGCGGCGTTTACAACGGCACCTACATGATCCCCGAAGCCATCCTGACCACCGTGGTGGCGGTGGTTCTCTGCCTGACCGTTCCCATGATGTTCCAAGAGCAGAAATAAGCCGTTCCGTTTTTTACCCCCGCGCCCGGTGCGCGGGGGCTTTTTTGCGCCATTTGGGCCCCGGCAACCGCTGGTTGCGGGTTTGGAAAGGGGGGATGGTGGCCAGATTTTGCCCGGCATGGTATACTGAAACCAACAAATCCAAGGAGGATCCGATCCATGACCAACCGCGAAACACCGGCCACCATCGGCCAGCGCATTCTGGCGCTGCGCCGGGCGGCGGGCATGAGCCAGGAGGCTCTGGCCGCCGCCGTGGGGGTAAGCCGTCAGGCCCTGGGCAAGTGGGAAGCCGACCAGTCTCTGCCCGGGCTGGACAACCTGCTGGCCCTGGCCGAAGCCCTGCACACCAGCTGCGACGAACTGCTGACCGGGCGGCCGCTATCCCCGGAGCAGCCCCCCGCCCCGTCCCTCTCTGCCGAGGGGATGCAGGCACTGCTGGATGCCCGGGAAACCCGGGAGACCAAACGCCGCCGGATAAGCCTGGCGGCGGGCGGCGGCGTGGCCCTGGTGCTGGCGGCAGCATTGCTGTGCGTGGGATTGTATGCCGGCAGCCGCATGGATGACCTGCAAAACCGCATTGACGGGGTGAACGGCCAGGTGGCCTGGATGCAGAGCACCCTGCAGGCCCAGGTGGATTCCATGACAAACCGAGTGCAGACCATGCTGGACGAGCAGAATTCCCTGGCCGCGGGTGAGAGCCACAGCTATTCCAACTGGGAATCCGATACCCGCACCCTGCTGCTCACCGCCCGGGTGACTGCCAAGCAGAGCGTGCCGGGGGCCAGCGCCCGGCTGATTGTAACCGCCACCTACCCAACCGACACTCACAGCGCGGTAACGCTGGAGATGACCGACGAGGGCGGCGGGGTGTTCGCCGTGTCCGGCCGGGTGCCCACCGCTGATGAGCTGACCGCCACTTTCCAGCTGGAAAGCCCGGATGGCACGGTACAGAACCAGCAGCTGTGGAGTGATTACGCCCCTCACGGGCAGTTTGAACCGATCATGGAGCTGGGCAGCGGCATTGACGGCCAGCTTATCCGGTTTGAAACACAAAACGGCCAGATCCGGTTTAGCGGCGATGTGGGGCTGAGCCTGGGGGCCACCGAGTATGCCTGGCCGGTAGAAGCCGAAATGCGGCTGGAGATTGGCGGGCAGGTGGTGGAGACCTATCCTCTGACGGATCTGGAAGAGGACTTCCAAGTCGCCCAGAATCCAGACGACGGACGATCCGAACTTGCCATCGGTGCAACCATCACCTTTTTCTGGACACCCCAGGCCCACCCCTGGGAAGCGGATCAGTCGGTAATCATCACCGCCCGGGTAGTGGACAGCCAGGGCAACGTGTATGAACGACAGATGGATCTGATCTCGTGATGTTCTTTACAGCAGATGCCCCCGCCGGGAAATCCCGGCGGGGGCGTTTTTCGTTCAGTTTTACCACAAGGCCTCCGCCTGGCGCACGCAGGCCAGAAAACGCCGGGCGTTGTCCGACAGTTCGGCGGCGGCGGGCCAGATGGCGGCGTCCCGGTTCAGGCCCGCTTCGGCGCAGGGTTTCTGCACCAGCTGCTGGCGGGCCAGTTCGGCGGCAGGCAGGGGGCTCACCCACATATAGCTGCCCGGCACCTGCCGCAGCAGGGCAAACTGGCTGCCCCGGTCATACACATAGATGCGGCTCTCCCCCACCCGCAGCTCCGCGGCCCGGGCCCGCTGCTCCGGTTCCAGAACCGGCAGCTGCACATCCCCGTGCAGGATCTGGGGATACTGCCCCAGCAGGTGGTACGGTATATCCGCCAGCCCCGCCAGAGGATGCCGCTCGCTCATCAGCAGGCACATCCGGTACTGGCGCAGCACCCGGCTCTGCAGGCCGTTCTGGGCCAGCTGGGTGTCCACCCAGGACTGATAAATGTCCTGATAGCGGATGATAGACAGCTCGCTCTCCCCGGAAGCGGCATCCTGCAAGGCGTCCGCCAGGCCCGCCTCCCGGTACTGCACGTTCATGGGGGCCGGGCAGTCCGCCAGCATGGCGGCAAACGCGTCGGCGATATAGGTGGCGCGGGGCACCGTAATTCGCAGCCGGAACCCCTCCGGCTGGGGGGCGTACAGGCTTTGCAGCTCCTCCATCTGGGTCAGGATACCGGCGGCGTACCGCAGAAACTGGCTGCCCGCGGCGGTGAGTTCCATCCCCCGGGCGGTGCGGCGGAACAGGGGCACGCCCAGTTCCTTTTCCAGTTCCTTCAGGCTGCGGCTCAGGTTGGGCTGGGCCATCTCCAGCGCCCGGGCGGCCGCGGACAGGCTGTGGGTGGCAGCAATCTGCTGCACCTGACGAAGCTGCTGCAGGGTCATGGCGGGCCTCCTTTACAGGCAAACGGTTCTTTCTTTTTAAGAGTAGCACATCTGCCGGAAAAATGCCATGGCGCAGCGCGGATTTTTGCCGGGGTACGCGTTGCGCGGCCGTATTTTATGGAGTATAATGGAAAATGCGTATTGACAAATATGCAACATAAACTTTGAGGGGAAGAAGAGTATGTTCAAGATCGTTCGCAAAGAGGCGCTGAACCCCACCGTCACCCGCATGGTGGTGGATGCGCCGCTGATTGCCCGCAAGGCGATGCCCGGGCAATTCGTGATTCTGCGTGCCGGGGCGGACTCGGAACGCATCCCGCTGACCGTGGCCGACTACGACCGGGCCGCCGGTACCGTGACCATCATCTTCCAGGTGGTGGGCGCGGGCACCATGGAGCTCAACGACCTGCCCGAGGGTGGCTGCATCCACGATTTTGTGGGCCCGCTGGGCACCCCCAGCAAGCTGGACGGGCTGAAAAAGGTGGCCGTGGTGGGCGGCGGCGTGGGCTGCGCCATTGCCTATCCGGTGGCCAAGCGGCTGCAGGAGCTGGGCGCCGAGGTGCACAGCATCGTGGGCTTCCGCTCCAAGGATCTGGTGATCCTGGAGGACGAGTTCCGGGCAGTGAGCGACAAGCTGGTCATGATGACCGACGACGGCAGCTACGGCGACAAGGGCGTGGTGACCGCCCCGCTGGAGCAGCTGATCCAGGCGGGTGAAGCGTACGACGAGGTAATCGCCATCGGGCCGCTGGTGATGATGAAGTTTGTGAGCCTGACCACCAAGAAGTACGGGGTCAAGACCACCGTATCCATGAACCCGATCATGATCGACGGCACCGGCATGTGCGGCGGCTGCCGGCTGACGGTGGGCGGCGAAATCAAGTTTGCCTGCGTGGACGGCCCGGATTTTGACGGGCATCTGGTGGATTTTGACGAGGCGATGAAGCGGGGCGGCACCTACCGGGACTTTGAAGCCCATGCCCGGGAAGAATACTGCAACCTGCTGAACAAGGAGGTGCAGTAAGATGGCGTTGCAGCGGAACATGGATCCCCACAAGTGCCCCATGCCCAGCCAGGACCCGGCAGTGCGGGCCCACAACTTTGACGAGGTGGCGCTGGGATATACCTATGAGATGGCGGTGAACGAGGCGCGCCGGTGCCTGGGCTGCAAGAACAAGCCCTGCGTGACCGGCTGCCCGGTGCAGATTGATATTCCCGCTTTTATCGAGCGGGTGGCCAACGAGGACATGGAGGGCGCCTACAGGGTGCTGAGCGCTTCCAGCGCGCTGCCGGCGGTGTGCGGCCGTGTCTGCCCCCAGGAAAACCAGTGCGAGGGCAAATGTGTGCGCGGCATCAAGGGCGAGAGCGTGGGCATCGGCCGGCTGGAGCGGTTCGTGGCGGACTGGCACCGGGAGCACAGCACCGAAGCCCCGGAAAAGCCCGCCTCCAACGGGCGCAAGGTAGCGATCATCGGCGCGGGCCCCTCCGGCCTGACCGCCGCCGGCGACCTGGCCCGGCTGGGATACCAGGTAACGGTGTTTGAGGCGCTGCACCTGGCGGGCGGCGTGCTGGTATACGGCATTCCGGAGTTCCGGCTGCCCAAGGCGATTGTGCAGCAGGAGATCGACGGGCTGAAAGCCATGGGCGTGGATATCCAGACCAACATGGTGATCGGCAAGGTACTGACGGTGGATGAGCTGATGGGCGAGTTCGGCTTCGAAGCGGTGTACATCGGCACCGGCGCGGGCCTGCCCCGGTTCATGGGTATCCCGGGCGAGAGCCTGAAGGGCGTATACAGCGCCAACGAGTACCTGACCCGCGTGAACCTGATGAAGGCCTATCAGCCGGGCAGCCACACTCCCCTGCTGCACAGCCGCAAGGTGGCGGTGGTCGGCGGCGGCAACGTGGCCATGGACGCGGCCCGCTGCGCCCTGCGCATGGGGGCGGAGACGGTGTACATCGTGTACCGCCGCAGCATGAACGAGCTGCCCGCCCGTGCGGAGGAAGTGGAGCACGCCCAGGAGGAGGGCATTATCTTCAAGACCCTGACCAACCCGGTGGAAGTGCTGGGCGACGAACAGGGCGCGGTGCGCGGGATGCGCTGCGTGGAGATGGAACTGGGTGAGCCGGACGCCAGCGGGCGCCGCCGCCCGGTGGTAAAGGAAGGCAGCGAATTTGAGCTGGAAGTGGATACCATGATCATGGCCATCGGCACCAGCCCGAACCCGCTGATCCGCTCCACCACGCCGGGCCTGGAGACCAACCGGCACGGCTGCATCGTGACCGACGGCGACGACGGCCTGACCAGCCGCACCGGCGTGTACGCCGGCGGCGACGCGGTGACCGGCGCGGCCACCGTGATCCTGGCCATGGGCGCCGGCAAGCAGGCTGCCCGGGCCATCGACGAGTATCTGCGCGGCAAGAACTGAGCTAATATGGGGGGATACAACCGGGGCTGCGGGCGCAACAACGATGCGCCCGCCCGGCTGCGCCGACCGCCCTGCCGGTCTGGGTCTCCACCGGAGACCCAGCCGCTTCGCGAACCCGGGCCCCCATCCCCCCGGAAGTCGTGGGCCGAATCCTCGGCCCACACAAAAAATATAAAATGAACGCCCCTGTCTGACTGGCAGAGGCGTTCATTTCTTTATATCCCTGCGGGCCAAAGATTTGGCCCGCGATTTTGGGGGTCTGGGGGGACATTGTCTCCCCAGATCGGCCCATTCGCACTTATTCAAAAGGATACCGCACACCCCAGGCGGCGCGCAGGGAGTCCATCATCTCCATGACCCGCACCGATTCCTCATGGGGCATTTCCGGGCAGGACAGCTCCCCGGCTTCCAGCGCCCGCAGGCAGGCCCGCACCTCGTACTCGTAGCCGGTGATCTGGGCCGGGCGCTCCACCCGGCGCACCAGCCGGTGCTGGCCATCGTAAACCGACAGGCTTTCGTAATTGTTGATGTTCTCGATCCGGATATACCCCTTGGTACCGTGGATAACCCCCTGCCGGTCCAGGCAGGCTTCCAGCGAGCTGTTCAGCTGGGCCACCCGTCCGTCGGGGTAATACAGGGTCACGCTGTTCTGGGCATCCACGCCGGTGGGCAGCTTGGAGCAGTTGCTTTCCACCCGGTCATACCCATGGCCGAACAGCGCCAGCGCAAAGTTCAGCGGATAGACACCCACATCCAGCAGCGCGCCGCCCGCCAGCTTTGGATCCCGCAAACGGGGGATCTCTGCGATGGAATACCCCAGATTGCCGGTAAGCATCCGCACCTGACCGATGCTGCCGCTGTTCATCTCCTCCCGGATGGTGGCCAGCATGGGCATATACCGGGTCCAGATGGCTTCGGTGATAAACACGCCCCGGCGTTCCGCCTCGGTAAACACCTCCCGGGCCTGTTTGGCGTTGGCGGTAAAGGCCTTTTCGCACAGAACCGGCTTACCCGCCCGGATACACAACAGCGCGTTGGCCCAGTGCTCCGAATGAGGGGTGGCGATGTACACCAGCTCCACCTGCGGATCGGCTGTCAGCTCCTCATAGCTGCCATAGGCTTTCTCCGCGCCGTATTGTTCAGCAAAGGCGCGAGCACGGGCTTCATCCCGGGAACCCACCGCATACAGCCGGGCTTCTTCCATGCCGTTCAGGGTATCCGCCATCACCGCGGCAATCGCGCCGGTGCCCAGAATGGCCACATTCCACTGTTTCATACCGTTTGCCTCCCCTTATGTCTGAATGGCCACGACGCCCCAGCCCTCGGATGTTTTCACCCAGGCCCGGCCGCCGCTTACCGAGGCCGCCCCCAGATACTGGAACGGCACCTTCACCGTGCCTGCCAGGCTGATATACCCCCACAGACCGTCGGTGTTCTGCACGGCGGCCAGATTGCTGCAGAAGGGCCGCACCTGCTGGTACTGGCAGGGAATCACCTGGGTGCCCTCGATATCCAGATAGCCCCACAGGCCGTTCTGCTGCACGGCATACAGCCCGTCGGAATACCGGTCGATGGCTTCACACACAGGCCCCACCTGCTTGCCGGTGGAGGGCTGCACCAGCACGTAGCCGCTGCCCCACTCCACCGCGCGGCCCTCGGTCTGGCCGGTGGCAGGGTTGTTCCACAAAAAGGCGCCGTAATCGTCAGCAGGGGCCGCCTGCAGTGTGCCCACCCGGGCCACGTAGGGCCGCACACTGGCGCCGTAGTTGGTCAGCGGCACCAGTTCCTCCATCTCCAGCACATAGGCCATGCCCAGCGCGCTGTCGTAGACGATCTCCATATCCGGCAGGCCGTGGCCGCCGGGTCCCACATCCTCGCCCAGGTCATTGAAGATCTTGCTTTCATCTGCATTGGTCAGCCCGCAGACCGAGCACCAGTGCACATCCTCCTCGGCGGGAATCACGATCTTGCCGTCGAAATTGATGGCGCCGGTCTTGCCGTTCTGCTCAAACAGGGACAGGTAGGCGTGGTCTTTCAGCACCCCGTTGTCGGCGGTGGGGTACTCTGCCAGGCTGCAGGTGATTTCCAGATCGGTGCGAGGAGCCACCAGCCAGTCGGTTTTGGTTTCCGGCTCCTGGGTGGGGGCCGGGGTGGCGGCAGGCGCGGAAGAGCTTACATCCGGTGAAGGCGCCGAACTGCCGGTTGCAGCGGACGAAGGCGCCGCCGCCCGGCCGCATCCGGCCAGCAGCGCGGCACATAAAGCCAAAGCGGCAAAAGCACGCAGTTTCATAGGGGAACAACCTCCTTGCAGGCGGCCCGGCCGCCTATAACCGGGGCAAAAACCCCGTTGATTTTGTGCCCCCATTGTACCATATCCTGTGCGAAAAGGCAAAAAAGCCCAACTTATGCGGGGGTGAACAGCTCGTCCACCGTAAGGTGCAGTTCCTTGGCCAGGCTGAACGCCAGCGCCAGGGTGGGATCGTATTTGTTGTTCTCAATGGCGTTTACCGTCTGGCGGGAAACACCGCATTTCTTTGCCAGTTCTTCCTGGGACAGGCCCAGTTCCTTGCGGCGTTCGCGAATCTTGTTTTCCATCCTCAGCCCCCCAGCTTCCTGCGGTAATACAGCAGCGCCGCACAATACAGAACCGCGGCAACCTGCAGCTGGATGAAGGGGTTGATGGTCATGGGCTGCTTGGTAACATAGTTTGTGATCACATCCAGCACCAGCGCGCCTACCATTGCATTAAAGGCAAAGGTGCTGGTCTTCCACACGATGATGCGGCTGCGCTCGTCCCCTGTCTTGAGCAGGGAAACCAGCATCGTGATGTCCAATGCCCCAAATCCGAGCAGCGCACCACCCAGAAACAGCGCGGCCCCCAAAGGCATCCCCATAAATTCCATATCACTCTCTCCTTTCTTTTCGGCGGCTTAAATGTCAAATCCTTTTGACATTTTCACAATACCAGACCCACGCCAAAATGTCAAGAGTTTTTGACATTTTGGCAAAAAGAAAAAGCCCGCGCAGGGCGGGCTTCATTTATGATACTTGATGTTCCGGTTGATGCAGCAGGCCCGGTAGATCTGCTCGGTGAGCACCAGGCGGGCCAGCTGGTGGGGCAGGGTGATGCGTCCCATGGACAGGCGCAGCGCCGCGGCCTGCTTGACTGCCGGGGCCAGCCCGTGGGAGGAGCCGATCACAAAGGCCACATCCCCCGCGCCGCTTACCGCCCGGTCGTCCAGCCAGGCGGCCAGTTCTTCGCTGGAGAGGGTTTTACCCTCCACGCAGAGGGCCACAATGGCCGCACCCTTGCGCACGCTGGCCAGGATGGCCTGGGCCTCCTTTTCCAGCGCCCGCTGCACCAGGGCGGGGCTGTCCTCCCGCAGAGGCTGTTCGGGCAGTTCGATCACCCGGAAATCACACAGGGTACCCAGGCGTTTGCGGTATTCCGCCACGCCGTCGGCGCACCAGGCGGCGTTCAGCTTGCCGATACAGATCAGATCAATGTGCTGCATATCAAAACTCCAATACAGGGCTGGGTTCGTTGCGGCGCTGGGCCTGCACCACCACGTCCGGTTCCGGCACCACGCCCGCGGCCAGCAGGGCATTGCGCACCGCCTGCAGCGCCAGTTCCGGGGTGTTGTTCTCACGGCTCAGGTGGCACAGGGCGATCTTTTTGCAGCCCGCCTGCACCAGTTCCAGCACCTTGGCCGCGCATTCCGGGTTGGACAGGTGGCCAAAGGGCGAGGCAATGCGGGTTTTCAGGTAATAGGGATAGCTGCCGTGCTGCAGGCTGTAGGGATCGTAGTTGGCCTCCAGCGCCACCAGATCCGCCCCGGCCAGGCTGGTATGTACCGCCTCGGTCAGCTGGCCCAGGTCGGTGGCGATGGCCATGACCTTGCCGTCCGGCGTGGCGATCCGGTACCCGCAGCAGGGCACGTCGTGGGGGGTGGGAAACGCGGTGACCGTAAACTCCCCGATCTGTTCCGGCCGGCCGCCCACCGCGATCAGCTGGGCCGCCGCGGGCAGATCGCCCCGGTTCGCCAGAAAGTCCAGGGTTTCGGGCAGGCCGAACACCGGCACGTCGTAGTGTTTCAGGAACACCTTGAGCCCGGCGATATGGTCGGAATGCTCGTGGGTGATGAGGATACCCTGCAGATCCCGCACCGACAGGCCCAGATCCTTGAGCGCGCCGGTGGTGATGCGGCAGCTTTTGCCCATATCAACAAGCAGATAGCCCTGGCCGCTGCGCACCAGGCCGCAGTTGCCGGAGGAACCGGAATACAGGGTAGTAAAACTGGCCATTTTTCACCTCATACATAAAAAACCGGGGACGCACACCGCGCCCCCGGACAAAGACTGGATTACAGCGCCTGCGGCATGGAGGGCGCGGGCACGGAAACCCGGTGCACATTGGCGCCCAGGCCCTGCAGCTTGCCCACCAGATTCTCATAGCCGCGCTCGATATGGGCGATCTCCTCGATCTCGCTGGTGCCGTTGGCAGCCAGCGCCGCCACCACCAGCGCCGCGCCGGCCCGCAGATCGGAGGCCCGCAGCGGGGCGGCCAGCAGTTCCGGCACGCCCTCAATCACCGCCACCTGGCCATCCACCTGGATGTTGGCCCCCATGCGCACAAGCTCGTCCACATAGCGGAACCGGTTCTCCCAGATGCCCTCGGTGATGATGGAGGTGCCCCGGGCGATGGTAAGCAGCACCGTCATGAGCGGCTGCATATCGGTGGGGAAGCCCGGATGGGGCATGGTCTTGATCTTGAGGGGCAGCAGATCGCCGTTGCGGTAAACCCGCACCGCGTCGTCAAACTCCTCCACGGTGGCGCCCGCCAGCTCCAGCTTGGCGGTGATCGGCTCCAGATGCTTGGGGATCACGTTGCGGATCAGCACGTTGCCGCCGGTGATGGCCGCGGCCACCATAAAGCTGCCCGCCTCGATCTGGTCGGGAATGATGGAATAGGTGCAGCCGTGCATGGCCTTGACGCCCCGGATCTTGATGCAGTCGGTACCGGCGCCGCGCACGTCCGCGCCCATCATATTCAGGAAGTTGGCCAGGTCCACGATGTGGGGTTCCTTGGCCACGTTCTCCAGCACGGTCTGGCCCTCGGCCAGCACGGCGCTGAGCATGGCGTTCATGGTAGCGCCCACCGAAACGGTGTCAAAGAACACATGGGCGCCCTGCAGCCGGTCGCTCTCCACATGGATGCGGCCATACTCCACCGAGTCGGACGCGCCCAGGGCGGTAAAGGCTTTCAGGTGCTGATCGATGGGGCGGGGGCCCAGGTCGCAGCCGCCGGGCATGGCCACCTGCGCCGAGCCGAACCGGCCCAGCAGCGCCCCCAGGAAGTAGTAGCTGGCGCGCATCTGGCGGGACAGATCGTCCGGCACGGCGGCGCAGCTGATGTGGGTAGTGTCAATTTCGTAGCAGTTTTTATTGAGCATCCGCACCCGGGCGCCCAGCGCCGACAGGATGCGCAGCGACACCAGCACGTCGCTGATGGCAGGCAGGTTTTCCACCACACAAACATCGGCCGCCAGAATGGTGGCCGGCAGGATCGCAACGGCGGCGTTCTTGGCCCCGCTGATGGATACTTCGCCCATCAGCGGCGTACCGCCCTGAATCACAAATTTTTCCAAAGTGCAAACTCCCCTTTGAGGTTGCCGGACGTGGCCGGTAAAGGCCTGCCGTCCGTGGATTGGGCCGGCGGCAGAAAGCCGCCCGTCAACTGTCTTATTATACACCATTTCACACAAGAATCAAACCCCTGGGCTTATTCTTTACGAAATTGTTGCTTCTATGCTACGGATTTGCCCCCGCCGGCAATATTTTGGCGGATTCAACAATAATCGGGCGCGGATTTGGTAAGATTACCAGACCTGCGCCCGAAGTTTGCCGGATTCTGTTTACATGTTGGGGAAGTAATTCCGGGCACTGACCCGGACGCCGCCCACATACAACTCAAAATGGCAGTGATTGCCGAAAGAGTTGCCGGTATTGCCCACCGCGCCGATCACGTCGCCCTGGGACACATACTGCCCGTAACTTACATACAGCTTGCTGCAATGGGCATACAGGGTGCGCAGGCCGTTGCCGTGGTCGATGATGATGTAGTTGCCGTAGCTGTAATGCCAGCCGGCGGTTACCACACGGCCATCCGCGGATGCCAGAATATCCTGCCCCGCGTTGGCGCAGATATCCGCGCCGGTGTGCCCGGAGCTCATCCAGCGGCTCACGTACTTGTAGTTGGGCACCGGCCAGAGCAGGGTGCCGTAGCCCGGCACCTCCGCAAGCGAGCCCGCCGGCATCCGGCTGCCGATCACGATCTGTTCGGTGACCGGTTCGGTGAGGGTGACGCTTTCCACAATCTCCTCGGTGGTGACCCCGTTTTCGGTGACATAATCCACCGTGACCTGGGCGGAGCCCGCCTGCCCGGCCTGGACCGCCTGCACCGAGCCCCAGCGGTAATCCTCCGACCGGGTGGTAACCGTCTCGTAGGGGATCTCCCGGATCTCCACCGCCCGGCGGACGGTGCGCAGACCGAACAAATCCGCATTGGTGAGGGCCTCCTGCACCGTGGTTTCATCCGAGATATCGCTGGTGAAGTAAATGCCCTCCTGCAGTTCCACGTCCCGGATAAACTCGGCTTTGCTGCCCTCGCCCGCTGCCTCGGCAGCGGTGGTTTTAAGGGTTTCCAGTGCCTGCCGCAGGCCGGAGGCATCGGCGCTGACCAGCACCAGATCCCCGTCCACATACAGCGCCGCGCCGGGCTGGATCTCACTGTGGGACATCTCCAGCAGGGTACGGGTCAGGGTTTCCTGATCCAGCAGTTCCTCCGGGTCCACCGCCAGGGTATAATCGGCGGTGATCTGCCACTGGTCGCTGCGGCTCAGGGACACGATATTCTGCTGCAGGGTGTTTTTGGCGGCCTCCAGCACATCTTCGCTCTGCACATAGCCCACCAGCTCACCGTTGACCTCCACCGCCAGCGAAAAGCTGCGGTTCAGGGTATGCTGCACGGTAAACACAAATACCCCCAGCGCCAGCAGCGGCATAATGTACCGGGCCGCCTGCACCGCCAGATGGCCGTACCGGCGCACCCCGCGATGGAAATACAGCAGCCCGCCGGCCAGGGCCCGTGGGGTGCCGCTGGCCTGTTTTTCCTCCTGCACATAGGCATGGATGGAACGCATCCCGTGGGCAAACCGGACAAAGGGCGCGGCCAGATCCCGGCCCGCGCCGGCGATGCCCTCCCATACCGGATGCAGGAACCGGGCGGCAAAGGCCCGGCCCCGGGCCGCTGCCTCCTGCCAGAGGCGGCGGGCGCCGCGGGCCAGATTGCAGGCCGTGCGCTCGCCCCAGAAGCCAAGCAGGTACGCCGCCTGCCCCAGCGCCCAGCCCGCCTGGCGGGCCGCTTGTGCCGGTTGGATCCGCATACCGTTTTCGCCTCCTTTGTACTGCACAAACAGACAGCCGGGCTGTGGAGCCCGGCCGCCGGTCAGGATAATCTGATGGTATCAGTATAACAGGTTTTCACCGCCGCGCCAACCCGCAGGGCGAAAAATCGCCGGTTTTTCACCAAGGATTCACCGTTGGTTCACAAATCAGGCCGCCGAAGAAGAGGCGGAAGAAGCCTCCGCCGAGGGATCCGGTGTGGGCTCGGGCGTGGGCTCCTTCGGGGTAATGACCACCGCCCGGCTGCCCATGGCGGTGAAGATTTCCATGAATTTCTGCTGGCGCACACTCTCGTAGGTTTCCAGCGGATCGGACAGGTAGAACTGGTTGTCCTCGTAACCGGTCAGCACCAGACAGTGCACATCCACCAGCGGGGTGTATTCCTCGCCGGAGGCGGTGGTCCAGGTCCATTTGGTGCTCTCCCGCACCTCCTTGAAGTCGATGGTGGCCCACACCAGCACCGGGTTGCCGGCGGCCAGCTGCTCGGCCAGGCCTGCCGCGTCCACGCCGGTGATGTCGGTCACCTCCCAGGCATCCGCCTGGCCCTGGGCGGCCAGATACTTCTCGGCCGCCTGGATGATCGGGCCCTGGAAACAGTAGAAGCCGCAGCTTTCGCCGCTGCTCTGGGCCGGGTCGCCCATAAACTCCAGCTCCGGGTCGGCGCCGTAGAACTTCTCGGAGCGGGGCAGGTAGTCCTCGGCCATGGTCATCTTGTCCACATCAAAGCCCAGATACTGCAGCAGCATGGTCAGGCTGGTGATCTCGCAGCCGTTGGGCAGCTCCGGGTTCTGGCCGATGACCGGCACATCCAGATGCACCGAGGCAGGCAGCGGCAGCTGCTGGGGGCCGTCGGAGCCGGAGGCGGCCGTCTGGGACTGGCTGGCGGAACTCTGGCCGGAAACGCCCTCGATCACCGGAGCGTTGTAGGCGCTGTGCTGCCCTGCCAGCAGGGTTCCGATAAAGGTAAGCACCACCGCGCAGGCCAGCAGCAGGGCCAGTGTGACCAGCAGCCGGGCCGACGAGCGGGAATTGCGGTTGTTCTGCATAGTTGTATCCTCCCGGCGCACACCGCGCCGCCATCAAACAAAGGTCGGCTTACAGGCCGCCCTTTTTATTATACCGGGCCGCACCATCCAGCGCAAGCAGAAAGCCCCGGCCGACCGTTCTGGTCGGCCGGGGCCTGTTTACTTTGCGAAAGGCGGTCAACCCACATACCCCATGGGATTGACACGCACGCCGTTTACATAAATCTCGAAATGCAGGTGGGTACCGGTGGAACGGCCGGACGATCCCATAAAGCCGATCAGCTGGCCTTTTTCCACATACTGGCCCCGGCTGACCGCAGTGCCCGACAGATGGGCGTACATGGTCTGGTAACCGTTGCCGTGGTTGATGCGCACGCAGATACCGTAGCTCCAGTGTTCCTGGCCGCTGCCGGAGGTGGTGACCACACCGCTGTCGGCGGCGTAGATGGGCGCACCGTAGTAGCTCAGGATATCCAGAGCGTAATGGGTACCGCCGTAGCCGCGGCTCATACGGTAGCTGCTGGGTACCGGCCAGGAGAACGCGCCGGACCCTACATGGCCCACGCTGCCATCCGGCAGGCGGGTGCCCTTAACAACCTCTTTGTTGACCGCCTCCTGCAGGATAGTCTCATTGAGTACAACTTCCTGCTGGAGCACGCCATCAATGTAATAAAAGTCGGATTCGATTTGTTTCAGGCCATCCGACCCTTCCTGCACCACCTTCATGGTACCCCAGGAATAATCATTGGATTCGGTAGTAACGGTCTGGAACGGAATCGTCTCGGTATAAACCCTGTGCTCTACAACCTGCACCGGCAGATAGTCGCGGGACTGGGTGACCAGCACCTGATCGCCCACAAACAGGCTGTCCAGAATACCGGGGTTCAGCGCCACCAGCTCGTTCAGAGTAATGTCGTTCTTCTTGGCGATGCCGCTGGGGGTATCCCCCTTGACCACGGTGTAGTAGACGTCCGCCTGCTCCTCGCCGTGGATCAGGGTATCGATCTCGCTGTAGTCCACGATGGAATCGGTGAAATAGATACCGTCCACCAGTTCCACATCCTTGACGAACTCCACCCGGATATTTTCATTGTCCGGCTGTTCGTAGGGGGCTTTGATCTCCTCCAGCGCGGCGGCCAGCCTGTCCCCCTCGGTGGTAACGGCCACAATGGCCCCGTCCACATAGAGGGCGGTGGCCTCCTGGATCTCGCTGCCGGAGGCTTTCAGGATCGCGTCGGTCATATGGGTCTCATCCATGACCGGGCCGCTGCGCACCGAAAGCGAATAGGCCGGGGTTACGGTCCATTCCCGGCCGGAGGTACTGGTGGCGATACGGGCCTGCAGGTCGGAGCGGGCGGCGTCAAAGACGGTTTCGCTCTCCACATAGCCCACCACGCTGCCGTCCACCTCCACCGCCAGCACGTACTGGTAATCCAGCACGGTGCGCACGGTGTACACAAAGACGGCCAGCGCCACCAGCGGCACCACATAGGCCACCGAGCGGCGCACCAGCGGGAAATACAGCCGGGTGCCGCGCCACAGGTAGGCAAAGCCCTCCTTGGCGGCGCGCGCCTTGCCGAACTGCTGCGCCTGCTCCTTTACATGGGCGCGGATGTTGCGCATGCCGTGAACAAACCGGCGGAAGGGGGCGGTAAACTCATCCGCCACGCCCTTGAGGGCGCCGGCTATGTATCCGCCGACAATGCGGCCCACACGGCCCAGCACGCGGCGAAGATCGGCGGCGGTTTCACGGGTCCACCGGGCCAGGCACAGGCCGGTGTATTCCCCCCAGTAACCCAGCTGATACAAAGCCCATCCCACCGCGCGTCCGGCGGGGGTGGAGGCGACGCGCTCCAGCACAGCCAGAAGCTTAGCGCGCAGCGAGGCGGATCTGTCCGTTTTGGGGCCCGTTTCGGGCCCGCCGCTCCGGGGCGGCGTCATGGTCGGTTCCATATCCGTTTCCTCACTCCTTTCTGTTATTCGCAGTCGGGCCAGGAAAGGCCCAGCGCCCGGCACAGCCCCGCCAGATCGGCGGGCGGCGGGCTGACGGCCCGCGCGGCCTCGCGGCCGGGCAGGCGCGGAAATGTCATGATCGCACAGTGCAGGGCCTGGCGGCCCAGATACTCCCGGCTGCCGCCGTAGAGATCATCCCCGGCCAGCGGGTGGCCGATATGGGAAAAATGCACCCGGATCTGGTGGGTGCGGCCGGTCTCCAGCCAGACGCGCACCAGGGCGCAGCCGCCGGAAACGGCCACCGTTTCGTAATGGGTAACAGCCAGCTGCCCGGCCGGGTCCACCTGGCGCAGCACAATGCTGCCGGGGGCGCGGTCGATGGGCAGGCGGATGGTACCGGCGGCGGGCTTGGGCTGCCCCTGCACCACCGCGTAGTACACCTTCTGCACCGACGCCGCCAGCAGCGGCGCGGCCCAGGCGTTGCGGGCACAGAGTACCAGACCGCTGGTGCCCGCGTCCAGCCGGTTTACCGGGCGGAACGCGCCGGTCCGGCCCCGAAGAGCCAGCAGCCCGGCGTACTGGTTGCCCAGGGTGCCGTCGGCATAGCCCAGGGTGGGATGCACCGCCATACCGGCGGGCTTGTCCAGCACCAGGGCGTGATCGTCCTCATACCGGATGGGGCAGGCAAAGGGTTCCGGCGGCAGCGCACAGGGCGGTTCCGCCGGCAGCTGCACCGTGACCAGCGCCCCCTCCCCCACCGGCTCAAAGCCCTTGGCGGGGCGGCCGTCCACCCATACACAGGGGTCGGGCTGCCGTTTGAGGGCGCGGCGCAGGGTGGAGGAAAACCCCTGCTTTTGCAGAAAGCCGTCCAGCCGGATACCCGCCAGAGAAGCGGGCACGGTAAAACGCAGCTGCATACAGGGCCTCCTTTGCCAAACGCACACGCGATACACAGTCAGTATACCATACGGCGGGCTCTTTGGCAAACCGGCCGTGCTGCCCCGATTTTCAGTTTACCATGGTTGCGACAGGTTTGGCAACGAAAATCCTGTGATAATCCTGTGTAAAACGCCGATTGGCTGGATTTGGCACAAGGAAACGCCCCGGCGGGCACGGAAGGCTCGCCGGGGCGGTATACAACAAATTTCCAGGGGAAGGATCAGTAGGCAATGCCCTGGGCCACCATGCTGTCGGCCACCTTCAGGAAGCCGGCCACGTTGGCGCCCACCATCAGGTTGCCCTCCACGCCGCACTCCTTGGAGGCGTCGTAGGCGGCATGGAAGATGCCCTTCATGATGTTCTGCAGCCGCTCGTCCACCTCTTCGAAGGTCCAGGACAGGCGCAGGCTGTTCTGGCTCATCTCCAGGCCGCTGGTGGCCACACCGCCGGCGTTGGCCGCCTTGGCAGGCCCATAGAGCACGCCGTTGGCCAGGAAGGTCTCGATGGCTTCGGGGGTGCTGGGCATGTTGGCGCCCTCACACACCACCTTGCAGCCGCCCGCCACCAGGATCTTGGCGCTCTCGCCGTCCAGCTCGTTCTGGGTGGCGCAGGGCAGGGCGATGTCGCAGGGGATGGTCCAGATACCGGCGCAGCCGGGGGTGAAGGTGGCGCTGGCGCGGGCGTTGGCGTACTCCACGATACGGGCGCGGCGCACTTCCTTCACGTCCTTCATCAGATCCAGGTCGATGCCTTCGGGATCGTAGATGTAGCCGGAGGAATCGCTCATGGCCACAACCTTGGCGCCCAGCTGGACAGCCTTCTCGCAGGCGTAGATGGCCACGTTGCCGCTGCCGGAGATCACCACGGTCTTGCCGGCGAAGCTGTCGTTCTTCATGCAGCGCAGGGCTTCCTCGGTGAAGTAGCACAGGCCGTAGCCGGTGGCCTCGGTGCGGACCAGGCTGCCGCCCCACTTCAGGCCCTTGCCGGTGAGCACGCCGGTGAACTCATTGCGCAGGCGCTTGTACTGGCCGTACATGTAACCGATCTCCCGGGCGCCCACACCGATATCGCCGGCGGGCACGTCGGTGAACTGGCCGATGTGCTTGGACAGCTCGGTCATGAAGCTCTGGCAGAAACGCATGATCTCCCCGTCGCTCTTGCCCTTGGGATCAAAGTCGCTGCCGCCCTTGCCGCCGCCCATGGGCAGGCCGGTCAGGCTGTTCTTGAAGATCTGCTCAAAGCCCAGGAACTTGATGACCGAGGCGTTGACGCTGGGATGCAGGCGCAGGCCGCCCTTGTAGGGGCCGATGGCGCTGTTGAACTGCACGCGGAAACCGCGGTTCACCTGCACCTTGCCGGCGTCGTCCACCCAGGACACGCGGAACTGGATAAAGCGCTCCGGCTCCACGATGCGCTCCAGCACGCCGTTGGCTTCGTACTCGGGGTGCTTCTCGCAGATGACCTGCAGGCTTTCCAGCACTTCACGCACAGCCTGAAGGAATTCCTTCTCGCCGGGATTGCGCTGCTCCACCTGGGCATAGACCCGGGCCAGATACTCGTTTTGAATCATCAGATACTTCCCCTTTCTTTCTGGGCTGCCGCCAGACCCCTTTCGCCAGGCGGCGCCATACTTTAGATTATAAAACCGGAAAAGCCCGATTGCAACCCGCTAAAGCGTTCCCATAACAAAAAATTTGCAAATGCGGCGAATTTGTGGTATCATCCAGACGGGAAACGAGTGGAACATACGGTGGCGGGGCGCTTTTGCGCCCTGAGGAAAGTCCGGGCTTCACAGGGGCATGGTAACTGCTAACGGCAGCCGGGGGCGACCCTAGGGATAGTGCAACAGAAATAGACCGCCCCGCCTTCGGGCGGAGCAAGGATGGAAAGGCGAGGTAAGAGCTCACCAGCGCACTGGCGACTTTGCGGCTATGTAAACCCTACCAGAAGCAACACCCGTATGGGACATATGCGCTGCCCCGCGCGTCCCGGAGGTGGCACGAGCGATGCGGCAACGCACCGCCTAGACAGATCACCGTTTAATACAGAACCCGGCTTACGGTCCGGTCGTTTCCCGCAGAAAACCCCCTCCCGGTTCGGGAGGGGGCTTTCTGCGTACCGGATCAGGGGGCAAACAGCCGCTGCAGCACCAGCAGACCCGCCACGCCGGGCGCCCCCAGCACCACCGAGGCAAAGGCGGACAGGCCGTTCACCGCCACCGACACCCCGGTGAAGGGGGCCAGCAGGTTTACCGCGCCCAGCGCTCCCACCCCGCACAGGGCCCCGGCCACACAGCGGCGCACCGGGCGGCGGCAGCGGGACGCCGCCCGGCTGACCAGCGCCGTGATCCCCACCGCCGCCGCCAGCCACAGCCCGGTCACAGGGCGGTCTCCTGCTGCCGGGCCTGGCGCAGCAGGTACCGGTAGCGGCACAGCAGCGCGGACCGCTGGTAGATGCAGGCTTCGATCAGATCGGGGTCCTGTTCCAGATCGTACTGGCTCTGGTTGTGGCGCAGCTCGTCCAGGCAGTCCCGCAGCGCCGCGCGCAGGGCGGGCTCCGCGCCGGTTCGGGCAGGGCGTTTTTTCACGGCAAGGCTCATGGGGCAGCATCCTTTCTTTTTGGGGCGGGGCGTGTCCCGCCCGGTTCTGCTATGAGGATATGCCCAGAGCATTGGCAAATATTCCCATGGATATGCCGCCCGATTTGACATTCCGGAAAGCGGCGGGTATACTGGTTGCGAAAGGCCGCCCCGCGCGGCTTTCGGAGAGGAGCGAGGGACAAATGACGACAAAGGTCGTGCTGATGCTGGCAGCCCTGGTTGTGCTGCTTGTGTTTCATATGTGGGCCGGTGCGCGCCCCCGGCGGCTGTGGTACCTGGGCGCCATTGCGCCGGTTATCTGGCTGGGCGTGCTGATCTGGATGGCGGTGACCGGCGTGTTCCGGGAGAATCTGCTCGGCCTGCTGTTCGGCGGTCTGGCGCCGATGGCGGTGCTGCTGGGCATCTGGGCCTACGGCCGGGAAGCCGCCGACGCCCGGGAGGCCGCGGCGGAGACAGCCGGCGATCCCGCCCCGGCAGGCGCGGAATAAAAGCAAAAAGCCCCGGGGCCGTTTCCGTAAGGGAAGCGGCTCCGGGGCTTTGTTGTATCCGATCAGCCCTGTTTGGGCGGGCGGGGCGGGAAGTACATGTACACCTGGCAGGGAATCATGCCGTTGTACAGCTTGCGGCGGCGGACGGCCTTTTTGCCGAAATGGGCTTCAAAATCCGCGTCGGCGGTGATCACATAGGCGCCGGACACCGGATGAGCGGCCAGGCGCTTGCCCAGCACACCGGCCAGACGGGCGGCCTCGTCCAGGTCGCCCAGGCGCTCGCCGTAGGGCGGGTTGGTCAGCACGATGGCCTCGGCGGGCGGGGCAAAATCCGCCACATCCGCCTGGGCAAAGACGCACCGCTCCCCTACTCCGGCCAGCTTGGCGTTCTGGCGGGCCAGTTCCACGGCGGCGGGGTCGATGTCCCAGCCGCGGCCCTCAAAGGCGGCGTCCCGCCGGATTTCCGACAGGGCCTTTTCCCGGGCGGCGGCCCAGAGGGCGGGCGGGCAGAAGCTGTACCGCTCGGCGGCGAACCGGCGGCGCAGGCCGGGGGCGATGTTCATGGCCTTCTGGGCGGCCTCGATCACCATGGTGCCGCTGCCGCAGAAGGGGTCGCAGACCAGGCTGTCCCGGCGGACCCGGCCCAGGTCGGCGATGGCCGCGGCCAGGGTTTCCTTGATGGGGGCGCCGGTGGCGTTGCGGCGGTAGCCACGCTTGTGCAGGCCGTCGCCGGTGGTGTCCAGCATGAGTTCCACCTGGTTTTTGCGCAGGGAGAACCGCAGCTTGTAGAGGGGGCCGTCCTCCGGCAGCAGGTTGACCCGGTGGCCCTTTTTGAGCCGTTCCACCACCGCTTTTTTCACGATGCTCTGGCAGGCAGGCACGCTGGACAGGATGCTGGACAGGCTGGAGCCCTTGACCGGGAACTGGGCGTTGGCGGGGATCAGCTCCTCCCAGGGCACGCTGTACACCCCGTCGAACAGCTCGTCAAAGGTGGTGGCGGTGTAGGTTTTGAGCAGCAGCAGGACCCGTTCGGCGCAGCGCAGGTTCAGGTTGGCCTCGGCAATCAGGGAAGCCGGGCCGGAAAAGGCGATGCGCCCGTCGGTGACCTGCACGTCCTCCGCGCCCAGGCGGCGCACCTCAAAGGCGGCGGTGGACTCGGTGCCGAAATAACAGGGGGCGATCAGTCGGTAGTTCAAAGAAATGCTCCTTCCGGCCACAGGGCCTTGATAATCAGAAGATACGGGGGTATTGTACCACATCCGCCCGGTTTGGGCAACCGGCGGGCGGCATGAAAAGAGGGCGCCTGCAGCAGGCGCCCTCCGGGCAGTTGGTTCAGCGTTCGGGGATCAGCACACCGTAGCTGCCGTCCGCACGGCGGTAGACCAGCTGGATCTCGTCGCTGGCGGCGTCCCGGAACAGATAGAAGCTGTGACCCAGCAGGTTCATATCCAGGATGGCGTCCTCCACGGTGCAGGGCTTGACCGGGAAGTGCTTCTCGCGGATGACCTGATAGGGCTCTTCGTCGGCGGGCTCCTCCGTCGGCACGGTGTCCACCGCGGCGCGGGTGAGCTTGTCGCCCAGGCGCTTGCGGTTCTTTACCACACGGCGGCTCAGCAGATCCGCCGCATCTTCCAGTGCATCTTCCATACGGGGGGCCTGTTTCTCGGCCCGCAGGATCAGGCCTTTGTCACGCACCGTGATCTCCACCGTCTGGCCGCTTTTTTCCACCGTTACGGTGACCTGCGCCTGTGCATCGGCGGAGAAGAACTTGTCCAGCTTGGCAAGCCGTGCCTGCACCTTATCGGTGAAGCTGGGTTTCAAACTGACTTTGCGTCCGGTACATACGATATTCATGCCTGTGCCTCCTTTATCGGGCGGCGCTTGGTCGAACAGACCACGCGGCGCCCGTTCGATGGTTATATTATAGCAAAGGTGCACAAAAAATACCAGCCCCCCTAACCGGAACACTTTTATACAAAAAAGCCAAAAAAGGGCAGTATAAAGCCCCCGGCAGGCTTTGCCGGGGGCCAAAAAAATATTTTTGTGAAAACGCGTTTCAGCGCCGGCGGGACCCGCCGCCACGATGGGCTTCGGTAACCCGTTTGAGATCGGCGTTCTTTTCCTCGCTCTGGCTCTTCCAGCGGGCCATCATATCCTCAAAGCTCAGATCGCCCTGGGGCTGCGGCGCCTTGGGCTGCCAGACCCGGCCGGTATCGGCGCGGCCGCCCCGCTGGGCGGGACGGGGACCACGGGGCCCGCGGGCCGGAC
Organism: uncultured Gemmiger sp.; assembly: GCA_944386225.1. Classification (GTDB taxonomy): domain Bacteria; phylum Bacillota; class Clostridia; order Oscillospirales; family Ruminococcaceae; genus Gemmiger_A. The sequence goes on from CALXAH010000005.1 coordinate 106,886, forward strand.
GCTCCGGCGGGGGCAGGGTGCGCTTGATGGAAAGCGCGATCTTGCCGTCCTCCGCAATGTTGATAATCTTGACCTTGACCGTCTGGCCCTCGCTCAATACGGCCGACAGGTCCTGGATAAACTCATTCGATACCTCGGAGATATGTACCATGCCGGTTTTGCCCTCCGGCAGGGTGACGAACGCCCCGAACTTTTTCACGCCGCTGACGGTGCCCTCTACAATCGTTCCAACCTCTAACTGCACGCAAGAATCCCCTTTTGTTTGATTTACTGGCAGGGACCGCAACGTCCCCTGCCGCCTGTTCAGCTGCCGCTTACGTCCACAAAGACCCGCTCATCCGGGCGGGCATAGCCCAGCCGGTCGCGGGCGACCCGCTCCACGATTTCTTCCTCGCTGCCGCTGGTGAGCACGCGCTCCAACTCCTCGTTTTCCGCCTGCTGCTGTTCCAGCTGCTGCTGGACCGAGGCCAGCGCCTGCTGCTTGGAGCTGATGGAGACCTGGTTCACCACAATGCCTACGATCAGGTAGGTACCTGCGCAGACCGCCGCCGCCCAGAAAAACATCCGGGACATAAAGTGCTTGTTGCGTTTCACCACGGGGCCCCCTTCCCTGGGACGCTGTTGCAGAGAACAGACGTTTCAGTTAATTTGAATTATACAACAACCCGGCATTTTTTTGCAACCGTTTTTTCCGTCTTTTCCGGCTTCGGGAGCGGATTTTGCGCCATTTGTCCCTGGCAAAACCGCCCAGCCGGGCCCCGGCGGGAAGAACGGCCAGCCGTAGCGTCAGCCGGAAGGGCAGCGCCGCCGCCCAGCGGGCCAGACGGGCGGCATACAGCACCGTGGGCCCCAGGGTCAGCCAGCCCGCCCAGAGCCCGGCGGCCAGGGCCGGCAGCATGTACCAGCGCAGCGCCCCCGCCGCGCTGCGGGTGGCGGAAAACCCGCACAGCAGCACCGCCGCCAGCGCAAAGCCCGCCACGTCCAGCACAAACCGGGCGGCCTTTGTGCCGCCCAATGCCGCCTGCCCGGCCAGCAGCATCCCGGCCAGCAGCACCCCCAGCGCCAGGCAGGCGGACAGATCCGCCGCCAGACCCGCCGCGGTCAGCGTACCAGCCGCCGCAGCCAGCCGCCGGCGGCGGGGCGGGGCTCGGTGTACTGCAGATAGTCGATCCGGCCGAAGATCCGCAATTCGCCACTCTGGGCGCTGAGCTCGCTGACCCGGATCTCCTGGCCGCCTATGGTAAGAACCCCCTGGCTGGTTTCCAGCACCGCGCCGTTTTCGTCACAGCTGACGATGCGGGTCACGCCGGTGGCGCTGATGGAACCCCGGTTTTCCACGATCAGGGTATGGGGCTGCCGGGCCTGCGCCGGGGCCGCGGGAGCCGGGCTGCGCTGCTGCATATACGGGCACCTGCCTTTCTTGTGATACAAGTGTATGCGCCCGCGGACAAAAAAATGCCGGAGGGGCTCAGCCCTCCAGCACCTCGTACATCTCCCGGGCCACGTCCTTGCCGGCGGGCGCATCCACGCTGAGCACCCGCACCTTGACCGGACGATTGCCGAAGGTGATCTCGATCTCATCCCCCACCTTGACCGCATAGCTGGCCTTGGCGGGCTTGCCGTTGACCAGGATGCGGCCTGCGTCGGCCACCTCGTTGGCCACGGCGCGCCGCTTGATCAGGCGGCTGACCTTAAGATATTTATCAATACGCATACGCTGCCTCCTGTTTTTACAGAAAAGGCCCCGCCGCAGCGGTGCGGCAGGGCCCGGAAAACGGATCGCTTACTTGGAAACGGCGTCCTTCAGGGCCTTGCCGGCCTTGAACACGGGAGCCACGGAAGCGGCGATCTCGATGGGCTCCTTGGTGCGGGGATTGATGCCGGAACGGGCGGCACGCTCATGGGTCTCGAAGGTGCCGAAGCCCACCAGGGAAACCTTGTCACCGGCCTTCAGGGCCTCGGTGATAGCGTCCAGAGCAGCGTTGACAGCCTTCTCGGCATCCTTCTTGGTGATTTCAGCTTCGGCGGCAACCTTAGCGATCAGTTCAACTTTGGTCATTATCATTCAACCTCCAAAATTTTATCAGCACAGAGCGATTACTCTGAAGCTTGCGTTGATTCCTGCCCCCAGCAGGCGGCCAGGGCTTCCGGTGCGGCCCCGGCCAGGGCGGTTCCGGCAGCCAGGGCGGCGTCCTCACAGGCTTCCACCCGGCGGGTAAAGGCCGTGCCCGCGCGGGTAAGCGCTTCTTCCGGCTCCTGCCCCAGGGCACGGGCCAGCGCCACCGTATCAAACAGCAGCCCGCCCACACCGGCGGTTTCGCCGGCGGCCAGGGCCCGGCGCATATTGTCCAGCCCGGCCTGCAGCCGGTCCAGCGCGGCGGCGGCGTCCGGCGCGGGAACGCCCCGCCCGGCAGCCCGCTTCTGCAGCTTGGCCGCCCGCATCAGGGCGGGCAGGGCGGCGGGCACGCTTTCCAGATCATCCCGGGCGCTGTTGCGGCCTTTTTCGGTATTCTTGCGCTCGTTCCAGTTGGCCAGGGCCTGTTCGCCGCCGGCGGCCTGCGCCTCCCCGAACACATGGGGATGCCGGTAAACCAGCTTCTGGCACAGCTCGTTGCACACATCGTCAAAGGTGAACCGGTCCTGTTCGGTCTCCATCTGGCAATGCAGCACTACCTGCATGAGCACATCGCCCAGTTCTTCCCGCAGCAGGCCGGCGTCCTTCAGGTCGATGGCGTCCACCGCCTCGTAGGTCTCCTCCAGGAAGTTGGCCCGGATGCTCTCGTGGGTCTGGGCCCGGTCCCAGGGGCAGCCGCCGGGCGCGCGCAGCAGGCGCACGATCTCCAGCAGGTCCCGGATATCATACCGGGTTTTGGGCGTAAACTCCACCATGGCGGGCACCTCCCGGCGGCGAGGCTTTGCGGCCTGCCGCCTGCAAACGAAAAATCGGCTTTTACCATTTTACAGTACACTTTGCCGGTTTGCAAGTATTTTATACGGAAAGTCACAGTATTTGAACAGTTGTTAAGCATTTCCAGCACACCGACCGCCGCAAAGCCCGCCAAAGCGGCATGAGCAGGCGGTTTTAGGGCCGGCCGCGGACGCAAAAAGCCCCCCGGCGAGCGCCGGGGAGCCTGCCTTATTCAGGACGTTTCGGGCGGATGCGCCGGATCACCAGCGCACCGCCCAGCGCGGGCTTAGAGCTGTGCCCCGCACCGATGACAAAAGAGGGCATCCTCTTCCACCTCGGCGCCGCACTGGGGACAATGACGCTCCGCCTTTTCGGCGGGGGCAGCGGCGGGGGTGAACTCCGGCTGGGCCTTGATGCGGTCGATCTCCGCCTCGATGGCGGCGATGGCCTGGACGTACTTGTCCACCAGTTCGCGGTTTTCTTCCCCGCTGCGGATCAGGCTGTAGACCAGCGCGCCCAGCTGACGCTGCGCACGGGCCAGCTTGTTCTGGGCGTTGAGCAGCTCCACCTGCTTCTTGCCCTTGTCGGCTAGGTCCACGGCGGCTGCCTTTACGCTCTGGGCCACCTCAACACCGGCGTCCAGAATACGGTTCAGATCCAGATTCATGCGAAAGCACCTCTCATTCCCGGGCTGTGTGCCCGTTGTTTGGTTTGGAATTACCTGTATTATACCGCCCCGGCCCTCAGGACGCAAGCGGCAGGTTTCAGCCCAGGAATTCCCGCAGCATACTGTCGGCGGGCACCAGATCCAGGCTCAGCGGGTCGCACAGGGCAAACCGCCCGGCCAGGCTGTTGAGCATCTCGGCCAGGGGGCTGTCGTCTGGCAGGCGGCCCGCCAGCGGCGCGATCTCCCCGGCCAGCAGGCAGGGCTCGTAGCTGAAGGAGGTATCCAGCAGCAGGTCGGCCTCCACCTTGAAGGGCTTGATGAACCGGTCCTCGCCGGCGCAGACGCTGCCCCACATGCCCAGGGTCTTTTCCAGGCTGTGGCCCCGGTACTTGTAATCCCGCACCATGCGGCGGGCCAGGCGGATATCCCGGGTGGGCAGTACTCGCTGGCCCTTGTGGGAGTATTCCTCCCGCAGGCCCGCGTAGATCTTGTAGACCTTGTCCCGGGGCAGGGTTTCGGTCAGGATGGGGTTCAGCGCGTGGATACCCTCCACCACGCAGACGCCCCCGTTCAGGTTGATATGCTCGGTTTCGGGCTTGCGGTACTCGGTGGTGAAATCAAACACCGGCAGGTCGGCCTCGCCCCGGGTCAGCAGCTGGCTGAGCACCGTGTGGATGGCGGGGATATCCAGGGCGGTGATGTTTTCGTAATCCTTGCTGCCGTCCGGCAGGCGGGGGTAGTCGTTCAGATTCAGATAGAAGTTGTCCAGGCTGACCACCTGGGCCGGGCAGCCCCGGCGCTCCAGGGCGGCGGCCAGCTTATGGGCGCTGGTGGTCTTGCCGGAGGCGGAGGGGCCGGTGAGCATCACCACATGGCAGCCGCTGGCCAGCACCTCGCCCGCCGCGGCGTATACCCGGCTTTCATACTCGATCTCGCAGTGGGAGACGAAACTTTTGGCGCTTTCGGCGGCGGTGTTGATCAGGCTGGTTTCAACCAGTCGTTTCGGGATCCAGATAGCGGGCATAGAACTGACTCACTCCTTTTTTGCGGTCCATCACGGTATCAAAGCCGTTGATGTAGTCCGCGGGGTATTTATAGTTGAAGATGCGCTGGATGTGGTCGCCGCCGGGCTGCACCAGCTTGGTGGAGCCGCCCGCGCCGGCCGACAGGATCGTATGCACCTCTTCCATGATATAGATGTTGTACAGCCCCTCAAAGCCCGGTTTGCACCAGCCGGTGTTTTCCAGGTTCTGCAGAGTGCCCTTCTGCCGGTAGAGGTAGTAGGGCCGGTAGCCCGCGTCCGCCAGGGCGGAACAGGCGTGCAGCATTTCGGCCACGTCGCCATACTCGTCCCGGGCCTTGTCGATCACCAGATTGGAGGCCCGTTTGAGGGTCAGGGTATGCACGGTGATGTTTTCCGGGTTCAGCTCGATGGCCCGGCGCAGGCTGGCGGTGAAGCCCTCCACCGTCTCCCCGGGCAGGCCGGCGATCAGGTCCATGTTGATGTTGGTATGGCCCGCGGCCCGGGCTTCGGCGTAGCATCGCTCGATGTCGGCAGCGGTATGGCGGCGGCCGATGCCCGCCAGCACCTCGTCCGAGAAGGTCTGGGGATTGATGGAGATGCGGGTGGCGCCGTATTCCTTGAGCACCGCCAGCTTTTCCGCGTCGGTGCAGTCGGGGCGGCCCGCTTCCACCGTATATTCCTCCAGGCCGGACAGGTCAAACAGCTCCCGCACCCTGCCCATGAGCTGGCGCAGCTGGTCAGCGGACAGGCTGGTGGGGGTGCCGCCGCCGATGTAGATGGTTTTGAGGGTCAGGCCGCAGGCGTCGATCTGGCGGCGCATCTCCTCGATTTCCCGGCACAAAGCGTCCACATAGGGCTGCACCAGTTTATGCTCCCGCTCGATGGTGCGGGACACAAAGCTGCAGTAGCTGCACCGGGAGGGGCAGAACGGGATGCCGATATACAGGCTGCAGTCCCGGGGCCGGGCGGCGGCCATCACCGGCCGCTGCAGGTCGGCGATGGAGAGGGCCAGCCGGTATTTTTCCTCGGTGCAGTGGTAGCGATCCACAAAGCGGGCGCGGATCTCCTCCTCGGAAAGGCCGCGGGCCCGGCTGTCGTGGATGATGCGCACCGGGCGCACCCCGGTCATGGAGCCCCAGGGCGGGCGCACCCCGGTAAAGCCCACCAGCAGCTGGTAGACCAGATCGGTGAGGGCATACTCCGGATCCTGGCCGGGGGCCAGCGGACGGCGCAGCCAGGCGCAGCGGCCGTTTTCCCGCACGGCGGCCAGCAGGTGGCGGCGGCCCGCCCGGGCCAGCACCAGGTCGTCCCGGCCGGCGGGACGGGCAGCCAGCAGCCGCCCCTGGGGATAGAACAGCCGGGCCACGTTTTCCGGTTCGTAAACCGAGGCCAGGCCGGTGATGACGATGTTCATAGTGTCAGCCTTTCATGTAGGGATTCTGGGCCCGTTCCAGCCCCAGGGTGGTAAAGTCCCCGTGGCCGGGCAGCACCCGCAGCGCATCCGGCAGGGCCGGGTCGCCGGCCAGGCGGCGCAGGCTGCGCATCAGGGTCTCCCAGTCACCGCCGGGCAGGTCGGTGCGTCCGGCGCTGCCGGCAAACAGGGTATCTCCCGACATCAGCACCCCTTCGCACAGCCAGCAGCAGGAGCCGGGGGTGTGGCCGGGGGTGTGCAGCACGGTGAGTTCTGCCTGCCCCACCGTGATAGTCTGGCCGTCGGTGAGCCAGAGGATCTCCGGGCTTTCTTTCACCGGCCGGTCCTCGGTGCCGGCGGCGTCGGCCCGGAACAGGCACAGGCGGGCGGCGGGCCAGGCGGCGCGCACGCTGTCCAGCCCGTACACATGGTCAAAGTGCCCGTGGGTGAGCAGGATATGGGTGAGCCGGGCATTCTCCTTTTCCAGCAGCGGAGCAAAACGGGCGGCGTCCGGCGCCGGGTCGATGATGGCGGCCTCGCCCCTGCTCACCAGCAGAAAGCTGTTGGTAAAATAGGGGGCGGGCCCGGTGAGATGAAGCAGTTTCACAGGCGTTCCTCCTTGCTCTGGGGCCGGTTTACCACTGGTCGGTGTCGATCAGGATGGTGACCGGGCCGTCGTTGGTGAGGGTAAGCTGCATATCCGCGCCGAACTCCCCGTGCTGCACCTGGGCCAGACCCTGCTTGTTCATCTCGGCCAGGAACAGCTCGTAGGCGTCCACCGAAAGGGGCGGTTTGGCGGCGGCGGAAAAGCTGGGGCGCTTGCCCTTGCGGGCGTCCCCGTAAAGGGTGAAGTTGCTGACCACCAGGGCGGAATACCCCAGCTGCACGGCGCTCAGGTTCAGTTTGTCGTTCTCGTCGGTAAAGATGCGCAGGTGGGCGCATTTTTCCGCCAGCTTGGGCACCACGTCCAGGGTGTCCTGCTCGCCCACCCCCAGCAGGATCACCAGGCCGGGGCCGATGGAACGGGGTTCGCCCCCGTCCACCACCACCGAGGCACCGCTGACCCGTTGGATCACAGCACGCATGGGCAGTTCCTTTCTCCGCTTACACGCGGGTCACGGCCAGCACGTCCCGGATCTTGCGCAGCTTGGCCAGTACGTTGTTCAGATGTTCGGTGTTGGTGATGCCCAGGGTCACCGACATGGAAGCCCGGCCGTTGTCGGCCTGGCGGGCGTTCAGGGCGTAGATGGGCACCCGCAGCTCGCCCAGGGCCACCGCGATATCCCCCAGCAGGCCGTCGCGGTCGGTGGCAAAGATCTCCAGGGTGGCCTTGAAGTTCTCCTGTACATTGTCCTCCCAGTAGGCGCGCACCCAGCGGCCCTCGTTGGAGGGATCGGTCAGGCTGGCCTGCACGTTGCTGCAGTCCCGCTTGTGGATGGACACGCCGAAGCCCCGGGTGATGAAGCCGATGATCTCGTCGCCGGGCAGGGGGCTGCAGCACTTGGCAAACTTGATCAGGCAGTTGTCGATGCCTTCCACCACCACGCCGTCGCTGCCGCGGGTCTTTTTGATGGGGATATCCTCCAGCATCATCTTGGGCGGCTCGGCAGAGCGCAGTTTCTGGTATTCGTCCTTGACCTTGCCCATCAGGCGGCTGAGCTGGATGCCGCCGTAGCCGATGGCGGCGTAGAGTTCCTCCACGCTGTTGACCCGCTGGCGGCGGGCGATCTCGGCCATGAAGTCGTCCCACTTGTCGGCGGGCACGGTGATCAGGTTGCGGCGCATCTCCTTTTCCAGCGCATCCCGGCCGGTGGCGATGTTTTCTTCCCGCCGCTCCTTTTTGAACCAGTTGCGGATCTTGTTCTTGGCCTCGCTGGTGCGCACGATCTTGAGCCAGTCCCGGCTGGGGCCCTTGTCGGCGGGGCCGGTGATGATCTCGATGATCTCGCCGGTGTTGACCTTATGGTCGATGGGCACAATGCGGTTGTTCACCTTGGCGCCCACCATCCGGTTGCCCACCGCCGAGTGGATCGCATAGGCAAAGTCGATGGCGGTGGCCCCGGCGGGCAGATTGATCACGTCGCCCCGGGGGGTGAAGGCAAAGACCTCCTCCGGCAGCAGATCGCTCTTGATATCCTGCAGGATGCTGCTGGCGTCGTCGCTTTCCCGCTGGCTTTCCAGCAGCTGACGCACCCAGGCCAGGCGTTCCTCCAGCTTGTCGCTGCCCTGGATGCCGGCCTTGTATTTCCAGTGGGCCGCCACGCCGTACTCGGCCATCTGGTCCATCTCCCAGGTGCGGATCTGCACCTCGAAGGGGATGCCCTCGTGCCCGATGACGGTGGTGTGCAGGGACTGGTACATATTGGGTTTGGGGGTGGAGATATAGTCCTTGAACCGGTTGGGCAGCGGATGGAACATATCGTGGATCACGCCCAGCGCGTTGTAGCACTCGGCCACCGTGTCCAGAATGATCCGCACGGCGTACACGTCGTAGATTTCCTCAAAGCTGTTGCCCCGGATGAACATTTTCCGGTAGATGCCGTAGACGCTCTTGACCCGGCTTTTCATGGTGGCGTTGGGCATGCCGTTTTCGGCCAGGCGCTCCTTGATGACCCCGGCCACGTTCTTGACGAATTCCTCGCCGCCGCTGCCGGAGAGCAGACGCTTGATCTCGTCGTAGCCCACCGGATCCAGGTAATGCAGGCTCAGGTCTTCCAGTTCTTCCTTGATGTTGCTGATGCCCAGCCGGTGGGCGATGGGGGCGTAGACCTCCATGGTTTCCAGTGCCTTGTCCCGGCGCTTCTGCTCGGGCCAGGCGTCGCCGGTGCGCATGTTGTGCAGCCGGTCACACAGCTTGATCAGCATGACCCGCACATCCTGGCTCATGGCCAGCAGCATCTTGCGCAGGTTTTCGGCCTGCTGCTCCTCCACCGAGGAGAACTGGATCTTGGTCAGCTTGGTGACGCCGTCCACCAGGCGGGCCACGTCCGCCCCGAACTGGCTTTCGATCTCGGCCAGGGTAACGCTGGTGTCCTCCACCACGTCGTGCAGCAGCGCGCCGCACAGGCTTTCGGTATCCAGGCCCAGGTCGATCAGGATGCGGGCCACATGAAGCGGATGGCAGATATAGGGCTCACCGCTGCGGCGCTTCTGCCCGTTGTGGGCCTTTTCGGCCAGGGCATAGGCTTTGTCCAACATGGCCATGTCGTAGGAGCGGCCGGACTCCACCGCTGCCTGTTTCAGATCTTCATAGGTGATATAGCGTTGTTCCATAACCTCTCACTCCTCCAGTTGCCGCAGGACCGGCGCGCTGGCCAGATCCTGCTTTTGTGCCGCGGGCACCGGCGCCCAGCGGCGGGTGCCGTCCGGCAGGGCGCGGGCCTCCACCAGGCCCAGCTGCCGCAGCGCCTCCAGGCTGACCAGCGCCTTGCCTGCCTTGCCGCCCCCCACCGCGGCAAACAGGCCCAGCGGATCGTCGGCGCTTACCGCGCCGCTTTGTACCATACGATAGACCGCCACCGTATCGGCCCGCTCGGGGCGCAGGGCGGCTTTCTGCTGCCCGGTCAGCGGCGCGCCCCCCTGCAGCGCCTCAAACCAGGAAGCCTGTTCCACAAAGGCCTCATCCAGCCCGGCCGGGCGCAGTTCCCGGATGCGGCCGGACAGCTGCGGGCCGTTTTTTCCGTCGTAGACGCTCAGGGACAGGGCCGCGTCTATCCGGTCACCCGCGCGGCAGGGCAGCTGGGCGGGTGAATAGCCGAAATACACCGCATAGAGCGCGCCGGTTCCCTGCCGCAGGCGCAGCCGGCTGTGGCGGCCGTCCCCTACCGGGTAGACCGCTTCCACCTGGGCGCCCCGCACCAGGAACAGCGGGGCCGGGTTGCCCGCCCCGCAGGGGGCCAGCCAGGAAAGGCTTTCCACATCCTCCACCGTGATCTCGTCCAGCCGCACGGTCAGATCCAGCGGCAGGGTGGGCGCGGGCGGCACCGGGCAGCGGGCCCGGGCCCAGTCGTTCAGGCGGCGGCGCAGTTCCGGCAGATGGGCCGGGTCCACCGACAGGCCCGCCGCCAGGGCATGCCCGCCGTACCGGATCAGGATATCCCCGCAGGCGGAGATGGCCGCGTGCAGGTTGAAGCCCGCCACGCTGCGGCCGGAGCCCCGGCCTTCCCCATTCTGGATGCTGACAAGAACGGCGGGGCGGCCGTATTTTTCCACCAGGCGGCTGGCCACAATACCGATCACGCCTGGGTGGTAGTCCTCACCCCAGAGCAGCAGCACCGGATCCCGCAACAGGGAGGGGTCGGCGGCCAGCTGGGCCTGCACCTCCTCCAGAATTTTCTGTTCGGCGGCCTGCCGGTCCTGGTTGCAATGGTTCAGATCTTCCGCCAGGGCCTGGGCCTGTTCCCAGTCCTCGCACAGCAGCAGCTGCAGCGCCCGGGCGGGGCTGCCCATCCGGCCCGCCGCGTTGATGCGCGGGGCCAGGGCATAGCTGATGTTTTCGGCGGTCAGGGGTTTGTCGCCCAGGCCGGCGCTCTCGATCAGGGCCAGCAGACCGGGGCGGTCGGGGTTCTGCAGAACCTGCAGCCCGGCCTGCACCAGGGTGCGGTTCTCCCCCACCAGCGGCATCACGTCCGCCACCGTGCCGATGGCGGCCAGATCGCCGCAGAAATCCAGCAGTTCTTCCGGCGCACAGCCGTCCAGCGCGGCGCAGAGCTTGAAGGCCACCCCTGCCCCGCAGAGGGTTTTATAGGGGCTGTCGTCGTCCGGGCGGGCCGGGTCCACCACCGCCACCGCCTGGGGCAGGGTTTCCGGCGGCAGATGGTGGTCGGTAATGACCAGATCCACCCCCAGCCGGGCGGCCAGGGCGGCTTCCTCCACGGCGCTGATTCCGTTGTCCACCGTGACGATCAGTTTATAGCCCTTGGCGGCCAGCTTTTCCACCGCGGCGGCGGACAGGCCGTAGCCGTCCCCTTCCCGGCTGGGCAGCATGCACCGCACCTTGGCGCCCATGTTGCGCAGGTGCTGGTAGAGCAGGGCGGTGGCGGTGACCCCGTCCACGTCGTAGTCCCCGAACACCACCATGGGCTCTTCCTCATCGATGGCCCGCAGGATGCGCGCCACCGCCTTGTCCATATCCTTGAGCCGGAACGGGTCGGACAGCGGGGCGTTCTGCCCCAGCAGGGCCATGGCCTTTTCGGGGGTGTCCAGCCCGCGGGCTACCAGCACCCGGGCCAGCAGGCCGGGCGCGCCGATCGCCGCGGCCAGCGAGGCCGTGCGGCGGGGGTCCGCCTGTTGTACTTGCCATACCGAATATCCCATGGATCCTGTTATCTCCCGTTTCTCCAGATTCTTGCGCCGGCCGTTACAGCCGGCCGTCGTTGCCCTTGACCCCGGGCACATAGGGGGCGGAGGCCGCCATATCCAGGCTGGGCCCGGTCAGGCCCTCCTGGGCCAGCATGGACTCCAGCGCGCTGATCTCGGCGGACACGTCCAGGGCGGTGTCCTCCAGCAGGGTATCCTGCAGCTGGAGCAGCGCCTGGTTCACCGTGTCCAGAATGCGGTCGATCTCCTGGCAGATCTGCCGGGCCTTTTCGCCCGGGTTGTCGTCCACCGAGGTATAGGTGCGCAGCAGCTTGAGGGTGGTGGGCAGATAGTACCGGGTCAGGCGCCGCAGCTTGGACGCCCCGCCCGGATTCTCCTGCACCCAGTCCAGCAGGTTCTGCACGATCTGCTCCATCTGCACCACCCGGGCGTGCACCTGCACATCCTCGATCATGGTGCGCAGCTGGGCAGTCTGGCGCAGGAAGCTGCGGCCCTGGGCCAGCACCGCCTCGGCGGATTCGTCCGCGGGGGCGGCCTTTTCGTCCTGCTTGGCGGCAGACCGGCGCTGGGCCAGATACTCCTGGTAGGCGCTGGCGTCGGTGAACAGAATCTCGCCGTCCAGATCCAGCCAGACCCCGGTGAGAACCCGGTGCTTGATCAGCCAGGACAGATCCTCGGCCAGCCGGCTGACCGGCAGACGGGTATGCTGGCTCAGTTCGGCCAGGGTGCAGCCCACCCAGCCGTCCATGAATTTCAGATAGCTTTCCGCCCGGCGCATCCCGCTGGACATCCGGATCAGGTGAATGCCCAGCAGCAGCGCGGCCCCGGCCATTACGCCGCCGATCACCGCGCTTACCAGTTCCAGCATCAGCAGAGAGCCCAGCGCGCTTATCCCCAGGCTCATGGCGATAAAGCAGGCAAAGGCGCCGGTCACGCCGTAGACCAGCTGCCGGCCCACAAAGCTGTTGTGCCGGGCGGCCAGACGGCGCTGCTCGGCGGCTTTGGCCTGCCGGGCGGCGATCTGTTCGGCCATGGCGGCCCGCTGACGCTCCCGTTCCGCCTGCCGCTGGGCGTTTTGCGCCTGCTGCTGGGCCGAGATATCCCGGGCGGTCTTTTCAATGACGCTGCCCACCTCGCGGCCCGCCTGCGCCAGGGCCGGGGCTACCGACTCCTTGAACACATGGGCCGCGTCGTTCAGGATCGCGCCCAGGTCGTCCTGGTTGAAATTTTTGCCGCTGTTTTTTCCACTCATTCCTTATACTCTCCCTCCACCGCCGGTTCGGGCGGCGCGTACTCCTCACAGAGGGCGCGGGCTACCCGCACCCCGTCCACGGCGGCGCTCACGATGCCGCCCGCGTAGCCGGCCCCCTCGCCGCAGGGATACAGCCCCGGCAGGCCGGTACACATAAAGTCCTCACCCCGCAGCAGCCGCACCGGGCTGGAGGTGCGGGTTTCCAGGCCGGTAAGCACCGTATCCGGCGCGGTATAGCCTTTCAGCTTCCGGTCAAAGCCCGCCAGACCCTGGCGCAGGGCCGCGGCCAGTTCCTCCGGCAGCAGCCGGTTCAGGTCCGCTGCCGTTACACCCCGGTCGTAGGTGGGCTGCACCCGTTTCAGATCCAGCGCCGCCTTCCGGGCCAGGAATCCGTTCATGGTCTGGGCCGGGGCCGCGTAGCCGCCGCCCCCGGCGGCAAAGGCCGCCTGTTCCAGACCCCGCTGGAAAGCGATGGCCTGCCGCGGGTCCTCATGAAAATCCGCCCCGTCCACGCTGACCACCACCGCCGCGTTGGCGTTGGCCCCGGCGCGTGCGTGGTAGCTCATGCCGTTGGTGACCACGCCGCCCTCCTCACTGGCGGCGGCCACCACCTGACCGCCGGGGCACATGCAGAAGCTGTACACGCACCGGCTGCCCACATGGACGCTGAGCTGGTATTCCCCCACCGGCAGGGCGGGATGGCCCGCCGCCTCGTGGTAGAGGGCCCGGTCGATGACGGTCTGGGGGTGTTCGGCCCGCATGCCCACCGAAAAGGGTTTGCAGACCAGCGGCAGGTTCTGGGCCATGAGCATATCAAAGGTATCCCGGGCGGAGTGCCCCACCGCCAGCACCAGCGCCTCGCAGGGGATGGGCCCGGCGGTGGTCTCAATGCCCCGCAGCCGCCCGGCCGGGTCCCGGCAAAGGCCGGTGAGCCGGGTGTTGAACAGCACCTGGCCGCCCCGGGCCTCGATCTCGCCCCGGATGGAGCGGATGACCCCCCGCAGCAGATCGGTGCCCACATGGGGCTTCTGCCGCCAGGCCACGTCGGCGGGGGCGCCGTGTTCCAGCAGGGTTTCGGTGACAAAACCGCAGAGCGCGTCCCCGATGCGGGTGGTCAGCTTGCCGTCCGAAAAGGTACCCGCGCCGCCCTCGCCGAACTGGATATTGGCGTTGGGGTTCAGGATGCCGGTGGCGCTGAACTGTTCCACCGCCCGCACCCGGTCGTCCAGGGCGGGGCCCCGTTCCAGCACCAGGGGCTGATAGCCCTGCCGGGCCAGCACCAGGGCGCAGAACAGCCCGGCGGGGCCCAGGCCGCAGACCACCGGCCGGTGCGGCAGGGGTTTTGTACCCCGGCCCAGCACCAGCGGCTGCCGGGGGGCGATAGCAACGCAGGGCGCGGAGCCGGCCAAGGCCGGTTCCGCACCCTCGTCTTTGAGTGTGACCGCGATGGTATATACCAGCACGGGATGGCCGCGGCGCGCGTCTACCGACAGGCGCGCCACCTCGCACCGGGCGGCCTGCGACGCGCTGATCCCCAGCGTGCGCAGGGCCCGGGCCTGCGCCTGCGCGACCGGCGCGGTCAGCGGCAGGCGGATGTTGCGTACATAGAGCATGGATCCCTCATCGTGATGTGATGTTGCAGGTAACGGTATAGGTGCCGATGGCGAACACCCGCGGATTGGACGGTACCTGGATCTGCACGGCCACCGTCTGGGTGCCCACCGCCACCTGCAGATCCTCGGCGTTGATGCGGGCTTCGATGCTGCCGGCGGAGAGCTGTTCCAGATCCTCCTCCGGGCCTACCAGCACCACGTTGTTGATCCGCTTGGTGGTAACCTCCACCTGGTAGTTGGCGGGCACGTTGATCACGTTGATCTGGCTGACATTGAAGCTGCGCTCGTTCATGCCGGTGGTGTCAAAGCTCAGGGTGACGCTGCTGATGTTCTCGTTGCTGACGATGCCTTCCGGCAGCTCCACATTCATCTGGTAGTCTTTATCCAGCGAGAAGGTGGACAGATCGAAGGAACCCACCGACAGCTCGGTCAGGTTGTTGACCACCCGTTCCGGCCCGGATACCAGCAGGGTTTCCTGGCTGAGGCTGTACTGCAGGGTGTTCACGTCAAAGTAGCTGGGCACGTTGATGAAGTTGACCACCAGCGGCAGCTCCACCTGTTTGTAGACCGACACCGTCACGTCCACGATGTCGTCTTCCATGGTGGTGTAGGACAGATCCAGCGTTTTGCCGTTGGCATCCCGCATTTCCAGCGGTACCTGCACCAGCTGGGATTCGCTGAGTTCGCCTTCCATCGAGAGCGATGCCACCACGGCGGTCACCTGGGACACCTCGGTGGAGGGGCCGGTGATGGTGATTTCCGAGGGCGAACTGCTGACCCGGTTGAGGGAGTAGCCCTCCGCGATGTGCAGGCCGCCGGTTTCCACCGTGACCGGCAGGGTCTTGGTGAGGATGGTGTCGAACACCACGTCCACCGTGCGGCGGCCCCGGTCAATGGTGGCGGTGACCCGGCTTTCCAGATCCGGGTTGACGATCTTCACGTTCAGGTTCAGGGTCTGGCTGCCCGCGCCCTTGACCGAGGAGTAGTCCGGATAGACCACAAAATCGGAGGCCCGGGCCGCGCCCAGCACCGAACCGTCGCCGGAAAGGCTCAGATCCACGGTATAGGAGGGCTCGTTCACAATATCCAGGCCCAGGGTGGTGTACTTGGCGGAATCGTAGTCAAAATCCACCGGCACGCCGCTCAGGGTGGTGCTGGTATTGGGCATGACCGACATGGTCACGTACAGCCAAAGCAGCACCGCAATGCCCAGGCTGAGCAGCAGCAGAAAGCGCCGGTCGCCCCACAGTTTCTCCCACTTAAACTTTTTCATGTTTCTTTCTCCAGAAAGGTTGTTTCTTTGTCTTTTTCTCCGTTTCGGGCGGCACGATCTCTTCCATCAGCAGGTTGAACAGGTTCTGCCGGTCCAGACGGCGGATCAGAACGCCGTTCTTTGCCAGAGAAATGATGCCGGTCTCCTCGCTGACCACCACGATCACCGCGTCGGAGTTTTCGCTCATGCCCAAAGCGGCCCGGTGCCGGGTGCCCATATCCTTGCTGATCTCCAGGTTATTGGAGAGCGGCAGCACGCAGCCGGCGGCTTTGAGCACGCCGTCCCGGATGACCACCGCGCCGTCGTGAAGGGGGGTACCCTCATAAAAGACGGTGCCCAGCAGTTCCAGCGTTACGTCGGCGTTGATCAGGGTGCCGGTGCGGATGATCTCGGAGAGGTTGGTGCCCCGTTCCATAACGATCAGGCCGCCGGTACGCTCCTCACTGAGCTGCTCGGCCGAATCGCACACCGCCACAATGGCGTTTTTCCATTTGGCCCGCACGGCGTCGTCGTTGCTGCGGTGCATCTTGAACAGGTTGCCCGCCCACTGGTCGGTGCGACCCACCTGTTCCAGCGCCCGGCGGATTTCCGGCTGAAAGACCACCACAAGGCTCAGCAGGCCGATCTGCAGCACGTTCTGCAGCAGGTAGGCCACCGTGCGGAACCGGAAGGTATCCGCCACCGCGTAGACCACCAGCAGCAGCAAAGCGCCCCGGGCCAGCTGGCCCGACCGGGTCTTGCGCACCAGGTTCAGAATGCCGTAGACCACCAGCGCCACGATCAGGATATCCAGTACATCCCGCAAATCGCTGGCTTTCAGGTTGTAGATGAAATCCGAAATAAACTCGTTCTGCAATATCTGGCTGAACAAATCCGCTTCCTCCTGTCCGGGGCTTGGCCCCCGCGGGGCCACACTTAAACTTTAGTATAGCACACTGCCCTGTGCTTGAAAATGCCTTTGCCGCAATTTTACCGGGTCAGCAGTGCCACCGCGTGGGCCGCGATCCCCTGCCCCGCGCCGGTAAAGCCCAGTTTTTCCTCGGTGGTGGCCTTCACATGCACCCGGCCCTCCGGCAAGTTCAGCGCCGCGGCCAGATTGGCCATCATGGTGGGGATATGGGGCGCCAGCTTGGGCGCCTGGCACAGAATGGTGGCGTCCACGTTCTGCACCGTCCAGCCCTCGTTGGCCAGCAGCGCCGCTACGTGGGAGGCCAGCTTCAGGCTGTCCGCCCCCTTATAGGCCGGGTCGGAATCCGGGAAATGGCGGCCGATGTCCCCCAGCCCGGCCGCGCCCAGCAGCGCGTCCATGATCGCATGGGCCAGCACATCCGCATCGGAATGGCCCAGCAGACCTTTTTCATAGGGGATATCCACCCCGCCCAGGATCAGGCGGCGGCCCTCCACCAGCTTATGTACGTCGTATCCGTGTCCCACACGCATATCCATCGCGGTATCCTCCTTGGGCAGATCTTCCCGGGTGGTAATCTTGTAATTGGCGTAGTCCCCGGTGGTAAGCAGCACCGGGCAGCCGGCCTGTTCCATCACCTGGCAGTCGTCGGTCAGGGCGGCGTAGTCCACCGTTTCCAGCGCGGCCAGGTAACGGGCCCTGTCCACGCACTGGGGGGTCTGCACCGCGAACAGCGCCGCCCGGTCGGGGGTGGACTGCACCCGGCCGTCCCGGGCCACCTTGACCGTGTCCTTGACCGGTACGGCAGGGGCGGCGGCCCCGCAGCGGGCGGCCCCCTCCAGCGCGGCGGTGATGACCGTTTCGCTCACAAAGGGGCGGGCCGCGTCATGGATGGCCAGCAGCTGCCCGGAGGCAGCCTGCGCGCCCCGGCGCACGCTCTCGGCCCGGGTGGCGCCCCCCTCCACCACCCTGGCGGGCAGGCGGCAGGCAGCGGCGATGGCCTCGGCCCGTTCCCGGTTGCCCGGCCCCGCCACCAGCACCAGTTCACTGACCAAGGGATGCCGGTCAAAGGCCTGCACACTGCGCTCCAGTACGCTGCGGCCCTGCCAGGTATAGGCCAGCTTGTCAAAACCCATCCGGGTGGACGAGCCGGCGGCCACGATCACGGCGGTAACGGTCATAGGGCACCTCTTTCCGCGGCAAAAACACCGCTATCCAGTATGTGTATTATTATATAGGTATCCGGCAAAAAAATCCAGACTGCGCCCCGCAACACAAAACGGGAGAGGACGAAAAAATCCTCTCCCGTTTTCCACAAGCGCGGCATTTCCGGTGGAAAACCCACCGCCTTTTCAGCCGATCCGCTGCTTTTTGTCCAGCCGCATCCGGTCGGCGATCATGGCAATGAACTCCGAGTTGGTGGGCTTGCCCCGCAGGTTGTGGATGGTGTAGCCGAAATACATGTTCAGCGTGTCCACATCGCCCCGGTCCCAGGCCACCTCGATGGCGTGGCGGATGGCCCGCTCCACCCGGCTGGCGGTGGTGCCGTTCATCTTGCCGATCTCCGGGTAAAGCCGTTTGGTCACGGCGTTGATGTACTCCGGATCGGCCATGGTCAGCAGGATGGCGTCCCGCAGGAACTTGTAGCCCTTGATATGGGCGGGCACCCCGATCTGGTGCAGAATCTCGGTGACCGCCGCCTCGTCGTTGTCCACCGCGATGCGGGGCCGGGGCGGCATCCCCGCCGCCCGCATGACCCGGGCCGCCAGCACCGTTTCATCAAAGGGTTTGACGAAATAGAAAGAAAATCCGCTTTCCAGCAGTTCCTGCTCCAGATCCTCGTTGCGGAAGTTGCCGGTGACGAAGAACACGGTATTGCCGCCGCCCGCCGCCGCGTACCGCTGCTTGACCGCCAGCGCGTCCAGCCCCGGCATGAAGGCTTCCAGCAGCACCGCCCGGGGCCGCTGTTCCAGCAGGCAGCGCAGCGCCGCCTCCCCGTCCCGCTCGCATACCGATACTTCCACACCTTTTTGCTCCAGCGCGCCGCGGCAGGCCTCGGTGGCCGCGCCGATGTCCGTCATCAAAAATCGAATCTTTTCCATTGTCTTCTCCTCCATTAGTTCTCCGTTGCGGCGGATTTCCTTGTCTGGAGTAGATTTTACCAGTTATTTCCAATTTGTGCAATAGATTCCAAATTTTTCTTTGGATTTTTTCTCGACAGAAAATCACCCGGCAGCAGCGGGTTTCGCCCCCTCTCGCCCGCCAGCCGTCGAAGCGGCGGGGAACGGGGCGGAGGATTTATAGGGCTACATGCAAAAAGCCGGGCCTGGGGCAAGAAAAATCTTGCTCCAGGCCCGGCTTTGGAATCTTTAGCCCGCCATATCAGTAGGAATCAGGCTGTCCGCCGTTTCCAGCATATTCTCGGCAAAAATGCCGTAGCCGCGGGTGGGATCGTTGACCAGCACATGGGTCACCGCCCCCACCAGGCGGCCGTTCTGGATAATGGGGCTGCCGCTCATTCCCTGCACGATGCCCCCGGTGGTGGCCAGCAGATCCGGGTCGGTCACTCGCAGCACCAGGTTCCGGTTGGGATCCTGGCGGGACAGGGTGACCTGCTCGATCTCCACCTCGTACAGCCTGGGTTCGGTGCCCTCGATGGTGGTCAGGATCTGGGCCGGGCCCTCCTCCACCTCCTGGGACTGGGCCACCGTCATGTCCTGGCCGCCCAGCAGGGTGCGCACGGTGCCGTACACGCCGGTGGCGTCGTTGCCCAGCACGGTGCCCACCGCGATCTGGCTGGCAAACCGCCCTTTCAGCTGGCCCGGATCCCCCACCCGGCCGGGCTCGTAGCCGATGATCTCCACCGGCACGATCTCACCGCTGCGCAGCACGATGCTCTCCCCGGTGTCGGTATCGCTGATGGAATGCCCCAGCCCGCCGAACATGCCGGTGGTGTTGTCCACAAAGGTCAGGGTGCCCACCCCGGCGGAGGAGTCCCGCACCCACACACCGGCGCGGAAGTTGCCGTCCGACAGATCCACCGCCGGGGTCAGGTTGGTCACCGCCTGCACCCCGTCCCGCTCATACACCACGGTGCAGGGGTCGGAGCCCGCCGCCTGGATGGCGGCCCGCAGATCGTCGTTGCCGGTGATGCGGCTGCCGTTCACCGAGAGGATCCAGTCCCCCATTTCCAGGCCCGCGTCCCGGGCCGGGTTGCAGTAGCCGGAAGCGGAGCGTATATCGCTGAACCCCACCACCAGCGCCCCGTCGGAAAACATCTTGACCCCGAACGGGCTGCCGCAGACGGTGACCACCCGCCGGTCCACCACCACGGTGCGCACGGTTTTGACCGGCACCACCCCCCACAGGGTCAAGGTGGTGTTGTAGCTGCCGCCCACCGGCACAGCGGACGCCTGCAGCACCTGATCGCCGGTATCGGCGGTGCGTACCCAGGGCATGGGCGCGATGGTCAGGGTCTGCCCCTGCGCCACCAGAAAGGTATCCGGCAAACGGCTGAAGGTATACCCCACCACCCCCAGAAACGCCACACACAGCACAATCAGCAGCATTACCAGCCGCCGCAGAAAGGTTCGCATTGGTTTTGCCCTCCTCGGCCCGCCGGGCGGCGGGCGGAATTTTGGGGGCGGCACACCCGCGCCGCCCCTGTCCTGCCAAAACAGTATGTGCCGGCGCGGGAGAATTTATGAGCGGGGGGCCTTGTAAATCTCAGTCAATCCGGTAGAATGAGGGCATACGGATTGACCGGCCGGTCAATCCCGCAGGAGGAGGAACGCCCATGGACACGCCGTTTTCCCGGCTGCCCGCCGCCCGCCGGGCCGCCATCACCCGGGCCGGGCTGGAAGTATTCGGCAGCAGCGACTACAAACGGGCCAGCACCGACGAGATCGCCGCCCGGGCGGGCATCTCCAAAGGGCTGCTGTTCTACTATTTCCGCAACAAGCGCAGCCTGTATCTGTATCTGCTGCGGTACATGTACCACCTGATCGAACAGCATATGCGCAGCAACAAGGTGGAAGAGATCCACGATTTTTTCGAGATCATGGACACCGGGGTGGAGCAGAAGCTGGCCCTGTTTGAGGCCACCCCCTGGGTGCTGGAGTTCGCGGTGCGGGCCTGGTACTGTTCCGACCGGGAGGTGGCCCCGGCGGTGCGCAGCTGGATGAACCGGGTACGGGACGGCCTGTACGACACTTGGTTTTCCGGCATTGATACCGGCAAGTTCCGCCCCGGGGTGGACCCGCGGCAGGTGCTGGATATGCTGATCTGGATGACCGACGGCTATCTGCACGGGCAGCTGATGGCAGGCCGCCCGCTGGAACTGGCCGATATACTGAAGGAATACCGGGTCTGGTGCGACGCGCTGCGCCGCTGGGCCTATAAGGAGGAATACCTGTGAGCAATCCGGTGATCGAGATTCAGAACCTGACCCGGGACTACGGCCAGGGCCGGGGCGTATTTGACCTGAGCTTTTCGGTGGAAGCCGGGGAGGTGTTCGGCTTTCTCGGGCCCAACGGCGCGGGCAAAACCACCACCATCCGCCATCTGATGGGATTCATCAAGCCCCGGGCGGGCCGGGTGCGGCTGTTCGGCCAGGACTGCTTTGCCCATGCGGGCGAGCTGCACCGGCAGGTGGGCTATCTGCCCGGTGAGCTGGCGCTGCCGGAGGAACTGACCGGCGCGGGGATGATCCGGTTCACCGCCGGGCTGCGGGGCTGGAAGGACACCCGGGACGCGGACGAACTGGCCCGGCTGCTGGAGCTGGATCCCCGGCAGCCCATCCGGCGGATGAGCAAGGGCACCAAACAGAAGGTGGGGCTGGTCTGCGCCCTGATGGGGGAACCGCGGCTGCTGATCCTGGACGAGCCTACCAGCGGTCTGGATCCGCTGATGCAGAGCCGGTTTGTGGAACTGATCGGCCGGGCGCGGGCCCGGGGGGCCACGGTGCTGCTGTCCAGCCATCTGTTTGAGGAGGTGGAGCGCACCTGCACCCGGGCGGCGGTGCTGCGGGCCGGGCGGCTGGCGGCGGTGCAGCCGATGGAACAGCTGCGCCGCAGCAAGAGCCGCCGGTATGTGTTCACCTTTGCCGACCCGGAAACGGCGGCGGCCGCGGCGGCCCGCTGGCCGGACGCCCGGGCGGAGGGGGTACGGCTGACCGCCCGGGTGCAGGGCGGCGAAAGCCTGCCCGCCCTGCTGGCGCTGGGCGCCGAGTACGGGGCGCGGGATCTGGAGACCCACGGCCTGACCCTGGAAGAGAGCTTTCATCAATACTATGAAAAGGAGGCACGGCAATGAGCGGGACCCTTTTGCGGCGGGATGCCGCCACGGCCTGGCGGCCTTTTGTGATCGTCGGGGCGGTGCTGGCCATGTATGCCGGTGTGGTGACCAGCATGTTTGACCCGGAACTGGGCGAAAGCCTGCAGATGATGATGGAGGCCATGCCCCAGATGTTTGCGGCCTTCGGCATGGCCAATGCGGGCAGCACCCTGGCCGCGTTCCTGGCCAACTATCTGTACGGCTTTTTGTATCTGGCGTTGCCGCTGGTTCTGATCCTGCTGCTGAACAGCCGGTTTCTGGTACGGTGGATCGACCGGGGCTCGATGGCCTGGCTGCTGGCCGCTCCCCTTCCCCGGCGCAGGCTGGCGGCCACCCAGGCGGCGGCGCTTTCCGCCGCGGTGACCTTGCTGTGCCTGTGGATCTACGGGCTGGGGCTGGCCATGGCGGAAGGGATGTTCCCCGGCGAGCTGGAGATGGAGCGGTTTTTCTGGATGAATCTGGGGCTGTGGGCGCTTTTGCAGCTGCTGGCCGCCATCTGCTTTTTGGCCGGCTGCGCCGTGCCGGACAGCCGGCTGGCCACCGGCACGGGCGGCGGGCTCTGCGTGCTGTTCCTGCTGCTGGACATGCTGGCCGGTATGGACGAGGCCTGGGAGGCGCTGCGGTTTTTCACCCCGCTGACCCTGTATGATCCGATGGCCCTGAGCGAGGGCACCGCCCACCTTTGGATGGTGGCGGCGCTGGCCGGGGCAGCGCTGGTTTTCTACGGGTTGGGAACCGTGATATTCTGCCGCCGGGATCTGAGCCTGTGACAAACAAAAGAGCGGCCCCCATGCGGGGGCCGCTCTTTTGTTTATATCCTGCGTGTTACGCGATGACCACGGCGGTACCGGATGCGCTGACCATGAGCATTCCGTTATCGCTGCCCAGCACCTCATAGTCCACATCCACCGCCACCACGGCGTTGGCGCCCAGCGCGGCAGCCCGCTGCTTCATCTCTTCCAGCGCGGCCTCCCGAGCCTGGATCAGCTCTTCCTCATAGGTGCCGGAACGACCGCCGAAAAAGTTGCTGAAGCCGGCCATCATGTCCTTGACAAAGTTGACGCCGGCGATGACCTCGCCGAACACAACACCCTTGTATTCCTGAATGGGATGGCCCTCCACCCCGGGGGTCGTGGTAACGATCATACTTGTACCTCCTTGCGGGTCAATGGTCGGATGCGCGGCCGGTTCATTCCCGCACACGCCGGGGCAGACGCACCCGCTGCACCCAGCCGATCAGCTGCCCGGAGATCAGCACCGTGAGCAGCGAATAGCCGATGCGGCTCAGCGGAATGTAGCTGATCGACAGCCCCAGTACCAGCAGATCAAACAGCAGGTAGGCCCATTGCAGCGGAACGCCGGTTACCTGGGAGGTAGCCATCGCCAGCGCATCGTCGCCGCTGGGGGCGCCGCCGGACCGGACCGCCAGGCCCACGCCTATACCCACGAACAGGGCCCCTGCCACCGCCGCCGCAATAGGCATCTCCGCCAGCTGCGGCCAGAGGGGGTCGAACTGTTCAAACAGGGCGTAGAACACCGAGAATCCGCCGCCTGCCACCGCCGAATACAGGATGAAGCGGCGGCCCAGCAGCCGCCAGCCCAGCAGATAGCAGGCAAGGTTCATCACCAGGCCGCTGACCGCGGGCGAAAGCCCGAACCAGTACTCCAGCAGCAGGGTGAGGCCCAGCACACCGCCTTCGGTGACGCCGGAAAGGGAATGAACATTATACAGGCCGAATGCAAGGATCGCACTGCCAAGCAGGGCGACCGCACAGTTTTTCGGCCTCAGCCGGGTAATCAAACTAACACATCCTTTCTTACCGATATTATAGCATATCCCCCGCATACCGGGCAAGCCCCGGCCCGGGGGTTGCCCGGTATGCGAAGGTATGGTATATTTACATAATATGCCCGCACCCGGCAGCGGTGCGGAGATCCTACGGCAAAACAGGAGGAATCGCAATGGCACGGCAGGTGGAACTGCTGGAAGGCAGCATACCCGGCACCCTTACCCGGCTGGCGGCCCCGATCATGGGCTCACAGCTGATTCAGATGGCCTACAATCTGGTGGATATGCTCTGGATCGGCTGGATCGGCGCCGGGGCGGTGGCGGCGGTGGGCGCCGCCGGTATGTACGTGTGGCTGGCCAACGGTCTGGTAGTGCTGGCCCGGATGGGCGGCCAGGTGCTGGTGGCCCAGAGCCTGGGCGCGGGCGACCGTCCCCTGGCCGGGCGCTGCGCGGCGGAAGCCATCCGGCTGGGCGGCACGCTGGCCGCCCTGACCACCCTGGCGGCGGTGGGGCTGAACGGCCCGCTGATCCGGCTGCTGGGCCTGAACGGGGCGGACGTGATCACCCAGGGCCGCACCTATCTGGTGATCGTGGGCCTGGGGATGGTGTTCACCTTTCTGAACCCGCTGCTCACCGCCCTGATCACCGCCACCGGCAACAGCCGCACCCCCTTTGCGGCCATGTGCGCCGGTCTGGGCATCAACTTTATCCTGGACCCGGCGCTGATCTTCGGCTGGGGGCCGCTGCCCGCCTGGGGTGTGGGCGGCGCGGCCGCAGCCACGGTGCTGGCCCAGGCGGTGGTGTTTGTCTTTCTGCTGGCCTACGCCCGGAACGATGAGACCCTGTTCCGGTATGTACGCCTGCGGGAAAAGCCCGACCGGCAGCTGCTGGCCCGGCTGTGCCGCATCAGCGCCCCGGCCACGGTGCAGAACGTGCTGTTTCCGCTGATTGCCATGGTGATCAGCCGGATGGTAGCCGGCTGGGGTGACGACGCAGTGGCCGTGCAGAAGGTGGGCAGCCAGGTGGAATCCATCAGCTGGATGGTGGCGGACGGCTTTGCCATGGCGCTGAACAGCTTTATCGGCCAGAACTACGGGGCGGGCAACACCCTGCGCGCCCGGCAGGGCTACCGGGTGGCCATGCGGCTGATGACCCTGTGGGGCCTTTTGTGCACCGGGCTGCTGATCGGGCTGGCCCGGCCGATCTTTTCGCTGTTCATCCACGAGCCCGCCGTGCAGACGATGGGCCAGAGTTACCTGGTGATCCTGGGCTTTTCCGAACTGTTCATGTGCTGGGAGATCCTGGTGGCCGGGGCCTTTGCGGGCTTTGGCAGCACCCTGATCCCCAGCCTGGTAAGCACCGTTCTCACCGCCGCCCGCATCCCGCTGGCACTGGCGCTGAGCCGCACCGCCCTGGGGCTGAACGGCGTGTGGTGGAGCATCTCGCTGAGCAGCGTCGGCAAGGGCATTCTGCTGGTGATTGCCTTTGCCTGGTTCCAGCGGCGTATCCCGGAACGGACCCCTTCCGCGGGCACTTGAACGATTTAGAGAAAAAAAGTTTGCTATTACGGAAGAAATCCGCTACAATAGGCCATATACGGTTCGCACGGTAAAAAGTCGCGCGCAATGGAGGGATTTGTAGTGGATGGGAACACGTTAAAAACCTTGATCGCCATGTGCTGCTACATGGCCTGCGTGGTGGGCATCGGGCTGTTTTTTGCCCGCCGTGCCAACCAGAGCACCGAGAACTATTTTCTCGGCGGACGCAGCCTGGGGCCCTGGATCGCGGCCATGAGCGCCGAGGCTTCGGACATGAGCGGCTGGCTGCTGATGGGGCTGCCCGGCGTGGCCTACTGGTACGGCGTGTCCGACGCGGCCTGGACCGCCATCGGCCTGGCGGTGGGCACCTACCTGAACTGGCTGCTGGTGGCCCGGCGGCTGCGCTGTTACTCGGTGGTGGCGGGTGACGCCATCACCATTCCGGAGTTCTTCTCCGCCCGCTTCAAGGAGAAGAAAAAGGTGCTGCTGACCATCTCGGCGGTGTTTATCCTGGTGTTCTTCACGGTGTACGCGGCCAGCTGCTTTGTGACCTGCGGCAAGCTGTTCAGCACCCTGTTCGGCTTCTCCTACCAGAGCATGATGATCGCCGGGGCGGTGTTTGTGATCTTCTATACCGTGGTGGGCGGCTTTCTGGCAGAAAGCGCCTCCGACTTCATGCAGGCTGTGGTGATGATCCTGGCGCTGGCCCTGATCCTGGGCACCGGCGCCGCCGCGGCCGGCGGGCTGGACGCGGTGCTGCAGAATGTATCCGCCATTCCGGGTTTCCTGGATTTCTTCGGCATTGCCCAGCCGGTGGTGACCGACGGCGTACAGCAGGTGGCAAACGGTGTGCCCCAGTTCGGTGAGGCGGGTTCCTACGGGCTGCTTACCGTTCTGAGCACCCTGTCCTGGGGGCTTGGCTACTTCGGCGTGCCCCAGGTTCTGCTGCGATTCATGGCCATCCGCAAAACCAGCGAACTGACCAAGTCCCGCCGGATCGCCACCATCTGGTGCGTGATCAGCCTGGGCTGCGCGGTGCTGATCGGTCTGGTGGGCCGTACCCTGTACCCCACCGCCCTGCTCACCGCCAGCGATGCGGAAAATGTCTTTATTGTGCTGAGCACCAACCTGCTGCCCCCGCTGCTGGCGGGCGTGGTGATGGCCGGTATCCTGGCCGCCACCATTTCTTCCTCCGACTCCTACCTGCTGATCGCGGCGTCGGCCTTTGCCAAGAATATCTACCAGGGTGTGCTGAAAAAGGACGCCAGCGACAAAAAGGTACTGTGGGTCAGCCGCATCATGCTGCTGGTGATCTCGGCCGTGGGCATGGTGATCGCGCTGGATGAGAACAGCGTGATCTTTACCCTGGTGGCCTTTGCCTGGGCGGGCTTTGGCGCTACCTTCGGGCCGATCATGCTCACCAGCCTGTTCTGGAAGCGCACCACCTGGGCGGGCGCGATCGCCGGTATGGTGACCGGCGCAGCCGGTGTGTTTGTGTGGAAGCTGGCCATCAAGCCTTTGGGCGGTATCTTCGGCATCTACGAACTGCTGCCGGCCTTCCTGCTGAGCCTGGTGGTGATTGTGGTGGTCTCCCTGCTGGACAAGGAGCCCCCCGCCGACGTGCTGGCCGAGTTCAAGCTGGCCCGGGAAAACGCCCGCAACAACATCTGAGTACATAGAAAAACGGTCTGGCGCCGCGCGGCGTCAGACCGTTTTCTTATACATGTTTTTACCAGGCCAGGCTGTCCAGCGCTTCGCCGGTGAGCCGCCGGGTGGTGAACACCCCGTTTTCAAAGGTCATATAGCTGTGGGTGCCGTCCTTCGGGATGGACACGCTGCCCGGGTTCAGGATCAGGATATCCCCTTTGCGTTCCAGGTGCTTGACATGCACATGACCGAAGGCAAAGGCGCTGCCCGCCGCCAGCGGGGGCAGATGATCCGGGTCAAAGTGGTGGCCATGGGTGGCAAACAGAACTCGCCCGTCCGGGAACAGGATATTGGCATAGTCCGCCATCACGGGGAACTCCAGCACCATCTGGTCCACCTCCGCCTCGCAGTTGCCCCGTACGGCGGTGATCCGGTCTTTCAGGCTGTTCAGCAGGGGGATCACCTGTTTGGGGGCGTATTCCTCGGGCAGGTCGTTGCGGGGGCCGTGGTAGAGCAGATCCCCCAGCAGCAGGATCCTGTCGGGGGCAAACTCCTCGATCCGGGCCATCAGCTGCCGGCAGCAGGCAGCCGAGCCGTGAATATCCGACGCGATCAGCAGTTTCATGCGTTCTCCTCCTGGCTGTAGCGGGCCACAATGGCCTTCATCTCATCAAAGTGCTGTTCCATCTCGTCCACCAGGCGGAACTGGGTGCGGGCCCGCACCAGGTTGTGGGTGGGATACTGGGTTTTGAAATACTCATCCCCGCGCAGGTAGTCGGTCAGAAAACGGATGCCGCATTCCAGCGTCAGCAGCCGCGCGCCCCAGGGCAGATAGGCCTTTTCGGTATCGGTCAGCACCGGGCCGGCGGTTTCCAGATAGCCCTTGGTGTACAGCTCGAACAGATTCAGGTCAAAATGCACCTTGGTCAGATCCTTTTCATCCTCCGCGCCGGTGGACGCGCCGAACCGGATCGAATCGCCGAAATCGCTCAGCGCCAGGCCGGGCATGATGGTGTCCAGATCGATGATGCACAGGCCCTTGCCGGTCTTTTCATCAAACAGGATATTGTTCAGCTTGGTGTCGTTGTGGGTCACCCGCAGCGGCAGCTTTCCCTGGCGCAGCAGCTCCATCAGCACGCTGCAGTCCGCCTTGCGGGCCATCACAAACTGGATCTCCTTTTTGCAGGTGCGGGCCCGGTTTTTCACATCCCGGCGCACCGCCTGTTCAAAATCCGCCAGGCGGCTCTCGGTGTTGTGGAAGTTGGGGATGGTCTCGTACAGGGTATCGGCGGGATAGCCGCCCAGCTGGCAGAGGAAGTGGCCGAAGCTGCGGGCGGACTGGTAAAACTGCTCCGGATCCTCCACGCTCTGGTAACAGACCGAATCCGGGATAAAGTTGTAGCAGCGCCAGGGCTGGCCCTTGCCGTCCTCAAAATAGGGTTCGCCGGATTTGGTCTTGATGTAGCTCAGGGTCTCCCGGTCCGGGTCGCCGCCCGCCTCGCGGATCTGGCGGCGCAGGTACTCGGTCACGCCGAAGATGTTCTCCATGACCTGCCGGGGCTGCTTGAACACGTTGGTATTCACCCGCTGCAGCACATAGGCCAGCACGTCGCCGCCCTGGCCGTCCGGCATATACACCGCGTAGGTCTCGTTGATGTGCCCGGCGCCGAAGGGCCGCACATAGCTGCACTGGTTGCCGAAACCGAAGGCATAGAGCGCATCCTCCAGTTCCAGGCTGTCCACCCCGTCGATCCTGCGGCGGGTGGAGAAGATCACCTGCCCCGCCTCCACCTTGACCAGCGGTTCAATGGTGCAGTTGGCCTTGACCACGCTGCCCAGGCAGATATGGGCCCCGGCCCCTACCCGGCTGTCGTGATCCACGATGGCGCCCGCGTTGATCAGGCAGCCTTTTTCGATCACGGTGTGGGTGTTCACCACCGCCCGCTGCATCACAAAGCAGCCGGGTTCCAGCACCGCCGAGGGGCTGACCACCGCGCTGGGGTGCACCAGCGCCGGCACGTCGAAGCCCGCCGCCAGCAGCTTGTCCACCCAGTGCAGACGCATCTTGTTATTGCCGAACGCGGCCACCGCCTGGGAATACTCCGGCAGGCAGGCCTCGTAATCCACGCATTTGCCGATCACCCGGCTGTCCTTGGACGCATCGTCCAGAAAGGCGATTTTTTCATACCGACCGGTAAGCTGCGCGGTCTCGGCCACCATCTGGCCAAAGCCGCCCGCCCCCAGGATCAGAAGATTGGACATGAAGATGCCCTCCCTGTAAAAAATGTGCCGCCCCGCGCGGGGGCGGCCTTGTGGTATCAGTGTAGCATAAATCCGCCCGGCGGGCAAGGCGAACTGCCCGGTTGCGGATGGTATGGCCGGTTTCGGAGCAGGCTGTGCAAAAAAGGGCCGCGTCCCGGAAAGGGACACGACCCTGGGTATACTGTGATTATTCCAGTTCAAACGCGCCGGTGTACAGCTGATAGTATTTGCCTTTTTCGGCAATCAGCTTGTCGTGGCTGCCGCGCTCGATGATGCGGCCGTGCTCCAGCACCATGATCACGTCCGAGTTCTGCACGGTGGACAGCCGGTGCGCGATGACAAACACGGTGCGGCCGTACATCAGCGCATCCATACCGGCCTGCACAATGGCCTCGGTGCGGGTGTCGATGGAGGAGGTGGCCTCGTCCAGGATCATGACCGGCGGATCGGCCACCGCCGCCCGGGCGATGCTGAGCAGCTGCCGCTGCCCCTGGGACAGGCCGCTGCCGTCCCCTTCCAGCACCGTCTGGTAGCCGCCCGGCAGCATGCGGATGAAGCTGTCGGCGTTGGCCAGTCTGGCGGCGGCGATGCATTCCTCATCGGTGGCATCCAGACGGCCGTACCGGATGTTCTCCATGACGGTGCCGGTAAACAGGTTCACGTCCTGCAGCACCACGCCCAGGGAGCGGCGCAGGTCGGCTTTTTTGATCTTGTTGATGTTGATGCCGTCGTAGCGGATCTTGCCGTCCGCAATGTCATAGAACCGGTTGATCAGGTTGGTGATGGTGGTCTTGCCCGCGCCGGTGGCGCCCACAAAGGCCAGCTTCTGGCCCGGCTCCGCATACATGCAGATGTCGTGCAGGATGGGCTTGTCGGGGGTATAGGCGAAGTCCACATGGTCGAACACCACGTTGCCCTGCAGCTTGGTGTAGGTCAGGGTGCCGTCGTGATGGGGATGTTTCCAGGCCCACATGCCGGTGGATTCCTCGGTCTCTTCCAGCTCACCGTCCTTGTTGTAGCGGGCGTTGACCAGGGTCACATAACCGTGGTCTTCCTCGCTGGGCTCATCCATCAGCTCGAAGATACGGGACGCGCCCGCCAGCGCCATGATCACGTTGTTGAACTGCTGGCTGACCTGGGCAATCGGGTTGACGAAGCTGCGGGACATGGTCAGGAAGGAGGCGATGGTTCCCAGGGTCAGGGTGCTGACACCGGCCAGGCCGATGTTGCCCACCCCGATGATGGCCATGGCGCCGCCGACCACCGCCAGCAGCACATACAGCACATAGCCCAGGCTGGCCACCACCGGCATGATGATGTTGCCCATCATGTTGGCGTTGGTGGACGCCTCGCACAGGCGGTCGTTGTGGAAGTCAAAGGCGTCCCGGGCTTTCTGCTCATGGCAGAACACCTTGACCACCTTCTGGCCGTTGATCATTTCCTCGATATAGCCGTTCACCTCGCCCAGGGTCTGCTGCTGCTGCACGAAGAAGCGGCCGCTGTGGCCGGCGATATACCGCACCACCCACAGCAGGAACACCGCGAACAGCACCACAAACAGGGTCAGGGGCACGCTCAGGTAGAGCATCGAGAAGAACACCGCCACGATCGTCACGCAGCTGGAGAACAGCTGGGGCATACTCTGGCTGATCATCTGGCGCAGGGTGTCGGTATCGTTGGTGTAGTAGCTCATCACATCGCCGTGGGTGTGGGTGTCGAAATAGGCGATGGGCAGGGTCTGCATATGGTTGAACATCTCGTCACGGATGCGCTTCAGGGTGCCCTGGGCCACCACCGCCATCAGACGGTTGTAGAACAGGGTGCAGAGCACGCCTGCCGCATAGACGCAGGCCATGGTGGTAATGGCCTTGGCCAGGCCGGTGAATACGGGGTTGCTTTCCAGCAGCAGAGGGGCGATGTAGTCGTCGATCAGCTGCTGCAGGAACAGGGCCGAAGCCGCGTTGGCAAAAGCGCTGACCAGGATGCAGATGACCACCAGCACCAGCTGTACCCGGTACTGGGACATATAGCCCAGCAGACGGCGGATGGTGCCGGGCTTGAAGCGCATCAGGGGCGCCTCGGGCTTATTGCCGGATTCACGCATTCTGTTCCTCTCCTTTCTTGTTCTGGGATTCGTAGGCTTCCCGGTAGATATCGCAGCTTTGCAGCAGCTGGGCATGGGTGCCCAGGCCCACAATGCGGCCCGCGTCCAGCACGATGATCTGATCCGCGTCCTGGATGGAGGACACACGCTGGGCAATGATGATCTTGGTGGTGTCGGGGATCTCCTGGGCAAAGGCGCGGCGGATGCGGGCGTCGGTCTCGGTATCCACGGCGCTGGTGGAGTCATCCAGAATCAGGATCTTAGGCTTTTTCAGCAGCGCGCGGGCAATGCACAGCCGCTGCTTCTGGCCGCCGGACACATTGGAACCGCCCTGCTCGATGTAGGTATCGTAGCCGTCGGGCATCTGGCGGATGAACTCATCCGCGCAGGCCAGCTGGCAGGCATGCACCATCTGCTCATCAGTGGCGTGCTCATCGCCCCAGCGCAGGTTATCCTTGATACTGCCGGAAAACAGCACGTTCTTCTGCAGCACCATGGCTACCTGGTTGCGCAGGGTTTCCAGATCGTAGTCGCGCACGTCCACGCCGCCCACCTTGACACTACCGCCGGTCACATCGTACAGGCGGGGAATCAGCTGCACAAGGCTGGACTTGGAAGAACCGGTGCCGCCCAGGATACCCACCGTCTGGCCGGAGGCAATATGCAGGTTCACGTGATCCAGCACAGACCGCTCGGACTTGCGGGCGTAGGAGAAGGTCACATCGTCAAAGTCGATGGAACCGTCCTTGACTGTCTCCACCGGGTTGGGGCCGTTTTTCAGGTCGCTCTCCTCGGTAAGGACTTCCACGATACGCTCGGCAGATGCCCGGGAGATAGTGATCATGACAAACACCATGGACAGGGCCATCAGGCTCATCAGGATCTGCATGGCGTAGTTGAACAGGCTCATAAGCAGGCCGGTGGTGAGCTCGGTGCCGCCGGACAGCACAATGATCCGCGCGCCCATCCAGCACAGCAGCAGGGTGCAGATGTACATGGCGGCCTGCATCAGCGGCATGTTGAAGGCCAGGGTCTTTTCCGCCCTGGAGAAGTCTTTATAGATGCTTTGGGAGATATCCTCGAACTTTTTGTTTTCAAAATCCTCCCGGGTAAAGGACTTGACCACCCGGATGCCCCGCAGATTTTCCTGTACCACCTGGTTCAGCTTGTCGTAGGTGCGGAACACCCGCTCGAAAACCGGATGGGTGCGGCGCATAATGATGTACAGACCGATGAACAGCAGCGGCGCGGCCCCCAGGAAGATCAGGGACAGCTCCCGGTGAATGCTGAAGGAAACCAGCATCGCCACCACCAGCATGACCGGGCAGCGGATGGCCAGACGCACGATCATCTGGTAGGCCATCTGCACGTTGGTTACGTCGGTGGTCAGACGGGTTACAATGCTGGCCGTGGAGAACCGGTCAATGTTGGAGAAGGAAAAATCCTGCACGCGATAATACATATCCTGGCGCAGGTTGCGGGCAAAGCCGCAGGCTGCCCGGGCGGCGTACCGGCCGCCCAGCGCGCCGAAAGCCAGCGCCAGCACCGCGCTGAGCAGCAGCACCGCGCCGTATCCCAGCACCACGTTCATGTCCCCCTGATCGATGCCTTTGTCGATCAGGTCCGCCATGACGCGGGGGATCAGAATATCCAGCCCCACCTCCAGCACGGTAAAAAGTACCGCCAGCGCGGACACCTTTTTGTACTGTCGGATGGAGGCAGCAAGCTTTTTGATCATATGTCGAGTCCTCCTTTTCATACGAACCGGCCTCGGCCGGGTTTTGCGGGTGAAACTGTTTCCTGAAGAAACAATGTTGTATATTCAACAATCTACCGATGCCGACACGCCCCGCAGGGCAGGCCGGTCACTCTTTCAGGTTTTCCTGCAAACGCTGCAGAAAATCGAACAGCTGTTCCAGCTCTTCGGCGGAAAAGCCGTTGGCCAGCCGTGCTTCCATGCGAACCATATTGGCGTCCGCCATTTCATGCACCGCCCGCCCCTGCTCAGTAAGCACCAGCTTTTTCAGCCGCGCATCCCCCGGCACCGGAAGCCGCTGGATCAAGCCCTTTTCTTCCATGAGCTTGACCACCTTGGATACGGTGGACCGGGTAACGGAGAAATGCTCTTCGATATCCTTTTGATACACATCGTGGTCCTCATTCCGGGCCAGATACTTCAGGATCCACCCGTTTCCTCCGGTAGCCTTGTGCAGCAGTTCACCGTCGGCCTGATTGTCCAGCTCCCGGCGGATCATGGTGGAAATCCGGATCAGCTGAATACCGAGAATTTTTTCCATCTGGTTGGCCTGCCTTCCTGTGCTTGCGCCGAAGCTTTGCTACGGCATAAGATTGTTTCTTGTCAAACAGTTTACTATAGAACAATTATAGCGAACGCGTTATAATTGTCAACCACTTTTTCGCAATTTGTTTTGCCAGACAAATTCTTGCGCTTTCCACAGATTTATTCTCTGTATTTTGGACAATCCGGTGTTTTTCTTTCGGGGACAAGTGAAGCAACAAAAAGAGAGAGGGCCTTGCGACCCTCTCCCAGTTGTTTGCCGGCAAGCAGATATAGGCAATTATCAATCCTCTGCCCAGTCTTTGGCACGCTGCACGGCTTTCTGCCAGCCGGCCTGCAGACGCTGCCGCTCCTCTTCGGGCATGGCAGGCTCATAGAGCTTATCCAGCGTCCACTGGGCACGGATGTCGTCCAGGCTGCTCCACACGCCGGTGGCAAGGCCGGCCAGATAGGCCGCCCCCAGAGCAGTAGTTTCCCGGATCATGGGCCGCCGGATGGTACGGCCCACAATGTTGGCCTGGAACTGCATCAGGAAATTATTGGCGGACGCACCACCGTCCACCCGCAGTTCCCGCAGGCGGATGCCGGTATCCTCCTCCATGGCACGCAGCACGTCGCCGGTCTGGTAGGCGATGGCTTCCAGGCTGGCCCGGATGATATGGTTGCGGCCCGCACCGCGGGTCAGGCCCAGGATCGCGCCCCGGGCATACATATCCCAATGGGGCGCACCCAATCCGGTAAAGGCGGGCACCACGTAAACCCCCGCGCTGTCGTTGACCTTTTTGGCAAAGTATTCGGTGTCGGAGGCTTCGGTGATCAGATGCAGCTCGTCCCGCAGCCACTGTACCACCGCACCGCCTACGAAAACGCTGCCTTCCAGCGCATACTGCACCTTGCCGTCAATCCCGATGGCAATGGTGGTGAGCAGCCCGTTTTTGCTCTGGTACATGGTGTCGCCGGTGTTCATCAGCAGGAAGCAGCCGGTTCCGTAGGTATTCTTGGCCTCGCCGGGCTCAAAGCAGGTCTGGCCGAACAGGGCGGCCTGCTGATCGCCCGCAATACCCGCGATGGGCACTTCCACCCCCTGAATATTCACATAACCGTAGACCTGGCTGCAGCCCCGTACCGGCGGCAGCATATTCATCGGGATGTTCAGCCGGCGGCAGATGGTTTCGTCCCAGCAAAGGTCCCGGATGTTGTACAGCATGGTGCGGCTGGCGTTGGTGTAGTCGGTCACATGCACCGCGCCGCCGGTCAGTTTCCAGATCAGCCAGGTATCCACCGTGCCGAACAGCAGCTGTCCCGCCTCGGCCTTTTCCCGGGCGCCGGGCACGTTGTCCAGAATCCACTGGATCTTGGTGCCGGAGAAGTAGGCGTCCACCAGCAGGCCGGTGCGCTCCTTGACATACTGGGTAAACGCCGCATCCGCCTTGAGTTCCTCACACAGCGCGGCGGTGCGCCGGCACTGCCAGACGATCGCGTTGTATACCGGGCGGCCGGTCTCCTTGTCCCAGACAATGGCCGTTTCCCGCTGGTTGGTAATGCCGATACCGGCAATCTCCTCCGGCGCCACCCCGCTCTGGGCCAGCACCTCCATCAGCACGCCGTACTGGCTGGAGTAGATTTCCATCGGGTCATGCTCCACCCAGCCGGGGTGGGGGTAGTGCTGGGTGAACTCTTTCTGCGCCATCTGCACAATGTTCTGGTGTTCGTCGAACAGGATGCAGCGGCTGCTGGTGGTTCCCTGATCCAGGGCGATCACATATTTTTTCACGGTGGAACGCCTCCTTTTATTATAGATGGCAAGGATATGCGCCGCGCCGGGCGCTGAATCAACATTTACATAGCCCAGACCGCCGGGCAGGTGGTGGACACTGCCGCCGCTCCCGCCCGCATGGCGGCCATGACCTCCTCCTTGTACTTGATCAGCCCGCCGGCGATCACCGGCGTGGCGGTGGACTGGGTGATCTCCGCGATCACCCGGGGCATGATGCCGGGCAGAATCTCGATAAAATCCGGTTTGCCCACCCCCAGCTGGGCAGGCAGGTTGGACAGCGCCAGCGAATCCAGAATAAAAGCCCGCTGCACCGTGAGCATCCCCAGATGCCGCGCCCGGCGCACCAGCGTGGGTTTGGTGGAAATGATACCGTCCGGCGCGCACATCCGCGCCAGGCCGTCCACCGCCACCTCCCGCTGGCTAAGACCATCCACAAGGTCGATATGCACGATGGCCAGTTTGCCGGCCGCGCGCACCCGGTTCACCAGATCCGCCACGCTCAGCACAGTACCAAACAACAGAAAGATCACGCCGCATTCACTGGCAAGCGCCCCGTCCAGGCCGGCCTCATCCTTGACCGCCGCAATCACCGGGCAGTCCAGCAGGCGCTGCTTTTTGGATTGGATTTTCTCCACGTTCCACACTCCCTGTCCAGCGAAAAAGATTGATAAAAAATAAACAGTTGAAAAGAGCGGGGCGAACCGCAGCTCGCCCCGCTCCCACACTCTACCGGACAAGTGTATTATGGCAGATTTTACACAAAAAGTAAAGCACATGAACAAAAAACAGCTTTTTCGACAAATAAGCGTGCCGCTTTTGCACGTGTTTCACAAATTTACTTTTACCTATTGACGTAAAACTAGGCAAGATGGTAGTATGGAGGCAGCAAAATGCTCCGGAGATGCGAAAGCGGGCGTGAAGGCAATCAGATGTGTGCCTTTGCGTCTTTTTCATGTTCGGTGCATAAAGATGCAGCCATGTCAGTGCGCAGGGCATGGCCGGTCTATCGGGATAGGAACGCAATTCACCACAAACACGGGAGGAGAAACATGAATAGTCGCAAAAAACGCACGGCGGTATTCTGGTTGTGTATTGCCCTGGTACTTTGCCTGATAAGTGCTGTCGGCGCCAGCTTTGTACAAAGCGGTTTTGGCTCGATTACAGTCAAGGAAATTTCTTGGGAGACAGAGTCCGGCGTAAAACTCAATGCCCTACTTCTGATTCCCGAAAATGCAACCGCTGAAAATCCGGCTCCC
This sequence comes from uncultured Gemmiger sp., assembly GCA_944386225.1. Classification (GTDB taxonomy): domain Bacteria; phylum Bacillota; class Clostridia; order Oscillospirales; family Ruminococcaceae; genus Gemmiger_A. Next base: position 143,266 of record CALXAH010000005.1, read on the forward strand.
GCCATTGTATGCAGCCATGGCTGGTACAACAACAAGGAGATGCAGGATCTGAACTATATCGAATATGCCCGCCGCGGCTTTGTTACCATGTCCATCAACATGTATGGTCACGGCGACTCAGACGATGTAGCGGAGAATACCTGGTGGAATCCCGAACACAACGCCAACGGTATGTACGACGCGGTGAAACTTCTGGCGGATCTGCCGTATGTAGATGCCAGCCGGATCGGCGTGACCGGCCATTCCAACGGTGCCCAGGCTTCCCGTGAAGCTGTATTCCTGGACAATGAGGCCGAAACCCAGCTGATTGCTGCTTGTCTGCTGGTTTCCAATGACCCCATCTACACCGAAGAAAACACCATGATCGGTGGTACCGGCAAGCGCCGTATTTATGTGACGGCGGACGATACCTATTTCAACATGTTCGGCAGCCGTGATGCCGGTGTTGTAGCCTGTATGTACGATGAATTCATGCATGGCGCCGGGCTGGAAGACGGAAGCTATTCTTCCCCCCGCGACTATATTCACCAGGCAACGGCGCAGTCGTTCCTGTATTTCGGTACAGATCCCACCGGCCAGCCTGAGCGTTCCAGCTATACTTTGTATACCCAGGAAATTGACGGTCAGGAAGCCATCCGTGTAATCTATGATCCGGAAATCATCCATCCCTGGGCGCATTTCTCCAAGAGTGTAGTCGCTTCCAGCGTGGAATTCTTTGACGCTGCTCTTGACGCTCCCATCAAACTGGATTCCGGTGATCAGATCTGGCAGATCAAAGCCGTGTTCAATCTTGTAGGTTTGGTCGGCTTCTTCATGTTCATTGTCAACTTTGCCATCGTTATGCTGCGCGCCCCCTTCTTTGCTTCTCTGAAGGCCAAGGATGACGCGGCCACGATGCTGCCCGCCCCTACCGGAGCCGGCAAAGGCTGGTTCTGGGGCGGCCTGGCTGCCGGTGCCGTGTTCGCATTCATTACCTATCCGACACTGTACCGGTGGTGCAACAGCAACCGGCCCGCCTTCTTCAACCAGCCTGCCACCTTCTATATTGCCGTTTGGACCCTGCTGTGCGGCTTGTTCACCATTCTGGTAATGGTTGTATCCTACCATGTATACAATAAGAAACATGGCCTGGATCTGGCCGAGCGCGGTGTGAAGATGTCCCTTGCCCAGTTGGGCAAAACCGTTCTTCTGGCGCTTCTGGTCGTTGTTGCTGCTTATGGTCTGGTTTTCCTGGCCGACTACTTCTTCCAGGTTGACTTCCGCCTGTGGGTCGTTACCATCCGTGCCTTTGAAGCGGTCAAGTTGGGCGTTACCGCCAAATTCCTGCTGTTCTATCTGGTGTACTACGTGGCACTGTCCGTTTCGGTCAACAGCTTCAACTATTGCAAAATCGGCAAGCATGAATGGGTCAATACACTTATCCAGTGCTGTGCTGTAGCGCTGGCCCCCATCGTGATGTGCATTATCCAGTACGGTTACTTCTTTGCCACCGGATACCTCATTACCGAGGCTTATGATTTCGGCGGTCCGATCATCGGCATCTGGCTGTTCCCGATCATTGTGTACATTCCGCTTGCCGCTCTTATTTCCCGCAAAATCTACAAAGCAACACAGAACCCCTATCTGGGCGGTCTGATCATGGGTACCATCGTAGCGGTTGCCTCCTGCACCAATACGCTGACCTACCTTATCTGATGCCTTTTGCATTCTGTCCCGGCGCGGCAGCCATTGGCTGCCGCGCCCCCTCTTGCGGGATACCGGGAGAAGTGCTATAATGAGAAAAAATCGTACAAAACAGATCGCTTGTTGAGTTTGAGAGCAAAGCGGACATTGCCCTTCAGGGCTTTGTTTTGCTTTGCTCTTTTTTATTTTTACGATCCGTTCTGTGCCCGTTTGATACGAATTTGGGAGGTTACTGTATGTATGACGTCATCATCATCGGTTGCGGCGTGACAGGCGCGGCCACAGCCTACGAACTGGCCCGCTACAAGCTGCGGGTGGCCGTGCTGGAGGCAGCCAACGATATCGCCGCCGGCACCACCAAGGCCAACAGCGCCATTATTCACGCCGGCTACGATCCGGAACCGGGCACCCTGATGGCCCGGCTGAATGTGGAGGGCAACCGGCTTACCGGCGAGATCTGCGAAAAGCTGCATGTTCCCTTCAAGCGGATCGGGTCGCTGGTGGTGGCCTTCACCCCCGAACAGCTGCCCACCCTGCAGACTCTGTACGACCGGGGCTGTCAGAACGGCGTGCCCGGGCTGCGGCTGCTGTCCGGCGAGGAAGCCCGCGCCATGGAACCGCAGCTGAGCGAGGAGGTCTGCGGTGCGCTGCTGGCGCCCAGCGCCGGGGTGATCGATCCCTGGGGTTTTGCCATTGCCATGGCCGAGACCGCGGTGCGCGGCGGGGTGGAACTGCACCGCAGCTGCCCGGTGACCGGGGTCACGGCAGTTCCCGGCGGGTTTGAGATTCAGACCCCGGAGGGCAAATTTGCCGCCCGGTTTGTGCTGAACGCCGCCGGTGTGGACGCCGACCGGGTGCACAACCTGCTGGAGCCTACCGAATGGCACACCCTGCCCAGCCGGGGCGAATACTATCTGCTGGATAAGGCGGAAGGCAGCCGGGTAGGGCATGTGGTATTCCAGTGCCCCGGGCCGGAGGGCAAGGGCGTTCTGGTGGCTCCCACAGTGCACGGAAACCTGATCTGCGGCCCCAATGCGGAGAACGTGGAGGATCGCCAGGATCTGGGCAACAGCGCCGCCGGCATGGCCGAGGTGCGCACCAAGGCGGCCCGCAGCGTGCCCGGGCTGGACTGGCGGCAGAACATCCGCAACTTCGCGGGCCTGCGTGCCAACACCACCCGCAGCGACTTTATCATCGAAGAAAGCAAAACCTATCCCGGCTTCATTGACCTGGCCGGTATTAAAAGCCCGGGCCTGTCCAGCGCACCGGCGATTGCCAGACTGGCCGCGGACATGCTGCGCGACCGGGGGCTGGCCCTGGAGCCGAACCCGGATTTTGCGGACAGCCGGGAACACATCGTATTCAAGAATCTGAGCGCGGAGGAAAAGAACGCCCTTATTCAGAAGGATCCCCGCTACGGCCGGGTAGTCTGCCGGTGCGAGACCATCACCGAGGGTGAAATTGTGGCCGCGCTGCACAGCCCGATCCCGCCCTACAGCATCAACGGCGTCAAGCGCCGCTGCAACGCGGGCATGGGCCGCTGCCAGGGCGGATTCTGCGGCCCCCGTGTACAGGAGATCATCGCCCGGGAACTGGGGCTGGATCAGGCCGACGTGCTGCTGGACCAGGCTGGCACCTATATCCTGACCGAAAAGACCAAGATGGGAGGAAAAGCCGATGTATGATCTGATCGTGGTAGGCGGCGGCCCCGCCGGGCTGGCGGCGGCCTGCAAGGCCTGGGAGGAAGGGGTGCAACGCATTCTGGTTCTGGAGCGTGACAAGGAACTGGGCGGCATCCTGAACCAGTGCATCCACAGCGGCTTCGGCCTGCAGCGCTTCAAGGAAGAACTGACCGGCCCGGAATACGCCGGACGCTATATCAAAATGCTCCGGGAAACCGGGGTGGAGGTCAAGCTGGACTCGATGGTACTGCAGATTGTACCGGGGCAGGACGGCGCCCCCCATCAGGTGCACGCCATCAACGGCAAAGACGGCTATATGGTGCTGGAAACCAAGGCCATCGTGCTGGCCATGGGCTGCCGGGAACGCACCCGGGGCGCCATCAGCATCCCGGGCGAGCGGGGTGCCGGCATCTTTACCGCGGGCGCGGCCCAGCGGTATCTGAATATGGAAGGCTACATGGTAGGCCGCCGGGTGGTAATCCTGGGTTCCGGCGACATCGGCCTGATCATGGCCCGCCGCATGACCCTGGAAGGCGCCAAGGTGCTGGCCTGTGTGGAGCTGATGCCCTACTCCGGCGGTCTGACCCGGAATATCGTGCAGTGCCTGGAGGACTTCGATATCCCGCTGTACCTGTCCCACACCATCACCGACATCAAGGGTCATGACCGGGTGGAGCAGGTCACCGTGAGCCAGGTCGGCCCTGACCGGCGGCCGGTTCCGGGCACCGAGATGGTGTTTGACTGTGATACGGTACTGCTGAGCGTGGGCCTGATTCCGGAAAACGAACTGACCCGCCAGGCCGGCATCGGAATGGACCGGCGCACCAACGGCGCCGTGGTGTACGAAAACATGGAGACCGGTGTGCCGGGTATCTTTGCCTGCGGCAACGTGGTGCATGTACACGATCTGGTGGACTATGTATCCGCTGAGAGCGAGCGGGCGGGCGCGGCGGCCGCCGCCTATGTGAAGGGCGTTCAGGCGGAAGGCCCGGTGCTGGAACTGGCTACGGGTGACGGGGTAAGCTACACGGTGCCCCAGCATCTGCGGGTGGAAGCGCTGTCGAAAGCGGCGGAGGTGTTCTTCCGGGTAAACCGGGTAACCCACGCGGCCGAGATTCTGGCCACCGACGCGGCGGGCAAAACCATCGCCCGGTTCAAGCGGGAGCACATGGCCCCCGGCGAGATGGAACGGGTGGCGTTGCCGCCCCAGCTGCTGAAGCAAGCGCAGGGCCCGCTGACTTTGAGCATTCGGGAGGTGTAAGGGCATGAAAGAACTGATCTGCATTGTATGCCCCAAGGGCTGCCATCTGAAGGTGGATGAAGAAAACGGCTATGCCGTGACCGGCAACAGCTGTCCCCGTGGGGCGGAATACGGCAAAAACGAACTGAGCAATCCCACCCGTATGCTGACCAGCACCGTTTGCATTGAGGGCGGCATCTACCCGCGCCTGCCGGTCAAAACCAGCCAGGCGATTCCCAAATCGCTGCTGTTTGCGGCCATGGACGAGATCGCCAAGGTGCGGCTGACCGCTCCGGTGACCTGCGGCCAGGTGCTGATTTCCAATCTGCTGGATACCGGCGCCGATCTGGTGGCCAGCCGGGATATGGACGCCACGAAATAATCATAAAAAGCCGGGGCGGGAACGCTTGTGCGTTCCCGCCCCGGCTTTTTGCGTTCAGCCCTGCTCCCGGTCGGCAGCGATCAGGCTGCGCAGCGCGTCGCAGGCGATCCGGATGGTCTTGTCCATATCGCCCCAGTTCATGATGGCGCCTGCCCGGCAGCCCCGGACTGCGGCCACCACAAACAGGGTGGCGCACTCCATCTCCGAACAGAGCACATTGCCTTTCTGCCAGGCTTCCCACCGGCGGCGCAGCCGGGCCTCCACCGGCGAACAGGCCGGATCCAGTTCGCCGTAAAACGAGTCCTTGGAATGGGAAAGCCCTTCCACATACGGAAGGCCGGTGCGGGCCGCCGCCCGGGCGAGCGCCTCCACCACATGCCGGTTTGCCATGGCCGGATAGCCCGCCGGAACATACTGCAGGGTGGTGCCCTCGTCCCGCACCGATCCGGTGACGATGACCCCCGCGTACCGCTCGTAATCCTCATCACTTTGAACCGCACCCGCTGTGCCCACCCGGATGAAGGTATCCGCACCGCAGCGGATCAGTTCTTCCACCGCGATCGCCGTGGAGGGGCCGCCCATACCGGTGGAGGTCACCGCAACGGGCACGCCGTCCAGCTTGCCGACCCAGGTTTTGTGCTCCCGGTTGTGGGCCACCAGCTTGGGCTCATCAAAACAGCTGGCAATCAGATCGGTACGGAACGGGTCGCCCGGCAGCAGCACATAGCGTCCCACATCCCCTTTGCCCAGCTGAATATGTTTGCATTTTTCGGTTTCCATTTTGCCATTCTCCTTCCCGGTTGCTTTGTTTATCTGCTGCACCCCGGCCATCAGGCGGCCGTTTCCCGGTGCAGAAAGTCATTTTTCAGCGCATATACCACACCGGTTTCCAGGGCTTTTCCTTCGTCGTCGGCGCGGCCTGCGTAGGGCAGCCAGTCCTCGGTGGCCTGTTCGGCAAAGAACAGATTGTACTGCCGGGCCTCGATGCGGGAACCCAGCGCCCCGCCAAAACCGCCCGGATCATCCTGCGCGTAATCATCCCGGTATACCGCATCCACCCGGGCAGGGGCCAGCAGATAGGGCAGGCAGCGCGCCTGGTTGGCGTATTCGCTGCTGTCGGCCGCTACCAGCACAATGGGAGCCTCCTGGGGATCGTACTGCTGCAGATAGGTTTTAAGGGGTTGGGCCCATTCGCCGGTCTGCCGGTGGGCCTGCTGAAAGCCGCCCCAGAGCTGGCTGTAAACACCCGGCAGCAGCCCTGCCGCATGCGTCCAGTTGGCTGTGACCAGCAGCACCAGCAGGCAGGCCGCCGCCAGCCAGCTGCGGCGGGGCAGCCGGACGGAAAATCCAGCCCGCACTGCAAGGTATACAAGCCAGAGCGTCCCGGCGGCAAAAAACGGGCTCATATAGCGGGCATAGGCGGAGAAGATCTCCCGCTCCCAGGGTTCAAACAGGAACAGATAGCTGAAACAGAGCGCCGCCGCAAACAGCACCGCCGAAGCCAGCAGCACGATACCCGTCCGGCGGCCTGCGGCACGCCATTCCGGCCTGCGGCGGAACACCTGCCAGGCCAGCACCGCCAGCACGGCGGTAAAAGCCAGCGCGCTCAGCCCCAGGCAGCTGCCGTTGATCGGCTCCTGCGCCAGGGTGCGCAGATACCCGGTCAAAGTGCCGGACCAGGAAAGAGGATCCAGCAGCATCCGGGCCAGATTGTCCAGCGTAAAGGCGGTGTGGGCCTCCTCGGTCAGGTAGCTGCTCAGGCCCCGTATCCGGCACATAAGCTGCCAGCTGCCCCAGGATGCCGCCGGCGCCAGCCACCACAGCAGGGTCAGACACCAGCGTGTGCGCCGCATCAGCAGCAGGGTAACACACAGCGCGGTAATAAGCGCAAACAGGGTAGCGGTCTGCTTGCAGAGCGGCAGCGCGAGCAGCACCGCCTGGATCT
>CALXAH010000006.1 GCA_944386225.1 uncultured Gemmiger sp.
GCGGCAAACAAGTTTCTAAGAATCTACTATGGCACTGTTATGGCCTATTTCGAGAAGCCGTAGTTTCATCTAACCGATGTTACTACCATCATTACAATGGCAGGGAAGGTGTATCGCAGCAACCGGCCGTAGCCGAAGTGCTGCGCCAGGAAAAGATGCTGCTGATTCATAACATGCATAGATCAATCAAACTTGTTTTCGGATAAAACGGCCGGGGGCGCGTCGGAAAGGGCTGCACCTGTAAACTGAAAGTAGACACTCACAAAAGTGTGGGTGTCTACTTTTTTCGTGGTAAGATGAAGAAAAAGAGGTAGAAAAATGGGAAAGAAAGGGACACCGCATCGAAAGTGGAGCAAAGAGGAAAAGCTGCGCTTCATACGTCTGCACTTGGACGAGCATATTTCAATCACGGAAATCGAGAGGAAATACGGAGTGGGGCATAGTCTGGTATCCGCTTGGGTGAAGCGGTATCTGGAAGATGGCGAGGAAGCACTGGAGCCAAAGAACGGAAACCCGTATGCCGCGCTGCATACCAGTAAGTCACTCAGCGAAGTGGATCGGCTGCGGCTCATCATCGCTAAACAGGAAGTGGAGATCGCCCGGTTAAAGAAAGGGTATTGGGTGGAAGGAGCTGGTGCAAGCAAGGAATACGTTACTGGCAAAGGAAAGACTACGAAGTCATCGAGGAACTGAGGATAAAGTACCCGGTAGATTTTCTGTGTCGGCTCATGGGCGTAAACCGCTCCGGCTATTACAAGTGGCGGCAGAGAAAAGGAACGCCCAACCGCCATGAGCAGAATCGGATCGTGCTGACAGAGCTGTTAAGGACAGCCCACGAAAAACATCCCTCGCATGGATACCATCGCCTGGCGCTGGATGTGTTTTCAGAAACGGGATGGGTCTTTTCTCACAACCTGGCTCACAAGTGCTGTAAGGCCGCGGGGATCCGCTCAAAAGCCAGAAAGCACCGCTATCAGCCTCCCGGTGAGGAAAGTGTCCTTTTTGCCAATGAGGTCAGAGGACGCTGGAACGCGACCCGGCCGCTCCAGCTTGTCGTTTCCGATATGACCATGTTCAAGGTTGGAAATACTTACTGGGAATGGACTATCCTTCTGGACACCTTTAACAACGAGATCCTTGCGCACAGCGTTACATCTCAAGCGGGAAGCAACAAGCCTTACTATCACTGCCTTGAAGAATTGAAGAAGCGGATGGACAAAAGAGAAGAGCAGACATCCCAGTTAGTCTTGCACACCGACCAGGGAGCTGTCTACTCTTCACAGGCTTTTTGCCAGGCCCACCATGATTATAACATACTTCGCTCCATGTCGCGAGGGGGAACTCCCACAGATAACCCGATCATTGAGGCTCTTAACGGCTGGAGCAAGGAAGAACTCTATCTTGACTTCGGTTTAGCTCATGCTGACAACATTCCTGCTCTCTTGGAAAACTACGTCCACTTCTTCAATCATGATCGACCTGCCGCCGCTTTGGGCTATAAAAGCCCCGTTCAGTACAGGTCTGAACGGGGCTTCCTCTAAATTGCTTTTCTGTGTCTACTTTTGCTTGACAAGTGCAGCGCGTCGGAAAGGGCGTCCGCTTTCTTTTGAAGATCCAGCAGGAATGCGGCGCTCAGGGCAAAGTACTGCCGAACGTCTTCCCGCGGCCAGGCGGCAAAGATCTCGTCCTCCATGGCCAGAACCTGCCCGACCGTCCGCTGCGCCAGTTCCTTTCCGGTCTCGGTCAGGCAAACCAGTTTGTTCTTTCCGCCCGCCGGTTCCAGGTATAGGATGCCTTCCTGTTCCAGCTTGCGGATTGCCGAGTTGGCCGTCTGTTTGCTCAACCCGGAAAAGCGGCATATATCCTTCAGCAAGCGGCTGCCGCCCTCTTCCAGCAGAGCGTACAGGATGGAGGACGTGCTGTCCGACAGGCCCAGTTTCCGGTTGATTTCATGATAGACCATGCTGGTTTCCCCCAACAGATAGTTGAAGCGTTTGAGTTCCTGCGGAACGGTATGGCTCATAAAAACCTCACAACAAAAAATGGTATGATTTCGTACAAGGAGTATAGTACGAAATCATACCATTGTCAAGCCCTGTCATAGCGGAATGCCGGCAGCCTGCCGGTATTCCGCCGAATCCGCTTATACGGTAAAGCCCTCATCCCGGCGCAGCAGCCGTTTGTAGGTGTGGTCGATGACCAGGGCTCCCAGCGGCGCGGTAAGCAGAATTGCCAGCACTGCTCCGGCAAGAACCATCGGCCCGCAGGCAAGTCCCATGGCCAGGGGCAGCGGTCCGATTGCCGCCTGCACCGTGGCCTTGGGACAGTAGGCGATGGCACAGAACAGCCGTTCCTTTCCGGTCAGCCGGGTACCTGCCACACACAGGGCAACACCCAGCATCCGCACCGCCAGTGCCCCCACAATCACCACCAGCATGGCCGGGCCCGCCTTGAGCAGATAGGCCGGATCCACCGCCGCGCCTACCAGCACGAACAGCAGCACCTCCGCCGCTACCCACAGCTTGCCGAATTTGCTGCTCAGCCGTCCGGCCACCAGCCCGTAATTGGCCTGCAGCGAGGCGCCCATAGCCATCACCGCCAGCAGACCGGAAAAGCCAACCGGCCCGGTAAAGGCATCCTCAGCGCTCACCAGCAGAAAGGCGGCGCTCAGCAGAATCAGAACCTTGGCGCTGTCCCGCAGATGAATCCGCCGGAACAGCCGGTTCAGTGCCAGACCGCACACAGCGCCCACGGCTACCCCAAACAGGATGGAGGTAGGGATGCGGGCCAGCTGCACCGGCGAAAAACCGCCGCCCTGGGCCAGCCCGGCAAAGGCGGTAAACAGCACAATCACAAATACGTCATCCACCGAAGCGCCCGCCATGATCATCTGCGGAATCGCCCGCGTTTTGCCCCAGCCTTCTTCCATGAGACGCAGCATCCGGGGCACGATCACCGCCGGGGATACCGCCGCCAGGGTGCTGCCCAGAATGGCCGCCTCCAGGCGGGTACAGCCCAGCAGCGGCGGGGCCAGAAGCAGAATGCCGCCAATCTCGCACACAGCGGGCAGAAAGCACAGCAGCACCGCCGGGCGTCCCGCCCGTTTCAGATCCTGCACCGACAGGTTCAGCCCGGCCCGCAGCAGGATAATCACCAGGGCGATCTCCCGCAGAGAAGCCGAAATATCCAGCAGCGACGCGTCGATAGCTCCCAGCCGGGCCAGCAGGATGCCGGTCAGCAGCATACCCAGCAGACTGGGAAGCCCCAGCTTCTGCATCAGCCCGCCCAGCGCCAGGCCCAGCAGAAAGATCCACGCCAAACTCAACAACATACAACATTCCTCCACCATGTTTGGACTCGCCCCGCAAAACAAAAAGCTGATGGCTTCTGCGCGCAAGGCGGCAGAAGTCATCAGCTCAAAAACTTTGGGCGGTTTGCACCAGCCACAGGCCGGGCGGGGGAGAACTTCATTCCCACTGGGAATCAGTATACCCTATTCCGGCCCGGATTGCAAGCTTTTAGCCGTGGAAAACCCGGTTGAGCAGGGCGATGCAGCCGGCCAGCAGCAGCATCACGATCAGGATGCCCAGCATCCCCTTGCCCAGATAGAGCAGGCTTTCCAGAAACAGCGCGGTATTCAGCATGATACACCTCTCCTTTCGATCAGCGGGCAATCAGGTTGAGCAGCAGGCCGCCGGCAATCACCGAGGCGATCTGGCCGCCCACGTTCACACCGGCCGCATGCATCAGCAGGAAGTTCTGGGGATCTTCCTTCAGCCCCATCTTATGCACTACGCGGCTGGACATGGGGAAGGCGGAAATGCCGCAGGCGCCGATCATGGGGTTGACCTTGGTGCGGGCAAAGATGTTGATGATCTTGGCGCAGATAACACCACCGGCGGTGTCGAACACAAAAGCCAGCAGGCCCAGGGCCAGGATCAGCAGGGTGTCCGGCGACAGGAACTGTTCGGCCTGCATCCGGCTGGCAATGGTGATGCCCAGGAAGATGGTGATCAGGTTGGCCAGTACGTTCTGGGCGGTCTCGGACAGGCTGTTCAGCACGCCGCATTCACGCAGCAGGTTGCCGAACATCAGGAAACCTACCAGCGCCACGCTGCGGGGCACGATCAGGCCGGCCACGATGGTTACCAGGATGGGGAACAGGATACGGGTGGTGCGGCTCACATTGGCGGGCTGATAGGGCATGCGGATCAGCCGCTCTTTCTTGGTGGTCAGCGCGCGGATTACCACCGGCTGCACCAGCGGTACCAGGGCCATGTAGCTGTAGGCCGCTACCATGATGGCGCCGGTGTAGTTGGAGCCGTACCACTGGGATACGAAGATGGCGGTGGGGCCGTCGGCGGCGCCGATGATGCCGATGCTGGCCGCGTCCTGCAGGTCAAAGCCGAACAGGCAGGCCAGGCTCAGGGTCAGGAAGATGCCCAGCTGCGCCGCGCCGCCGAATACCAGCAGCTTGGGGTTCTGCAGCAGAGGCCCGAAATCGATCATCGCGCCGATGCCGATGAACAGCAGCAGGGGGAACAGCTCGTTGGCGATGCCGGCGTTGTACAGCACGTCCAGCACGCCTTCCTCCGTGCCCTGGGTCACCGCGCCGGACATGGGCAGGTTCACCAGGATGGCACCGAAGCCCATGGGCAGCAGCAGGCTGGGCTCCATATCCTTTTTGATGGCCAGGTAGATCAGCAGGCCGCCGATCACCCACATGACCACCATCTTCCAGTCCAGCAGAAGAATATTTTCGTACAGGTATTCCATTCGATCCACTCCTTTGTTCTGAACAGAAGCCGGTGTTCGCGGCAACAAAAAAGACTTTTACCACCGATAGCCGTATCCGGTGGTAAAAGTCTGGCCAATTATAGCAGAAGCGGGGCCCGAAAGCCCGGTATGACGCAAACAGCTGCGGCCTGCCTGCTGGCGGGACGCCGGCTACTCCCTTTTACAAAAGCAGAGTACCATGTTTTTGACGGAAATGTCAAGAGGTTTATGCGTAAAGTACGGAAATTTACACAGTACCGGGCGCGGTCAGGTCAACCGGAACGGTATAGGATACATCCAGCCGGTCCGGCTGCACCCGGCAGCCCAGCGCCAGTACCTGTACGCCCGTCGCCTGCGCCCGGCCCAGCGCTGTGCCGAAGGCGGGATGCGTATCCCAGTTGGGGGTGAAGCGGCGCATCTGTTCCATCTGAAGAATGAACAAAACCGCGCACTCGTATCCCTGCGCCTGCAATTCGGTCAGTTCCCGCACATGCTTTTCACCCCGCAGGGTGGGCGCGTCGGGAAACCGTGCCAGGCCGTCCTGTTCCAGGGTGCAGCCTTTGACCTCCACCAGCACCGGCTGACCGCCGGGCCGTCGGGCAAAAAAATCGAACCGGCTGCCGCCCAGCCGATATTCCGGCCGCAGTTCTTCCAGGGAGCCCAGTCCGCCGCCGGCCAGCCATTCTCCGGCAACGGCGTTGGGGGCGGCGGAGTCCAGATTCACCAGCAGCGGCGTCTGGCCTGGCCGGATTTTTTCCACAGCGATCAGGTCATAGCGGGTTTTGCGGGCGGTATCGGGGCCGGCGTCCTGCAGCCAGGCGCGGCAGCCCGGTAGCAGCAGTTCCGCACACCGGCCGGTGTTCTTTACATGCACCGGTTCCGGCCCGTTTCCCAGGTCGGCCAGCGCCACAAACCGGTTCAAACGATGGCAAAACCGGGCTTGTACAATGTTGCGGTATAGCACAAAAAAGCCCTCCTTTTGTAGGCGTTTCGGTACAAAAATGCTGCGCGAAAGGGCGCACAGTCTGGTAAAACGGCGCTTTTTCTGCCGTTTTGCTTGACGCAAAATGCAGAAATGGTATAATCGGAACATAGGCCCGCCCCTCTCAAAGCGCGCCATACAGCCGTTTTTCAGTGGCCGGGCCTTCTGTGGACCCCGTATTCTGTTCCCGGATCGCCGGGAACCGCATCTATGCTGTATGCTTTGCTTATAAGGAGAGAGGAACAATGAAAAAGACCAGTCAGACCATTATCACCGCAGATCAATTCTACACCATCACCGCCGCCAGCGGCAAGGTGCTGGAGGTTGCCGATTTCAACACCGAGAACGGTGCTGCTATCCAGCTGTACGCCAATGCGGGCGAGCCCTGGCAGCAGTGGAACTTTGTGCGTGCCGGTGAGGGCGTGTACCGGATTCAGAACCGCTTCACCGGCAAGATGCTGGACCTGGTGGACGGCGGCGTGACCGACGGCACCTGGGTGCATCAGTGGGAGGGCGCGCCTGCGTCCAGCCAGCTGTGGGTGCTGGAGCCCACCAACGACGGCCGTTTCAAGATCAAGTCCAACCTGGCCGGCAAGTGCCTGGACGTGGTGGGCATGAACGCGGAGAACGGCGCCCGTGTGCAGATCTGGCAGGATGTGAACGGTGACAACCAGCTGTGGGTAATCACCGAGGTCAAGGAAAAGAAGGCCGCCGCCCCCAAGGCAGAAGCTGCCCCCAAGGCAGAAGCCGCCCCCAAGGCCGCGGCTGCGGAGAAGAAGCCGGCTGCCAAGAAGCCTGCTGCTAAAAAGGCGGCTGCGAAGCCCGCCGAGAAGAAGCCGGCTGCCAAGAAGACTGCTGCCCCCAAGGCTGAGAGCAAGTCTGCCGCCAAGGCGGAGGCCCCCAAGGCTGAGAGCAAGCCCGCTGCCAAGGCGGAGGCCCCCAAGGCTGAGAGCAAGTCCGCCGCCAAGGCGGAGGCCCCCAAGGCTGAGACCAAGCCCGCCGCCAAGGTGGAGGCCCCCAAGGCTGAGACCAAGCCCGCTGCCAAGGCAGAGGCTCCCAAGACCGAGGCCAAAAAGCCTGCCGCCAAGAAGAGCACCCGCAAGAGCAGCAAGTAATTGGCGCGGGGTTCATTTCCAAAATTGAAAATCAAATGCCCGCCGTGGTCCAAGCCACGGCGGGCATTTTTCTGTCTGTTGATCGGTCAGTACCGCATTTTCTCCGGGCTCCAGCCGCGCAGAACCTGCAGCATGGCAGCGGCCTGGGGCCGGGCGCAGGCGCCGTCCAGGTCTTTCCAGTTGCCGCATTCCGCCTCGCTGGCGCCGGGCACCGGGCCGTCATACTCCGCCATAAAGGCAAAGCAGTCGGTGGTCAGTTCCAGCGCTTCGGCGTCGGAAAGCCCGCGGGTCAGCAGGTAGAAGCCGGTCCGGCAGCCCATCGGGTCCACGTAGATCACATGGTCGGCCCAGCGGCTGTTGCGGGCCCGGGTGGCAAACAGATGCTCCAGTGTATGCGCTTCGGTGGTGGTCAGATAGTCGCCCTGGTTGGGCGCCTTCATACGGATGTCCCAGGTGTCCACATCCCCGTCCCGCCGGGACAGGTACATCCCGGGCCGCAGGGTGGTGTGGTCCACACAGAAGCTGGCAATGCGTTCCATGGGCGCCTCCTTACTGGGGCAGGCGGCGCACCACGCCCCGGGCGCAGTCCACCGATACCCGCACGTCATCCTTCAGAACCCGGGTGGCGCCTGCCGCGCCCACAATCACCGCCTTGGCCAGGGTCAGACCCACGATGGCCGCATGGCTGTTCAGACCCGGATCCTCGGTGATTACGGCGGAAGCCTGCCGCATATATTCCAGCATGTCGTTGTTGGTGAACGGTACTACCAGCACGTCGCCGGGATGGAACTTGGCCTGTACCTCCTCCAGATTGCGGCAGACGCAGAGGGGGCCTTTGGATACCAGCTTGCCCACGCCCACGCCGGTCAGCAGCGAGTCGCCCACCAGATGCACCTTGATCATATTGGTGGTGCCGCTGATACCTACCGGCACGCCGGCGGTCAGCACGGCCAGATCGCCGTCCTGCACCAGACCGGCCTCCTGGGCGGCCTGCACCGAAAAATCAATCAGTTCATCGGTATTGCGGGCATAGGGCATCAGCAGGGGAATCACACCCCAGGACAGCGCCAGATGACGCTGCACCTGTTCTTCCATCACGCAGGCGATGATGGGCTGCTCCGGCCGGCAGCGGCTCAGCAGGCGGGCGGTTTCGCCGCTCTTGCTCACGGTGATCACCATGTCGGCCTTCAGGTCGGAAGCAGTGGTGCAGGCGGCGTGAGCGGTGGCCGCGGCAATGCTCAGGTGATGGTCGTTGGGGGCTTTGCGCATCCGGGACAGATAGTTGTGGTCGCTCTCGGTACGCTGGGCAATGGCGGCCATGGTGCGCACGGCCTCCACCGGATACTTGCCGGCCGCGGTCTCGCCGCTCAGCATGATGGCGGAGGTGCCGTCATAGATGGCGTTGGCCACGTCGGTGATCTCCGCACGGGTGGGGCGGGGATGCTCCATCATGCTTTCCAGCATCTGGGTGGCGGTGATTACCGGCTTGCCGCTGGAGAAGCTGTGGTAGATGATGTCCTTCTGAATCACCGGGATTTCGGTGAAGTCGATCTCCACGCCCATGTCGCCGCGGGCAATCATGATGGCGTCGGCCGCGGACAGGATGGCGTCGATGTTGTCCACGCCCTCCCGGTTCTCGATCTTGGCGATGATCCGCATCCGGGACTGTTTGCTGTCCAGCAGACGGCGGATGTCCTGGATGTCGGCGGCGGTGCGGGTGAAGCTGGCCGCCAGGAAATCAAAGCCCATCTCGATGCCGAACAGGATGTCCTCCTTGTCCTTGGCGCTCAGGTAGGGCATCGACAGGCTCACGCCCGGCACGTTCACGCCCTTGTTGTTCTTGATCAGGCCGCTGTTGTTTACCTGGCACAGGATGTCGGTTTCGTTTACGTCCAGAATGGTCATGCCGATCAGGCCGTCATCCAGCAGAATGGTGCCGCCGGCCTTCACGTCCTGCGGCAGGTTCTTGTAGGTCACGGCGCAGATGGTCTCGTCACCTTCCACATCCCGGGTGGTCAGGGTGAATTCCTGCCCGGCGGTCAGCTGGACCTTGCCTTCCTTGAACTGACGCAGGCGGATCTCCGGGCCTTTGGTATCCAGCAGGGTGGCTACCGGCTTACCCAGTTCCCGGCGCAGCCGGTCCAGAGTCTCGTACCGGCGCTTGTGCTCCTCATGAGAGCCATGGGAAAAGTTGAAGCGGGCTACGTCCATGCCGCTTTCGATCATGGCGCGCAGCACTTCCTCGTTGTCGGTGGAAGGGCCCAGCGTGCAGACGATCTTGGTTTTGCGCATACTTTGTTGTCCTCCTCTTACTTTATATAGAGGTTCCTCAGGGGCCGCGAAAGCCCGGGCGGGAATATCCGGATTCATTATAAACGAAAAACAGGGCCCGTACAAGCGTTCGGGCAATAGTCTTTCTTTTCACGGGTTTATATGGTATAATACAGTCGATTTCTACACAATTTGCCTGTAAGGAGGTAAAAAATATATGGCAAAACGCGTATTCCTGATTGTACTGGACAGCTTTGGTATCGGCGCAGAACCGGATGCCGCCGCTTTTGGCGACGAGGGTTCCAACACGCTGGCCAGCATCGCGGCCAGCCCGGCGTTCGATATCCCGCAGATGCGGCGTCTGGGCCTGTTCAATATTGACGGCGTAACCTGCGGCGAAAAGACCGATGCGCCCGAAGGGGCGTTCGCGCGCCTGCAGGAGGCCAGCAACGGCAAGGATACCACCATCGGCCACTGGGAGATTGCCGGTGTGGAGAGCCCCCGAGCCCTGCCCACCTATCCGGACGGTTTCCCGCCCGAGGTGATTGCGGAGTACGAAGCTCGCACCGGCCGCAAGGTGCTCTGCAACAAGCCCTACTCCGGCACTCAGGTGCTGGTGGATTACGGCGAGGAGCATATGCGCACCGGCGCGCTGATTGTGTATACTTCGGCCGACAGTGTGTTCCAGGTGGCCGCCCATGAGGACGTGGTGCCGGTGGAACAGCTGTACGAGTACTGCCAGATCGCCCGGGATATGCTGCGGGGCGAGCATGGCGTAGGCCGTGTGATTGCCCGTCCGTTTGTGGGCACCTGCGCCGCGGACTTCAAGCGCACCCCCAACCGGCATGACTTCTCGCTGGAGCCGCCCGCGCCCACCATGCTGGATTACCTGAAAGCCGCCGGCCGGGACGTGATCGCGGTAGGCAAGATCCATGACATCTTTGCCGGGCAGGGCACTACCGAGACCATCCGCACCAAGAACAACGACGACGGTATGCGGGTAACCCTGGAACTGGCCGACCGGGACTTCGACGGCCTGGCTTTTGTGAACCTGGTGGACTTTGATATGGTGTACGGTCACCGCCGCAACATCGACGGCTACGCCGATGCGGCCACCCGCTTTGACAAGGGCCTGACCGAACTGCTGGGCAAGCTGCGGCCGGAAGATCTGGTGCTCATCACAGCCGACCACGGCTGCGATCCGGGTTATACCAAGACCACCGACCATACCCGTGAGTATGTGCCTCTGCTGATCACCGGCGCGCCGGTGCGCCCGGGCGTGGATCTGGGCACCCGGCTGAGCTTTGCCAGCATTGCCCGCACCGTCTGCGACTATCTGGATGTGGAAACTCCGCTGACCACCGGCGCCAGCCTGTGGCCGGAAATCCGCCGCTGATTCATCTCTGTTCGCGCTTCCCCTCTCCCTGGAGGGGGGGAGCGCGATTTGTTTTGTTTGGAAAAATCCACAAAAAAGAGCCGCGTTTTTGTATAGTGTTTCCAGAGCCAGGTGAAATAATTCGCTGGGATTAATCGTTTTGTAACTGAGTGCATTGCCGACCAGCTGGTCGGCACCCAGGGGAGGAAAGGATATTCATACGGTGAAACTGTACATTATCTGGGCGCTTGCCGTCCTGTTTCTGGGCGACAGCGTGCTGCGCACATTTCGCTCCAATTTTAATTTCGGGATACTTGTGATCTACGGCATTACGGCAATGCTGTGGATTTACGCGCTGTTTCATGGCCCCATCGACGCATTCTGCGCGGCGGGTGTGGGGCGTGTGCTGCGCAATCTGTTTTTCTGCGGGGTGGGGCTGTTCTGCGCGCTGCTGGCCTTTGTGGCGGTAAGCGGATATTCCAACCAGCCGCGGGGGGACGAGCAGGCCGTCATTGTGCTGGGGGCTGCCCTGCGGGGCGAGCGCCTGTCGGACGTGCTGCGCCGCCGCCTGGACGCGGCGCTGGCCTGCTGGCAGCAGCATCCGGAGATGCTGATTGTCACCACCGGCGGCCAGGGCAACGGCGAGGCCCTGCCTGAGGGCCGGGCCATGCAGGACTATCTGGTGGCGCAGGGCGTGCCGGCGGAGCAGATCCTGGTGGACGACACCAGCACCTCCACCGAGGAAAATCTGCGCAACGCCCGTGCCTTGCTGGAACAGGCGGGCCTGGCTGCCGACGCCCCGGTGGCAGTGGTTACCAACGCCTTTCATTGTTACCGCGCCGGGTGCTATGCCCGGCAGGCGGGCTTTTCGCAGGTGCGCACCCTGCCGGCGGGTATCAGCCTGATTTCGGTGATGCCCTGCTATTTCCGCGAGGTATTCGCGGTGCTGTATTACTGGGTATTCAAGTCCTCGCTCACCGGATGGATGCATCCGTTCGTGGGGATCTTGTCACTGATTTAAGAAACTGAGGTGAAGCGATGGCTCCCATTATCCGAACCGTGAACCTGCGCAAGGTCTATCGGGTGGGCAATGAAAAGGTAATTGCCCTGAACGATGTGAACCTTGCCATCGAGCCTGGAGAGGTATGCTGCATTGTCGGCGCGTCGGGCAGCGGCAAATCCACCCTGCTCAACCAGCTGGCGGGGCTGGAAAAGCCTACCCGCGGGCAGGTGTTCATCGGAAAACACGAGATCAACACCATGACCGAGAATGAGCTGGCAAAATTCCGGCAGGCGCATCTGGGGTTTATCTTCCAGAGCTACAACCTGCTGCCCAACCTGACCGCGGCGGAAAACGTGGCGCTGCCCCTGATGTTCAAGGGAATGCCCCGCAAGACACGGCTCAAGCTGGCCAAGGAAGAACTGAAAAAGATGGGCCTGGTCAAACGGGCCAATCACAAGCCCACCGAGATGAGCGGCGGTCAGCAGCAGCGCGTGGGCATTGCCCGGGCCTTTGTGGCGAAACCCAAGGTGATCTTCGCCGACGAGCCCACCGGCAACCTGGACTCCGCCACCACCCGGCAGGTGCTGTACCGCATCCTGCAGATGGCGCGGGAGAACAACATAACCTTTGTGATGGTCACCCATGAACGGGAGCTGGCAGGCTGCGCCGACCGGGTGATCACCATTATGGACGGCAAGGTGCAGAGCGACGTGGTGGTGGACGAGGAGACCCGAAGCCGCAGCCGTGCCGAAATGTTCAAAGATCTGGTGGACCTTGCGCCGGCGGAACCCCAGACCACCGTACCGGCGCAGAGCTGATAAGCTGACAAAAACAGGAGAGGGAACCATGACCATGAAGAAAATGAGCCGAATTTTAAGCGTGTTTTTGGCGCTGGCGCTGCTGTGCAGCCTGTGCGCCGCATTCAGCGTGTTTGCTGAGGAGGGCACGGGATCTTCCGATCAGACGGACGGCGTAGTGACACAGGAACAGAATTCTGCCCCTGAAAGTACGGCGACCCCCACACCTACGCCGGATCTTAGTCTGAACGGAGTTACCGGTGTCAAGTATCAGTCCTACGCCATTGGCACAGGTTCAGGCAGCGGCTTTGCATCCAATACCAGTGTGCCCATGTATACCACTGATCTGACCATCCGGGTGTACTTTACCTATACGTCGGACAGCGGCGATGGCGCCTTTGTGGACGTAAGCAATTTTGTGCAACAGAACGGCGGTGTGGCGCTGTACAAGGTTGCGGATTCTACCAATCGTGGTTATGCGGAATTTACTGGCCTTAAATTCAATGGACCCGGCAACGGCTTCTCCTTTTCGGTGGGGGATCTGAAAAATCAAACCATTTCCATTGTGGAATGCCAGCTGCCCGAGCCCACCCCGGCGCCTACTCCGGTGCCCACGGCTGAGCCCACTCCGGAACCCAGCCCCACCCCGCTGCCTAAAACCCCGGGCCTGATCCTGAAAGAAACCAACTTCGGCGGCACCAGCGTGGCGGCGGGCGAGCCCTTTGACCTGACACTGACCATCTACGCCACCGATGGCGGCGAAAATCTTAGCGACGTTATGGTCACCCTGGGCATCAACGATGAAAACGTTACCCTGGCCAACGGCAATCTGAACGTCTACCTGGGCGAAATGGCCCCCGGCAGCACCCGCCAGGTTACTTATAAGATCCTGCCCGGCGCAAACTTCACCGGCGGCGTGGCCAAGTTCTCGGTGGGCCTGTCCGGCAAAGGCAAGAGCACCGGCGCGGCCCCCACGACCGACGGTTCCACCACTGTATCCGTGCCGGTTACCCAGCCCGACCGCTTTGAAATCACCGGCCTGGAAGCCCCCGAAACCATGATGCTGGGCGAAGAGGGCTATCTGTCCCTGTCCTTTGTCAACAAGGGCAAGATGCAGGTCAACAACCTGTCCGCCGAACTGAAAGGCAACATGGCCAACCCCGGCCAGAGCCAGTATCTGGGCAATCTGGCCCCCGGCACCGAAAACTCGGTGGATTTCTCCCTGATGGCCAGCGAAGTGGGCACCATTGAGGGCACCATTGTGCTGAGCTATGAGGATGCCCAGGGCGAGATCATCACCCTGGAAAAGACCTTTAGCTGCACCGTGGAGGAGATGATGGGCGGCGGCGACATCTGGATCGACCCCGGCATGGATCCCACCATGGGCGGCGAAGTGGAAGAACCTTCCGGCGGTGTGCCGGTGTTTGTCTGGATCATCCTGGCGGTTGTGGTGATCGGCGGCGGTGTGGCTGCTGTGGTCATCGTGCGCAAGAAAAAGGCCGCCAAGCTGGCACAGCTGGAGGACAGCGATGAAGATATCTGATCTGCTGCGGCTCAGCGCGGATAACCTGCGCCGCCGCAAGGGCCGTACGGCCCTGACCGTGATCGGCGTGGTGGTGGGCACCTTCGCCATCATCGTGCTGATCAGCCTGGGCATTGCCAGCAATGCCAACAACGAGGCAATGCTGCAAAGCTGGGGTGACCTGACCCAGATCCAGATCTGGAACTATGCCTACGGCTCGGTAGGGGAAACCCCCAAGCTGGACGATGAAATGCTGGAGACCATCCGTGCGCAGGAGCATGTGGTGGCTGCCACGCCGTTCTACTCATCCAATGAAATTAACGCCAGCATTTATGCGGGCAAAAATGAACGGTATGAGGCCTATTTCTACGAGAGTTATGGCGTGGACATGACCGCGCTGCAGGCGATGGAGTTCCAGTTGCAAAGCGGCAGCTGGATTCCGGATGGCCTGAACCTGGGCAAGAAGAAGATCCCTGTGCTGGTAGGCGCCAACATGGGGTATGGATTCCAGGACACCCGCAAAAGCTGGAACAGCGGCAAGCGTCAGCGCTGGGCAGGGGAGACCGACTCTCTGGGCAATCCGGTCCCGCCCTTTGTAGACGTGGAGAAAGACAAACTCACGCTGCGCCTGATGGCCTATGACTCCAATGGCAATGAAAAGACCCAGGACTTTGAGCTGGTGGTAATGGGAACCTTTGTTTCCGATACCTCCAAGCACTATTTCACCGAGTCCGGCATTGCCATGCGGATTTCCGATATGAAGATGCTGGAACAGGCCTACGAGAAACTCAGCGGCAAGAAGAATTCTTCTTCCGGCAGCTCGGTGATCATCAGCGGTTCCGGCGGCGTCATGCGGGAGCAGGATAACGGTTACCAGGAGGTCTACGTAAAGGTAGACGATGTGGACAACGTGGAAGAAGTGGAAAACTGGCTTCACGACATCGGTTACGAGCAGACCAACTCCATGACCCAGATCCGCAACGAAATGCAGGCAAGCGTAGCCAAGAGCCAGATGATTCTGGGCGGCACCGCGGCGGTAGCGCTGCTGGTGGCGGCGCTGAATATCGCCAATACCATGATGATGTCCATTTACGAGCGCACCAAGGAAATCGGCGTTATGAAGGTGCTGGGCTGCGAGGTGGGCAAGATCCGTACCCTGTTCCTGGTGGAGGCGGGCAGCATCGGCCTGCTGGGCGGCGCCATCGGTGTGGCGCTAAGTTTCGCGGCATCTGCTGTGCTCAACAACCTGAACGCCATTGTGGCCTTCTTCGGCGGCGAGGGCATCGACCTGAGCGGTCTTACCAGCATGATGGGCGGTATGGCCGGTATGGGCGGGGATGTGTCCATCATCCCGCCCTGGCTGGTTCTGCTGGGCCTTGGCTTCTCCATGCTGGTGGGCGTGCTCAGCGGTCTGTGGCCGGCCCACCGCGCCACCAAGATCAGCGCACTGGAAGCCATCCGGCACGAATGATCATTTTGCATCAAAATATCCCAAAACCGGGGTCCGAAGCGGGCCCCGGTTTTTCTGCGAGAACAGGATTTACACGTCCGTCTGTGTTTTTTGTCCGAGCTGTTAAAAAAATCCTGATGGGTCTTGCAACACATCGTTTTTTCTTTTATAATGTTACAAGATATTGTTTTACAGTCCCATTCTCAAAAGGAGGTTTGTTCTATGGGAACATCCTTTATCCCCGCTCTGCTGGCGATCAAGCCGGAACCCAATGATCTGACGGTGGTCATTACCGGTCTGCTGCTGGTCTTTCTGATCCTGATCCTGCTCACCCTGATCATCACCCTGCAGGGCAAGTTCTTCGACTCGCTGGAGGCCAAAAAGAAGCAGGCCAAGTCGGCTCCGGCTCCCTCCGCGCCTGCGCCTGTCAAACCGGCAAACAGCGGCAGCGTGTCGGCTGCGGCGGTTCTGCCCGCTCCCGGTGCGGTAACCCCTGAGATCGTGGCGGTAATCGCCGCTGCGGTGGCCAGCATGGAGCAGGGCGCTTTCACCATCCGCTCTATCAAACCCGTGTCCCGCGCTGCGCAGACAAGCGGCCGCAAGGCTTGGGGCCAGGCCGGTGTTCAGTCCAACACCGCCCCGTTTTGAGAAAGGAGCTGTGTGAGGAATGAGCGCAATTTGGCAAACCCTTCTTAGCATTGTCCAGAACTCCGGCTTTACCGGCCTGGCGCAAGAGCCCCTGTACATCGTTATGCTGGTGGTGGGCTGCCTCCTGCTGTACCTGGCCATCGTCCGCGGCTTTGAGCCGCTGCTGCTGCTGCCCATCGCGTTTGGTATGATCCTGGCCAACCTGCCCGGCAGCAACATCATCCACATGCAGTATTTTATCGGTGTGGGCGACGAGGTTCTGCTGCACCCCTCCTGGATTGATATTCTGAACAACGGCGGCCTGGGCGATATGCTCTATATGGGCGTTAAGCTGGGCATCTATCCGCCGCTGATCTTCCTGGGCATCGGTACCATGACCGACTTCGGTCCTCTGATCTCCAACCCCAAGAGCCTGCTGCTGGGCGCTGCCGCGCAGCTGGGTATCTTCACCACTTTCCTGGGCGCCAAGTGGCTGGGCTTTACCGGTCAGGAGGCTTCCTCCATCGGCATCATCGGCGGCGCGGACGGCCCCACCGCCATCTTTGTTACCTCCCGGCTGGCGCCCCATCTGCTGGGCAGCATCGCCGTGGCAGCCTACAGCTACATGGCCCTGGTTCCGGTTATCCAGCCGCCCATCATGAAGGCGCTCACCACCAAGAAAGAGCGCTGCATCGTGATGAGCCAGCTGCGCACCGTTTCCAAGACCGAAAAGGTTATCTTCCCCATCCTCTGCACCATCATCGTCAGCCTGATCCTGCCTGACTCCGCGGTTCTGGTAGGCATGCTGATGCTGGGCAACCTGATGAAGGAAAGCGGCGTGGTGGATCGTATCCAGAAGACCGCCGGCAACGAGCTGATGAACATCATCACCATCTTCCTGGGTGTATCGGTCGGCTGCACCACCAGTGCCAACACCTTCCTGACCCTGGAAACCGTGGAGATCATCGTGCTGGGCCTGATCGCGTTCGGCTTCGGCACCGCCGGCGGCGTGCTGTTCGGCAAGCTGATGTGCTGGGCCACCCACGGCAAGGTGAACCCGCTGATCGGTTCCGCGGGCGTGTCTGCGGTGCCTATGGCGGCCCGTGTGTCCCAGAAGGTCGGCCAGGCCGAGAACCCCCAGAACTTCCTGCTGATGCACGCCATGGGCCCCAACGTGGCCGGCGTTATCGGCAGCGCTGTGGCGGCCGGTATCCTGATCAACATCTTCGGCTGATTTTTGTACATGCAAAGCCCGTCGTTCTTTGGAACGGCGGGCTTTTTTGCCTGCGCCCCTTTTTTAGCCTGTGCGGTTGTGGTATAATAGCCGCAGTACGGCTTTTATTTCAATGGCTGTCCAAATCAAATTGTAAAGCTGATCTTGTTGTGTCCTGATTGTATATTATCTGCGAATTCAACAAAATGAGAACCATTCAGACAGAAAGGCCTTTGATTTATGCACGCATCCCTTGATACAGAATTCCTCGCTCTGCGGGATCAATATATTGAACAGCGATTTGGCAAACTGAATCCGGTACAGAAACGGGCGGTGTTTACCACCCAGGGCCCTCTGCTGATTCTGGCGGGGGCGGGCAGCGGAAAAACCACGGTGCTGGTCAACCGGATCGCCAACATTATCCGGTTTGGCAAAGCCCACGGTTCCGACTGGCTGCCCCGTCCGGTTACCGAACCGGAACTTACCGCCCTGCGCACCGCGGTGGTCATGCAGACCGACGCCCCCGCCGAACTGTACCCGCTGCTGGCCCAGGAGCCCTGCCGCCCCTGGCATGTACTGGCCATCACCTTTACAAACAAAGCGGCCGGGGAGTTGAAAGCCCGTCTGGCCGCCATGCTGGGGGATACCGAGGGCGGGGACGTGAACGCCTCTACCTTTCACTCGGCCTGTGTGCGCATCCTGCGCCGGGAAGCCGGACGGCTGGGCTTTCCCCAAAGCTTCACCATCTATGACTCTTCCGATCAGGAACGGGCCATGAAAGAACTTTACAAAGAGTTGATGGTGGACGATAAATTCCTGCCGGTAAAACAAACCCTCTCCCAGATCGGCCGCATGAAGGACCAGCTGATCACTCCGGAGGAGGCGCTGGAAGCCCCTGCCGATACCAAGGCCGGGCTGGTGGCCAAGCTGTATGCGGCCTACGCCAAACGGCTGAAAAACGCCGGGGCCATGGATTTCGATGATCTGATTTACCATACGGTGCGCCTGCTGCAGACCGAGCCGGAGGTGCTGCACTATTACCAGGACCGGTTCCGTTACGTGCTTGTTGACGAGTACCAGGACACCAGCGTGGCCCAGTTCCATCTGGTTCGGCTGCTGGCCGGCGGCAGCGGCAACATCTGCGTGGTGGGCGACGACGACCAGAGCATCTACCGGTTCCGCGGCGCCACCATTGAGAACATCCTGAACTTTGAGCAGCATTTCCCCGGCGCACAGGTGATCCGGCTGGAACAGAATTACCGTTCCACCACCCGCATCCTGCAGGCGGCCAACGAGGTCATTGACCACAACATGGGCCGCAAGGGCAAAACCCTCTGGACCGAGAACGGGGAGGGTGCGCCCATCCGCGCCTACCAGGCGGAGAACGAGCAGGACGAAGCGGCCCACATTTCCCGCGTCATTGCCAAACATCTGGAGCAGGGCGGCCGCCTGCGGGACTGTGCCGTGCTCTACCGGATGAACGCTCAGTCCGGCCCCATTGAAACCTATTTCGCCCGGGCGGGCATTCCTTATAAAATTGTGGGAGGCCAGCGGTTCTTTGACCGCAAGGAGGTCAAGGACATTCTGTCCTACATGACCATCCTGGCCAACCCCCGGGACGATCTGCGTCTGAAGCGGATCATCAACGAACCCGCCCGCAAGATCGGCGGCACCACGGTGGACAAGCTCACTGAGATCGCCTCCGGGCTGGGCTGCAGCGTGCTGGAAGTCTGCCGCCATGCCGCCGACTACCCGGCGCTGAGCCGGGCCGCCGGTGCACTGCGGGGCTTCTGCGAACTGTACGACAAGCTGGCGGAGGAGGCCGATGCGCTGCCGCTGGACCAGTTCGCCAACCGGGTAATTGAACTTACCGGCTACAAGACCATGCTGAAAGCCCAGGGGGAGGAAGGCCAGACCCGTCTGGAAAACCTGGGTCAGCTGGTGTCCAGCGTGCGTACCTACGCCGACCAGAAAGGCCCCGAGGCCAGCCTGGCGGGGTATCTGGAAGAGGTAGCCCTGATCAGCGATCTGGACAGCTACGACGAGGAGAACGACACGGTGGTGCTCATGACCCTCCACTCCGCCAAGGGCCTGGAATTTGACGTGGTGTTCCTGGTGGGCATGGAAGAGAGCGTTTTCCCCGGCGAGATGAGCCGGTTCTCCGACGAGGATCTGGAGGAGGAGCGCCGTCTGTGCTACGTGGGCATTACCCGTGCCCGCAAGGAACTGTACCTGTCCTGCAGCCAGACCCGCATGATCTTCGGCATGACCCGCCGCAACCCGCCCAGCCGCTTTTTGCAGGAAATCCCGGAAGAACTGCTGGAATGGGAACAGTCCCCCTACGCGCCCCGCCGCCCGCAGGGCAGCGTGAGCGGCTATTCCGGCCGCAGCGATCTGGGCGGCTACGGCGCCGGCTGGAAATCCCAGGTGGCCGCCAGCGCTGCGCCGGCCTCCCGTACCGGCTGGACACCCTCGGCCTCCCGCGGGCAGGGCGCGCCTGTCTCCCGCACCGGCTGGACGCCATCCGCCCGCCCGGCGGCAGCAGAACCTTCCCGTCCCGCCCCCCGCGGCGGCTGGACTGCCACCGCCTCCGCACCTGAACCGGCCGCCCGCGGCGCCGCCTACAAGCCCGGCGACCTGGTGGAGCACAAGGTGTTCGGCCGGGGCCGGGTGGTCAAGGTGACCCCCATGTCCGGCGACAGCCTGGTGGAGATCCAGTTTGAAAAGGCGGGCTTAAAAAAGACCATGGCCAACTACGCCCCCATGCAGCGGGTGGATTGACCGACAGAGAAAAGAGGACCCGGAATGCTGAAAGTTTCCCTGATTGCCCATACCCCCGACCCGGAGCGCGTGGTGGCTGCCGCCGCCAAGCTTTGTTATTCCAACGCCGAGATCGATACCCTGATGGCTGGCCTCACTCCGGAAAAAAGCCGGGATTTTGTGCGGATGCTGGCCAGCATGGGCCACGAAAGCCCCACCGAGCATGTGAACTTCACCTTTGCCATTGAGGGGGTGTCCCGCAGCCTGCTGGCCCAGATCACCCGGCATCGCATCGCCAGTTTCAGCGTGCAGAGCCAGCGGTATGTGCGGCTGGACTCCTTTGACTATGTGACCCCGCCGGAGGTGGCCGGGGACGAGGAGGCGCTGGCCGCCTTCCGACAGGCGATGGACAGCCAGGCCGCCGAGTATCACCGCATTGCCGCCCTGCTGAAGGACGGCCATATCCGCCGCCTGATGCAGCAGGGCATGAGCGAGGCCGAAGCCGCCAAAAAGGCGGAGAAGATGGCTATTGAGGATGCACGGTTTGTGCTGCCCAATGCCTGCACCACCAAGATGATCGTTACCATGAATGCCCGCAGCCTGAAGAACTTCTTCCGGCACCGGTGCTGCAACCGGGCCCAGTGGGAGATCCGGGATCTGGCCGAGCAGATGTTCCGCCTGGTCTATGCCGTGGCCCCGGCGCTGTTTGAAGCCTGCGGCCCTGCCTGTGCCTATGGTCCCTGCCCGGAGGGCAAGATGACCTGCGGCCGCGCTGCCGAAATGCGGGCCAAATATGACCGGATCAAAGCCGAACTGAACGGAGTGAACACCCAATGAGCGGGAAACTGATCGTGCTGGAAGGGCTGGACGGCAGCGGTAAGGCCACCCAGGCCGCGCTGCTGGCGGAATACCTGACCCAGAAGGGCGTGCCGGTGAAAAAAATTACCTTCCCGGACTACGCCAGTGATTCCTCCGCCCTGGTCAAGATGTACCTGGCGGGCAAATTCGGCACCCATCCGGACGACGTAAACGCCTATGCGGCGTCTGCGTTTTATGCGGTGGACCGGTTTGCCAGCTTCAAGACCGATTGGGGCAGCTTCTATCAAAACGGCGGGGTGGTGGTGGCCGACCGGTACACCACCTCCAACGCCGTGCACCAGTGCTCCAAGCTGCCCGAAGAAGAATGGCCCGCCTATCTGGACTGGCTGTTCACCTTCGAGTACCAGTATATGGGCATCCCCGCGCCGGATAAGGTAGTTTATCTGCAGGTGGACCCGGCGGTGAGCCAGCGGCTCATGACCGGGCGCTACCAGGGGGACGAGAGCAAAAAAGATATCCACGAAAAAGACCGGGAATACCTGGCGCGCAGCCGCCGGGCCGCCGAGTACTGTGCCGCCCGCCTGGGCTGGCATACCGTGCCCTGCTGCCAGGGGCAGGAGATGCGTTCCATCCCGGCCATTCAACAGGACGTGCGCAACGCCGTCGAGGCTTTTTTATGATCGAGTTTCATCCCGTCACCGCAGAGGACGGCCAGTGGGCCCAGCCGCTGCTGTGGCAGAGCGGCTATGCCAGCTGCGAATTTTCCTTTGTCAACATCTTTATGTGGAGCCATGTGTACCACACCCAGATTGCCCGCTTTGAAAACCGGGTGATTGCCCGCAGCGAAAGCGAGGACGCCTACCATTATCTGTACCCCGCCGGCAGCGGGGACGAGCGGGCCGCCCTGGAAGCCATCGTGCAGGATGCCCGGTCGGCCGGGCGCAAGCTGGTGGTCTTTTCGGTAACCCCCGATGCCGCCGCCCGGATGGAAGGCTGGTTCCCCGGCCTGTTCCGGTTTGAGGACGTGCGGGACGATGCCGATTACCTGTATGACGCCAGGGAACTGGCCGAACTGCCCGGCCGCAAGTTCCAGAAAAAGCGCAACCTTTGTTCCCGGTTTGAGCGGGACAACCCGGACTGGAAATTCCATCCGCTCACGCCGGACGCGCTGCCCGCGGTGCGCCGGTTCAACAACGAGTGGTGCCAGCTGTACGATAACCGGGACGATGAGGGCATTGCCGATGAGCACCGGGCCATTGAACTGGTGTTCCGGCATTACGGCCAGCTGGGCCTTAAGGGCGGGTATATCACCGCCGGTGGACGGATCGTGGCCTTTTCCTTCGGCAGTGCGCTGAACCCGCGCATCTTTGATACCCATGTGGAAAAGGCGCTGTACGACGTGACCGGCGCCTACAACGTGATCAACCGGGAGATGGCCCGCGCCTTCTGCGGCGGCTGCCAGTGGATCAACCGGGAGGATGACGTGGGGGAGGAGGGGCTGCGCAAGGCCAAATTGTCCTACAATCCGGTGCGGCTGGAACCCAAATGGCTGGCCATGCGTACCGACGAAACCTGAACAGAGGGGGAACGGGGCAGCGCGCGCCCCGGCGGGGAACGCTCCGCGGACTGTGCGTGTACCAACAGGGGAGGGAGAGTTTATGTTCCGAATTGCCCAGCCCGGCGATCTGCCGGCGTTGTGCGGCCTGATGCAGGCCGCGTTCGGCGACGAGGCGGAGTTCACCGAGATGATGGCCGCCCGGTTTGCCGGATGGAAAAATGTTTATGTAGCCCAGCGGGAGGACGGCGCTGTGGAAGCCATGCTCTGCGCGGTGCCGGTTACCCTGCGCGGCAGGCAGGGGGCCTACTTCTACGCCCTCTGCACTGCGCCTGAAGCCCGGGGCAAGGGGCTTATGACCGGCCTGATGGACTACGCGGCCGATGCGCTGCGCGCTGCCGGGGCGGGTTTCATTGTGACCATTCCGGCCGATGCGGGCCTGTTTGCCTTTTACGAAAAGCGGGGATTTGAACGGGCGTTTGCCCGGCGTACCTTCACCCGCACGATCCGGCCCAACCTGTGGGCCAACGCCGAATTTGACGCGGTCACCGCCCGCTCGCTGCTGCAGCTGCGGGAGAAGTACGCGCCCGATTCGGTGCTGCTGAGTCTGCCTTCGTTTACGGAAGTGATGCGGGATCTGTACAGCCTGGGGGTCACGGTGGTCTCCAGCCAGGACGGCTACGGCCTGTTTTTCCGCCATTGGGATACCCTGCGGTTTATCGAGCTGTTTGCCGTAGGGGATCGGGCGGCGGAACTGCTGGTGCAGGCCGCCCGGGAAAAGACCGGCGCCACCCAGGCGCAGATTTCCCTGGGAGCGTCCCAGAGTATCTTTCCCGCGGAGGGCCGCCCGGCCGAGTACGGCATGATCCGTTTCCTGGGCGAGCGTTTTGATGTGAGCGAGAGTTATATGGGCCTGATGCTGGATGAAACCGGCCAGGCTTGAATAAAAAATACAACCCCACACAGGAGGTCATCCCATGCCGCAGGAATTTGAGCAGGAGCAGTACCAGCCCCATGCCAGGAAAAAGAAAAAAGGCCGCTTCGGCTGCCTGATTGTAATCGTGCTGTTTGCCGTGCTTCTGGTTGCCGCCGGGCTGATTGGCGCCCGGTTTATGGATGAAGTCTACGGCAGCGACACAAAAGGTTCCCAGGTGACGGTGCACATCGACCAGGGCAGCGGCCCGCTGACCATCGGCCGGGCGCTGCAGGAGGCGGGCGTGATCCGCACCCCCAAGCTGTTCCAGCTGTATGTGCGCTATACCGAAAGCGCCGGCCGGCTGCAGTACGGGGATTTCACCCTCTGTTCGGGCATGAGCTATGACGAGATCATCGAGGCGCTGAGCGTGACGGTCAAGCGGGATACCGTGACCATCACCTTCCCGGAGGGAATCACCGCCCTGCGTTTTGCCCAGCTGATGGAGGAAAACGGCCTGTGCACCGCCGAGGAGTTCCTGGACGTGGCCAACAACGGCGATTTCAGCCAGTATGAGTTCTGGAACCAGATCCCGGCGGACGATACCATCTTCATGAAATGCGAGGGGTATCTCTTCCCCAACACCTACGAGTTCTACGCGGACGACGAGGTGTACAACTACGTCAATACCCTCTACGCCGAGTTCGACAAGCAGGTCACGGCCGATCTGCGCGCCCGGGCGGAGGAGATGGGCCTGACCCTGCACGAGGCGATTACTCTGGCTTCCTTTGTGCAGGAAGAGGCGGGCAACGACCAGGACGCCAAGGTGTCCGCGGTGTTCCACAACCGCCTGGCGGAAGGTTCGCCCTATCCCCGGCTGGAGAGCAACGTGAGCAGCTACGTCCAGCGGGAGGACGACAACAACTACCTGTACAACTGGGTCGCTCCCTACTACGGCGGCTGGGACAACATCCCCGCCGAGATTTACGCCGCCTACAACACCTATGAGCACGAGGGCCTGACCCCCGGGCCGGTGTCCAATCCGGGCATCGAGGCCATCAAGGCGGCCCTGTATCCGGATGAGCAGTATATTGCCGACGGCTACTACTTCTTTGTTACCGACAAGAACGGCAAATACTACTACGGCAAGACCCCGGCCGAGCATCAGGCCAATGTAAAAACGGCGTTTTCCGTGCAGTAAGATTCTGAAACGGGCGGGGCGCAGGCCCTGCCCGTTTTTTGCCCACAAAACCAACCGAGAGGAGCGTTTCTCTATGACCAGACCGGAACTGCTGTCCCCCGCCGGGGACCTGGAACGGCTGCAATATGCCATCCGCTACGGGGCGGACGCGGTGTATGCCGCCCTGACCGAATTCGGGATGCGGGCCGCCCCGGATAACTTTACCCCCGCCCAGCTGGAGGAGGGCTGCATCTTTGCCCATGCCCGGGGCAAGCGGGTGTATCTGACCCTGAACACCCTGCCCACCAACACCGAACTGGACCGGCTGCCCCAGGCGATCGCCGACGCCCGGGCGGCGGGCGTGGACGCCTTTATTGTGGCGGATCTGGGCGTTCTGCGGATGGTGCAGAAGCTGGCCCCGGATGTGGAGGTGCATTTCTCCACCCAGATGGGCATTACCAACCATGCCGCCGCCACCGCTGCCTTTGAACTGGGCGCCAAGCGGGTGGTGCTGGCCCGGGAACTGTCCCTGGAGGATATCGCCACGATCCGGGCCAAAACCCCCCGGGAACTGGAACTGGAGGTGTTTGTGCACGGAGCCATGTGCATGAGCGTGTCCGGCCGGTGCCTGCTCAGCCAGTATCTGGCGGGGCGGGACGCCAACCGGGGGCAGTGCGCCCAGCCCTGCCGCTGGAAATACCACCTGGTGGAGGAGACCCGCCCCGGCCAGTTTATGGAGATCGGGGAGGATGAGGGCGGCAGCTACATCCTGAACGCCGACGATATGTGCATGGCGCCCTTTATCGACCTGGTCTGCCAGGCGGGGGCGGACAGCCTGAAGATCGAGGGCCGGGCCAAAACCCTGTACTATGTGGCCAGCGTGACCAGCGCCTACCGGCAGGCGCTGGACGCGTTCCTGGATGCGCCGGAAACCTTCCAGTGCCCGGACGCGGTGCTGGACGAACTGACCCGCATCAGCCACCGGCGGTACTCGCCCGGGTTTTTCTTCGGCAAGCAGAACGCCCGCCAGAACACCCGGCAGGGCGGCTATATCCGGGACTGGGAGTTTGTGGGTGTGGTGGAATCCTGGCAGGACGGGGTGGCCCAGTGCACCCAGCGTGGCCGGATCGAGGCGGGCAAGCCGCTGGAGATCCTGACCCCTACCGGCCGGGTGCTGCGCCTGGTCCCCGCCTGGCTGAAGAACGAAGCCGGGGAGGACATCACCGCCACCCCGCACGCCATGATGCGGTATACCATGCCGGTGGAGGAACCGGTGCCCGCCCATTCGCTGATCCGCCGTTCTACCGGCGAAAAAGCCTGAACCAACAAAACGGCCCGCTGCGGAAGCCTTCTCCGCAGCGGGCCGTTCTTTTGTGCAAGCCGGGTTATTCGATGGGATCCCGGTTGATGTTGTACAGATAGCTGTCCGACTTGAAGCTCTGGAAATTGTACAGGATCAGCACATGCTCATATCCTTCGCTCTCGATCAGTTCGTCGATGCCGTAGGGATAGTTGCGCAGATCCACCACGCCGATCTTGCCATAGTTGGCGGTCAGGAAGGGCGCGAAGCAGTTGCCGTAGCTGTCCTTTACCAGCAGGATGCTGCCTTCGCCGTCGCCCTGGATCTCGCTGTAGCCGTTGTTCCCGTACAGGAACATGGCGTACTTGTCCACCACTTCCAGCTTGGCCGTGTCGTACAGGCCGCTGGTGCTCTTGGGTGTGCGCTGGCCGGGCACCGTTACGTCAAAGACGGTCATCTCGTTGTCCAGCGGGTAGTAGGTCAGCACATCCGCCTCGGCATGCCAGTACCGGCTCTTGGAATAGCTGGTGCCCAGAAACTCCGGCACGTCCACACGGGTGTGGCTTTGCGCGTCAAAGGGGGTCAGCCCCTGCTGGGCGCAGAACTCCTCATAGGCCAGCTGCGCCCCGTAGGTGGTCCAGTGATGGTCGGTGCGGTAGTAGATATACTCGTCCTTGTGCTCGGTAAAGGCACCGCGCAGATCCAGCACGTTGCCGCCCGCGGCTTCCACCGCCGCAAAGGTCTGATCCAGCCAGCCGTCCTCGTCCAGCATCGGGGCCGCAAAGGGCAGATCCTCCGGATAAATCGCGCTGGCCGACGGGGCAATCAGCACCGTCACCTTATCCCCGTGCCGCTGGGCAAACTGCTCCACCGCCTTGATGTTGTTGGGCAGGGTGCGCTGTTCGGTGCGGGTCAGGGTGAACATCTCGGTAAACAGCTGCTGATCCTTGCCGATCAGGATGCCGCCGATCTCGGCTTTCTGCAGCAGCAGGCTTTCGCTGCGGCTCTGCAGGTCGATCCAGCTGTCCCGCAGGGCAATCTGGTCCTTTACGTATTCGCCGTAGTCGGCGGTCCATTCATTGCTGAACAGGGCCTGGAAGCTGAAAGCCGGCTTCTGGTCCAGCATGGTGTTTTCCAGTTCGGAAAATTCCCGGGTGGGCCAGCACATGTCCAGCACCATGAACCCGGTGATAAATACCAGGAAACAGATCGCCGCGGGATAGGCGCGCAGCAGGCTGCCCAGTTGTTTCAGGCGTTCTTTCATGTCCGACTCACCCCCTTAGAAGTTGAAATACAGGAACGGGCTGCTGGTGGAACCTACAATATAGGCCACGCTCAGCACAAGCAGTACGCCCAGCACCGTCAGGCGCACCCATTTGATGGGCTGGATCTTGTTCCAGATCTTCAGCGGCAGCGGGGTGCAGCACACCCCGCTGACAACCAGCAGCACCGCGTAGTTGCGCAGGAAATACAGGCAGCTTACCCCGCCGGAGGGGATAAACAGCTTGGTGAACAGCGGCACAAGGCCCACGCCCGGCTCGTTGCCCACAAACAGCGCCCAGCCTATCACCACAAAGAACAGGGTGTAGATATGGGGCCAGACCCGGCCTTTTTTCAAATGCTTGAGCAGGAAGGTTTTTTCGATAATCAGCAGCACAAAGTAGTACAGGCCCCACAGGATAAAGTTCCAGTTGGCGCCGTGCCAGATGCCGGTGAGCAGCCAGACCACAAAGATGTTGAAGATCTGCCGGGCCAGGCCTTTCCGGTTACCGCCCAGGGGAATGTAAACATACTCCTTGAACCAGCTGGACAGGGTGATGTGCCAGCGCCGCCAGAACTCGGTGATGCTGCGGGAGATGTAGGGCAGGTTGAAGTTGTCCGGGAAGTCGAAACCCAGCATCTTGCCCATGCCGATACCCATCATCGAGTAGCCGGAAAAGTCAAAGTACAGCTGGAACGAGTAGGCGATCAGCCCCAGCCAGACCAGCGGGGTGGAGGCATTCAGGATGCCGATGCCGGCGGCGGTTTCCACTGTACCGCTGTAGGTGCCGATCACGTCGTGCCACAACGCGCTGATGGTGTCCGCCAACAGGACCTTTTTTGCCAGACCGAAGATGAACAGGGCCACGCCCTCCTCGATCCGGTCCATGGTCACGCGGCTCTTGTAGATGTGCAGCCGCTCCGCCACGTCCCGGTATTTCACGATGGGGCCGGCGATCAGCTGGGGGAACATGACCACGTAGGCGCCGAAGTCGATGAAGTTATGCTCCGACGGCACCCCACGGCGGTATACGTCGATGGAGTAGCTCATGGTCTGGAAGGTGTAGAAGCTGATACCCAGCGGCAGCACCGACACCCCCTCGATGGTGGGGATGGTCAGCCCGGCCAGGGCGTTGATGCTGGTGATGATGAAGTTGGTGTACTTGAAGAACACCAGCATGGACAGGCTGCCGATGATGGCAAACAGCAAAAAGCCCCGGCGCGCGGCGGTGCTTTTGTCAAAGCGCTCCATCCCCAAACCGGCGATGTAGTTGATCAGGATGAGCACCACCATGATGGGGAAGAACTTGACCTCGCCCCAGGAGTAAAATACCAGGCTGCATACAAACAGCACGGTGTTTTTCAGCTTGGGGGGCGCCAGATAGTACAGCAGCAGCGCGATGGGAAGGAACCGGAACAGGAACAGAACGGTGCTGAAAACCAATGGATTCACCTCACAGGATCAAAAGCGTTTTACTACAAAATACCGGCGCCAATCTGCGGGGATTGGCGCCGGTCAAGCCTTAAGGATTCAGGCGGCGGATCGGGCCGTCAGTTCAGGGCGCTGTCCACCGCGGTGTCGATGTCGGAATAGCTGGCGCCCTCGGTGTTGGCAATTACCATCACCACATAGTCGCCCTTGACCACGATGCGGGCATCCTTGGCCTGGGCTTCCTTCTCGGCGAATTCCGCGTACATACCGGTGGTCAGGCCGCTCTTATAGTTTTCCAGGTCGGCTTTCACGTCCTCGGCCTTGCCGGGCTGAGCCTGGATGGCCAGGATCAGCGCGCTGTTGGCGTTGTCGTTGCTTACCTTGCCGGCAAAGTCCGCCACATTGTCCATGTTCAGCATGACCTGGTTCTCCAGCGCAAAGTCGTCCAGCTCACGGGGATTGGTTACCGGGTTGGCGGCCTCGATGGCGGTCACAATGTCATCCAGATTGTAGGCGGAGGTGCCGGACGCGGCGGCAGAGTCGGACGCGGCGGACTGGGAGGCCGGCGCGGAGGAATCCTGCGCCGGGGCGGAAGAGGAAGAATCGCTGCCGCAGGCGGCCAGGGAAATGGCCAGCAGAGCCGCAGCCAGGGACAGACAAATCAGTTTTTTCATAATGGCAATTACTCCTTTATCGAAATAAACGCTATGGAAAATATGGTACACTATTCCAGCAGACAATGCAAGGACTTACCGGAAGTATTTGCGAAAATTTCGCCGTCTATACCGGCAGCCCTGTATTTACAATACGAACAGCCCGCCGCAAATATTGCACACAAGCCCCTCTGTGCCCTTGACACACGGCGTTTGCTGCCGTAAGATGAAAGGGCGGAAAACCGGATTTTTGCCGGTTCTTCCTATTTATAATAGCAATTCGACAAAGTGAGGCATTTCATGCGCAATCAAAAGAACCGCCAGGTGGCGCTTTCCGGCCTGCTGTTCGCGCTGGCCATGGCGCTTTCCTTTGTGGAATCCACCATCACACCGCTGCTGGGCCTGATGCCCGGCATCAAGATCGGCCTGTCCAACATTGTGGTCATGTACGCGCTGTTCTTCATGGGCTTTGGCCCGGCGCTTACCCTGGCCGTGCTCAAGGCCTTTTTTGTGCTGCTTACCCGCGGCGCGGTGGCCGGCATGCTGTCGCTGTGCGGCGGTCTGCTGTCGCTGGCTGTCATGGCGATCCTCTACCGGCTGCCCCGCCGTCCTACCTGGTTCATCCTGTCGGTAAGCGGTTCGCTGGCTCACAACATCGGCCAGCTGCTGGGGGCCAGCGTGATCCTGTCCAGCAATCTGGCCCTGGCGTATGCCCCGGTGCTGATCATCTCCGGCCTGCTTATGGGCGCTGCCACATCCGGCAGCCTGTCCGCGCTGCTGCCTGCCCTCAGCCGCCTGGGCTTCAAGACCGACCCGAAGTAAAACTCCGGCGAAAAACTTGAAAAATAATAGAGATTCCTATTGACAATGCCCTTTTTCCATGCTATTATAAGCACATAAAAGGAACGGTTCCTATTTATGAGAACCGAATGCACAAAATGAATCCAACAATCAGGAGGAAATAACAATGGCTAAGTTTGTTTGCACCGTTTGTGGTTATATCGCCGAGGGCGCTGCGCCCGATTTCTGCCCCGTCTGCAAGGCTCCCAAGGACAAGTTTGTGGAGCAGAAGGAGAACACCTACGTCACCGAGCACGTGGTGGGCATCGCCAAGGAAGGCGTTCCCGAGGATATCGTGGAAGGCCTGCGCATGAACTTCACCGGCGAGTGCAGCGAGGTTGGTATGTACCTGGCTATGAGCCGTGTGGCTGACCGTGAGGGCTACCCCGAGATCGCCGAGGCCTGGAAGCGCTACGCCTTTGAGGAGGCTGAGCATGCTGCCAAGTTCGCCGAGCTGCTGGGCGAGGTTCTGACCGACAGCACCAAGAAGAACCTGCAGATGCGTGTTGACGCCGAGTGCGGCGCCTGCTCCGGCAAGATGGATCTGGCCAAGAAGGCCAAGGAGCTGGGCCTGGATGCCATCCACGACACCGTGCACGAGATGGCTAAGGACGAGGCCCGTCACGGCCGCGGCATGGCCGGTCTGCTGGAGCGTTACTTCGGCTAATCCTGCTTCGCGCCCCGCAAGCCGCGCGCAGCCGTAAACCGAATACCGGATACGATACGGGCAGGGCCTGCACCCTTTGGGGTGCGGGCCCTGTTTTTTGCTGTTTGGAAATGACAACTTTTTTGTCAAATATATTGACAAGGATAGTTGTCATTGCTATACTGGTGATGACAAGGAAAGTTGTCAAAATGCCGGCCGGCATATCTGGAAAGGAGTGGTGGATTTGCCGCTTGCAAACCGCGTGAAGGAACACAGGGCCCGCCTGGGGATCAACCAGCAGGAACTGGGGCAGCGGATCGGGGCCTCCCGTCAGACGGTGAGCCTGATCGAGCGGGGGGACTATAACCCCTCCATTACCCTGGCGCTGCGGATGGCCCGGGAATTCGGCGTCCCGGTAGAGGAGATTTTTGCTTTGGAAGGGGAGGATACCCATGAATAAAACGGTGAAATTCGTGCTGATGATGCTGGCGTCCATGGTGGTGGGCGGTGTGCTGGGATTCGGTGTGATCTGGTTCGGGATGAACGGCGTGGCTGCGGACACACTGGCAGCTCTGGAAAACGGCCTGGCGCTGGCGATCCCGGTGGTGCAGGCGCTGGCCATTCTGGTATGCAGCCTGACGGCAGCCCGGTACATGAAAAAAGCCCGCCGCTTTGCCGCCGCGCTGGACGCCGGTGACGAAGACCAGGCCGAACCGGCCCTGCAGGCTGCCGATACGGCGATCAATCTGCTGGAGATGCAGCAGATGCTGGTGATGTTCCTGCTGCCGCTTTCGGTAACTAAGATGGGCCTTTCCCTGCTGGCCAGCAGCCTGCTGGTGGTGATCAGCATGCCGCTGGTGATTCTGAACCAGGGTCGTATTGTGAACTTCATCCGCCGCATCAACCCGGAAAAGCGGGGGGATGTGCGGGATCTGAAGTTCAACAAGGAGTGGTACAACAGCTGCGACGAGGCCGAGCGCCAGAAGATCGGCCGGGCCTCTTACCGTACGGTGCTGGCCACCCAGATGGCGCTGGTGACGCTGCTGGTGGTTGTTGTGGTTGTGCGGCTGCTGGTGCCGGGGGATAACCTGGCCGCCTGGTGCCTGCTGGCCGCGATCCTTACCCTCAAGGTCAGCTTCTGGGCGGGCTGCAGCCGTGCCGAAAAGAAAGGGGGAGAGGCACTTTGATCTGCACAGTAACCCTGAACCCTTCCCTGGATTACACGGTGGAGCTGGAGCAGCTGCGGCCCGGCGGCCTGAACCGCACCCGGGCGGAGAGTGTGCGCCCCGGCGGCAAGGGGCTGAACGTGGCCCTGATGCTCAACCGGCTGGGGCAGCCGGTGCGGGCACTGGCCTTTGCGGCCGGGTACACCGGCCATATGCTGGCCGGGCAGCTGGCCGACGCGGGCCTTCCCGCGGAACTGCTCTGGGCCCGGGAAGGCATGACCCGGATCAATGTGAAGGTCAAGGCCGGCGAGGAGACCGAGATCAACGGGCGCGGGCCGGTGCTGGGACCTTCCCAGCTGGAAGAACTGGCCTCCCGCCTGGCGGTGCTGGAGGAAGGCGACTGGGTGGTGCTGGCGGGCAGCCTGCCCGCAGGTCTGCCCGCCGATACCTATGCCCGCCTGCTGGCGCCGCTGACCGCCCGGGGCGTGCAGGCGATAGTGGACGCGGAAGGCGCTGTGCTCACCGCCGCGCTGGCGGCCCGGCCGTTCCTGATCAAGCCCAACCGCCCGGAGCTGGAAGCCCTGGCAGGCCGGGCGCTCTCCACCCGGGCGGAACTGTTCGATGCCGCCCGGGCGCTGCAGGAAAAAGGGGCGGCCAATGTGCTGCTTTCTCTGGGCGGCGAGGGCGCCGCCCTGCTTACCTCCACCGGCGAAAGGCTGTTCTGCCCCGCACCCCAGGGCAGGGTAGTGGACACGGTAGGGTCCGGAGACTCCATGGTGGCGGGCTTTTTATCCGGCTGGCTGACCACCGGCCGGTGGCCGGAAGCGCTGTGCATGGGGGTGGCGGCGGGCAGCGCCTCCGCATTTTCTTCCTGGATCGCCCGCCGGGAACAAGTTTGGGCATTGTACGACACCGTTCTAATATGATACAATACAAGCAGCCGATCCCCCACCCGGGCACCGGCTGCTTTTTATATGGCTTTCCGGGGCTGTGCCCCGATACTTGAAACAGGGGGTATCTATGCGGATCACCGATCTACTCAGCGCCAGCCGGATGCGTCTGCATGTGGCGGTGGCGGATAAACAGGATGCGCTGGATCAACTGATTGCACTCACACGGCAGGACGGCCTGCTGACCGACTCCGATGCTTTCCGCCGGGCGGTGCTGGAGCGGGAGGAACAGGTAAGCACGGCTATCCAGGAGGGGATCGCCGTGCCCCATGGCCGGGGCGCATCGGTGCGCCGCACCGGTCTGGCGGTCATGACCCTGAACCGGGGGGTGGAGTGGGGCGCCATGGACGGCCAGCCCTCCGATCTGCTGTTCCTGATCGCCGCCACCGAAGACGGTACCAGTTATATGGAGATCCTGTCCCGGCTGATGAGCCTGCTTATGGACCGGGAATTTCAAAAACAGCTGCGGGCCGCCGCCACCCCGCAGGAATTTCTGGATGCGGTGGACCGGGCGGAGAAAGCCCGGTTTGGCGAGGAAAAAACCAAGGAGGATTCGCCTCGCATCCTGGCGGTTACGGCCTGCCCCACCGGCATTGCCCATACTTATATGGCGGCGGAAGCGCTGGAGCAGGCCGCCGCTCACCTGGGGGTCACCATCAAGGTGGAGACCCGTGGCAGCGCCGGGGTGCAGAACCGTCTGACCGCCCAGGATATCGAGACGGCTGACGGCATCATCCTGGCGGTGGATCGGACGGTGGACGAGGAACGCTTTGCCGGCAAACCGGTGCTCAAGGTACCGGTGGCGGATGGCGTGCACCGACCGGAAGAACTGATCCGCACGGTGCTGGAGGGCCGCGCGCCGGTCATGCCGGCCGGAAGCAAAAAGGCCCCGCTGGGTGAGCTGATCCGGCCGGCGGGCCTGCCGCGGGCCATCTACCGGCACCTGATGGAAGGCGTGTCCCATATGCTGCCCTTTGTTATCGGCGGCGGTATCCTGATGGCACTGGGCTACCTGTTCGACGATCCGGCGCTGGGCGCGGTTACCTTTGGTCAGAACACCCCCATTGCCGCGTTCCTGACCATGCTGGGCCGCACCTCCATGGATCTGATGCTGCCGGTGCTGGCAGGCTATATCGCCCGCAGCCTGGCCGACCGGCCCGGCCTGATGCCCGGCTTTGTGGGTGGTGCGCTTTCCACCAGCGGAATAACCTTTGATACGATCTTCAACGGCACCGCCGCGGTGCCCTCCGGTTTTGTGGGGGCGGTGCTGGCGGGCTTTGCCGCCGGGTTGTTCATGCGGGCGATACGCCGTCTGTGCGACTACCTGCCGGATCGGATGGCCGGCATCAAGCCTACCCTGATCTACCCGATCACCGGCGTGCTGTTTATCGGCGTGTTTATGTGCCTGGTGGATCCGTTTGTGGGCGGTTTCAGCGCGCGGCTCAGCGAAATGCTGAACAACATGAGCGGCGCCAGCCGTCTGGCGATGGGGGCGATTCTGGGCGCCATGATGGCGGTGGATATGGGCGGCCCGGTCAATAAGGCCGCTTATGTGGCAGCCACCGGCGCCATGGCCACGGCCGCGGCCACCGGCCTGCCCCTGACCAGCGCCGCCTATCGGATGATGGCGGCGGTTATGGCGGGCGGCATGGTGCCGCCGCTGGCGCTGGCCCTCTGTGCTACCTGCTTCCCCCGCCTGTTTACCCAGCAGGAGCGGCGCATTGCCCCGGTCAACTATCTGCTGGGCCTCTGCTTTGTCACCGAGGGGGCGGTTCCGTTTGCCGCCGCCGACCCGCTGCGGGTTATCCCGGCCTGTGTGCTGGGCGGTGCGCTGTCCGGTGCGCTGTCCATGTTCTGGGGCTGTACCCTGCCCGCGCCGCACGGCGGTATGTTCGTGTTCCCGCTGGCGGGCAATCCCAAGTGGTATATACTGGCGCTGCTGCTGGGTACGGTGGCCGCTGCGCTGGCGCTGGCTCTGCTGCGCCGTTGCCGCAGTTTGACCAGATTCCATCGCTGATCAAAAAATGCAAAACGCCCCGCGTCTGCGCCGGTTTCGGCGGCAGACGCGGGGCGTCTCTTTATGTGGGTCAGGCTTCCTGCTCGCAGTAGATGCAGCGCAGAACGCCGTCCGGCGCGCGGTGGAACAGGTGTTTTACCCCCTCCTCCACGCCGGTGATGCAGCGGGGATTCGGGCAGTGCATCTCCACCAGTTCCCGGCTGCTGGCGGGCTTGTCCGCCAGGGGCTTTTCGGTCAGGCCCAGCAGGGTCATGATCAGGGCCATGCGCACATATACGCCGTTCTGTGCTTGCTCAAAATAGGCGGCCCGGGGATCGTCGTCCACCTCCAGGGTGATCTCGTTTACCCGGGGCAGGGGATGCAGCACCGCCAGATCCGGCTTGCCGAGCGCCATCTTGTCCGGGGTCAGGATGTAGCTGTCCTTCAGGCGGCGGTACTCGTTGGGATCGGCAAAACGTTCCCGCTGGATGCGGGTCATGTACAGCACATCCAGCTGGGGCA
This sequence comes from uncultured Gemmiger sp., assembly GCA_944386225.1. Classification (GTDB taxonomy): domain Bacteria; phylum Bacillota; class Clostridia; order Oscillospirales; family Ruminococcaceae; genus Gemmiger_A. The sequence goes on from CALXAH010000006.1 coordinate 35,124, forward strand.
TGGCCTCCTCCAGGCTGGTGGTCTTTACATAACGGCAACCACTGGGTTTGAGCACATCGTTGTAGATATAATCCGGCACACGCAGCTCCTTGGGGCTGATGAGCACAAATTTTGTGTTGGGATACCGTACCATGGTGGTGATCAGGCTGTGTACCGTGCGCCCGAACTTCAGATCGCCGCACAGGCCGATGGTCAGACCATCCAGCTTGCCGCAGCGGCGGCGGATGGTCATCAGGTCGGTCAGGGTCTGGGTGGGATGTTCGTGCCCGCCGTCACCCGCGTTGATTACCGGAATCCGGGAGTACATGGAAGCCCGCAGCGGCGCGCCTTCCCGGGGATGCCGCATGGCGGCGATGTCCGCGTAGGCGCTGACCACCCGGATGGTGTCGGCTACGCTCTCGCCTTTGGAAGCGCTGGAAGAATCCGCGCTGGAGAAGCCCAGCACGCTGCCGCCCAGATTCATCATGGCGGCCTCAAAGCTCAGCCGGGTACGGGTGCTGGGCTCATAGAACAGGGTGGCCAGTTTTTTGTGCGCGCACACATCCTGGTATTTTTCCGGCGCGGCGGCAATGTCGTCGGCCAGGTTCAGCAGATCGTGCAGCTCGTCCAGGGAAAAGTCCAGCGGATTGATGAGATGACGCATACTAACAATTCCTCCCGTTGTTGATTTGGCGCGGCGAAGAAGCCGCTGTCAGAATTTTTTCCGAAGAATCGAAAAATCAAAGAAGTTGGTGTAGTAGCCCAGGCTGCGCATGACCGGCAGGCACAGGCGGGTGTAGCTGACCTCGTCCAGCAGCAGAAGCGCCTCGCCGGAAGACAGCTCCATCAGCCGGCGCATACCCGGCTCGCCGTAGGCGGCCTGTACCCGGGTGGTGGTGCTGGTCACCACCTGGCCGCACTCCCGTTTGAGCATGTCGAACACCGGCTCGGTCATGTCCAGCTGCAGGGGGTTGGTACCCCGGAAAATGGAAAGAGGGAAGTAGTCGATGCAGAAGATCACCGGCTTTTCGTCCGCCAGCACCCGCTTGTGCACCCGCACGGTCTGGGTGCCCGGCTCAATTTCCAGCAGACGGGCCAGCGGCTCGTCCGCGGGCAGGATGTCCACCCGCACATGATCGATGTGGGGCGTATGCCCCGCCGCCGCAATCATGGAGAGAAACTCCACCTTCTGATCCAGCCGGTTGGGCAGATGCACCACATTCCGGTGGATCACCGTGCCGATGCCCCGGACCCGTTCCACAAAACCGGCTCGTTCCAGCTCGCCCAGCGCGTCCCGCACTACCGTGCGGCTGACCCCCATCCGGGCGGCCAGTTCCACCTCTGCCGGCAGACGGGCCGCATGGGCAAAGCAGCCGGTGCGCATCTCCTCCGCCAGCGTCTGGGCCAGCTGGCTGGAAAGCACCGTGCCTCCCAGCGGTGCGCCGCTGTTCTTTTCTTCCTGCATAGATCCGCCTCCGCTTTCACTTCGCGGCCCCTGGCCGCACGTTCTTTCCAGTATAGCACATTTTGTCTCTTTATGGGAGAGAAACCTGAAAATTTTTCCGCCCTACGCCAGCAGTTCGGTCAGGATGCTGTTCTGGATGATCAGCCCTGCGGGCGTCAGCCGCAGCGGCCCTGCACCCGGCTGGGCATAGCCCGCCTGCTGGCAGCGCCGCCAGAAGGCTTTCTGCCGTTCGTTCAGCCGCACACCGAACCGCCGGGCCAGTTCTTCTTCGTCCAGCCCCTGGGTAAGCCGCAGCCGCAGCATGATATAATCCTCTCCGCCGCAGCCGCCGTCCTCCACCGGCCGCGCCGTACCCTCGATAAAAGCCCGGGTGTCGCCCGGCCAGTAGAACCGTTTCCGGTTCAGGCAGCTGTGGGCGGCGGGGCCCAGGCCCAGATAGTCCTGGCAGTCCCAGTACAGCAGGTTGTGCTGCCCCTCGCAGCCCGGTCTGGCAAAATTGCTGATCTCGTATTGCCGGTAGCCCGCCGCCGCCAGCTGTTCCACCGCGTACAGATAAAAGTCGGCTGCTTCGTCCGGATCCGGCAGGCCCTCCGGCGTGTGCCGGGCAAAGGCGGTGCCCGGTTCGATTTTGAGCAGATAGGCCGAGATGTGGGTGCAGCCGCCCTCCGCCAGCAGATCCAGCGTCCGGTCAAATTCCTCCCGGGTGTAGCGGGGCAGGGCCAGCATGATGTCGCCGCTGATGTTGGTGAAACCAGCCTGTCGGGCCCAGGCCAGCGCCTGCCGGCTCTGGGCGGCCGTGTGGGGCCGGCCCAGCCGGGCCAGGCTTTCGTCATCGGCGGTCTGCACCCCCAGGCTCAGCCGGTTGACCCCTGCCTTGCGGAATCCTTCCAGTCTGGCCAGATCCACCGTTTCAGGATTGGCCTCCAGGGTGACCTCTCCTTCCGGGACAGGCGCGGCGGCGGTAATAAGCCTGGCCGCCTGATCCGGCCGCAGCAGGCTGGGAGTACCGCCGCCGAAATACATCGTGTCCGGCCGCAGGGCGGTGCAGTCGCAGTTACATGTTCTCTCCAGTTCCCGCAGCAGGGCCGACACATAAGCGTCGGGAACCTCTTTCTGGCCGCCCCGGCTGTAAAAATCGCAGTACCGGCAGCGGGCCAGGCAGTAGGGAATATGCAGGTACAGGCCAAGACTCATCCCGGCAGGCCCTCCTTCATAAAAAATTCATGCTTTGTTTATTATAAACCTTTTGCATTTCCCGTCAAACAGGATATAATAATGACAATGATCCCAAAAATGCGGGTCAGAACCAACCAATCCATATAAGCCCGCGTCCCTGCGTGGGGCGCTAGAGCAAGAGAGGTGCGAGAATCATGAACGAAATGTATGAACAGGAACAGCGCCAGTACGCGTACGGCGGCGTTGAAACCCTGAATAATTATGTCAGCAAGACCTTCGGCTGGATGTTCGGCGGTCTGGCGCTGACCGCGGCCGTGGCCTTCCTGGGCTACGCCAGCGGCCTGACCTGGAATCTGCTGCTGAGCGGCGGCACCATGTTCCTGCTGCTCATCACCATTGCCGAGCTGGGCGTGGTCATGTACCTGTCCGCCCGGATCCATGCCATGCAGGTGGGCACCGCCCGGGCGCTGTTCTTTGCGTACTCGGCGCTGAACGGCCTGGTGTTCAGCATGTACTTCTTCCTGTTTGAACTCAGCAGCATGGCGCTGGCCTTTGTGGCTGCCGCGGCCTATTTCGGGCTGATGGCGGTGTACGGCCACTTCACCAAGCGGGATCTTACCAGCTGGGGCCGGATGCTTTCCATGGGCCTGATCGCCCTGCTGGTGGTAGGCATGTTCAGTATGCTGTTCGGCTTCGGCTTCTCCGGCGTGCTGTACAGCGCGCTGGGCATTGCGCTCTTCCTGGGCCTGACCGCCTACGATACCCAGAAGCTCAAGGATTACTACTTTGCCTTCGGCGGTAACAGCGAGATGGCGGCCAAGGCTTCCATCTTCGGTGCGCTGAACCTGTATCTGGACTTCATCAACATTTTCCTGTTTGTGCTGCGCCTGGTAGGCCGCAGCCGCGACTGATCGCAACCATAAACCAATGGCCGCCCGGCAGCTGCCGGGCGGCCATTTTTTGCGCTGCAAAAAATTTTTTTGAAAAATTTAAAAAAGGCTTGCATTTTTCCGAAACCCGTGGTATAGTATAAATCGCCCCGCAGGACGGGGCAAACGAAAAAGCGTAATCGCGGTTTGCCGCGTTTACATATATGCGGATGTGGCGGAATTGGCAGACGCGCTAGATTCAGGTTCTAGTGGGGGCAACTCCATATGGGTTCAAGTCCCTTCATCCGCACCAGGCTCCCGGACACGAAGGTGTCCGGGAGTTTTTTCGTTCTGTAAAACCCGTTCAGGCCGATGCGAAAAGCACAAAGAAAAATCCCGGATGCGCAGGCATCCGGGATTTTCTGGAGCGGATGATGGGAATCGAACCCACACGGCCAGCTTGGGAAGCTGGAGTTCTACCACTAAACTACATCCGCATTTCGAAGTGCTTATACAGTATACCGCATTCCATGGCAAAAGTCAAATGGTTTCTTGCAGGCGGCAAGAAAATCCGGTGCGGCGCTGGTCAACCGGTGCGGGGTGTGTTACAATACAGATGACCCCGCCCGGCGGGGCGGAACAGAGAGGAACGAACAGGATATGACCTATCGCATTGTACGCCAGAACGGTGACTCCATCGCGGTGCCGCAGTTGGTGTTTCATCAGTTGCCCAACGCCGATGAAGCCAGCGTGCGGGTGGCGCTGTATGTGCTGGCCACCGGCAGCACGGATCCCCGGGACATTGCCCAGGCGCTGCATTTGAAAAGTCCCCGGGCGGCGGAAAGCGCCCTGCTCTGGTGGGCGGGCGCCGGTCTGCTGGAGGTGGTGCACCCGGAGGACGAGCCCGTTACGGCGCCGGTGGAAAAGCCCCTGCCCACCATTGCCCAGATCAACGAGGCTTCGGTGCGGGATCCGATGATTGCGGTGCTTACCACCGAGACCCAGGCCGCGCTGGGCGTTTCACTGGGCCACAGCGCCCTGCAGCAGCTTGTGGCGCTGTATCTGAATGAGGATTATCCCATCGACGTGATTCTGCCCTGTGCGGCCTATGTGGCAGGCTGCGGCCGCCATTCGGTGGCGGCGCTGCGGCAGGAACTGCGCCGCTGGCGCGGCGATGGGGTGGAAACCGGCGAGCAGGCGGAGGCCTATCTGGAGCGTCTGGCCCGCCGCCAGCAGAGCCAGAAAACGGTGGCCGAGATGCTGGGCCTTTCGCCCGAGCACCTCACCCTTACCGAGCGTACCCGCATCGCCCAGTGGAGCGAGGAATTCGGCTACGGGGAGGATATGGTACGGGAGGCGCTTCTCCACGCGGGCGAAAAGCGGGAGGTGCGCTATCTGCACGGCATCCTGAAAGCCTGGCACGCCAAAGGCTGGCGCACGGTGCAGGATGTGCGGGGCGGCGGTGCGCTTACCGGCAGCAATGTACGGGCAGACCGGCCCGCCCCCAGCGGCCGGGATATCTTTCAGCGGGCGCCCGGCCGGGTGCGCCGCCTGAAACGGGAGGAGTAAACCATGCGTACCAAACAGGAACTGTTCCGCGCGGCCAAAGACCGTCTGGCCGAGCAGCACCAGCGGGCGCTGAGCCGGGCGCTGTACAACCGGCAGCAGGCTCAGGAAAAGCTGCCGGAGCTGGCCGCGCTGGAGGACGAAGCCCGGCGCTGCGGGTTTGAAGCGGCCCGCCTGGCTGCCACCGGCGCGGAAAAGGAGAAGGTACAGGCCATGCTGGCCAAGGGGGATGAGATCCGCGCCCGCCGGGATGAGCTGCTGCGCGGCGCGGGGATTGACCCTGCCGGGCTGGAGCCGGTGTATGCGTGCCCGGCCTGCCGGGATACCGGCCGTGTCAACGGCAATACCTGCGAATGCCTGATCCGGATGGCCCGGCGGCTGCGCCGGGAGGAGATCGCAGCCTCCACCGCCCTGTCGGTAAGCCGGTTTGAGGCGCTGGACCGTACCCTGTACCCGGATGTGTTTGACCCGGCACTGGGGGATACACAGCGCCGTTACATGACCGAGGTGCTGGACCAGCTGGAAGAATACGCCAACACCTTTGACGAGCGCAGCGTCAGCCTGGTGCTGCGGGGCAACGCCGGCCTGGGCAAGACCCATGCGGCGCTGGCCATCGCCGGGGTGGTGCTGGAAAAGGGCTACGACGTGGTCTACATCAGCGCGCAGGAGTTGTTCGGCCGGCTGGAAAAGACCCGGTTTGAAGAAGACAACAGCCTGATGGAGGGTGTTCTGGAGGCGGATCTGCTGATTCTGGACGATCTGGGCACCGAGTATGTGTCGCCCTATATGCTCAGCTGTTTCTATACGATTCTGAATACCCGCATCGGCAACCGCCGCCCCACCATCTACACCACCAACATTGTGGACGGCACCGCTTTTGAAGCCCGCTACACCGAAAAGATTGCCAGCCGCCTGGGCGGCGAATGCGAGGACTTCCTCTTTGTGGGGGAAGATATCCGTCAGCTGCGGGCCTGAACCAAACAAACAGCCCCGGGCTGCGTCTTTGGGACGCGGCCCGGGGCCTTTCTGTTTTGTATAGGGCGGGGGATCAGGTCGCCTGCAGTTCGCCGCGGCTGGCGGCTTTCAGGTAGGCATTGATAAAGCCGTCCAGGTCGCCGTCCATGACCGCCTGCACGTTGCCGCTTTCGTAGCCGGTGCGGTGATCCTTTACCAGGGTGTAGGGCATGAACACGTAGCTACGGATCTGGTGACCCCAGGCAATCTCTTTCTGCACGCCCTTGATGTCGCTGATCTTGTCCAGATGCTCCTGCTCCTTAATCTGATACAGCTTGGAGGCCAGCATCTTCATGGCGGTGTCCCGGTTCTGGAACTGGCTGCGTTCGGTCTGGCAGCTTACCACGATGCCGGTGGGCTTGTGGATCAGACGCACCGCGCTGGAAGTCTTGTTGATGTGCTGGCCGCCCGCGCCGCTGGAACGGTACACCTGCATCTCAATATCTTCCGGGCGGATCTCCACCTGGATGCTGTCGTCCATTTCGGGCATGACCTCCAGAGAAGCAAAGCTGGTCTGGCGGCGGCTCTGGGCGTCAAAGGGGGACACGCGCACCAGCCGGTGCACGCCGTTCTCGCTCTTCAGCAGGCCGTAGGCGTTGGGGCCCTCGACCAGGATGGAGGCGCTCTTCAGGCCGGCCTCGTCGCCGTCCTGGTAGTCCAGGGTGCTCACCTTGAAGCCGTGGGCGGTGCCCCAGCGGTTGTACATGCGGAACAGCATGTCCGCCCAGTCCTGGGCCTCGGTGCCGCCGGTACCGGCGTGGAAGGTCAGGATCGCGTTGTTCTTGTCGTATTCGCCGGAGAGCAGGGTGATCATCTGCAGCTCATCGATGGCCTGGGCCACCGTCTGCACCGCCTGTTCCGCTTCCGGGATCAGGTCCGGGTCGTTTTCCTCCTCGCACAGAAGCAGCATGGTCTGCGCGTCCTCGTACAGGGTTTTCAGCTTGGCATACCGCTCCAGCTTGCCTTTCAGGCTGCTCATCTCGGCAAACACCTTCTGGCTGGCCTCGGTATCGTCGTAGAACCCGGGCATGGTCATCTTGTTCTCCAGCTCGGCCACACGCTTTTCGCTGGCGGAGATGGCAAGCGCCTCCCCCAGGTCGGCCACGGCGGTCTCGTAGCCGCCCAGCTGCATTTTCAGTTCGTCTATGGTGATCATGGGCACCTGTCCTTTCCGCGGGCCCGCGGGCCCGTTCGAGATTCATTTTGTCAATCAGATTTAGTATATCGAAAAAAGTTTACAAAGTAAAGACGGATTTTTCATGATTTGGCCCGCCGGAACGGGGGATTCGTTTTGCTTTTTGTCCCCCTTTGCGGTATAATAACACAAAACAAGCGTTTTACCCGCTGCGGAGGGGATCTTATGTACGATTATACCGGCCAGAAATGTGCCGTGTGCCAGAAGGCGTTTAAACAGGGGGACGATATCGTCGTCTGCCCGGAGTGCGGTGCGCCTTACCACCGCGAATGCTATGAAAAAACCGGCCATTGCCTGTTTGAGGACAGGCACGCCCCGGACTTCGAGTGGAAACCCGCCCCGCCCCCGGAGGAACAGCATTTCCACCGGCCCCGGCGGGAACCTACCGGCGTCTGCCCGGTGTGCGGTGCCCAGAACCCGGCCGAGGCGCTGTTCTGCCGCAGCTGCGGCGCGCCCATGCATGAGACAGAACCGGAACAGCCCGGCCAGCAGGGCGCTTCCGGCCCCCGGTACCAGGCGGCGGGCCCGGCCCGGCCCCAGCAGACGGAGGCACAGCAGGAGCAGACCTATGTGCAGATGGAGTTCCCGGTGCAGCCGGACGAAAAGCTGGACGGCATCGAGGCCCGGTACTGGGCGGCCTATGTGGGCAACAACGCGCCCATCTATCTGCTGAACTTCAAGCGTATGGAGGTCAGCGGCCAGAAAACCGGTATGAGCATCAGCGCGCTGTTGTTCGGGCCGCTGTATTTCTTCTATCGCCGGGTATGGGGGGCGGCGGTGGCCTTCGGCGCGCTGAGCCTGTTGCTTTCGGCCCCTTCGGTGCTGCTGATGCTGCAGATCGCCGGGCATCCGCTTTTCGCCTGGATGGATCCGAACGTACTGCAGGTTCTGTCCAACGTGGCCGCGGGCCTGCGGGCTGCCATGATGCTGTCCTGCGGGCTGTTCGGTACCTACTTCTACCGCCGGGAGGCCGGGCGGCGCATCCGCCGCCTGCTGGACGGCTGCCCGCCCCAGACCGAGGTGCGGGAACAGACGCTGGCCGCCGCGGGCGGCCCCAGCCTGGTGGCACTGATTCTGGCCCTGGGCGCTGTGGTGGCGCTGGCCATGCTGGAGTTCTTTATGCTGATGTCCTCGCCCTCGGTGGGTACCCTGCTGAGCTGGCTGGGCATCTCCGGCACTTTGTTGTAAGGCCGGCGTTCCGCCGGTAAAGATAAACGGATAGAAAACAAAAAGGACGGTATAGCAGTATGCGAGTAACCAAAGCCATTATCCCGGCCGCCGGGCTGGGCACCCGGGTCTTGCCCGCCACCAAGGCCATGCCCAAGGAAATGCTGCCCATTGTGGATAAGCCCGCCATCCAGTATATTGTGGAGGAAGCGGTGGCCGCCGGAATTCAGGACATCCTGATCATCACCGGCCGCAACAAGGATATCATCGAGGATCATTTCGACCGCGCCCCCGAGCTGGAGACCGCGCTGGGCCGTCCCGGCAAGGAGAAAGCCCTGGAGGAATGCCTGGGCATTGCCGGCATGGCCAACATCTTCTTTGTGCGCCAGAAGCAGACACTGGGCCTGGGCCATGCGGTGCTGATGGCCAAGCCCTTTACCGGCGACGAGCCCTTTGTGGTCATGTACGGCGACGACGTGATCATGGGTGAGGATCCGGTGGCCGGGCAGCTGATCCGGGCCTATGAGGCCTACGGGCGGGCCGCGGTGGGCATCAAGGAGGTGCCCAAAGCCGATCTGCAGAAGTATTGCTCCATGAAGGCCGAGCCTATTCAGGGCAACCACTATTTCATCGACGATATGATCGAGAAGCCCGACCCCGGGCAGGAATTCTCCAACTTCTCCATCCTGGGCCGCTGTCTGCTGACCCCGGAGATCTACACCATCCTGGAGCATACCGCCCCCGGTGCGGGCGGGGAGATCCAGCTCACCGATGCCATGGCGGTGCTGGCCCGGGAAAAGGGCGTGACCGGTGTGGACTTTACCGGCAAGCGGTACGACATGGGCAACAAGCTGGGTGTGATGCAGGCCCAGGTGGAAACCGCCTTGCGCCATCCGGAAATCGGCCCGGCGTTCCGGGAGTATCTGCGTGAGCTGAGCAAAACCCTGTAAACAGGCGCTTTTTTTGCAAAAAACCACCCCGCGGCCGCTTGACAGCCGCGGGGTGGTTTGATATAATAAGTTGCTGCCTTGTGAACAGGGCAGCGGCGGCGCGCTGTTTTGCGCCGCATCCTTGCCCCGAAAGGGGCCATACGTCCAAAAGGAGGTGTACAGAGAATGGCTAAGTACGAAACCATGCTGGTTACCAGCGCCGCTCTGGATGAGGAGGCTTCCACCGCTCTGGTGGGCAAGTTCAAGTCCCTCATCGAGGCGAACGGCACCATCGATTCTGTCGACGAGTGGGGCAAGCGCCGTCTGGCGTATCCCATCAACGACGAGGTCGAGGGCGTTTACACTGTGATCCAGTTCACCAGCGAGCCCAGCTTCCCCGCTGAGCTGGAGCGTGTTTACAAGATCACCGACGGTGTTCTGCGCTTCTTGACCACCGCTGTCGAGGCGTAAGGAGGCAAACCATGCTGAATGTTGTTGCGATCATGGGCCGGCTGGTGTCCGACCCGCAGCTGCGTCAGACCAACACCGGCAAGAGCGTGGCGTCCCTTCGCATCGCCTGCGACCGGGGCCGGCGCGACGCCAACGGTCAGATGCAGGCCGACTTCTTCGATGTGACCGCCTGGGACCGTACCGCGGAGTTTATCTGCCGGTACTTCCATAAGGGCGAGATGATCGCCGTGGATGGCCGCCTGCAGTCCCGCAGCTACCAGGACAAGAACGGCAATAACCGCACTGCCATCGAAATTGTGGCCAATAACGCCAACTTCGTGGGCAGCAAGGGGTCCGGCAACAGCGGCAGCCCCGCGCCGCAGGAGTATGCCCGGCCGGCCGCTGTGGAAGCGGCCCCCAGCTATTCCGTGGGCAGCAATGAGGATTTCTCGGTGATCGATGCCGACAGCGAGGATCTTCCGTTCTAAAGGCCGGTTTCCGGCCCGAACACAGAGTTCGACAGTATTCTGACAGGAGGTAACAAGCCATGGCTTTTGAAAAGACCGAAGGCGCCCGTCCCGCTCGTCCCGTGCGGCGCGGCCGCAAGAAGGTGTGCAGCTTCTGCGTGGATCGCGTGGATCACATCGACTACAAGGATGTGGCCCGTCTGCGCAAGTACGTGAGCGAGCGCGCCAAGATCATCCCCCGCCGTGTCACCGGCACCTGCGCGTTCCATCAGCGCGAGCTGACCGTCGCCATCAAGCGTGCCCGTCACGTGGCCCTGATGCCCTACGTGAGCGACTGATCGCGTATCCATCAACCAAAACGGCCGAAGGCAGCGCCTTCGGCCGTTTTTTTGTCCGGCTTTTTTCTGTCGGACAGATGTGCTATACTGGTACCGTATTGATACAAAATTCGCGCCGCGTGCGGCGTAAAGGAGGCTGCCGCAGGTGGCAAAATATGCAAAACGGGATCGGGTTCCGGCGTTGATTCTGGCGCTGGGTCTGGCGGCCATTGGGGCGTTCTGCCTTGTGTTGCGGGCGGAATTGCGCCTGCCCCGTGCCATTTCGACCGAAGGGCTGGATATTCTGCCGGCCGGCAGCTATGCCTGCGCCTTTTATCCGGCGGAGGATGCCCGCAACGGGGACATAGCTCTTACCGGCTGGGCCGTACCGGAAGGGGAGAGGTACGAACAGGTGCGCCAATGGGTAGCAGTGTACGACAGCCAAACCGGCCGCTATACCCGTCTGTCCACGGTGATGGTGGAAAATTATGAACCGATGGAAACGCTGGACGATCCCCAGAACGCGCTGTTCGGCGGATTTTACGCCTTGGTTCCGGAAAAGCTGGCCGCGGCAGCCGACAGCTTGGAACTTTGTATTCTGGATCGCTCCAACCTGCGCCGCAATCTGGTACATACCGGCGTGATGCTCAGCGAGGTGTTGGAATGAAAACAGGCAAAGCAAGCCGTCGGCGGTTATGGCTGGCTGTGATTTTCGGCGTGTTTTTTCTGGCGGTGGCCCTGTACCATCTGCCGCTGACAGCCAGCAACGACGACCTGTATTACGGCGCGGTACTCAACGTGGAGACCTGGCCGCAGTTTTTGCTGCGGCATTATCAGGTCTGGTCGGCCCGCCTGATTATCGACGGGTTCCTGGCCTGGTTTGCCCGGCTGCCCTATTGGGTATGGAAAATTCTCGACAGTCTGATTTGGGGCAGCCTGCCCTGGCTGCTCTGCCGGGCCGCCCGGCTGGAGGGCCGCCCCTGGGCAGCCATGACCGCCTGCGGGGTGCTGGCCTTTTATCCCTGGCATCATATCTCCGGCGCGGGCTGGATGGTAACCACCGTGTTCTATCTTTGGACCGGTGCGGCAGCACTGGCCGCCATAGGGTTGCTGGTGCGCAGCCTGCACGGCAAAATCGTTCGGCCCTGGCAAACGGTGCTGGCGCTGGCGGGAATGACATTTGCCTGCAATATGGAGCCGGTGGCCCTGTTCTGTGCGCTCTGCCTGGTGCCGTTCTGCCTGTGGCGGCTGATACGCCGCAAACCGGTGGGTGTTTTGCTGGCCGGTATGACCCTGATCCCGCTTCTGATGCTGGCATTTGCCGCCCTTTCGCCCGGCCTGGCCAGCCGCACCGGCGGCGAAACCGCCTCCTACTGGGTGGATATGCCGATGCGGGGGCTGTTCCAGCGGCTGGAACTGGGCCTTGTATTCAGCCTGGAACCGCTGTTCTTTGAGCGGAACTGGGTGTTCCTGATCTTCTGCGTGCTGCTGGTGCGGGCTGTCTGGCGCTGTGCCCGCCGCCCGCTGCCGCTGGTCTGTGCGGGGGTTCCGTTGGCGGCTGTTCTGCTCTTTGGCTGGGCCGGTGCATGGACTTTCCGTCTGCTGCCAGCGCTGGAAGTCCTGCGCCCCGCCGATTATGAGGAGGGCGGTGTGACCCTGCAAACCAGTGGAAGCTGGGCGGCCTATCTGCCGCTTGCCGTCTGCTGCGTGCTGTTTTTGCTTTGCTGCGTGGCACTGCTGGTGGTTCTGGGCCCGGGGATCCGGGGGTGGATCGGTCTGTGGGTCATGGCTGCCGGCCTGTGTACTCAGGGGATGCTGGGCTTTTCGCCCACCATCTGGATCTCCGGCACCCGTACCGAGTTCTTCTTTATGCTTTCCATCATGGCCCTGTGCCTGCTGCTTGTGCGGCGCTGCCCGCCCCGGGGACGGGTGGACAGGCTGGGATTCGGGGCATTTTACGCCCTGTCCCTGGTTATGCTGGCGCGTATGGCCTGGCAGGGCGTAAGCACGCTGCTGTAATTGATTGTTGCACAAAAAAGAACGCTTCCCGCGGGAAGCGTTCTTTTTTGTGTTATTCGGTTGGCAGGGTGGGATCTTCGCCTTCCGGCGGGAGGCATTCCTCCGGCGGCAGGGGATGGCCGTATTCGTCCACACCGCGGCGCTTGAGCGCCAGGGCCAGCCAGTCACTGACCAGCGAGTACAGCACCGCAAAGGTGGGCACGCCCAGCACCATGCCGGGGAACCCGAACAGCCCGCCGCCCACGGTGATGGCCACCAGAACCCAAAGCGCGGAAAGCCCGGTGGAATCGCCCAGGATCTTGGGCCCCAGAATATTGCCGTCAAACTGCTGCAGCACCAGCACGAATACGGCGAATTCCAGCGCCTTGATGGGGTCGAAGATCAGCAGAATCATGATGCTGGGAATCGCGCCGATAAACGGCCCGAAGAAGGGGATCACGTTGGTCACGCCGATCACCGTGCTGATCAGCACGGCAAGCGGCATCCGGAACAGGGACATGCCGATAAAGCAGATGATGCCGATGATCAGGCTGTCCAACAGTTTGCCGTTGATAAAGCCGCTGAATACCTCGTTGGCGTGGCTGCAGGTCTCCAGCACCTTGCGGCCCCGGCGGGGCGGCAGCACAGCGTATACCACCTTGTGCATCTGGTGGATCAGCTTATCCTTTTCCAGCAGCATGTACAGCGCCGAAATAATGGCGGTAACGGCGGTAACCAGGCCGTTGCCGATGGCTACGCCGTATCCCAGCAGTTTGGGCAGCACCAGGGTGGTGATCAGGCTGCTGGCCTGGCTGATCATCTCCCCGTAGGAGGAGAGCACCTTATCCAGCTCCGCGCTGTCCAGCCCGAATTCAACCGAGACATCCTGAATCCAGACCCGCAGCTGGGTCAGATAGCCGGGCACACCGGCAGCCAGGGTGGTCAGGCTCTGCACAACCTGGGGAATAACCAGCCCCAGCAGCACGCTTACCAGAACCAGCGCACAGACGAAGGAAAGCGCCACCGCGGGCCCCCGTTTTCCGCCGAACAGTTTTTTCTGAAAGTAGCGGGCGGGGCCGTCCAGCAGATAGGCGATGGCAATGCCGATGAAAAACGGCGACAAAAGGGAGAAAACCTGCCCGGCCACCGCCTTGACCTGTGTGAAGTTGGACAGTCCCAGATAAAACAGAATGCCGGAAAATACGACGATCAGGTGGGAGGCTACGTTCTGCGTAACCTGCCATTTGCTGTTCTTCATCCTTCACGCTCCCCGCCGCGCAGTCAGGCGGCGCTTCTTTTCTTTACTGTTCTTATTATAGCGTGGACGCGGCCAGAATTCCAGAGCCTGACGCCGCCTGTGCAAAGAAAGAGGTACACAGGCAATGAGCCCCGCGGCAAAACGCCGCGGGGCTCACTGGCAAAACTTATTCTACCGTTACGCTCTTGGCCAGGTTGCGGGGTTTATCCACGTCGCAGCCACGCAGAACGCTCATATAGTAGGCGAACAGCTGCAGCGGCACAATCATCTGCATCGGCATCAGCAGATCCGGGCAGTCCGGCAGGCGCAGCAGATAATCCGCCGCGTCATCCGGCACCGCCGTGTCTTCCCGGCATACCAGGATCACCCGCGCGCCCCGGCTGCGGGCCTCCCGCACGTTGGACAGGGTCTTTTCGCTGATTGCCTGCTGGGTGGCCAGCGCCACCACCGGGGTGCCGGGCACTACCAGCGAGATGGTGCCGTGCTTGAGCTCACCGGCCGCGTAGGCCTCCGAGTGGATATAGCTGATCTCCTTGAGCTTCAGCGAGGCCTCCAGGCTCAGGGCGTAGTCCAGCCCGCGGCCCATAAAGAACAGATCCTCGCTGTTCATGAACTGGCTGGCCAGATACTGTACCTGGTCGCAGCTGTCCAGCAGCGCCTGCTGGCGGTCACCGGCTTTCTGCAGTTCGGCGGTCAGCGCGCGCACCTCGGCTTCCGTCCGGGCGCCCCGTGCCAGCGACATTTGCAGTGCCAGCAGATACATGACGCACAGCTGTACGCTGTAGGCTTTGGTGGAGGCCACCGCGATCTCCGGGCCGGCGTGGGTGTACAGCACCTCATCCGCCTCCCGGGCGATGGAGGAACCCACCACATTTACCACAGCCAGCACCTTGGCGCCTTTTTTGCGGGCCAGACGCAGCGCCGCCAGGGTGTCGCTGGTCTCGCCGCTCTGGCTGATGATCACCACCAGATCCTCCGGCCCCACCAGCGGATCCCGGTAGCGGAATTCGCTGGCGATATCCACCGCAGCGGGCACACGGGCCAGCTGTTCCACCAGTGCGCGGCCCACCATACCCGCGTGCATGGCGGTGCCGCAGGCAACAAACTGCACCGACCGTACCCCGCGCAGATAGTCGTCGGTGATGGTCTCCAGGCCCAGGCAAGGCAGGCCGTCCTGAATATGGGGATTCACCGTGGCCGCGATGGCCCGGGGCTGCTCGTGGATTTCTTTAAGCATGAAGTGGGGATAGCCGCCCTTTTCAGCCGCTTCCAGATCCCAGTCCACCGTCAGGTGCTCTTTCTGGATCACATGGCCGAATTCATTGTACACACAGACGCCGCCGGGCTGCAGCGCAGCTACTTCGCCCTCGTCCAGCACACTGTACTGACGGGTGTAGCGCAGCAGAGCCGGGATATCCGAGGCCACAAAGTTTTCACCCTGGCCGTAGCCTACGATCAGCGGGCTTTCCTTGCGCACGGCAAACAGGGTGTCCGGCACGTCCCGGAACAGCACGGCCAGCGCGTAGCTGCCCCGCACCCGGCTGGCCATCTTCTGCAGGGCCGCCAGCGGATCGCCCTGGTAGCAGCTGTCCAGCAGTTTGGCCAGTACCTCGGTGTCGGTGTCGCTCTCAAAGGTGTATCCCTTGCGCAGCAGGTTTTCTTTCAGGTGCGCGTAGTTCTCAATGATGCCGTTGTGCACGATGCATACCCGGCCGCCGCTGTGGGGATGGCTGTTGATGTCGCTGGGGGCGCCGTGGGTGGCCCAGCGGGTATGGCCGATGCCGCAGCCGCATTCCGGCAGGGGATTGGTCTCCAGCTTCTGCCGCAGCGCATCCAGCCGCCCCATGGCCTTTTCCACCTGGATGTTTCCGTTTTTGTTCACCGCCACGCCGGCCGAGTCATAGCCCCGATACTCCAGTTTGCTCAGGCCTTCCATCAGAACTTCCACCGCGTTGCGGTAGCCGGTATATCCAACAATTCCACACATATTCTCTAAATTCTCCCTTGGCTTGGGGCCAAAAACGGCCGCACAAAACCGGGCCCGGGGCGTTCCGCCCGTCCGGGTCGATTTTTGGCGCACAAAAACCAGGGGGCGCGCCGCACTGCCTGCGGAATGGGTTCCCTTACCCCGCGCTCCGATCCCCGGCCGTGGAAAGACAACGCTTTCACCGGTTTCCGGCCTGCTGTATTACGGCGGCGTCCCATCCTTTGTATACCGGGATGCACCGTTCGTATATAGGGTTTGCCGCCTGTACGGACACAGCAAACCAGGGCTGCCGCGCAGTCTGCCGCGGCGGCCCGGCCGGTACAATCAACCGGCCAATCATTCATATATCAGCAGAACCGTTTGCCGTATCACAGGGGCACGCCGGGCCGCTTGGTGCCCGGGGCGCAGAGTGCGCTGTTTGCCTGGCGGCAGACCGTTCCGGCCCGCCTGCATACACTGTGATACAACTTGTTGGCAGCGTTCTCTGTTCCGGCATTGCTGCCGGGTTTTGCTCCGCTGCTGATGACTGTGCGGTCCACAGCCAGAGGGTCACCCGCCGAATCTTTCGATAAACCCTCACCTCGTCACCCTTACGGCATAACTGCCGCATGGCCCGGCGCTCTCCTATACCCGCGGATGGGCCCCGCCTCCTTTCGTGCAATACATGCGCCCCGCCTTACCGCCGCTTGGGCAGCAGGGGACGGATACGTACCAGATAGATCCGCGCGATGTTGACCAGTGCCCGGTCATAGATCCAGAGGGTCAGATTTCCGAGCAACAGCAGCACAGGCAGCATCCAGGACTGGTAGGTGCGCAGTTCTTCTATAATATATTCCAGACGGAATACGAGCGTGAGCGCGCCGTACATAGCGGCAATCGCTCCGTTCCATACCGTCAGCTTTACCCCCCAGCGAAGCATGGCGGGCCGGATACGATCCAGCCGTATCTTCAAAAGGGGATAATAGCCAAGCAAAAAGATAAAGGCAAACGCCAGCTCCAGATCCGGCACCGTCAAAGCGCAGATCAGCGACACAGCCAGCCAGGTCAGCCAGGCGGCTTTGGCGCCGCACTCAATCAGAACCGGCACCAGCAGAATACCGCCCAGCGCCGGCGCGCAGAAGGTAGCCAGCGGCAGCACGCTGCCGCAGAGCATCACCGCCACGCACAATCCGGCCATAATGCCGCAGAAAGCGATTGGCCAGCTGCCCGTTTTGCGGCGCATCTCAGCAGCCCCGGCCGCAGCCGCAGCACATATCCATGCACATCATGGCCATGCACATATCGCAGCAGCTGCACCCGTAAGCCCCGCCCTGGGGCATTCCGTAGGGGGCGTTGTAAGGATTGCCGTGCATCTGGCCGCCCGCGCTGTTCTTCAGGTTGCGGTAAGCGGCGGCGTATTCCCGGTTGGAGGGCGCCATGCGGCAGGCCTGCTCAAAATAGGCCTGCGCCTCGCCCAGCCAGCCCTTGTAGTAGTAGGCGCTGCCCATCAGGAAATTCCACTCGGCGTTGGCCTGCCCGTTGGGAATCTGCTGCAGCGCGGTCAGCGCGTCGTCCGCCCGGCCCTCGCTGATCATGGCCCGGATCTGGGGATAGCCGGTGGGGCCGCTGGTGGTGCCGCCCGGCTCGCTGCCGGCGGCCCGGCCGGTACGCAGCTGACCCATGATGGTGTCGAACGCCGCGTCGATCTGCTGCATTTTTTCCCGGGCCTGGTCCTGCAGGGGGCCTGCCTCGTAGTTATCGGGATTGTAGGTCTGTGCCAGCCGCCGGTAAGCGGCCCGCACCTCTTCTTCGGACGCGCCGGGCGCGATCCCCAGGATCTGATACGGGTCCATTGAAACGCCTCCTTATGGTTCAGGGTGCCGGCTGCGGGCGCCGGACGGTTTTCCCGCCCGGCTGATGCTCTGGGCCAGCCCCAGGAAGATGATATTGTCCAGAATGGTCTTGCTGTGCCGCCAGGGCAGCAGGTTGTAGCACAGCGCAATTTCGCCCGCCGCCATCCGGCAGAGTTCCTGCGCCCGGGCAATGGCCTGTTCCCGGCTCATGCCCTGCAGCAGAAATACATTGTAGCGGCCGCGCTGACGGTCGGTTTCCAGATCTTCGGCAGCGTCCAGCCAGTACAGGATCTTGCCGAGAAACAGCCCCAGCCGTTCCAGCGCGGGCCGGTCGGCAGGGGAGGGGGCACAGCGGCCCAGAATCGCAGCACACATCTGGCCGGTAGGCTCGGCGGCCTGGTCGGGGCTTTTGGCCCGGGCGGCTTCCAGCTCCTGCTGGGCCCGGGTCTGGGCAGCCAGCTCCGCGTCCAGATCCGGATACGCGGCGGCGGCTTTGCGCCAGGCGCTGCGGAGAAGCAGCCGAAGCCCGCCGGCAGCCAGCGCCCGGGGACCGCGCTCATCGGTGCGGTCGTCCTCCAGTTTGTACCAGCACAGCAGCACCATCGCTGCCGCCGCCAGACGAAGCCCGCCGGTGGTCTGCAGGATGCAGTGCCGGCGTATCGGGCTGGCCACGCACCGGCAGCGGCATACACGGCCCATCTCGCCGGCCAGGCTGTCCGCCATCAGGGCTACCAGCACCAGGTCGTAGTTAAGGAACATCCGGGAAACAAAACCGTACTCCCGGCCCAGCTGTCCGCACAGGCCGCAGTAGGTAGCCCGGTAGCTTTCCCACTCCCGGATGCGAAGCTCCGGCTTGCAGGGGGTAACATAGCCAAACATCCCCTAGTTTCCCCCTCTCCGGCATTCGCATGCTAGTATCATACACCATTCCTGTGGATTTTACAATTCACCAAAGCCGTTGTTCGGGAAAAGTTTACAAATAATCGCCCCAAAATCCGCCGAACCGCACAAAAAGCCGCTCCGACAGGGCGGAGCGGCAGCATTTACCGGGGCAGATTCTCCACTGTGCAGAACTGATACCCGTTTTCTTTGAACCAGCTGATAATATCCGGCAGGGCTTCTACGGTGGTATCGGTGGCTTTTGTGTCGTGCATCAGAACCACGCACACGTTCCGTTCCTTGGCATCTTTTACAATATTGCGCAGGATGGTCTGGGCATCCGGGTGGCCGCCGGCTGCGTCCTCGGCGCTCACGTTCCAGTCGATGGAATGGTAGCCCCGTTCCTCGGCCTGCTCTTTCAGGCGGGTCATGATCCGGCTGCCTCCGTACCGGTGGCTGATTGTGTTGGTGCTGCCCCCGATGAACCGCAGCCAGGTCAGCGCCTCCGGGTCGGTTACATAGGGGGCCAGCTTTTCTTTCAGCGCCTTGATGTCCGCCCAGAAGTCGGTGGTGCTGCTGTATACCTTGCTGTATTCGTGGGTGCAGCTGTGCAGTCCGATCTGGTGCCCATCCGCCTGGATACGTTCCAGCAGGGGCAGCCAGTTTTCGTTGTTTTCGGCCGTTACCACAAAAAATGTGGCGGGCACCTGCTGTTCGGCCAGTATGTCCAGGATAGGCCCGGTGTTGCGGCTGGGCCCGTCGTCAAAGGTCAGCGCCACCCACTTCTGCCCATCCGCTTCCGCTGTTTGCGCCCGGGGCAGAAAACCTGCGTCGTCCGGTATGTCGGTCAGATCACCCGCCCGGCAGACCGCGCCCGGGCCTGCCAGCCGCAGCACGGCGGCGGCGCAGGCCAGCGCCAGAAGTCCGCCCGCCAGCAGCCGGCGGGTGCGTAAGGTCAGTTGCATCTCTCTCGCCTCTTTTTCTTGATTTGGTTTGTCAAAGCTTTTATACTTATAGCTATGACGCAAGCGTCCGGGTTATCCCGGTGAAATAAGGAGAAAAAGATGGAAATTGTGACGATGGTGGCCGCGCTGCTGGCCTGTGCGTTTTCGCTGGCGGCGCTGCTGCGCAGCCGCAGCGGCGGCGGACTGCAGGGGGAGGATCTGGAAAAGGTACGGCAGGATCTGCTGGCGGAACTGCGCCAGACCCGCCGGGAACTGGCCGAGGCCCAGAGCCGGGCCGCCCAGACCCAGGACAGCCACCTGCGGGAAGGGCTGCAGCACCTGGCCCAGCAGCAGAATACCCTGCAGCGCACCGTAACCGACCAGCTGATGCTGGTGAATGAGCAGCTGAAAGGCACCGGGCTGCAGAGCGAGCAGAAGCTGGAAAATATCCGCCAGACGGTGGAGCAGCGGCTGGCCAGCCTGCAGGCGGACAACAACCAGCAGCTGGCCCAGATGCGCCAGACGGTGGATGAGAAACTGCAGAAGACCCTGGACGACAAGCTGCGCCAGAGCTTTGAGCTGGTAAGCAGCCGCCTGGAAGCGGTATACAAGGGCCTGGGCGAAATGCAGACCCTGGCCGCCGGTGTGGGCGATCTGAAAAAGGTGCTGAGCAATGTGAAAACCCGGGGCATTCTGGGCGAGGTGCAGCTGGGCGCAATTTTGGAACAGCTGCTGGCCCCGGCCCAGTACGAGGCCAACGTGGCCACCGTGCCCGGCAGCAGCGAGCGGGTGGAGTATGCCCTGCGCCTGCCCGGGGATGGGGAAAACACCGTCTGGATGCCCATTGACGCGAAATTCCCGCTGGATGCCTACAACGCCCTGCTGGCGGCCTACGACGCGGCCGATCCGGCCGC
Source organism: uncultured Gemmiger sp. (assembly GCA_944386225.1). GTDB lineage: Bacteria > Bacillota > Clostridia > Oscillospirales > Ruminococcaceae > Gemmiger_A. Next base: position 55,530 of record CALXAH010000006.1, read on the forward strand.
CGTGGAGAGCGCCGCCAAGGAACTGGACAAGCGGCTGCGCGCCTTTGCCAAGGACATCCATGACAAGTATCTGGCCCCGCCCCACACCACCGATTTCGGGGTGATGTTCCTGCCGGTGGAAGGGCTGTACGCCGAGGCGGTGCGCCGGGGCATTACCGAACGGCTGCAGCGGGAGTACAAGGTGGTGGCCGCCGGCCCCACCACGATGGCGGCGCTGCTCAACAGCCTGCAGATGGGCTTCCGCACCCTGGCGATCCAGAAACGCTCGGGGGAGGTCTGGCAGGTGCTGGGCGGCGTGAAAGGGGAGTTTGCCCGCTTCGGGCAGGCCCTGGCCCAGACCCAGGCCCGCCTGGATCAGGCCAGCCGGGAGCTGGAAAACCTGGTGGGGGTGCGCACCCGCCAGATGCAGCGCCGCCTGGAGGCGCTGGACAAGCTGGACACCGGCGACGAACCGGTGACCCTGCTGCCGGGTGGTATTCCCGGCCAACAAAACACTTGACGCGGACAGGCGTTCTGTGCTAAAATATCCCTTGCAGCAGCTGGCCTGCTGCCTATATGCGGAAGTGCTGGAATCGGCAGACAGGCACGTTTGAGGTGCGTGTGTCCATGACGTGTGGGTTCAAGTCCCATCTTCCGCACCAGAATCCCGGATGCGCAGGCATCCGGGAATTTTTTTGCGCCAAAAACAAATATTTTTGTATTGACAATACTGTGTGGCGCACAGTATAATGCGTACAGGAGGTGACGCCGATGGGGGAAGAAAAAGATCTGTTGTCCGCCCTGCTGCTGGAATTGCGGCGGGGTACGCTGACCATCAGTGTGCTCAGCCAGATGAAGGAGCCCAAATACGGCTATGCACTGGTGCAGAGCCTGGAGGAAAAGGGGATCGACATGGATCCCAACACCCTGTACCCGCTGCTGCGCCGGCTGGAGGGGCAGGGGCTTCTGGAAAGCCAGTGGGAGACCGGCGGTGCGAAACCGCGCAAATATTACCGGCGAACCGAATACGGCACCCAGGTGTATGAGCAGCTGAAAACTCAATGGGAAAACCTGTCGGCCGCCATGGAGCGTATGTTGAGGGAGGAAAACACATGACGACGGAGGAAAAGGATCTGCAGAGCCGGTATGTGTACCAGGTAACCCGCCGCCTGCCCAAAGTGCAGCGGGAAGAGGTGCGCATGGAACTGGAGGAACTGATCGGGGATATGTACGCGGACAAGGGTTCTATGGAAGCGGTGCTGACCCAGCTGGGGGATCCGGCCCGTTTTGCGGAGCAATACCGCAGCGGCCGCCAGTACCTGATCGGGCCGGAATACCTGGAAAGTTATCTGTGGTTTGTCCGGGTGGTGCTGCTCTGCGTGGCGGTGCCGGTTCTGGTACTGTCGCTGATAAGCGCCCTGACCGGGCTGTCCGCCTCGGCGGGGCAGGATGCCGCCCGCCTGATCCTGCGAGCGGTGGCTGAGGGGGTGCGGGACGGAATTGTGAACGCATTGGCCGGCTGCGTCTCTGCGTTCGGCGCAGTAACCCTGCTTTTCATTATAATGGAATGGCAGAAGGTAAAGATCGAGACCAGAAAGGCGGAAAGCTGGTCGGTGGAAAAGCTGGCGGACGGCCAGAAGCCCTCCCGCCCCCGCTGGACGCCCCGTTTCCTGGAACCTGTGCCGGATCAGCGGGCGGTTATTAACCGGGGAGAAAGCGCGGTCGGCATCGTGTTCATGGTAGTATTCTGCGTACTGCTGATTGTAGCGCCCTGGCTCTTTTCGGCCGTTTTCCCGCAGGAGGGCGCGGTTATCTTTGTGCCGCTGTTCAATCTGGAGCAGTGGCCGACCATCCTGCCGGTGTTTGTGCTCAGCCTGGTTATCGCCCTGGCGGACGAGGTTCTGCAGATGGTGATGGGCTGCTACTGCAAGCTGGTCATGGTCAGCAATATTGTGTGCGGCGTCATCCAGATTCTGCTGTGCGCCCTGCTGATGAAGGTTCTGCCCTTCTGGAATCCGAACTTTTCAGCCGAGGCGCAGGCGGCGCTGGCAACCAGTACCAGCAAAGCCGGGGAGTATCTGGCCTACTGGAACGCGGATACGGTGTCCACGGTGGTGCTGGCGGTGATGATTCTGATTACCCTGGCGGAGATGGGCACCACCATCTACAAAACGCTGCGCTACGGTGCGGCCGTCAGGATCGGCTGATTTGTCTTGACAAGCCGCCTGTGGGCGGGGTATAATAGCAAGCTGTTAGGACAAGGACGTCCATTCCCCGACGCGGGCTTCGCGCCGGGGGATGGGCGTCCTTTCTCGTTTTTGCGCAAAAACAGGAACAGGGGGAACGGCAGATGGCAAGCAAGCATATATTTGTGACCGGCGGCGTGGTTTCCGGTCTGGGCAAGGGTATCAGCGCGGCCAGCCTGGGGCGGCTGCTCAAACAGCGGGGGCTGCGGGTGGCGGCCCAGAAACTGGATCCGTACGTGAACGTGGACCCGGGCACCATGAGCCCGTATCAGCACGGCGAGGTATTCGTGACGGAGGACGGGGTGGAAACCGACCTGGATCTGGGTCACTACGAGCGTTTTATTGATGAGGATCTGAACAAGCTGTCCAACCTGACCAGCGGCCGGGTTTACTGGAACGTGCTGCACAAGGAGCGGGCGGGGGAATACCTGGGTCATACCGTCCAGATCATTCCCCATGTGACCGGCGAGATCAAGCGGTTTGTCTACGGGCTGGCGGAGTACACCCAGGCGGACGTGGTCATTACCGAGATCGGCGGCACCATCGGCGATATCGAGAGCCAGCCGTTTCTGGAAGCCATCCGGCAGATCAGCCGGGAGGTAGGCCGGGAAAACTGCATGTTCCTGCATGTGGTGCTGGTGCCCTGGCTGAAATGCTCCGGCGAGCACAAGACCAAGCCTGCCCAGCATTCGGTGCATGAGCTGCAGAGCATGGGCATCATGCCGGACGTGATCATCGCCCGCTGCGACGAACCGCTGGAGGACGGCATCCGGCAGAAGATGGCCGCCTTCTGCAACGTGGAGCCGGAGTGCGTGATTGAAAACCAGACCCTGGACAGCCTGTACGATGTGCCGCTGATGCTGCATGACGCGGATCTGGACGGGCTGGTCTGCCGCCGGTTTGGCTTTAACACCCCGGAACCGGATCTGACCGAGTGGAAGGAACTCTGCCGCCGTACAAGCGAACTGGAGCGCGCCGTTACCATCGCCATGGTAGGCAAATATGTGGAGCTGCACGACGCGTACCTGTCGGTGGTGGAGGCGCTGCACCACGGCGGTTTCGAAAACCGGGCGGCGGTGTCCATCCGCTGGGTGGATGCGGATCAGCTTACGGAGGAGAATGTGGACGAGCGTCTGGCCGGCGTGGACGGCGTTCTGGTACCGGGCGGCTTCGGCAGCCGGGGCGTGGAGGGCATGATCCTGGCCGCGCGCTGGGCCCGGGAGAAGCGGGTGCCCTATCTGGGCATCTGCCTGGGCATGCAGGTGGCGGTGATCGAGGCCGCCCGCAGCCTGGCGGGCCTGTCCACCGCCAACAGCCGGGAGTTTGACCCGGAAGGCAGTGAGTGTGTGATCGACCTGATGCCGGATCAGCAGGGCAATCTGCCCAAGGGCGGCACCATGCGGCTGGGCGCCTATCCCTGCCGTTTGGCTGAGGACAGCCGGATGCGGGCGGTGTACGGCGGCGCGCCGGAAATCCATGAACGGCACCGTCACCGGTACGAGGTGAGCAACGTGTTCCGTTCCCGCCTGGAGCAGGCGGGGTTGGTGTTCAGCGGTACCTCTCCGGACGGTCATCTGGTGGAGGCCATGGAACTGCCCGGCCATCCCTATTACCTGGCGGTACAGTATCACCCCGAGTTCAAGAGCCGTCCCAACCGGGCGCATCCCTTGTTCCGGGAACTGGTGCATGCCTGCCTGCAGGAACAATAAGCACAAAAAATCCCGGGGCCAATCGGCCCCGGGATTTTTTATGTGTTCGATCAGCCCCGGCGCAGCCAGTCGGCCATGCGGGCCATGGCCTCAGCGGCCTGCTGTTCCCCGGCAAAGGCGGACAGGCGGAAATACCCCTCGCCATTGCGGCCGAAGCCGCTGCCCGGCGTACCGACCACCCCGGCGTTCTCCAGCAGTGCGTCAAAGAAGCTCCAGGAATCCATGCCGCGGGGGCATTCCATCCACAGATAGGGGGAATCCTTGCCGCCGCAGTACCAGATTCCCAGCTCATCCAGCACCCGGGCCGCCACGGAGGCGCTGCGCAGATAGGCGTCGATGCTCTCCCGGCAGCCGGCCAGACCGGCGGGGGTGAACACCGCCTCGGCAGCCCGCTGAACCGGATAGGCCACCCCGTTCATCTTGGTGCTCTGGCGGCGCAGCCACATATCGTGCAGGTTCATCCCTTCCCGCACCAGGCTGCGGGGCACCACCGTGTAGCCGCAGCGGGTGCCGGTGAACCCGGCGGTCTTGCTCAGGCTGCACACCTCGATGGCGCATTCCTCCGCACCGGGGATTTCGTAGATAGTGCGGGGCACGTCGCTGCGGATAAAGGATTCGTAGGCCGCGTCGTACAGAATCACGGCGTCATGCTCCCGGGCGTATTCCACCCAGCGGGCCAGACCGGCCTTGTTGTAGGCGGCGCCGGTGGGGTTGCCGGGGGAGCACAGATAGATCAGCTGGGCGTCCAGGCTGTCATCGGGCAGAGGCAGGAAACCGTTCTCCCGGGTGGCGTCCAGATAGGCCACCTGCCGCCCGGCCATCAGGTTGGTGTCCCGGTAAACCGGATACACCGGGTCGGGGATCAGCACCCGGCAATCGGTGGTGAACAGATCCGGCAGATTGCCCAGATCGCTCTTGGCGCCGTCGCTTACAAAGATATCCGCCGGGTCTACCTGCACGCCCATGCTTTCGTAGTACCCGCTGATGGCCTGCCGCAGGAACAGGTACCCCTGTTCCGGGCCGTAGCCGCGGAAGCTGCCCGCCTGGCCCTGTTCGGCGCTGGCCGCCTGCATAGCCTGCACCACCGTCTGACAGAGCGGCCGGGTCACGTCCCCGATACCCATATGGATCAGCGATTTGTCCGGATGGGCCTGCCGGTAGGTCTGCACCCGGCGGGCCACCTCACTGAACAGATAGCTGCGGGGCACATCGTCAAAATGGTGGTTGATCATATTTATATACGCTCCTTTCCCGAAAAGCAAAAAACGCCCGCACCGGTACCGGCGGCACCAGCGCAGACGTCATTGTCCATACGATATAAAATAGCATCGCGCCTGCAAATTGTCAAGGCAGGCCGCTGTCTATGCGCTATACTTGCCAAGGCGCGGGGCCTTAAATGGAAAAAGTTTGTGCAACTGACAAAATCAGGCCGCGGCGGCGCGATTTTGCTTGACGAAGCGCCCGGCCGGGGCTATAATTCAGCTATTGGAACCAGCAAAGGCGCTGCGGCCCCGCCAAGGGGCAGGCAGCGCCTTTTCCCATATTCACCCGCACGGCAAGGAGGCATCCCATGAGCCACTCTCTTTCCCAGCTGCTTTCGTTTATTGAAGAAAACGACATCAAGTTCATCCGTCTGGCGTTCTGCGACATCTTCGGTGTGCAGAAGAACATTGCCATTATGGCCAGCCAGCTGCCCCACGCGGTGGAAGCGGGCGTTTCCTTTGATGCATCGGCCATCGCGGGGTTTGCCAACGTGGCGGAATCGGATCTGTTCCTGGTGCCGGATCTGGATACCTTCTGCCTGCTGCCCTGGCGCCCCAGCGAGAGCTGTGTGGCCCGGGTGATGTGCAACATCCATTATCCGGATGGGCGCCCCTTTGAGGGGGACGGGCGGCACCTGCTGCAGCGGGTGGAGCGTCAGGCCGAGCAGGCCGGCTACCGTCTGCTGGCGGGCCCGGAATGCGAGTTCTACCTGTTCGAAACCGACGAGCAGGGCCAGCCCACCAACCGCCCCTTTGACCGGGCCGGGTACTTTGACATTGCTCCCATGGACCGGGGCGAAAATGTACGCCGGGAGATCTGCCTGACGCTGGAGGAAATGGGGATCCAGCCGGAGCGCAGCCACCACGAGCAGGGCCCCGGCCAGAACGAGATCGATTTCCGGTGCGCTTCGCCGCTGCACGCGGCCGACGACCTGATGACCATGCGCACGGCGGTCAAGGCCATTGCCGCCCAGAACGGGCTGTTCGCCTCCTTCCTGCCCAAGCCCCTGCCCGGGGCCAGCGGCAGCGGCCTGCACATGAACCTGTCCCTGTTCCGGAACGGGGAAAACCTGTTCCGCGGTTTTGCCGAAAACCCCGATCCGGAGGCGGCCGCCTTCCTGGCAGGCATCCTGCGGCGGGTGCCGGAGATCACCGTGTTTGCCGATCCGCTGCCCGGCTCCTACAACCGTCTGGGCTGCCATGAGGCGCCGGGCGTGGTCAGCTGGAGCTGCCAGAACCGCTCCTCCCTGGTGCGGGTGCCCGCTGCCAAAGGGGATGACTGCCGCATGGAACTGCGCAACCCCGATCCCTCCTGCAACCCCTATGTGGTCACCGCACTGCTGCTGGAAGCAGGCTTCGAGGGCATCCGGGATAAGCTGACCCTGCCGCCCTCCATCAACTTTGCGGTCTACCGGCCCTCCGAAGCGCCGAACCTGACCCCGCTGCCCGCCGATCTGGCCGAGGCGGTGGAGACGGCCCGCAAGAGCGATTTCCTTCCCCGGGTGCTGCCCGCCCGTTTGCTGAACGACTATCTTGCCTATAAGCAAAAGGAAGCCGAGGCCTACGCCGCCGAGCCGGACCCGGTTCTCTACGAGATGGAACAGTATTTTGACCGTATCTGAAATACCGCCGTACGCGGCGTAGAAGTGAGGTGAGCCCAATGGCCGGTGGTGTCCTGATCGCGAGCGACCGCCAGTACCACGACACCCTGCGCACCCTGTTTGCGGGGCCCGGCCAGGGGGCAATCTGCTGCACCAGCGCGGGGGAAGCGCGCCGTGCCATGGGCCAGAACGGCTGTGAGCTGCTGGTGGTCAACGCACCGCTTCCGGACGAGTTCGGCCGGGATCTGGCGGTGCAGGCAGCGGACGGCGGTGCGGGTGTCATCCTGCTCTGCCCCGGGCCGCAGGCGGACCGATTGGCCGCCGGGCTGGAAAAGCACGGGGTGTTTGTACTGGGACGTCCGCTTTCCCGTCAGCAGGCGGCTTTCGCAATCCGCCTGATCCGTACCAGCCAGCAGCGGGTGCGGGCGCTGATGGCCCAGAACCAGCGTCTGGCCAAACGGCTGGACGAAGCCCGGGTAATCAGCCGCGCCAAATGCGTGCTGGCCCGTTATGCTGATCTCTCCGAGGAGGAGGCCCATCGGCTGATTGAAAAACGGGCGATGGACGCCCGGGTCACCAGCCGGGAGGCCGCGCTGGAGATTCTGCAGAACTACGAAGACCGGGATCTGTGAGTCCCGCGCTATCCTATCGACAGGCAAAGGCGCCTGCCGTGCAAAAGGGGAAAATCCCTCTTTTGCCGGCAGGCGCCTTTCCTTTATATATAGGCGTGATACGAACACGCCGGTTTGAAAGGAATCTTTGAAGGAAAAGTGAGGCGTATAACCTATGGAAAAACTGCCCCGATATCTGCCCATCGACTACACGAAATACGACCCGTCCATCCCGGATGAAAAACGGGAAGCCTATTTCGGCCTGCCAAGCAAGGTGCAGTTCTGCAGCGAATGTGTGATGAGCAACCAGAAGCCCAACAGCTGCCAGGAGTTCGAGCACACCATCCGCTCCAAAAAGGCCACCATGGTGATCCAGGAGGACGGCGTCTGTGATGCCTGCCATGCCTGCCACAACAAGGAGGGCCGCATCGACTGGGAGGACCGGGAACGTCAGCTGCGGGAACTGTGTGACCGCTACCGCAAAACCGACGGCAGCTACGACTGCCTGGTGCCCGGCTCCGGCGGCAAGGACAGCTTTTATGCCGCCCATCTGCTGAAATACAAGTACGGGATGCATCCGCTCACCGTTACCTGGGCCCCGCACATCTACACCACCTGGGGCTGGCAGAACTTTGAAGCCTGGATCCACGCGGGGTTTGACAACTACCTGTGCACCCCCAACGGCCTGACCCACCGGCTGCTGACCCGGCTGGCTACCGAAAATCTGTTCCACCCGTTCCAGCCGTTTATTCTGGGTCAGAAGCAGCTGGCCCCCAAGATGGCGGCCAAGTTCGGCATTCCGCTGGTATTCTACGGGGAGAACGAAGCCGAGTTCGGCAACCCCATCGCGGACAACGACACCGCCCTGCGGGACGAACGGTTCTTTGCCACCAACGATTTCGACCATATCTATCTGGGCGGCGTATCGCTGCGGCAGCTCAAGGAGGATTTCGGGGTGGACGCGGCTGACCTGGCCATCTATCTGCCCTGCGAAACCAGCGACGTGGAGAAGAACCACATCCAGGTACATTACATGGGCTACTACGAGAAGTGGCATCCCCAGGGAGCCTACTATTACAGTGTGGAGCACGGCGGGTTTGTTCCCAGCCCGGAGCGTACCGCCGGTACCTATTCCAAGTACAATTCCATTGATGACAAGGTGGATGATTTCTTCTATTACACCACCTACATCAAGTACGGCATCGGCCGCTGCACCTACGACGCGGCCCAGGAGATCCGCAACCACGAGATCACCCGCCCGGAGGGTGTGGCCCTCTGCCGCAAGTTCGACGGAGAATTCCCCGCCCGGTTTGCCGATGAATTCTTCCGGTATATCTCCATCGACAAGAAGCATTTCGGCAAGGCGGCCGATTGCTTTGAACAGCCCCAGATGGATCTGGATTACTTCATGCATCTGGCCGACCGGTTCCGTTCGCCCCACCTATGGAATTACAAGGACGGTGTCTGGTCGCTGCGGCATACCCCCTATGAGGGCGACAGCCTCTGCGGCTGGGGAGCAGCCCGATGAGCCGGGTACGCCTGATCGCCCGGCTGGATGTAAAGGACGAGAACCTGGTCAAAGGCATCCAGTACGAAGGGCTGCGAAAACTGGGCGATCCGCACGAGTTCGCAGCACGGTATTACCGGCAGGGCGTGGACGAACTGCTCTACCTGGATACGGTTGCCAGTTTGTATGAACGCAACAATCTGGGGGATATCCTTCGGCAGGCTACCGCCGATGTGTTCATCCCCATCACCGCGGGCGGCGGGCTTCGCAGCGTGGAGGACGTGGCCGCCATCCTGCGGGCGGGGGCGGATAAGGCCGCCATCAACACCGCGGCCCTGCGCCGGCCGGAACTGATCGGGGAAATCGCCCGGGCGTTCGGCAGTCAGTGCATGGTGCTCAGTGTGCAGGCCAAGCGGCGGAACCCCACCGATCCTTCCGCCGGCTGGGAAGCCTACTACGACAACGGCCGGGAACACTCCGGCCGGGATGTGCTGGAGTGGGTCAAAGAAGGGGTGGCCCGGGGGGCAGGGGAGATCCTGCTTACCGGTGTGGATAAAGAAGGGTTCCGCAAAGGTATGGATCAGGAGCTGATTGCCGCTGTCTGTGCCGCGGTGCCTGTGCCGGTGATCGCCGCCGGCGGCGCGTCCGGGGCCGGGGATCTGAACCAGGCCGTACAGGGCGGCGCGGCCGCGGTGGCCGTGGGCAGCATCCTGCACTACGGCGACGCCGACATTCCCACCCTCAAGGAACAACTGGCCCGGCAGGGCGTGGAGGTGAGAGTATGCGGCCGGTCGTAACCATTATCGACTATGGCCGGGGTAATCTGCTCAGTGTGCGGCGTGCGCTGGAACACTGCGGTGCGGAAACCCTGTTCGCCCACAGTCCCCGGGATCTGCAGAAAACGGCGGCGCTGGTGCTGCCGGGTGTAGGTTCCTTTGCCGACGGCATGGCCCGCCTGCGGGAGAGCGGCCTGGACGAGGCTATCCGGCAGAAGGCATCCGAAGGGGTGCCGCTGCTGGGGATCTGCCTGGGCATGCAGATGCTGTTCGATACCGGCTATGAGGACGGCGAAACCGCCGGTCTGGGGCTGATCCCCGGCACGGTGGAACCGCTGCCCCGGCTGGATACCGACGGCGCGCCGCTGCGGGTGCCCCACGTGGGATGGAGCGGGCTGTATCCCGACCGTCAGACGGGATTCACCGCCACGCCCCTGGCGGATGTGCAGCCCGGCGAAGAGGTGTACTTCGTGCACAGCTTTGCCGCCCGGCCCGCCCAGGAGGCCGACCGCCTGGCCTATACCCTGTATGGCGGCCACAATGTATGTGCGGCGGTGCAGCGGGCCAATGTAACCGGCGTGCAGTTTCATCCGGAAAAAAGTGCTGAGACAGGGCTGGGTATCCTGCAGGCGTTTGTTCGCCTGGCTGGTGCCCCGGCTTTGGAATAAGGAGGAATGACGTATGAAAAAAGAGTATACCCCTGTTTTGGGCCTGTATGATACCCAGAAGGCCATTGGATTCATCAAGCAGACTTTCCAGCAGGAACTGTCTCGGCGGCTGAGCCTGTCCCGTGTGACCGCGCCGCTGTTTGTGGATCCGGCTACCGGCCTGAACGACGATCTGAACGGTGTGGAGCGCCCGGTATCCTTTGATATTCCGGCCATTCCTACCCTGCCTGCCGCGCAGGTGGTGCACAGCCTGGCCAAGTGGAAGCGCATGGCGCTGGGCCGCTACGGCTTTGCCGCCGGCACCGGCCTGTATACCGACATGAACGCCATCCGCCGGGATGAGGAGCTGGATGCTCTCCATTCGGTCTATGTGGATCAGTGGGACTGGGAAAAGGTGATCACCCGGGAAACCCGCACCGTGGAGGATCTGAAAGAAACGGTCCGTCAGATCGTGGCGGCTGTCTGCGACACCCTGGACGCGGTGAAGAAGGAATATCCCGCCCTGCCGGTGGAGCTGTCCCGCGAGGTCAGCTTTGTTACCAGCCAGGAACTGGAGGATCTGTGGCCTGACAAGACCCCGAAGGAGCGGGAGGACGCCTGGCTGAAAGATCATCCCACCGCCTTTGTCATGCAGATCGGCGGGGCCCTGAAGGGCGGCCAGAAGCATGACGGCCGCGCCCCCGACTACGACGACTGGGCGCTGAACGGGGATATCCTGTTCTGGAACAGCGTGCTGGGTCACGCCTTTGAGGTGTCCAGCATGGGCATCCGCGTGGATGCGGAGAGCATGCGCCGTCAGTGCGAACTGGCCGGCTGCCCCGAGCGGCTGGAACTGCCGTTCCACAAGGCTGTGCTGGACGGCACCCTGCCCCTGACCATGGGCGGCGGCATCGGCCAGAGCCGTCTGTGCATGCTGCTGCTGGGCAAGGCCCACATCGGCGAGGTGCAGGTCAGCCTGTGGCCGCAGGAGATGGTGAAGGCTTGCGAGGAAGCAGGCATTTCGCTGCTGTAAACAAAAAACAGCGTGTTTGAGGGAAGGAGAGTTTAGTATGCAGAACGTACCGGAACTGTTTGGCAGTATGGTTTTTAATGACAAAGTGATGAAGGCGCACCTCCCCCGGGATGTGTACCGTTCTCTGAAAAATACCATTCAGCGGGGTGCGCCGCTGAATCTGGATGTGGCCAATGTGGTGGCTACCTGTATGAAGGACTGGGCGGTGAGCAAGGGCGCCACCCATTTTACCCACTGGTTCCAGCCCATGACCGGTGTTACCGCCGAAAAGCACGACAGCTTCATCAGCCCCTGCGGCGATGGCGGCGTTATCATGGACTTCTCCGGCAAGGAACTGGTCAAGGGCGAGCCGGATGCGTCCAGCTTCCCCTCCGGCGGCCTGCGTGCCACCTTTGAGGCCCGCGGCTATACCGCCTGGGATCCCACCAGCTACGCCTTCATCAAGGATGACACCCTGTGCATTCCCACGGCATTCTGCAGCTACACCGGCCAGGTGCTGGACAAGAAAACCCCGCTGCTGCGCAGCATGGAGGCGCTGAGCCGTCAGGCGGTGCGTGTGCTGGCGATGTTCGGCAAAAAAGCCTGCCGGGTTACCGCTACCATCGGGCCGGAGCAGGAGTATTTCCTGGTCAACAAGCAGGACTATGCCTGCCGCCCGGACCTGATCCTGACCGGCCGTACCCTGGTGGGCGCCCCCGCCCCCAAGGGTCAGGAGATGGAGGATCACTACTTTGGTTCCCTGCGGCCCCGTGTCAAGGCGTTTATGGCCGACCTGGATGAGGAGCTCTGGAAGCTGGGCATCCTGGCCAAGACCGAGCACAACGAGGTAGCCCCCTGCCAGCATGAGATGGCCCCCATCTTTGGCACCGCCAACATTGCCACCGACGCCAACCAGCTGACCATGGAGGTCATGAAGAAGGTGGCCGACCGGCACGGTTTTGCCTGCCTGCTGCACGAGAAGCCCTTTGAGGGTGTCAACGGCAGCGGCAAGCACAACAACTGGAGCATGAGCACCGACAAAGGGGAGAACCTGCTGGATCCGGGTTCCACCCCGGCCGAGAACACCCAATTCCTGCTGTTCCTCACCGCGGTGATCAAGGCGGTGGACGATTTCCAGGATCTGCTGCGCATCAGCGTGGCCAGCGCCGGCAACGACCACCGTCTGGGCGCCAACGAGGCGCCTCCGGCCATCGTGTCGGTGTATGTGGGTGATGAGCTGCAGGCGGTGATCGATTGCCTGGTCGAAGGCACTCCCTGCCATCCCAACGCGCCCACCGTACTGGATACCGGCGCCGTGGTGCTGCCCAATCTGCCCCGGGATACCTCCGACCGGAACCGTACCAGCCCCTTTGCCTTTACCGGCAACAAGTTTGAGTTCCGCATGCCCGGTTCTTCCTTCAATATTGCCTGCACCAACGTAATGCTCAACACCGCGGTGGCCGATGCGCTGGCCCAGTATGCGGATGAGCTGGAGGGCAGCGTTGATTTCCAGAAGGATCTGCTGGCCCTGATCCGCCGCGAACTGGCGGCCCATCAGCGCATCCTGTTCAACGGCAACGGCTACGGCGAGGAGTGGCCGGTGGAGGCCGAGCGCCGGGGCCTGTGCAATTTCCGCACCACCCCCGAGGCGCTGGTACACTACACCGACCAGAAGAACGTGGAGCTGTTTGCCCGGCACGGCATCTATACTCGGGAAGAGATCGCTTCCCGGCAGGAGATCCTGCTGGACGAGTACGGCAAGGCGATCCGTATTGAGGCCCTGACCCTGCTGGACCTGGTGCGTCAGCAGATTGCCCCCGCCTGCATCAAATACGCCAACGGCCTGGCCGCCGGCGTGAGCGCCAAGAAGGCGCTGGGCATTGAAGTGCCCGCCGAGGCGGCGCTTACCGGCAAGGTGAGCGTGCTCACCGGCGAGATGCTGGCGGCCGCCGACAGCCTGGACGCCTGCGTGGCGGCTATGCCGCAGGATGTGACCGAGCTGGCCCGCTACTGCGCCGACAAGGTGCTGCCCGCCATGGCGGAGGTTCGCACCCCGGCCGACAAGCTGGAGCAGACGGTGGATCGTTCCCTGTGGCCGCTGCCCACCTACAGCGATATGCTTTTCTACGTATGAGAGCGGGCGCCGTCCCGGATTGTTCCGACGGTGTTCCCCCGGCCGGGCGGCCGGGTACGGCGAACGGTTCTCAAAGCTCGTTTTTCCTTTCAAACCGAGAAACCCCGGTGCGCTGTGCGCACCGGGGTTTCTCGGTTATTCGTAAGGCTTGAATCAGTCGTGCAGGAAGTTCAGGGTAATCTCGTAGGGGCTGTCCAGCGCGTCCTGGAGATTGGCTTCCTTCTTGTACTTGGCCAGGATGGCCGCGGTCTTGGCCGGGTCGGCCAGGGTGCCCGCACCGGCGATGCAGCCGCCGGGGCAGCCCATGCCCTCCAGCAGATAGCCGTTGTACTTGCCGGCCTTGGCCATCATCAGCAGCTTCTTGCATTCCGCCAGGCCCTGAGCGCTGGCGATCTTGATCTCGCGTTCCGGATCCAGACGATGGATGGCATCGGCCACAGCCTGCGCCACGCCGCCGCTGGCGGCAAAGCCGCGGCCCGCGGCGGTGGCACGATCCAGGCCGCCCTCGTCCTCCAGAATGTCGAAGTCCACTTCGCGGGCCTCGAACATGCCCATCAGTTCCTCAAAGGTCAGCACAAAGTCCACATCGCTGCGCACGGTGCGGCGGCTGGCTTCCAGCTTCTTGGCGGAGCAGGGGCCGATAAAGGCCACCTTGATGTTCTTGTGCTGCTTTTTCAGCAGGCGGGCGGTCAGCACCATGGGGGTCATGGCCATGCTGATGTAGGGGGCCAGTTCCGGGAACAGCTTTTTGGCCATCACGCTCCAGGACGGGCAGCAGCTGGTCGCCATGAACGGCTGATGCTCCGGCACCTCACGCATGAAGTCCTTGGCTTCCTCCACGGTGCACAGGTCGGCGCCGATGGCCACCTCCGCCACGTCATCAAAGCCCAGCTGCTTCATGGCAGCCTTGAACTTCTCCGGGGTCAGGCCGGGGAACTGGTTGATGAATGCCGGGGCCACAATGGCAAACACCCGGTCGCCCTGCTGGATGGACTGGATCAGCTGGAAGATCTGGCCCTTGTCGGAAATGGCGCCGAAGGGGCAGTTCACCAGACACATGCCGCAGGATACGCACTTGTCGTAATCGATCTCGGCACGGCCGAACTCGTCCGACTTGATGGCGTTCATGCCGCAGGCCTGGGCGCAGGGCCGCTCCATCTTCACGATGGCGTGGTAGGGGCAGGCGTCCACGCATTTGCCGCACTTGATGCACAGATCCTGATCGATATGGCTCAGCCCGTTGCGGAAGGAGATCGCCTTTTTGGGGCATACCTCCTGGCAGGGATGGGCCAGACAGCCCTGGCACATGCTGGTTACCTTGACCAGCTTCTCCGGGCAGCTGTTGCAGGCAAACTTGATTACATTGATCAGCGGCGGATCGTAGTATTTTTCCGCAATGGCGCTGTGCTCCACGCCGGCGCTGGCGGGCATCTGGGTGTCCACCGGGCGCAGGGGCAGGCCCATGGCCAGCCGGATACGCTCGCTTACAATGGCCCGCTCCAGGAAGATGTTGTGCCGCAGCTTGCCGATTTCGCCGGGCACGATCTTGAAGGGCAGGGTGGTCATCTTTTCCGCATAATTTCCGCCTTCGTAGGACATCCGGGCCACTTCGGTAAAGACCTTGCGGCGGATGTCGATTACGGGGGTGTAGATTCCTCGCATGGTGGTACTCCTTTCACACTTCGGGTCTCGTCAAAAGAATAACATAAAACCGCCCCGCCGCCAAGGGGCAAAACGGATTTTCTTCGGCGGTTTTGCTGCTTTTTTATTCCGCCAGCCGGGCGCGGCTGTGCTCGCCCTCCCAGGGGCCCAGCTCCACCGGTATCACGTCGCCGCCGGTGTGGCCGGGGGCGCTCACCACCACCGGCAGATACAGCCGGGTATAGCCGGTGAACAGGGTCGCCGAAAGGGGCTTTTCCAGCAGCACTTCCTCCCGGCGGCCCTCCATCTCTGCCGCCAGCCGGGCACGGGCCGCGTCCGCGGCTTTCTGCATCCGGTGTACCCGGGCGGCCTTTTCCGCCTCCGGGATCTGATCCGGGAAATCCGCCGCCGGGGTGCCCGGCCGGGCGGAGTAGGGGAATACATGCACCTTCAGGAAACCAAAGGACTCCACAAACGCCAGGCTCTGGCGGAACTCCTCCTCGGTCTCGCCGGGGAAACCCACGATCACGTCGGTGGTAAAGCTTACATTTCCGCCGAAAGCCGCCCGCAGCTTGTCCGCCACGGTCACGTACTGGGCGGTGTCGTAGATCCGGCGCATCCGCCGCAGGGTGGCGTCACAGCCGCTCTGCAGCGAAAGATGGAACTGGGGGCACAGGCTGTCCACCCCGGCCAGAATTTCAACCTCGCTGTCGGTCATCAGATCCGGTTCCAGGCTGCCCAGCCGGATGCGGTCGATGCCCGCTACCTGCCCGCAGGCGGCGGTCAGCCGGGCCAGGGTGCTGCCGGTCTCCTTGCCGTAGCTGGACAGGTTGATGCCCGCCAGAACCACTTCCCGGTAGCCCGCGTCCGCCAGGGTGCGCAGTTCCGCCAGCACGCTTTCCTCGCTGCGGCTGCGCACCCGGCCCCGGGCCCGGGGGATCACGCAGTAGGCACACTGACGGTCGCAGCCGTCCTCCACCTTGATAAACGCCCGGGTGTGGCCCTCGAACCGCTCCATGGGCAGTTCTTCAAAGGCTTCGCCCCGCTCGTGGGGGGCGATGTCCACCAGCCGCTCACCGCTGTCCAGCACCCGCTGCACCCGCTGCAGCAGGCCGCGCCGGTCGGTGCTGCCGGTCACCAGATCGGCTTCTTCCATGGCGGTGGCCTCCTCCGGGAACGCCTGGGGATAGCAGCCGGTCAGCACGGTTACCGCGCCGGGGTTTTCCCGCTTGGCCCGCCGCAGCCACTGACGGCTCTTTTTGTCGCCGCCCGCGGTCACGGTGCAGCTGTTCACAATGTAAACGTCCGCCGGCTCGTCCTTCCCGGCCAGGGTGTAGCCGTTCTGGCAGAACAGCTGCTGCAGCGCCCCGGTTTCGTTCTGGTTCACCTTGCAGCCCAGCGTATAAAAACTAACGCGCATAGTGTTTCCTCGCAATGTATGTTTCTTCCGGGCCGTGCGCGGCCCGTATCACACCTTATTATAACGGAATCCGCGCCCCGGCACAACTGCCCCGCAAGACTAATTTGCGCTCTCCGCCCATATACATACGGTAAAGATTAATGGGGAAGTGAGGAACGCACCATGAAACAATGTATTGCGGCTCTGCTGGCGCTGCTCCTGCTGGTCAGTATGCCGGTCTCCGCGGCCCAGACGGATACGGAGCAGACCCCGCAGCCATTCACCTTTGCGCAGCCGGACTTTGATGTGCCCTGCCGGGCTGCCGTGCTTATGGATCAGGCCACCGGGGCCATTCTGTACGAGAAGCTTCCGGACGAGCGTCTGCCCATCGCCTCCATCACCAAGGTGATGACCCTGCTGCTCACCTTTGAGGCACTGGAAGCGGGCCGCATCCACCTGGATGACATTGTGCCGGTCAGTGAGCATACCTACGATATGGGCGGCAGCCAGATCTGGCTGGAGCCCGGCGAACAGATGACCCTGCAGGAGATGCTCAAGGCTATCTGCGTAGCCAGCGCCAACGACGCGGCGGTAGCGGTGGCGGAGTACGTGGGCGGCAGCGAGGCGGCGTTTGTGGAGATGATGAACGCCAAGGCCCGGGAACTGGGGCTGTCCGGCACCCATTTTGCCAATGCCTGCGGTCTGGATGCCAGCGGTCATCTGTCCACCGCCCGGGATGTGGCGATGCTCAGCCGGGAAATGCTCACCAAACACCCGCAGATCACCGAATACACCACCATCTGGACCGACAGCCTGCGGGGCGGTGAGACCCAGCTGGTCAACACCAACAAGCTGCTGCGCCGGTATGAGGGGGTCACCGGCCTCAAGACCGGCACCACCAGCGGCGCGGGGATCTGCATCACCGCCAGTGCCACCCGGAACGGCCTGTCCCTGATCGCGGTGGTGCTGGGCGCGGGCAACAGCTCCGACCGGTTCGACGCGGCCACCACCCTGCTGGACTACGGATTCGCCAATTTTGAGAGCGCCGCCGCGCCGCTGCCGGAAAACGCCCCGCTGACCCTGCCCGTGACCCTGGGGGACGACGCCCGGGTGACCCTGGCTTACCGGCTGCCCGGCGCGCTGCTGGTGCCCAAGGGCGGCGCAGCCTCCCTGCACGCGGAACTGACCCTGCCCGGGCAGCTGGAAGCTCCGGTGGAACAGGATGCGCAGGTGGGCGTGGTGCAGCTGTACGCGGGGGAACAGCTGCTGGGCGAGTACCCGGTGGTTACCGCCGGCCCGGTAGCCCGGCGCACCCTGTCCACCGCTTTTTCCGCCCTGCTGCGGGAGCTGTGCCGCCTGTAAGCCGGGGCGGGGAGAAACTCCGTTTTTTGTGTCAAACTTGCGCCGCCTGCCTTGACAGTACCCGGGCAAAACTGTATAGTTATTACATGACATCCACTGCTAAAGGGAGGCAGATGCATGAGCGTAAAATTCAATGCAAAACACCTGAACGGGTTTGTGCGAGATGAGGAATTCGCCGCCATTTATCCGCAGGTGGAACTGGCCCACCAGATGCTGGAGAGCAAGACCGGCCCGGGCAACGATTTCCTGGGTTGGACCGATCTCCCGGTGGCCTATGATAAAGAAGAGTTTGCCCGGATCAAGGCCGCTGCGGCCCGTATCCGCAGCGACAGCGACGTGCTGGTGGTAATCGGCATCGGCGGCTCCTACCTGGGCGCCCGCGCGGTGATCGAGGCGGTCAAGGGCGCGATGTACAACTGCACCGTGCAGGACGGCCCCCAGATCTTCTTTGCCGGCAACTCCATCAGCCCGGCCTATCTGCAGGATATCCTGGACTGCTGCCGCGGCAAGCGCGTCAGCGTGAATATTATTTCCAAGTCCGGCACCACCACCGAGCCGGCCCTGGCGTTCCGTGTCTTCAAGAAATATCTGGAAGACACCGTGGGCGTTGAAGAGGCCCGCCGCCGGATCTACGCCACCACCGACCGTGCCCGCGGCACCCTGAAGCAGCTGGCCGATGCCGAAGGGTGGGAGACCTTCGTGGTGCCCGACGATGTGGGCGGCCGGTATTCGGTGCTCACCGCCGTGGGCCTGCTGCCCATCGCCTGCGCCGGCTGTGACATCGACGCGCTGATGAAGGGCGCGGCCGACGCCATGGCCGAGTATTCGGTGCTCAGCCCGGACAATGCCTGCTACCGTTACGCCGCGGCCCGCAACATCCTGTACCGCAAGGGCAAGGCGGTGGAGCTGATGGCCTGCTATGAGCCCAACTTCACCATGATGAACGAGTGGTACAAGCAGCTGTACGGCGAGAGCGAGGGCAAGGACCAGAAGGGCCTGATGCCCACCAGCGTGGTTTTCTCCACCGACCTGCATTCCATGGGCCAGTTCGTACAGGACGGAGCCCGGATCATGTTCGAGACGGTTGTGGACATCAAGAAGCCCACCCGTGACCTCTTCATCGAGCGCAGCGCCGACAACTTTGACGGCCTGGACTTCCTGGCGGACCAGAACATGAGCGTGGTCAACCACAAGGCTCTGGAAGGCACCGTGCTGGCCCATACCGACGGCGGCGTGCCCAACATCCTGCTGGAGCTGGACGGCCTGTCCGAGTACGACCTGGGCGGCCTGATCTACTTCTTCGAGCGGGCCTGCGCGGTCAGCGGCTATCTGCTGGGCGTGAACCCCTTCGACCAGCCCGGTGTGGAAAGCTACAAGAAGAATATGTTCGCCCTGCTGGGCAAGCCCGGCTACGAGGACCGCAAAGCGGAACTGGAAGCCAAACTGGCAGATTGATCCCTTGCACTGAATACAGTGTGAAAATACAAGGAGGTATACCCCTATGATTCAACTTATCGTCGGCACCAAAGGCTCCGGAAAGACCAAGACCCTGGTTGACATGATCAACGCCGGCACCCGCACCACTTCCGGCAACGTGGTGGTTATCGAGAAGGGCATGCAGCTCACCTACGACATCGACTACAAGGCCCGCCTGGTGGATATGGACGAGTACCATGTGGCCGGCGCCGATATGTTCTACGGCTTCGTGGCCGGCGTTCTGGCCGGTAACTACGACATTACCGAACTGTATATTGACGGCGTGCTGAAGGTTCTGGACCATGACCTGGAGACCCTGGGCAAGGTTCTGGATCAGCTGAGCGCCATCGCGGGCGAGAACCTGAAGCTGGTTGTTACCGTTTCGGCTGAACGCGCTGCGCTGCCGGAGAGCGTTTCCAAGTATCTGTGATCCGCCTTTCGGCGGTGAATGGGCGGCGGGGGCCGGAAACGGCCCCCGCCGCATCCATATCCGGGTGTGCTTGCCCGGTGATCGGGTGAAAACACCAAAAAAGTTGATTTCCGCTGTATTTTGTAGTTGACAAACGAATGTACAGTGGGTATAATTGATAAGCGGCCTTTGAGGTAGACTATGCAATTTGATCTGAAACAGTTTCTGCACAACGGGCGAGAGCCTTGGCGCCAGTCCTTTACGGTGGACTTCGGCGGCGCTGATTTTCCCGGATATTCGGTGGACGAGCCGGTCTCGGTGGAGTTCGCGGCCTATCCCGGCGAGGCGGATGTGGAACTTGTGCTCAAGGTAGAGTCGCAGGTCTGCGCATCCTGTGCCCGATGCCTGGCGCCCGTGCGTCAGCCGGTGTGTTTTGAACGCCGGTGGCTGATCCGTCCGTCCGATCCTGACAGCGAGGAGTTCGAGCTTCCCCTGGCGGAGAACGGCGCGCTGGATCTGGACGAACTGGCATATCAGGAACTGGTGCTGGAGGTCGAGCCCGTGCTGCTTTGCAGCCCGGATTGTCAGGGACTTTGCCCCGTATGCGGACAACCAAAAGCGGCAGGCTGTGCCTGTCAGCGGCAGGCCGGCGATGATGCCCCCGCAGACGCAAGGCTAAGTATATTGAAACAACTGCTTCAATGACAGAATTCCATCGAGGAGGTGCTTAAAGATGGCAGTACCCAAGAGAAAGGTTTCCAAGGCACGGCGTGACAAGCGTCGCTCCTCTGTGTGGAAGCTGGAGGCCCCCGCTCTGGTCAAGTGCGAACAGTGCGGCGAGTACAAACTCCCCCACCAGGTATGCGGCAACTGCGGCTACTACAAGGGCAAGGAAATCGTCAAGAAGGAAGCCTGATCCAGGTTTCCAGTGTAAAGGGGAGGGCTTGCCTTCCCCTTTTTGCTTTGTTATCCTACAGGAGGGTTACCGATTATGGCGGTGCGTGTACAGCAGGTGGAAAAGGGCTCGGCGGCCGAGCGTCTGGGCATCCGGCCCGGTTCGGTGCTGCTCTCGGCAGACGGCAACGAGCTCAACGATATGCTGGACTATCAGTTCTATACCTCCGGCGCGTCCTTTCAGCTGGCCGTGTCCACCGAGGGGCACCTGGATTATCTGCAGGTGAACAAAACCGAATACGAGCCGCTGGGCTGCGGATTTGAAACCTATCTGATCGACCAGAAGCATACATGCGCCAACCATTGCATGTTCTGCTTCATCGACCAGCTGCCTCCCGGCATGCGGGATACCCTGTATTTCAAGGATGACGATGAGCGGCTGAGTTTTCTGTTCGGCAACTACGTCACCCTGACCAACCTGAGCGCCCACGAGGTGGAGCGCATCAAAACCATGCACATCAGCCCCATCAACATCTCGGTGCACACCACCAACCCGCAGCTTCGGGTGCGGATGATGGCCAACAAGCGGGCCGGGGAGGTGCTGGAGTATCTGCCGCAGTTTGCGCAGGCGGGCATTGAGATGAACTGTCAGCTGGTGCTCTGCCGCGGGGTGAACGACGGGGACGAGCTGCGGCGTACCCTGGCCGACCTGAAGACCCTGGCCCCGCATGTCAAGAGCATCGCGGCGGTGCCCAGCGGCCTGACCCGCTACCGGGACCGGCTGTACAAGCTGATCCCCTATGACGCGGCCAGCGCCGCCGAGGTGCTGGACATCCTGGAAGAATTCGGCAATCAGTGCCGGGAAGAACTGGGCACCCGTCTGGTGTATCCGGGGGATGAGTGGTATCTGATGGCCGGCCGCCCGATCCCGCCGGCGGAATTTTACGAGGAGTATCCCCAGCTGGAAAACGGCGTGGGTATGTGGCGCAAGTTCCATGACGAGTTCCTGGACGAACTGTTCCAGCCCCGCCGCGTCTGGCTGCCCCACCGAATGGATATCGTGACCGGCACCCTGGCGGCACCGCTGATCCGCCGCCTGATGGAGGAACTGCACCGCCGGTTCCCGGCGGTCAAGGTGACGGTGCACGCCATCCGGAACGATTTCTTCGGCGGCAACGTAAGCGTGGCGGGCCTTGTGACCGCTGCCGATATCCTGGTCCAGTGCAAGGGCAAGCTGTCCAGCCGGGTGCTGGGCGTACCCGAGGTCATGCTGCGGGATGAAAAGGATATGTTCCTGGACAGCGTGACCCTGGCCCAGCTGGAAAAACAGCTGGGGGTGCGGGTCAAGATCCTTCCTGCCGACGGCGCCGGTACCCTGCGCACCGTACTGGGCGAGAAAACCAACTGAAATAAAGGAGGAGGCGACAACCATGCCGAAACCTATCGTGGCAGTGGTGGGGCGGCCCAATGTGGGCAAGTCCACCCTGTTCAATAAACTGATCGGCCAGCGCCTGGCCATCGTGGAGGATACCCCGGGCGTTACCCGGGACCGGATCTTCGGGGACTGCGAGTGGCAGAACCAGAAGTTCCTGCTGGTGGATACCGGCGGCCTGGAACCCAATGTGGACGACGGGATGCTGCTGCACATGCGGCAGCAGGCCCAGCTGGCCATTGACTCGGCCGACTGCATCATCATGGTCACCGACCTGCGGGCCGGCGTCACGGCCCTGGACCAGGACGTGGCCAACCTGCTGATGCGCAGCGGTAAGCCGGTGGTGCTGGCGGTAAACAAGTGCGACAAGGTGGGCGAGCCCCCCATGGAGCTGTACGATTTCTACTCCCTGGGCCTGGGCGAGGTGATCCCGGTCTCTGCCGTGCACGGCCACGGCACCGGCGATCTGCTGGACGCGGTGTGCGCCTACCTGCCCAAGACCGAAGAGAACGGGGAAGAGGATGACCGGATCCCCGTGGCGGTGATCGGGCGGCCCAACGTGGGCAAATCCAGCCTGGTGAACTATATCCTGGGCGAAAACCGGATGATCGTGGCCAACGAGGCCGGCACCACCCGGGATGCCATCGACAGCCCGGTGGAGAACCAGTACGGCAGCTTTATCTTCACCGATACCGCGGGCCTGCGCAAGCGGTCCAAGGTGGAGGACGGCGTGGAGCGGTACAGCGTGCTGCGCAGCCTGGCGGCGGTGGAGCGCAGCCGGGTCTGCGTGATCCTGATCGACGCCACCGAGGGCTTTACCGAGCAGGACAGCAAGGTGGCGGGCTATGCCCATGAGCAGGGCAAGGCCTGCATCATCGCGGTCAACAAGTGGGACGCGGTGGAGAAGGACGACAAGACCATGGACGCCATGCGCAAAAAGCTCATGGATGATTTCAGCTTCATGTCCTACGCGCCCATCATCTTTATCAGCGCCCGCACCGGCCAGCGGGTGGACCGGCTTATGGAGCTGATCCGTTATGTGGACGGTCAGAACGCCCTGCGTGTGACCACCGGTGTGCTGAACGAACTGCTGGCCCGGGCTACCGCCCGTGTGCAGCCTCCCAGCGACAAGGGCAAGCGGCTCAAGATCTTCTATATGACCCAGGCCTCCACCCGGCCGCCCACGTTTGTCTGCTTTGTCAACCGGGCGGAACTGTTCCACTTCTCCTACCAGCGGTATATCGAGAACCAGATCCGGGAGACCTTCGGGCTGGAAGGCACCCCGGTGCGCCTGCTTGTGCGGGAACGGGGCGACGGCAAGACCCGCTAAGTACCTGTAAGGAGGAATCGGCGGTATGAATCTGAATATCCTGGCGCTTGGTTCGATCGGGACGATCGGCGGGGCGGACGGCCCCACCGCAATCTATGTCACCGGCTCGCCGGTGGGCTGGATTATCCTGATCACAGTGCTCTGCCTGGCACAGGCCTACCTGCTGGGCAGCATCGATTTCGGCGTAGTGGTCAGCCGTCTCATCTTCAAAGAGGATGTGCGCAGTAAGGGCAGCGGCAACGCGGGCACCACCAACATTCTGCGCACCTACGGCAAAAAGGCCGCCGCCCTGACCCTGATGGGAGACATGGGCAAGGGTGTGCTTGCCGTGCTGATCGGCCGGCTGCTGTTTGGCCTGCTGCCTGTGCCGGACGCTGCCCTGTACGGGGCGCATCTGGCCGCTATTGCCGCCACCTGTGGCCATCTGTGGCCGGTATGGTTCGGCTTCAAGGGCGGCAAAGGGGTGGCTGTGGCCGCCGGTGCGATCCTGGCCAGCCAGCCGGTGGTGGTAGCCGCCCTGGCGGTGGTTTTCTTTACCCTGGCGTTCACCACCCGGATCGTCAGCCTGTCCAGTATCACGGTGGCGGTGCTGTATCCGGTGTTTACCGCCCTCTGGTGCTGGTACCGGGGCGATGTGATCTGGTTCCCCACCCTCTGCGCCGCCATTATGGGCGCGCTGGTGGTCTGGATGCACCGCGCCAATATCCAGCGCCTGCGCAATGGTACCGAATACAAGTTCGGCGAAAAGAAAAAATAAGCGCGGTCCCGCGCAACAAACAGCAGGGCCCGGAAACAAAAGTTTCCGGGCCCTGCTGTTTGTTTATTCGGAGGTTTCCTTCGGTTCCACCTCGGCGGTGATCACCTGGATCAGCTCGTCGGCAGTGTACTGGAAGACATTCAAACTGGTGTAACTCACGGTGTACAGGCTGGTTTCGCCCTCCACCATCAGGTATACCTCGCCGGTCACCTCGTTGGTGTCGCCGTAGTAATAGATGTGCTCTTCGCCGTTTGCCGTGGCGCAAACCGTCAGCACCGGTTCATCCAGCCCGAACTGGGCCAGGCTTTCGTTTTCGCCCAAATCCCGGGTGGCAGTCAGGGTTCCCAGCGCGGTGGTCATGCTGTTGATCAGGGTCTGTTCCACCGTCTCGTCCGGCCGGTCGGTCAGGATCCAGCGGCTTTCCTCCTCGGTGGTCACCTCGGTGGTCACCTCGCCGGTCTCTTCATCGGTGGTCTCCACCGTTTCGGTTATCCGCTCCAGATTGACCGTTTCGTCTCCGCGGGTGTATTGAATGGCGGTAATATCCGCTGCGGCATAGTCGGTCAAAGCGATGGAAGGGTCGTTTTCCGTCTCCTCGGGCTCGGCGACCAGATGGGTAACCAGTGCCAGCCCGGCGCCCAGCACCACCACCAGCCCGACCAGCACAAACAGCAGCAGCCGTTTCTGTTTCATCGGCGTCTCCTCCGTTTCAGGGTTACCGTGATGCCCAGAATCAGCAGCACCAGCGGCACGGCCACCATAAACACCCCGGCCCAGAAGGTCGCCTGGCCGGAACTCAGGCTCAGGCCTTCCAGCGTCAGGCTCTTGGCGGCAATCAGGGCGGTGGTGTCCTGATCTGCCAGCCAGGTCAGACAGCCCAGCGCAAACTGGCCGTTTCCGCCCATGGTGATCTGGTCCAGATCATCGGTCATCAGCAGCATCGGGCAGCTCAGCCAGACCAGGCGGCTTTCCGCTTCACTGGTGCCTGCTGCGGTTTTTTCGGTGTCGTCCGTTTCCTCACCGTCCGAAGCGCCGGTCACCGTGCGGCTGGCCGCCGCCGCCAGCACAAAGCTGCCGGTCTCGTCCCCGTCCTCTTTGTCCAGCGTGGTCATATCATACCCCTCGGATTTGATATAGGCGCTGTCGCTGGTGGTCAGAAGTTCGCTTACCGTGACCCCCTCGGGCAGTTCGTCCGCCACCCGGATGGCCTGTGCCTCCGGTGCCAATACATACAGGCCGTCATCCACAGCGTCGTTGATGGCATGGCTGCCCTGATCCGGCAGCAGGTAGTAGAACGCGCCCTGCAGATGGTAGCTGCTGCTGCCCTCAATCACCAGACCATTGATCAGGCTCAGGCCCCAGTCCTCCATCAGGCTGTTCAGGTTGGGCGTATCCACCCCGGGATCGGTGCAGACCAGCATCCGCCCGCCGTCCAGCAGCCAGCTGCGCAGGGCTTCCACATCTTCCGCGGCAAAATCCGAACTGGGCGCATAGATCACCAGTACATCCGCATCCTCAGGAATGTCGCTGGTCAGCAGGTTCAGCTCCTGCAATTCCAGATTCTGCAGCCCCAGTGCCTGCTGCACGCCGTCCGACAGGGTGGCTTCGCCATGGCCGGTAAGCTGGTATACCACCGGAAGTTCTCCGCCGGTGACATACTGCACCGCACTGGTGATCTGGTTTTCCGCGTCAAAGCTGGTGGTGTAGGAATAGGTGTCGTAGTCAAATTCGCTGGAATAGAGTACGCTGCTGTCCACCAGCCTGGTGCGGTCACCGCTCACCACGATCAGGCTGCCGTCGGTGGCGTCCTCCGCGCCCATCTGGCGGGCAAAACCCGGGTAGAGAGCCGGGTCTTTCTGCTGCCACTGAATGTGGCTGCTGTGCCCGGCGTACTGATCCAGCAGAGCCGTCACGTTGCTGTCCACGCTGCCGGTCTGGGCCAGATAATAGATGGTCACATCCTGCTCAAGTTCGTCCAGAATGCCCAGGGATACATCCCCCAGGGTGTACAGCTTGGTTTCGCTCAGGTCAAACTGGCTCACCGAGGCAGGCAGGGCATTGCCGATCCGATTTACCAGTACCACCGCGGCTATTGCCAGCACGGTCAGTACCGTGGCGGCTGAGCCGTTGCGGAATACCTGTGCTGTGGGCCTTGAGGGCAGAGAAAAACGGAACCGGCGCTTTGGCCGGTCCTTGCGTTTGCGCATGGGAGGGCCTCCTTTCAGTTCCAGCGGCGTTTTTCCAGCCCCTGGCCCGCCAGGAACAGAAACAGCGCGGCGATGCTTACATAATAAAGAACAGCCGGGATGCTGAAGATGCCGTAGATAAAACTTTCAAAGGGGGTGAACAGCCCCAGCGCCCCCAGCAGGACCGAAAACGCGCTGGTCAGTGCGGCGCTCTGCAGCCCGTACAACAGCCCCAGCGCCATACAGAGTGCCAGAAAGACCAGCATCCCGAAGGTCAGGCT
Organism: uncultured Gemmiger sp.; assembly: GCA_944386225.1. Classification (GTDB taxonomy): domain Bacteria; phylum Bacillota; class Clostridia; order Oscillospirales; family Ruminococcaceae; genus Gemmiger_A. Next base: position 82,181 of record CALXAH010000006.1, read on the forward strand.
GCGGCTTCGGATACCGGCCAGCAGACCGGCCAGGGCCGCCAGCAGACCAAATACGCCCAGCGCCAGCAGGCTTCCCACCGTAAACAGGGTCTGGATGCCGGGCATCAGATAACTCAGCAGCAGCACCCCGAAGGTGGACAGGGCAGCCAGAATGGTGTTTTCGGTCAGACCGCTCAGAAACAGCCCGATGGCGATACCGGCGCAGCCGAGCAGCCAGTAGCCGAACAGCGCCCCATAGGCCTTGGCCAGGCTGACGGTTCCGTACATCCGCATGACCAGCGGGCACAGCCCCAGCACCGCCACCGGCACGGTGAACACCGCTGCCATGGCCAGGTATTTGCCCAGTATGATGGAGGGTACCCCCACCGGCGCTGTGAGCAGCAGCTGGTCGGTGCGGGCACGGCGTTCTTCCGCCAGGCTGCGCATGGTCAGGATAGGAATGAACACCAGCATGGCAAAGGTGGTGCTGTACAGGGTGTAGCCGAAATCCGGATACAGGTTCAGCAGGTTGTAGACCCAGAAATACAGCCCGCCCACCAGCACGTAGGCCGCACAGAGGGAATACCCCAGCATGCCGCTGAAGATGCTTTTCCATTCCCGTTTGAATATGGCGATCACGGCTGCTGCCCTCCTTCCTCCTCAAAATCGGTCTCGTCCGGTTCGGGCGAATCCGTTTCGGTCAGCTGCAGGAATACTTCTTCCAGGCTCAGCGCTTCGGTTTCCATCTGCAGTACCGCACAGCCGGCGGCTGCCAGCGCCAGGCTGACGGCAGCCTGCTGCTTCTGGTCCGCCCCTGTGGTCAGGGTGATTTCCAGTTGCGTTTTGCCGGTTTCTTCTTCGGCGCGTACTTCCTGTACGCCCTCCAGGCCGCGCACCACCCGGGCGGCGGTTTCGGCCTCGCCCAGCACCAGTACCCGCAGACGGGTGCGGCCGGCCAGCTGTTCGGCCAGCTGATCCGGGGTCCCCTGCGCCATAAGCTGCCCATGGGACAGGATCAGCACCTGGTCGCATACGGCGCTTACCTCGCTCAGGATATGGCTGGACAGGATCACGGTATGCTTGCGGCCCAGCTGGCGGATCAGTGCCCGGAATTCAATCATCTGCGCCGGGTCCAGCCCCACGGTGGGCTCATCCAGAATCAGTACTTCCGGGTCGCCCAGCAGGGCGGCGGCCAGGCCCACCCGCTGCCGGTATCCTTTGGACAGGTTGCGGATCAGGCGATGGGCCATATCGGCGGCCGCTACCCGGTTCATAGCTTTGCGCACCTGTTCTGCCCGCTGCGCCCGGGGCACCCGGCGCAGTTCGGCCACAAAGCGCAGGTATTCCTCTACCGTCATTTCCGGGTAGAGGGGTGGCTGTTCAGGCAGGTATCCCAGCTGCCGACGGGCTTCCATGGGCTCTTCCAGAATATCGTGCCCGCTGATGATCACACGCCCCTCGCTGGCGGAGAGATACCCGGTCAGCACGTTCATGGTGGTGGTTTTTCCGGCGCCGTTGGGCCCCAGCAGACCGCAGATCTGCCCGGTGGGTACCGTAAAGGATAAATCCTTTACCGCAATTTGTGACCCGTATCGGCGGGTCAGATGCTCCACTTGGATCAATGTGCCACGCTCCTTTGCAAAAGAAAAGGCCATCCCTTTCGGGATGACCTTATCCGGTCTGCAGGCAGTATACGCCGGCGATGTGTGGATTCTGCAAACAGCCGGTGAGAAAAGGATGAAAAGCGTTCAGCGGATCTCGGCCCGGGTCGAAAGGCCGATGGACGGGTCAAGGGTTACGGTCAGCTGCCGGCCATCGTCAAGCGGCCAACACATTGTATTGCTGCCGGAATGCCCCATATAGCCCAGCATATCCACCAGTTCCTCATCGGTGCGGCCCAGCATCCAGCCGCAATCCAGCAGAGGCTGGGCAAGCTCTGTCCGGTTGTCCCAGCCCTGGCACTGTCCGATCACATCCGCGTCCAGGCTGTCCACCACGCCGTGTGCATAAAGGGAGATGTTGCCCCGCACGATCCAGCCGTCCGGATGGGACAGGCAGAGCAGCGCAAAGGCTGCCGCCGCCGCCCACACGGCCAGCCGGATGGCCCGGATCGGGCGCAGCAGGGTAAACAGGGCGATCAGGGCCCAGACGCCCAGCACCAGGATGAACCAGGCGGCCAGTACCCGGCGGGGCGTCAGGCCGAACCGGCCGATGTACAGCGCCAGCTTGGCCCCGGCCACCGCCACAAACAACAGGCTGAACCCGCAGAGGGCAGCGCCCAATGCCTGCAGCACCCGGCTGCGGCGCAGAGGTGTCCGGCTGAATTTGGCACAGCCGCCCAGCACCGCCATGTTCAGCAGCATCAGGCGGCACACTTCCTCAAATCCGCTGACCGCATATTCGGCGGCGGTGAAGCCGTCGGGCAGATGGCCGAAGAATCCGCCCAGCAGATAACTGCCCTGCAAAACAAAGAAAATCAGATACAATCCGTTTAATGCTGCAAGCAATATACAAATTGTACTGTATGGGAGCACACGAAGCTGCTCAGCCGCGCCGCGCACTTCGGCGCAGATGGCGGGATCCTGCTTGTTTCGCAGGCAGGAGGCCGCCAGACCGTACAGCCAGGCGCCTACCGGCAGGCTCAGCAGCAGACGCAGTACCAGTTCACCGTTCAGCCAGCTCCAGTCAACGGTCAGCCGCATCAGCGCCGCAAAATGCCCGTCCACTGCGGCCAGCAGTTCATAGGCAACCAGCAGCAGCGGCACCGCTGCCACCAGACCGATCAGAACACCCGGCAGTCGTTTGCCGGGCCGGGTGCGTCGGACACGGCAGGCGATAGTACGGATGCGCAGGAAGAAGCCGCCGAACGGATAAGAGAAGAATCCCCGCAGCAGATCCAGCCAGATCATGGGGCCGGTGCCGCCTTCGGCCAGTGCGCCGGTGCGGCTCAAGGTCCAGTAGACGGCCAGCCCGTGCAGAGCCAGCAGGTCCCAGCCGCCCACCGTGCGGCCGTTGTGCCCCCACAATCCGATGCTGAGCGCCACCAGCCCCAGGCAGGCCAGCCAGAACCAGCTCTCAGCGGGAACGGCACGCCGGCCCATGGCCCGGCAGAACCATTCGGTCCCGGCGCAGAACAGAAGCACAAAGACGACCAGCCAGCCCCGTGGGGTATCAAGGCTCACCCACAATACCAGCTGCATATACAAAAAGCCGATCAGGTAGCTGCCCAGCGCGGCCCACAGTTCGACAGGGGCGGCGGTGAAAGAGGGGCGAACCGGTACGGCCGGACGCGGAGGAAAATCGGTTTGGGGCGCACTTGAATAGAGGGGACGCCCCGCGCCCTCTTGCATGCGGTTTTCCATATTGGTTCTCCTTGTCAGGTATCCAGGGTCAGATAATACAGTTCATTCCGGTCGGCGTCGTAAAGCGCCAGGGTAAAGTTAAAGGAACCCCGTTCCATTACTTCACTTTCATCAGCAGAATCATAGCTTTGGGAATGCCGGTCGATAAACCGGTACCATCCGGTTTCTACCGCAGGGCTTACCAACGGTTCGCCCTGCTCATCGGTCAGGTAAGGGCCCCAGCCCAGATCGGAGCCGTCCTCTTCGCTCCTGAGCCCATAAACCAGCGCGGTGGTCACATTGGACAGCGGAAGCGGATTCCAGGCCGGATCGGCCGCGATGACATCAGCCAGTGCATCGTCCGGAAGAGACAGCTTCAGAAAGGACATGCCGTCCCCATGAAAGCCGCCGTGGGTATCATGTTCGGATATAATTGTTCCTGCGCTCAGATCCAGTTCCAGTGCGCGGGAAGCTTCGTCCTGCAGGGAACGGGCTCCGCAGCCGGTGAGTGCCAGAAGAAGGCAAAGTACGATCAGAAGCCATCGATAGTGTTTCATGGTGATTCCTCCTCATCCGGCAGGTATTCCAGAATGTCGCCGGGCTGGCAGTCCAGCTCCCGGCACAGGGCTTCCAGGGTGGAAAACCGTACCGCTTTGGCTTTGTTGTTTTTCAGGATGGACAGATTGGCCGGGGTAATCCCGATCCGCTCCGCCAGATCGCCGGCGGCGATGTGGCGGCGGGCCATCATGACATCCAGGTTGATTCGGATGGACATAAGCGCATTCCCTCCCCGGCGTCAAATGGTGAAATCCAGTTCGTCCTTCATGGCGGCGGCCTGGGCAAAACAGTTCTTTACGATCCGCACGATCAGCGCCATAAAGCCCGCCGCTACCGCTACCAGCAGCCAGGGCAGGTAGTACCAGGCGCTTGCCAGGCACAAAAGACAGGCCGCCATGCAGCACCAGCTCACCCGGCGCAGCCTTGCCACGTTGGCCGATACGAATACCTGCCCGGCGGCCAGCGCCCCCAGCAGGCGGTGCAGATTGACCAGCAAAATCCAGGCGGGGATGCTGCCCAGGTAGATGGTGGCCATCATCAGAATCCCTTCCCGCACACCGAACCCCAGCAGTATCGGCCGGGTGCCGATGAACCAGTCCACCGCCCAGTAACAGCCCAGATCCAGAGCCGCCAGCAGCACGGCAAATACCAGCACGCACACCCGGGACAGCCGGATGCTCTGTTCGCTTGTGATTTTCATAGTCAGTTCCTCCTTGTGTGGGGATATCCTCTGCCGATACTATAGCACGGGATAAACTGAAAATCAATATATTTTTATCGAAAAACAATAAAAATTTTCCGATAAACAAAAATCCCCGGCGGAATTGTCCGCCGGGGGAGAGGTTATTCCGTATACCAGTATTTCCGATCCAGGCTGCGGTACTGCAGCGCTTCAGCCAGATGTTCCTCGCCGATGCGGTCCGCGCCCGCCAGGTCGGCAATGGTGCGGGCCACCTTCAGGATGCGGTCGTAGGCCCGGGCGCTGAGCCCCATGGCCCGGAATGCCTCCCGCAGCAGGGAAGCGGCGGCAGGGGTGGTTGCGCAGTACCGGCGCAGCAGGGCAGGGGGCAGCTGGGCGTTGCAGCGCACACCGGTGCCTGCGTACCGGGCGGCCTGAATTTCCCGGGCGGCCAGCACCCGGGCCAGGATGGCGGCGCTGCTCTCGCCCCCGGCGGTATCGGCCAGATCCTCGTACTCCACCGGGGCCACCTCCACATGCAGGTCGATCCGGTCCAGCAGCGGGCCGCTGATCTTCTGGCGGTACCGGTCAATGGCGCTGGGCGGGCAGGTGCAGGCCCGGGTGGGATGGCCAAAATACCCGCACCGGCAGGGGTTCATGGCGGCGGCCAGCAAAAACCGGCTGGGATAGGTGGCGCTGCCCGCCACCCGGCTTACCGTTACCTGGCCGTCCTCCACCGGCTGGCGCAGAATCTCCAGCGCATCCCGGCTGAATTCCGGCAGCTCGTCCAGAAACAGCACCCCGTCGTGGGCCAGGCTCACCTCGCCGGGGCGAGGGCTGGAACCGCCGCCCGCCAGTGCGGTGGCGCTCACGCTGTGATGGGGGCTGCGGAAGGGGCGCCGGGTCATCAGCCCGCTGCCTGCGGGCAGCAGCCCGGCTACCGAGTAAATCTGGGTTACCTCCACCGCTTCTTCCCGCGTCAGGGGCGGCAGAATGCCGGGCAGCCGCTTGGCCAGCATGCTTTTTCCGGTGCCCGGCGGGCCGATCAGCAGGATGTTGTGCCCGCCTGCCGCGGCCACCTCCATGGCGCGGCGGGCTTCCGCCTGGCCGTGCACATCGGCAAAATCCGGCAGATCCCCGTCAGGGGCGCTTGCGTAGGCGACAGGTTCCACCGGGGTCAGCGGCGCATCGCCCCGCAGATGATCCGCCACCTGCCGGGCGCTGGCCACCCCGTAAACGGTCAGCCCTTCTGCCACGGCGGCTTCCCGGGCGTTGGCCTCGGGCACAAACAGCTGCCGGACGCCGCAGGCGGCCGCATGCAGCGCCATGGGCAGCACCCCGTTTACCGGCCGCACCGCCCCGTCCAGGGCCAGTTCGCCCACAAAGGCGCAGTCCGGCGGCGGGGGCGGCAGCTGCCCGGCTGCGCACAATATCCCCAGCAGAATGGGCAGATCGTATACCGGCCCGGCTTTTTTCCGGTGGGCCGGGGCCAGGTTTACCGTGATCCGCCCGGCGGGCCAGCCGAAGCCCAGATTCTTGCTGGCGCTGCGCACCCGGTCGGCGGCCTCCTTGACGGCGCTGTCCGGCAGGCCCACAATGGCAAACTGGGGCAGCCCGCCGCTCAGGTCGGCCTCGGCCGTTACAAGAAATCCCTCCAGCCCGTGTATCCCGAAGCTGTTCACCCTGGCAAACATGGCAGACCCTCCCACGCATTCTATGAAATAAGTATAGAACGCTCTGCCAAAATCCACAAGAGCGAATTGACAATCCTCCCGCCTGTCTATAAAATGAAAGATAGAGAACCTATTCTGCAAGGCTCAGAATCCACAGAAAGAGGGTAATTGCCATGTATCAGGAAGAGTATGAACGCTGGCTTGCCGCCGACCTGGACGACGCTGATCTGAAACCCGAGCTGGAATCCGTGCGCGGGGATGAGGAGGCGATTCAGGACCGGTTTGCCGTGGCGCTCAAGTTCGGTACCGCCGGTCTGCGAGGGGTCATCGGTGCGGGTACCAACCGGATGAACGTATATGTGGTGCGGCAGGCCACCCAGGGCCTGGCCAACTGGGTCAAGACCCAGGGCGGCACCCAGACCGTAGCCATCAGCTACGACAGCCGCATCAAGAGCGATGTGTTTGCCAAAGCCGCCGCCGAAGTGCTGGCCGCCAACGGGGTCAAGGTGCGCATCTACAAGGCGCTGATGCCGGTGCCCGCTTTGAGCTTTGCCACCCGGTATTACCAGTGCAACGCGGGCATCATGGTCACCGCCAGCCACAACCCGGCCAAGTACAACGGCTACAAGGCCTACGGCCCGGACGGCTGCCAGATGACCGACGAGGCCGCCGACATTGTCTACGCTGAGATCCAAAAAACCGACGTGCTCACCGGCGCCAGGACCATGCCCTTTGAGGAGGGGATGGCCGCCGGCCTGATCCAGTACGTGGAGGACGCCTGCTACGAGGCCCTGTACGACGCCATCAAGGCCCGCAGCGTGCGCCCGGGCCTGTGCGCCACCGCCGGGCTCAAGCTGGTGTACAGCCCGCTGAACGGCAGCGGTCTGGTGCCGGTCACCCGGGTGCTGAACGACATCGGTATCACCGATATCACCATCGTGCCCGAGCAGAAAGATCCGGACGGCAACTTCCCCACCTGCCCCTATCCCAACCCGGAGATCTTCGAGGCGCTGCGCCTGGGCCTGGAACTGGCCGAAAAGAGCGGCGCCGACCTGATGCTGGCCACCGACCCGGACGCTGACCGGGTAGGCATCGCCGTGCGCTGCAAGGACGGCAGCTATGAGCTGCTCAGCGGCAACGAGGTAGGCGTGCTGCTGCTGGACTACATCTGCGCCGCCCGCATCGAGAACGGCACCATGCCCCAGGATCCGGTCATGGTCAAGAGCATCGTGTCCACCCCGCTGGCGGACGTGGTGGCTGCCCATTACGGGGTCGAGTGCCGCAACGTGCTCACCGGCTTCAAGTGGATCGGCGACCAGATCGCCCGTCTGGAGGCCGCCGGTCAGGTGGAGCGGTTCATCTTCGGCTTCGAGGAGAGCTACGGCTATCTGGCGGGCAGCTATGTGCGGGATAAGGACGCCGTGATCGGCAGTATGCTGATCTGCGAGATGGCCGCCTACTACCGCAGCATCGGTTCTTCCATCAAGGAGGAACTGGAGCGTATCTACGCCCAGTACGGCCGTTATCTGAACAAGGTGGACAGCTTTGAGTTCCCGGGCCTGTCCGGTATGGACAAGATGGCCGGCATCATGCAGAGCCTGCGCCAGAACCCGCCTGCCGAGTTCGCCGGCTATAAGGTTGTGTCGGTGGCCGACTACCAGGCCCGCACCAAGACCGACCTGGTCACCGGCGCGGTGGAACCCATCGACCTGCCTGCCGCCAACGTGCTGATCTATGCCCTGGAGGGCGGCGCTTCGGTGGTGGTTCGTCCCAGCGGCACCGAGCCCAAGATCAAGACCTACTTCACCACCCTGGGCAAGGATCTGGCCGAGGCCGAGGCCCAGAAGGACGCCCTGGCGGAGGCCCTCAAGCCTCTGTTCAGCTGATTCACACAAAAAACAAAAACACAGGCGCGCTGCCTAAGGCAGCGCGCCTTGTTCGTTTGTCGTGTCCTTAGCGGTACTCCGCCGCCAGTTTGCGCAGGGCCGGCAGACTGCGCAGCACCTTGTCGGTGTCGATGCAGTAGGCCATCCGGAAATACCCCGGGCAGCCGAAGCTGTCCCCCGGTACAAGCAGCAGGTCGTACTGCAGGGCTTTTTTGCAGAAAGCCCCCGCATCCGCCTCCAGCGCCTTGGGGAAGATGTAAAAGGTGCCGCCCGGTTCCACACAGGTGAAGCCCAGGTTGGTCAGTTCCTTGTACAGGATGTCCCGGTTGGTGCGGTAAACGCGCAGATCGCTGGTCATATCCAGGCAGCGGGCCACCGCCAGCTGAATGATGGAGGGCGGGCAGTTGTGGCCGGTGCCCCGGGAGATCTGCCCGCAGATCTCGATGATGGTTTCCGCCTCGGCGCAGTCCGGCCCGGCGGCCACATACCCGATCCGTTCCCCGGGCAGGCTCAGCGACTTGCTGAAGGAGTAGCAGGTCAGGGTGTTGGGATAAATCGCGGCCGGGTAGGGGGCGGGCCCGTCGCCGAACACGATCTCCCGGTAGGGCTCGTCGCTGATCAGGTAGACGGGCTGGCCCCATTCCGTCTGCTTTGCTTCCAGCAGGGCAGCCAGGCGGCGCAGGGTCGCTTCGGTGTACACCACGCCGCTGGGATTGTTGGGGGTGTTGATCAGCACCGCCGCCACATCGGGGGCAAGCCGCTTTTCCAGTTCGTCGAACTGGATCTGGAAGTCCTCCACATGGGCGGGAACTACCTCCAGCCGCAGCCCCGCGCCCTCCACATAGGGCCGGTATTCCGGAAAGAACGGCGCAAAGGTCAGCACCCGGTCACCGGGACGGCCCACCGCCCGCAGCGCGTGGGCCACCGCCCCCGCCGCACCGGTGGTGGGGAAGATGTGCCGGCCCTCGTAGGCGATTCCGAACCGCCGCCGCAGCGAATCCGCAATGGCCTGCCGCACGCTCTCAATGCCCAGACTGGGGCTGTAGCCGTGCAGGGTCAGCGGATCGCTGGTCTGCAGCAGATCCAGCATGGCCTGGGTGAACTGCTCCGGCGGCGCAACCGACGGATTGCCCAGGCTGTAGTCAAATACGTTTTCCGGGCCGATCACCTTGGCCCGCTCCATGCCGTAGGCAAAAATCTCCCGAATGGCCGATTTCTGCCCCAGCATCTTCCGGTAGTGTTCCGGTATCATGCTATACACTCCCTCTTCCTCAAGAAAAATCAGTCATAGGTCACCCGTCCGCTGAATATGCACAGCGGACGGCGGGCCTTGCCTTTTTCAATCAGCTGCCGGGCCGCAAACAGCACCGCGCCCGCACTGGGGCAGGCGGGGATGCCGTCGGTCAGCAGTACCTCCCGGGCGGCGCGCTGGGCGTCGCCGCTGGTCACCGCCATCACCAGATCCACCACATAGGGATTGTAGTTGGCGGGCACAAACCCGGCGCCCAGGCCGGGAATGCCGTGCTTGCCCACAAAACCGCCGCCGATGGCCTGGCTTTCGTAGGGCTCCACCGCCACGATCTTGATATGGTCGTGCCAGGCGCGGATGTGTTCGCCCACGCCGGTCACGGTGCCGCCGCTGCCCACACCGGCCACCACCGCGTCGATCTGCCCGCCGGTGGCTTTCAGGATCGCCGGGCCGGTCACCCGCCGGTGGTGCTCCGGGTTGTCGTCGTTGGCAAAGTAGTCCACGTAGTAGCCGCCGCAGCTCTCGGCTGTCTGGCGGGCCAGCTGCTCCATACCCCGGCGGCCGTCCAGCGGGGAGGAGTACAGCAGCTTTGCCCCCAGCCCCCGCAGATAGCTCATCCGCTCCGCGTCCAGGGTGCGGGATACTATTAAAGTAACAGGGTGGCCGCTTACCCGGCAGGCCAGCGCCAGCGCCGCCCCAAAGGTGCCGCTGCTGGCCTCCACCACCGTCTGGCCCGGGGCCAGGTCGCCCCGTTCCGTGGCCAGGGCCAGCATGCTTTCCGCCAGGCCGTCCTTGGCGCTGCCGGTGGCCCCGCCGAAATCCAGATAAGCCAGGATCTCACCGCGCAGCCGGTTTTGGGCGGCATAGCCCCCCAGTTTTACCACCGGGCAGCGGTAAAGTACCGGATAGTAGCTGTTCAGAACCTCCATGGCGGCGCCTCCTTTCGGCATTTGCCCCTTTACTATAGTATCTTATTCCATCGTTTTTGCGCCGTCAAGCGTCCGGCACCATGCAATGAGCGCAAAAGCCCGAAAAAACCAAAATATTTGCCGCATTCCCCTTGACAGGCCGGTGCCCGTCTGGTATAATCTGCAACTGTAAAGTGAAACGCTTTACAGAAATGCGGAGGGGAGGGCGCAGCCGTGGCCAAGAATCTGGAGATCTCGTACCTGCTGGATTTCTACGGCGAAGTCCTCACCGAGAAGCAGCGCGACGTGATGGAGCAGTATTACAACGACGATCTGTCCCTGGCGGAGATCGCGGATAACTTCGGCATCACCCGGCAGGGGGTGCGGGACTCCATCAAGCGGGGCGAGGGCATCCTGCTGGAGCTGGAGGAAAAGGTGGGCTTTGCCCGCCGGTACCGGGCCGTGCAGGAAGGCGTTGCCCGGCTGGAAAAGCTGACGCGGGATATCCGCTTCTACAACTCCACCTCCTACGCCATGAGCGAGGAGATCGACAAGGCCACCAGCGAGATGCTGGCACTGATTGAGCATATCAGCGAGTAAGGGCAGCGAGGAAACGATATGGCATTTGAATCCCTTTCCGACCGGCTGGCCGGTGTATTCAAAAAACTGCGCGGCAAAGGCAAGCTGACCGAGGCGGACGTCAAGGCCGCCATGCGGGAAGTGCGCATGGCCCTGCTGGAAGCCGACGTCAACTTCAAGGTTGCCAAGGACTTCTGCAACGAGGTCACCGAGCGCGCCATGGGGCAGGAGGTCATGGAAAGCCTGACCCCCGCCCAGCAGGTGGTTAAGATCGTCAACGAGGAGCTTACCGAGCTCATGGGCGGTCAGGAAGCCGCCCGCATCCACATCAAGTCCAAGCCCCCCACGGTCATCATGATGTGCGGCCTGCAGGGCAACGGTAAAACCACCCATGCCGCCAAGCTGGGCAAGTGGTTCCTGAAACAGGGCCACCGCCCGCTGCTGGTAGCCTGCGACGTGTACCGCCCCGCGGCTATCGACCAGTTGAAGGTGGTGGGCGCTCAGGCCGGTGTTCCGGTGTTTGAACTGGGACAGGCCAAGCCCGAGGAGATCGCCGCCAAGGCGGTGGCCCATGCCAAGGATCACGGCAACGACGTGGTGATCCTGGATACCGCCGGCCGCCTGCATGTGGACGAGGCCCTCATGGCCGAGCTGGGCCGCATCAAGGAAGCGGTCACGGTGGACGAGGTTCTGCTGGTGGTGGACGCCATGGCCGGTCAGGACGCAGTCAACGTGGCCAAGGCCTTCAACGAGGCGGTGGAGGTGGACGGCATCGTCCTCACCAAGACCGACGGCGACACCCGGGGCGGCGCGGCGCTCAGCGTCAAGGCTGTCACCGGCAAACCGATCAAGTTCCAGGGTACCGGCGAAAAGCTGGACGACCTGGAGGTCTTTCATCCGGGCCGCATGGCCGGGCGGATCCTGGGCATGGGCGATGTGCTCACCCTGATCGAGAAAGCCCAGCAGGCCCAGGACGACAAGCAGGCGGAGGAAACCGCCCGCCGTCTGATGGAAAACAAGTTCGATATGAACGACATGCTGGCCCAGCTTGCCCAGATGAAAAAGATGGGCGGCGCCGCGGCCCTGCTGAGCATGCTGCCCGGCGGCAACAAGATCGACCCCAGCCAGGTGGACGACAAGGCATTTGTTCAGATCGAGGCCATCATCTACAGCATGACCCCCGCCGAGCGGGAAAATCCCTCCATCATCAATCCCAAGCGCAAGCGCCGGATTGCTGCGGGCAGCGGCACCACGGTGGAGCAGGTCAACAAACTGCTGCGTCAGTATGAGATGATGCAGAAGCTGATGAAGCAGTTCAAGAAGAATCCCAAGGCCTTTGGCCGGCGGATGGGCATGGGCGGCATGATGCCGCGCTGAGTGCCCCTAACATTTTATTCGGTATGACCCAGGCCGCCAGGCGGTGCGGGTGTTATACATTTTCTTTACCGCGCCCGGACCGGGCCGACACATTTCAGGAGGTAACGTATCATGGCTGTTAAGATCAGACTGCGCCGCATGGGCGCCAAGAAGGCTCCTTTCTATCGTGTGGTTGTGGCGGATAGCCGCTTCCCCCGCGACGGCCGCTTCATTGAGGAGATCGGCTACTACGATCCCACCAAGGAGCCCGCTGTTGTGAACATCGATTCCGAGAAGGCCAAGAAGTGGATCGCCACCGGCGCTCAGCCCACCGACACCGTGCGTGTGCTGCTGAAGAAGTCCAACATTCTGTAACCCAAAAACGGAGGTACGATCCATGCAGGAGCTGTTGCTGGCCGTTGCCAGAGGGCTGGTGGATGAGCCGGACGCCGTGCAGGTCACTGTGGATGCCCCCCGAGAGGACGGCACCATCGTCTATCACCTGCATGTGGCCGAAGGGGACATGGGCCGTGTCATTGGCAAGCAGGGCCGTATCGCAAAAGCCATCCGCATTGTCATGCGGGCGGCTGCCGTCCGTCAGGGCGACAAGGTAATGGTCGAGATCGACTGATCCCGGCCGCAGGATCAAAAGCCTTTTGCCCCGTGCAAAAGGCTTTTTTGTTTGTGAACAAAGGAGCCGTTATGCAGCAATATCTGGAGATCGGCCGGATTGTGGCGCCCCACGGGGTCACCGGCGAAATGAAACTGGAACTCTGGTGCGACAGTGTAGCCTTTCTGGGCCGGCTGAAGCGGGTATACCGCTCCGGGCAGGGGGAAGGGGAGATGCAGGTCACCGGCCTGCGTCCCCATAAGAACATGGGCCTGCTCCGGCTGGAAGGGGTATCCGACATGGACGCCGCCCGGGCCCTGGTGGGCCGTGTGCTCTGGGCTGCCCGGGGGGATCTGCGCCTGCCCAAAGGCGCCTGCTTTATCCAGGATCTTCTGGGCTGTCAGGTGCTGGACGCGGATACCGGCCGCTGCTACGGCACGGTAAGCGACATCAGCCACCCCGCCGCCCAGGACATCTACACCGTCAAGGCGGAGGACGGCGCCGAGTATCGCTTTCCCGGCGTGGCGGAATTTCTGGTGGAAAAGTGCCCGGAGGAGGGCTATATCCGGGTGCGGCCGATCCCCGGCATGTTCGGCGCTGCCCAGAACGGAGATGAAGCCGAATGATGCGCATTGACATTGCCACCCTGTTTCCGGATGTGTGCCAGGCCTATATGAACGAGAGCATTCTGGGCCGGGCGGCCCGCAAAGGCCTGATCGAGACCCACTGCCACCAGATCCGGGACTATACCCTGAACAAGCAGAAACAGGTGGATGACTACCCCTATGGCGGCGGCTGCGGCATGGTGATGAACGCCCAGCCGATTTATGACTGCTGCCGGGCCATCATCCGGCAGAACTGGCTGTATGGCCGTCCCCGGCCTCATATCGTCTTTATGACGGCAGCCGGCGCCCGTTATGACGAGAGCCATGCCCGACGTCTGGCCACCTACGACAATCTGCTGCTGGTCTGCGGCCACTACGAGGGCATGGACGAGCGGGTGATCCAGAAGATCGCCGACGAGGAGATCAGCATCGGGGACTATGTGCTCACCGGCGGGGAACTGGCCGCGCTGGTGGTGGCGGACAGCGTGCTGCGGCTGCAGCCCGGCGTGCTGGCCGAGCCCCAGGGATACCAGGAGGAAAGCCACTGGAACGGCCTGCTGGAGTATCCCCAGTACACCCGGCCGGAGGTCTGGCAGGGCCGTGCCGTGCCGCCGGTTCTGCTTACCGGGCACCATGCCAATATCGGGAAGTGGCGCGCCCGGCAGAGCCTGGAACGCACCCGGTCCCGCCGCCCCGATCTGTATGCCGCCTGGCAGGCCAAAAATGCCAAAACCTGATACAGCGTTCGCCGATCGTGGAAAGATGTTGAAAACCTTTGACTATCTGGCCAAGTTTGTGAAAAACTAACTGGTGAAGTTGTACAAACGCGGCGTTTTTGAAAAAGCCAAGATTCGGAGAACTGACAAAATTACCCAAAACCCCTGTACAAGGCAGGGGGGATGCGATAAAATTATACCATGCAATGGGGCTCTCAAACCCAAATCTATGATGAGAATTAGGAGCGAAGGAACCATGTTTGTTAAAGAAATCACTGTTGAGAATCAGGTCGGTCTGCACGCTCGTCCCGCTACCTTCTTCATCCAGAAGGCCAACGAGTACAAGTCTTCCATTTGGGTGGAAAAAGAAGAGCGCCGCGTCAACGCCAAGAGCCTGCTGGGCGTTCTGAGCCTGGGCATCGTGGGCGGCACCTCGATCCGGATCATTGCCGACGGCGCCGATGAGCAGGCTGCCGTGGAAGGTCTGGTCAAGCTGGTTAACAGCGGTTTTGCCGAATAATCCGATACCATGTCATGAGCGGGCGGCCCGGCGGCTGCCCGCTCTTTGCTTTCCCCAATTTTCAGCAAAAGGAGCCTTTTGTCCATGACCAAAGCCCAGCTGTACCAGAAAGCCTGCATGCTGCCTCTGCTGCCCGGCGTGTATATCATCCGGGACGCGGAAGGGATCATCATCTATATCGGCAAGGCCAAGCGTCTGCGCACCCGGGTCAGCCAGTATTTCCGGGAAGGGGTACCCCACGACGCCAAGGTCACCCGCATGATCGAGAATGCCTTTGAATTTGACGTGATCGTCTGCCAGAGCGAGTTCGAGGCGCTGGTGCTGGAGGCCAGCCAGATCAAGGCCCACACCCCCAAGTACAACATTCTGCTCAAGGACGACAAGGGCTACAGCTATGTGCGCGTTACCCGGGAAGCCTACCCCCGCCTGTCCGCCGTGCTGCAGAAGGAGGAGGACGGCGCCGAGTATATCGGCCCCTTTACCTCCAGCTTCGCGGTGCGGGAGATGGTCGGGACGGCCCAGGACTGCTTTCAGCTGCCCCGGTGCAACCGCCGGTTCCCGGAGGATATCGGCAAGGGCCGCCCCTGCCTGAATGCCCATATCGGCAAATGTATGGGCCTGTGCAGCGGCAAAATCAGCCGGAAAGCCTACAACGAGGCGGTGGCCGGGGCGGTGCATATGATCCGCTACGGCAAAAAGGAGATCATCAAAACCCTGGAGGAGCGGATGAACGCCGCCGCCGAGCGGCTGGACTTTGAGCAGGCCGCCCTGATCCGGGATCAGCTGGCCGCCATCCGCAAGGTCAGCGAAGGACAGAAGGTGGTGGTGGACGAGCGCACCCAGATGGATGTGATCGCCCTGGCCGCCACTACGCGGGCGGTCTGCGCCGCGGTGCTGCGGTATCGCCGGGGCCGCCTGGCGGATAAGCGGGAATTCGTGTTCCACGATACCGCCGACGCGGACGGCGTGCGGGAGGAATTCCTCTCCCGCTATTACCTGGACGGGGAAGAGATTCCCCGCACCATTGCGGTGGATGCCCTGCCGGAGGACGCCGACGCCCTGGCCCAGCTGCTGGAGCAGACCAGGGGGGCCAAGGTGCATCTGTATGTACCCCAGAAAGGGGACGTGGCCAAACTGGTCACTATGGCCTACACCAACGCGGTGGAGCGGCTGGCCCGGGAGAGCGGCCGCTACGGCAAGCAGGAGCGCCTTCTGGACGAGACCGCCCAGGTGCTGGGTCTGGCCACACCGCCCCACCGGATCGAGAGCTACGACATCTCCAACTGGGGCGAGGGCACCAGCGTCTGCGGCATGGTGGTGTTTGAAGAGGGAAAACCCAAAAAGAGCGACTACCGCCGCTTCAAAATGCGCACTGTGCTGGGCACCGACGACTATGCCAGCATGGCCGAGACTCTGAGCCGCCGGGCCGCGGAGTATGAAAAGCCGGATGCCGCCGGTTCCTTTGCCCAAAAGCCCGACCTGATCCTGCTGGACGGCGGCCGGGGCCAGGTGAGTGCGGTGCAGGCGGTGCTGGCCGGTACCAAACTGGCGGATGTACCGCTGTTCGGCATGGTCAAGGACGATCACCACCGTACCCGGGCCATCGTGGCCCCGGGCGGGGAGGAGATCGCGGTGAGCATGCACCGGGGAATCTTCACCTTCATCACTTCCATTCAGGACGAGGTGCACCGGTTTGCCATCGCCTACCAGCGGCAGACCCAGAAGAAGAAGTCCTATTCCTCCCGCCTGACCGAAGTGCCGGGGGTAGGCCCCGCCGCCGCCAGGGCGCTGCTGGCAAAATTCCGCACGGTAGCCGCCGTGCGGGAGGCTTCGGTGGAGCAGCTCTGCGAAACGCCGGGGGTGGGCCCGGTGACAGCCCGGGCGATTTTTGCCCATTTTCATCCCCAAACGGCTCTTGACAAGCCGTCCGACAGCCCCCATAATGAAACATGCCCCCAAGACGGGGCGCCCAAGGAGGTATGAACCATGCGCGTAATTTCCGGAAGCGCCCGGGGCACCCGCCTCGAAACCCTGCCCGGCGAGGATGTGACCCGGCCTACCATTGACCGGGTCAAGGAAGGCATGTTCAGCGCCCTGCAGTTTCTGCTGCCCGGGGCCCGGGTACTGGATCTGTTTGCGGGCAGTGGCCAGCTGGGCATCGAGGCGCTGAGCCGCGGCGCGGCCCGCTGCGTCTTTGTGGACAGCAGCCGCCCGGCCGTGGAGGTAGTCAAGCGCAACTGCCGGGCCGCCGGCGTGGAAAACCAGGCCCAGGTGGTGTGGGGCGAGGCGGACAAGTTCCTGGCCCGTACCCAGGATACCTTCCATCTGGCGCTGCTGGATCCGCCTTACCGGCACGGCACTCTGGCTGAGATCCTGCCGCTGCTGGCGGCGCATATGGAACCGGGCGGCACGGTGCTCTGTGAGAGCGAACTGGCCGCCGATCTGCCGGATGAGGCCGCCGGGCTGGAGAAAGTCAAACAATACCGATATGGCACCGTGCTGGTGACCCGCTATCAGAAAAGGAGTGCAGACCTATGAACATCGACGAATTGCTGGACATGATGGAGGAAACCCTGGAAGAAGGGGCGGGCCTGCCTTTCAGCGGCGGCAAGCGTGCCGTGGATGTGGAAAAGGTGCGGGATCTGATCGACGAAGTGCGCCTGAACCTGCCCAACGAGATCCGTCAGGCCAAGGCCATCGTGCAGGATCGGGGCGAGATCATCGCCAGTGCCAAGCGGGAGAGCGAAGCCATCATCAAAAAGGCGGAGGAGCGTGCCCGCATCCTGGTGGGCGAGCAGGAGGTTGTGCGCGCGGCCCAGCAGCGGGCGGCGGAGATCATCTCCACGGCCCAGGGCCAGGCCCGGGAGATGCGCCAGACCGTCACCGAGTACTGCGATAATATGCTGCGTGCCAGTGAGGAACAGCTGGCCCGCAGTGCGGCTGAGGTGAAAAATGTGCGCACCAACCTGCGCCAGGCCGCCAAGAACGGCTGATTGAACCGAGAAAGAAACCGGGATGCCGCGTGCGGCATCCCGGTTTTTGCGTCGTCGGCCATTTGGTTTCACCACTTTGCCCCACTTTTGTAACCGATCTTTCACACCGGAGGACAAATACGCCAAAAATGGCGAGATTCTGCCATAAATAGACAATCGGGGCCCGGCCTTTTTTGCGCCGGGCCTATTGCTTTTTAGGGGGCTATTCAGTATAATAAACCATATAAGTGGGTAAAAGTGGGTAGAAGTGGGTTAAAATCCAGGAAATCCCCTTTACCAAGCCGCGAAGAGAAAGGAGGCGGGCCGCGATGCTGGTGGGCGAGTACAACTACGCCATCGACGCGAAGGGCCGCCTGAATTTCCCCGCCCGTTTCCGGGAGGAAATGGGGGAGCGGTTTGTGGTCACCCGCTGGCTGGACGGCTGCCTTGTGGCTTTTTCCCAAAGCGAGTTTGAGCAGCTGGCCGCCACCTTTGCCGCCAAGGGCATGACCAAAAGCCGCGATATCCAGCGGTTTTTGTTCTCCGCCGCCGAGGAGGTCACGCCGGACAAGCAGGGCCGTATCCTGCTGCCGCCGGTGTTGCGCCGCCACGCCGGGCTGGAAAAGGAGGTCACCATCATCGGCAACCGCAACCATGCCGAGATCTGGGATACCCGTTCCTGGCGTGCCTACAACGAACAGATCACCATGGATACCCAGAAGCTGGCGGCCACCATGGAGGAACTGGATATCTGATCATTCTGAGCCGAAAGGGGACAAGCCATCGTGGAATTCAGCCATCAGCCCGTGCTGCTGCAGGAATGTCTGGACGGGCTTGCCATCAAACCGGACGGCATTTATCTGGACGGTACCGCCGGCGGGGCCGGGCACTCCGGCGCGATTGCCCGCCGGCTGACCACCGGCCGCCTCATCAGCCTGGACCAGGACCCGGACGCCATTGAGGTGGCCACTCAGCGATTGGCGGGTCTGCCCGCTACTGTGGTGCAGTCCAACTTCCGCAATGCCCCCGCCGTGCTGCGGCAGTTGGGCATTGACGGGCTGGACGGCGCACTGCTGGATCTGGGCGTGTCCAGCCATCAGCTGGACGACGGGGAGCGGGGCTTCTCCTACCGGATGGACGCGCCGCTGGATATGCGGATGAGCCAGAGTGGCCCCACTGCCGCCGATCTGGTCAACACCGCCAGCCGGGAGGAACTGGCCCGCATCCTGCGGGAGTACGGCGAGGAACCCTACGCCTGGGCGATTGCCGGGCATATCGTGCGGCTGCGGGAACGCCAGCCCATTCTGACCACTCTGCAGCTGGCGGATACCATTGCTTCGGCACTGCCGCCTGCGGTGCGCCGCAAGGACAAAAACCCCAGCCGCCGCTCGTTCCAGGCGCTGCGTATCGCCGTAAACGGCGAGCTGGACGCCTTGAGCGAAGGGCTGGACGGTATCTTTGAAGCTCTTAACCCCGGCGGACGGTTTGCCATCATCACCTTCCATTCCCTGGAAGACCGGCTGGTCAAAAACCGGTTCCGCCAGTGGGCTACCGCCTGCACCTGCCCGCCGGAACTGCCGGTCTGCGTCTGCGGCGGCAAGGCGAAAGGGCGGCTTGTCAACCGCAAGCCCATTGAAGCGGCGCCGCAGGAACTGGAAGAAAACCGCCGCAGCCGCAGCGCCAAGCTGCGGGTCATCGAAAAACTGTAATCCCTATTTGAGCAACCGGAAAGGAGGGATTTCCTGTGCCTCAAACTGCGTATGACCTGTCGGTATTTGAAAATCGCCCCCAGGCCAAAAAACAACAGACTCTGCGGGTAGCCAAAGGCAGCCGCACCGGTATGGTTTGGGTCGTGCTCCGGCAGGTTCGTGTAGTAGCCGCAGGGGGTATCCTTCTGGCATTGCTGTGCAGCTATCTGTTCAGTCAGGCTCAGGTGTCCGCTCTGGCTGCTGATATTCAGAAGTATGAAAGTCAGCTGACTGCCGCTCAAAGTGAGTACAGCTATCTCACCAGTCAGATGGATGCCATCACCAACCAGAGCAACGTGGATGAGATCGCAGCCAAACTGGGTCTGATGAAGATCGATCCCAGCCAGGTTACCTACATAACCGTGGAACAGGAAAGCCAGATCACCCGCCCGGACAGCGGTCTGAACAAGTTCGCCCGCCAGATCGGCGAGATGGCCCTGAGCATCCTGAATTATCTCAATCCGTAATCAAACCGGGACCGGACAAGCGTGCTTCGGCACGCTTGTTGTCCTTTTCGCCGCCCGGCGCGGTGTTTCCTACTCGGCCTCTGGCCGGAAAGGATGGTACTTTCACCTATGGCACCTCCCCGCAAAAATATGCCTTCCGCTTCGCCTGAACCCCAGCCCGGTGTGCCCCGCATGCTGTCGCGGCGCACCGCTGTCCTGCTGGGGCTGTTTATTGTACTGGGATTCGGGCTTCTGATCGGGCGCTTGTACTGGCTGCAGATCACCATGGGGGACGAATACCAGGCCGAGGCAGCGGCCCAGCAGACCCTGGACGCTACCCTGCCTGCCCAACGCGGCAACATCTACGATGCCACGGGCAATGTGCTGGCCCGCAGTGTTACCGTCTGGGACATTACCGCCGACCCCACCGTCTGTGATCCCGAGGGAATTGCCGAGGCCAGCGAAAGCCTGGCCGAAATTCTGGGCCTGGACGCGGATGAGGTATATGAAAAATTGTCGGATACTTCCACCCGCTACAAGGTACTGGCCAAGAGTGTGGATAAGCCTACCGCCGACGCGGTCAAGGAGTACGTAAACAACTTTGACAAGGATCTGGCGGTGATTACCACCCAGACCAGTGTGCGTCAGTATCCCTGCGGTGCGTTCCTGGCTAGCGTGCTGGGCTTCTGCAACGCAGACGGTGACGGCTTCTACGGTCTGGAAAAATACTACGACGAGACCCTGGCCGGGGTGGATGGACGCACCGTTACCGTGCGCAACCGCTGGGGCTATGAGGTGGACAACGATCAGGCTACGACCTACCCGGCAGAGGACGGAAAAAGTCTGGTTCTCACGGTGGATATCAACATCCAGTCCATTCTGGAGCGTTACCTGAGCGAAGCCATTGATACCTACGACGTGCAGGAACGCGGCGTGGCCATTGCCATGGATGTGAACACCGGTGCGGTGCTGGGCATGGCCAGCAAGCCGGATTTTGATCCCAACGATCCCTACACCATCTATGACGAGGACCTGGCCGCCACGCTGGATGGCCTGAGCGGCGAGGAGTTTACCACAGCCCAGGGCGCCGCCCGGGAACGGCAGTGGAAAAACAAGGCTATTACCGAGCTGTATGAGCCGGGTTCGGTGTTCAAGCTGGTCACAGCGGCGGCCGCGCTGGACGCGGGGGTCATCATTCCGAATTCCAGCTTCAACTGCCCGGGCAGCTACACCGTGGCAGATACCACCTATACCTGCTTCAACCATAAAGCGCATGGGATACAAACGGTGGGGCAGGCGGTGAACAACAGCTGCAACATTGCGTTTATCCAGATCGCGCAGCGTTTGGGTTCTGAGGAATTCTACGAATACTACAACGGTTTCGGCTTCCGGGAAAAAACCGGAATTGACCTGCCCGGCGAGGAAAGCGGCATTTCCCACACCCTCTCCAGCCTGGGCCCGGTGCAGCTGGCCAGCAGCAGCTTCGGCCAGACCCATAAGGTCACCCCCATCCAGATGATCACAGCGGTGTGCGCGGTGGTCAACGGCGGGTATCTGGTACAGCCCCACATTGTATCCAGCATTCTGGACAGCAACGGGAATCTGGTGGAGGAGATCGATCCCGAACCCAAGCGGCAGGTGGTGAGCGAGGCGGTCAGCAGCCAGGTGGTCAGCATGATGGAGGGCGTTGTGGATGGCGGCAGCGGCCGCAACGCCTATGTGGCGGGCTACCGCATCGGCGGCAAATCCGGCACCAGTGAGAAACTGGATGTGGACGCAAACGAGGATGGGAGTTATAATGTAAGTTACAGCTTTGTGGGCGTTATGCCGGTGGACGATCCCCAGATCGCCGTGCTGGTCATGCTGGACGATGTACGCAGCGACACCTTTGAAACCAGCGGTACCATCAGCGCCCCGCTGGTGGGCAATATGCTCAGCGAGATTGCCCCCTACATGGGCTTTGAAAAGGATACTTCCAACCTGTCCTCCACCGTTACGGTGCCGAATCTGGTGCTGGGCAACTCTTCCAGCGAGTGGATCCTGGCTCAGTCCACCCTGAACAGCAAGGGCCTGGGTCATGAGCTGGTGGACGGCATCGGTCAGGTGATCCATCAGTCGCCCGCCGCCGGTACCAAGGTACCGCTGGGCTCCACCGTTTACCTGTATACCCAGAGTACCGAGGACAAAACCGCCGCGGTACCGGATGTGGTGGGCCGCCAGGGCGAGTTTGCCTCCCAGATGCTGAAAGCTGCCGGGTTCAACGTGTCGGTTTCCGGCCCGGAGAACGGGCTGGTCACCGCCCAGAGCGTGGAAAAGGACACCCAGCAACCACTGGGTACGGTGATTACCATTACAACCACCGATTCCGGCACGGGAGAGGAATAATCCGGCTGTTTACGCGCTACACATACTACCGGGACGGTTTGTCCCGAACAAGGAGGGAATTGTATGCAACCGATTGCAGCCAATCATCTGCTGGCGGGGGTAGGCCTGGCCGACGGAAGCCCGGTCACCGCGGTGGTCACCGACAGCCGCAAGGTCGTTCCCGGTTGTGTGTTTGTGTGTTTCCCCGGCCAGAAGGTGGACGGGCATGACTATGCCGCCGCCGCCATCCGGGATGGCGCGGGCTGGGTGGTGGCCAACCATCCGGTGCCGGGCGTTCCGCCTGAACGGCTGATCCTCTGCGCCAACAGCCATCACGCCATGGTGCGGATGGCTGCCAACTACCGCACCCTGTTTTCGCCCGTGCTGATCGGGGTCACCGGCAGCGTGGGCAAAACCACCACCAAGGAATTCTGCTACGCGGTGCTGTCCGCCTTCGGTACGGCACTGAAAACCGAGGGCAACCAGAACAACGAGATCGGCCTGCCCAATACCCTGTTCCGTCTGGATGATACCATCCGCTACGGCGTGGTGGAGATGGGAATGAGCAATCTGGGCGAGATCGAGCGGCTGACCCGCGCCGCCCGCCCCTCCGCCGGCATCATCACCTGCATCGGCGTATCCCATCTGGAGAGTTTGGGCAGCCGGGAGAATATCCTGAAAGCGAAGATGGAGATCTGCGCCGGCCTGCCGGACGGTGCGCCGCTGGTACTCAACCGGGACGATGACCTGCTGCCCGGCGCGCAGGTGCCCAGCCGGCTGCGCCCGGTTTGGTTCAGCGCCGCGGGAGATCCATCCGCTGATGTGCGCGCGCTGGATCTGCGGGATGAGGAGGACGGCCAGGCCTTCACCATCGAGGACCGCACGCTTGGCCGGTTCGAGGCCCGTATTCCGGTGATCGGGCGGCACAACGTGGCCGACGCGCTGGCCGCCTGGACCGCCGCTACCCGTCTGGGCCTGGATCCGGCCCGGGCCGCGGCTGCCCTGGCGGATTATCAGGCCACCGGCATGCGCCAGCATATCGTACACTGCGGCGGCGTTACGGTGGTGGAGGACTGCTACAACGCCAGCCCGGACAGTATGAAAGCCTCGCTGACCATGTTTGGCCAGATGCCCCTGGCCCGCCGGGCGGCGCTGCTGGGCGATATGCTGGAGCTGGGCGCGGTGAGCGAGGAAGCCCATACCCAGGCCGGCCGTTGGGCCGCGGAAAACGGGGTAAACTATCTGGTAGCCTACGGGCCGCAGAGTGCCCTGACCGCCCGGGCCGCCGCCGAAGCCGGGGTGGAGACGGTGCACTGCACCGACCCGGAGGAAGCTGCCGCCCGTCTGGCCGCCTGGCTTCGTCCCGGTGACGGGCTGCTGGCAAAGGCCAGCCGCGGCATGGCGCTGGAAACAATCTTGCAGCGGGTTTACCAGATGCAGAAAAAAGGAGAATGATTTCCATGACAACCATTTCCCTGATCGTAGCCGTGGTGAGCGCGGCGCTGATCTCGGCCACGTCCGGATGCTTTATCGTGCCCATGCTGCGCAGGCTGCATCTGGGCCAGACCATTAAAGAGATCGGCCCAACCTGGCACAAGAAAAAACAGGGTACCCCCATTATGGGCGGGCTGTGCTTCATCCTGGGCAGTACGCTGGGGCTTTGCTTTGCGCTGCTTACCCTGTTTTTGCGGGCGCCGGGCCTGTTTACCCCCGGCAGCCTGACCGGGGTGCTGCAGGTGCTGTTCAGTGCCTTTGCGTTCGGGCTGGTCGGTTTTGCGGATGACTTTTCCAAGGTGGTGCACCATCGCAATCTGGGCCTGCGCGCATGGCAGAAGATGGCCATTCAGGTGGTTATTGCCGCCATGTTCATGGCGTCCCTGGCCCACAGCGGCAACCTGACCACCCTGGTGGCTCTGCCGGTGTTCGGCACGGTAGATCTGGGGCTGGCCTTTTACCCGATCGCGTTTCTGGGGATCATCTTCATGGTCAACGCGGTCAACCTGACCGACGGCATCGACGGCCTGGCCAGCAGCGTGACCTTTGTGGTCATGGTAGGGTATCTGCTCATCACCGGCCTGCTGGGCATGTTTGAACTGTCCCTGTACGCGGCGTCGTTGGGCGGCGCTTTGGCCGGATTCCTGGTCTGGAACTTCTACCCGGCCAAGACCTTCATGGGCGATACCGGCAGCATGTTCCTGGGCGGCGCGGTCACGGCCATGGCCTTCTGCATGGGCCGGCCGGAACTGCTGGTTTTCATGGGCTTTGTCTATATCTGCGAGGCGGGCAGCGTGGTCATTCAGGTAACCTGTTTCAAGCTGACCCACGGTAAGCGTATCTTTAAAATGACCCCTATCCACCATTCTTTTGAACTTTCCGGCTGGAGCGAGGTGCGCATTGTGGCCACCTTCAGCTTTGTGGCCGCCAGCGCAATCCTGCTGGGTGTGGTGTTTTTGTATCTGAGCTGACAGGCGGCGGCCTGATTTTCTGAAAAGGAGGTGCGGCCGTGGCATCGACGGCACAAAACCGCGGGGTACGGTCTGCCCCCCGCAAACGGAAACGTCTGCGCCGGCCCCGTTTTTTTTACCGGCACCCCGGCCAGCTATCTCCCTATCTGGTGGTTACGCTGCTGGTGCTGATGGTTTTCGGGCTGATCATGCTGTTCAGCGCCAGCTATGTCACCGCCTATTACAAGCACAGCGGCAACAGCTTCTACTACATCGGGCCACAGTTTCTCTATGCCCTGGTGGGGTTGGGGATAGCCTGGTTTGTCTCCATGGTGGACTATCACTGGCTGCGCCAATGGACCTGGCCGTTCTATGGCGTGACCCTGTTTTTGCTGGTCGTGGTGCTCATTTTGCCCGACCTGTACGGTTACCACCGGTGGATCCGTCTGCCCGGCCTGCCCAACGTGCAGCCCAGCGAGATCGCCAAGTTTGCGGTGATCCTGTACGGCGCTCACCTGCTGGACGCCCATCACCGGCGCATCCACACCCTGTGGTACGGCATTGTTCTGCCGTTGATCTTCGTGCTGCCCATCCTGGTGCTGCTGAAATTTGAGCCCCACTATTCCGCGATGGTTCTGATGGTTTGCATCCTGATGACCATGATCGCCGTGGGCGGAGCCAGCCTGCGCTGGCTGTTCCTGGGCGCAGGCTGTGTGGGTGCGGTGGGCGTGATCTTCTTCCTGGTACAGAAAGGTTACGTGGAGGAACGTCTGGCCGGCTGGCTGGATCCCTTCTCCGATATTCTGGACAGCACCATGCAGACCGCCCAGAGCCTGTATACCATCGCTTCCGGCGGATTGTTCGGTGTGGGCATCGGCAACAGCATGCAGAAAAACCTCTGGCTGCCCGAGGCCCAGAACGACTTTATCTTTGCGGTGCTTTGTGAGGAACTGGGCTTTGTGGGGGCCTGTCTGTGCATCGGCCTGTTCGCGGCGTTTATCATCCAGTGTGCCTGGGTGTCCATGCATGCCCCCGACCGGTACGGCGCACTGCTGGGAATCGGCATTACCGCCCAGATCGCCTGGCAGGTGTTCCTGAACATCGCGGTGGTTACCAACACCATTCCCAATACGGGCATCAGTCTGCCCTTTTTCTCCTCCGGCGGTACCAGTCTGACAATGCTGCTGGCCCAGATGGGGGTGCTGTTCAGTATATGCCGGGCGGGCAACGCCAACCAGGCGCTGCAGCGTCAGCTGGAAAAGGAACGGCAGGCAGCCGAACGTGCCCAGCGGGAGGCACAGCAAAAAGCCCGCCGTCGGGATTTCTTTGGTTCCTGACAGGCAAGAAAGCAAAAGGGAAAGGAGAGCGCGACCCATGCGAGTACTCATTGCGGCCGGTGGAACAGCCGGTCATATCAACCCGGCTTTGGCCATTGCCGGTGCACTGCGTGCCGCCCGGCCGGATACCGAGATTCACTTTGCCGGCCGGCGGGAGGGCATGGAATTCGGCCTTGTTACCGAGGCAGGGTATGCCTTTCATCACATCGAGGTCAACGGCATCCAGCGCCGTCTGACCCCCCAGAACATCGTGCGCAACCTGCAGGCTGTGTGGCATCTGGCCCTGTCCGGGCCGCGGGCAAAAGCCATCCTGCGGGAGGTGCGGCCCGATCTGGTGATCGGCTGCGGCGGCTATGTAAGCGGGCCGGTGGTGCGCTGCGCCGCTAAAATGGGCATTCATACCGCCATCCATGAGCAGAATGCTTTCCCCGGCGTGACCAACAAGCTGCTGGCGCGGGATGTGGACGTGGTGTTTGCCGCGGTGCCCGCCGCCGTGGAGAAGCTGGGCGCGCCGGACAAAACCCTGGTGGTGGGCAATCCGGTACGGCCGGAGATTTTTGCCCAGAACCGTGCAGAAGAGAGAGCCCGTCTGGCTGCCGGGGATAAAACCGTGATCCTGAGTTTCGGCGGCAGCCTGGGCGCACGCCGTATCAACGAGGTGGTGGCCGATCTGGTCGCCTGGGAGCAAAAGACCCGGCCGCACACCATCCTGCATCTGCATGCCACCGGCAGCCGGGGTGTGGAGTTGTTCCGCCGGCTGGGGGAGGAAAAGGGCTTTGCGCCCGGCCAGGATCTGGTGGTCAGCGAGTACATCCGCAATATGCCCCAGCTGCTGGCCGCCGCTGATCTGGTCATCAGCCGGGCCGGTGCACTGACCCTGGCGGAACTGCAGGCCGCCGGGCGGGCAGCCATCCTGATCCCCAGCCCCAACGTGGCGGAAAACCACCAGTATTACAACGCGATGGAACTGCAGAAGGCCGGGGCTGCGCTGGTAATCGAGGAGAAGGATCTGACCGGTGATGGCTTGATCCGGGCTGTGGAGGGCCTGCTGGCCGAACCGGGCAAGCTGGGTGTCATGGGCAAGATGGCCCGGGCCATGGCCGAGCCGGAAAGCCTGAACAAGATCACCGCCCGCCTGCTGCGTCTGGTGGACGAAGGAAAGTAAACCGACCGCGCCGCCGTGCCCTCCTAGGGGGGATGGCGGCTTTGTAAAAAAGGGGGAGAGACCGGATGGCAAAACGAAAAAAGAAAAATGCCTGCCGTCCCTCGCCGCGCCCTGTGCGGCAGGCCCCTCTGTTTGACCAGAATACCGCACCTGCCCCGACGCCCCGTCGTGCCGGACGAAGCGGCGGTATGCAGCAGATTGAGCTGAATCTGGGGGAAATGCCTGCCCGTGCTCCGGCGCCTTCCCAACGGCCGCCCCGCGGGAAGAAGAACCGCAATTCCCGTTCCCGGGCGGCCCGCCGCCGGGTAACTAAAGGAGAGATGCGCCGCCGCCGCCGCAACCGGCGGATTCTGGCGGGTCTGCTGATCTGTGCGCTTATCGTTACCGGTGTGGTGCTCTCCTTTACGGTGCTGTTCAAGGTAGAAACGATCACCGTACAGAATCTGGATCGTTCCACTCCGGCGGACACAGGCCCCTATGCGGAAGAAGCCATTACTGCCGCGTTGGGGGTAGCCGTAGGGGATCAGCTATACAGCTTCAGTGCGCAGGAAAAAGCTCAGGAGTTGGCGCTGGAGTTTCCGCTGCTGGAAACAGTGGAAGTCTACCAGCACATCCCTTCCACCGTGATCGTTCGGGTACAGCCGGCTGTGGCCACTTACTGTGTGCAGACTGCCGCCGGCTGGGCCACCCTGAGCGAACAGTTCAAGGTTATGGAACTGTCCAATACCCAGCCCAGCGGGTTGCTGAGCATTTTGGGCCTGGATGTGCAGACGCCGGTGCCGGGAACTTTCCTGCAGCTGGATATGCCCAGCACAACGGCAAAGCCTACCGAGCAGCCGGATTCTTCCGACAGCAGCTCTTCTTCGGCAGAAGCTACACCCGCGCCCACCGCCGAGCCGCAGGATCGTTCCGGCGACCTGTTGCTGCTGCGGCAGATCCTGAAACAGCTGCAGGAAGAAGGCTTGCTGGATTCGGTTACCCAACTGGATATGACCGATCTGAACCAGATGAGCTTTACCTATGATGGACGGATCAAGGTGCTGTTGGGAACATCCAACAACCTGACCTATAAGATCCAGTTTACCCAGGCGATTCTGACCAGCCCGGACGGGCTGTCCGCTACCGATACCGGAACACTGGATGTGAGCAACATCCGGGAGGACGGTACCATCCGGCCGGTGTTCAGCCCCGATTGAGTTCACAATATGCGCGGCGCCGCCCTGCTGCGGCGCCGCTTTTCTGTAAGGAGTCAGTATGACCAAAAGCCGATGGAATTATAACCACACCCTGTATGCCAGCTATCTGGGGTATGTCTGCCAGGCCATTGTGAACAACCTGGCGCCGCTGCTGTTTCTGACGCTGCAGCGTACCTATGGAATTTCCCTGGGGCAGATTACGCTGCTGGTGACCTTTAATTTTGGTGTGCAGCTGCTGGTGGATCTGGCCAGTACCCAGTTTGTGGACAGGCTGGGATACCGGTGCTGCGCGGTAATTGCCCATGTATGCTGCGCGCTGGGTCTGGCCGGTCTGGCCGTGCTGCCGGAACTGTTGCCGTATCCTTATATAGGGCTGCTGGCGGCGGTTTGCCTGTATGCGGTGGGCGGCGGCCTGATCGAGGTGCTGATCAGCCCGATTGTGGAGGCCTGCCCCACCGAGAAAAAAGACGCCGCCATGAGCCTGCTGCATTCCTTTTACTGCTGGGGCTGTGTGCTGGTGATTGCGCTGTCCACCGCGTTTCTGGCCCTGCTGGGAAACGGCAGCTGGCGGATGCTGCCGCTGCTGTGGGCGCTGGTGCCCGCCGCCAATGCGGTGTTGTTCAGCCGGGTACCGGTCAACAGCCTGACTCCGGAGGGCGGCGGCATGTCCGTGAGGGAACTGCTGCGAAACAGTGGATTCTGGCTGTTGGCGCTGCTGATGGTCTGTGCCGGCGCGTCGGAGCTCTCCATGAGCCAGTGGGCTTCTGCCTTTGCCGAAAAGGGCCTGGGCATCAGCAAGACCCTGGGTGATCTGGCGGGGCCCTGCTTTTTTGCGGTGCTGATGGGGCTTGCCCGCGTGCTGTATGCGGCTTTCAGCGACCGGATCAGCCTGTTGGGCTTTATGCGGGGCAGCTGTGTGCTCTGTGTCGCATCCTATCTGCTGGCCGTGTTTGCCCCGCATCCGGCTCTGGCGCTGCTGGGGTGTGGGCTGTGCGGCCTGTCGGTGGGTATCCTCTGGCCGGGTGTGTTCAGCATTGCGGCCAGCCGGATGCCCGCCGGCGGTACCGCGCTGTTTGCCCTGCTGGCGCTGGGGGGCGATCTGGGCTGTTCCTCCGGCCCTGCGCTGGTGGGCTTTGTGTCCGAACGGGCAGGCGGCGTATTGCAGGCCGGCCTGCTGGCGGCGATCCTGTTCCCGCTGGTGCTGCTGGCAGGCAGCTTCTGGCTGCGGCGCATCCTGCCGGAAAACCGATGAAGCAAAAACTCCCCGGAGAACCGCAGCGGCGGCTTTTCCGGGGAGATTTGCTTTTCAGCCTTGCAAGGCGCGGCGCAGACAGGCCAGATCCTCGTCATTCGGGTGTGCCAGAGCGGCGTCGAAGTTGTCCAGCATGGCCTGCCGCCGGGGGCTGTCCGGCATGGCTTCATACCGTGTGCGCACCGCCGCGGGCATCCGGCCCTGGCACATGAAGCGGCCTGTCACCGGGCCCTGCACATGGGCCTGTACCGAATCCAGAATTTTGTCGAAATAGGCTGCTGCACCGCCAAAACCCGCAGTGCCGAACAGAAAAACCGGCGCATTCCCGATCCCTTCCAGAAATGCGGCCACATCCCCGTCACAGCTGCCCTTGTCCGTCCAGAAACCTATATAATAGCGGTCGGCCGCCGGGACATCCGGGCCCGGCTGGCCAAAATACACACACCCGTCTGCGGGCAGTGTATCCCGGATTGTTTCGGCCAATCGGCGGGTGTTGCCGGTGCGGCTGCTGAAAACGATTGCGTAACCCATAGTCGATCCTTCCTTAAATGCAATGTATGCGCCTGCGAGGGCCAAAGCACCGGCAGATGTTTAAGCTTTCGTACAGCTGCGTTTGTCTGCGATTTTGCGTGTAAGTTTTTCCAGCAGCGCAAGCAGCTGCGCCTGTTCCGCCGCATCCAGGCAGCAGAGGTTTTCCTGATCCCAGTCAAAAAACACCTGATGGCTGACGGCAAAGGCCTCCTGCCCCTTTTTGCTCAGATCAAGGTGGTAGGCACGGCCATGCTTTTCCCGCAGCAAAAAACCGTCCTCTACCAGCTTCAGAATGCTGCGCTGGCCATAACCCCAGTCCAGACCCAGCGCCTCGGTAAGTTCAGCCTGGCTGCACCCGGGGTGCTTGCCTACATAGAGTATCAGAAACAGCATCCCACGGTTCAGACCCAGCTGCTGGAGCTGCCGGGAAGTAAAATCAGAAAAATCGCGGAATAAAACGGTGGTGCTGTACGCCACAGTCTGCCGGAACATGAAACGCCCTCCCTGTTTGTTTTACTGGACCCAGTATACGCTGATTACTTGATGAAGTCAAGTTGAAGTTTTACATATAAAAAGGGACAGGCGCAGCCTGTCCCTTTCGTTTGTGCATCTGTGCCGAGCGTATCAGCCCACCACGGTCACCGAAGTGATGTGGGGGTTCAGACCCTCGTACCAGTACAGGAAGCCCTCGGCGTCGATCACCTGACCCACCTGCAGCGCTTCCACGGCGGCATACACCTCGGTGGTGCTGTCGCACAGGTAGGACTCCACCGTAAAGGTGTAGGTCTCGCCGTTGTAGGAAACGTTGAAGTACAGGTCATCGCCCTGGCTGCCGGAGCCGTCCCAGTTGTACAGGAACGCCACGTCGTTGCCGGCTTCATCCTGGCCGGCGGCTTCCACCGTCAGGCCCTTGAACTGGGCAAACTGGTTCTGATGGTCGATCAGTTCCTCGGTGCCCAGCAGGCTGGTGGCGTCGATGGGCTCGGCAATGTAGGAATCGCCTTCCACAAAGGTGAAGGTGCCGTCCATGATCTCCACTTCACCGCTCCACTCGGCCTTGTAGCCGGTCACGCGGATGCGGGTGCCCTCGGTCAGCTTGGCGTAGTCTTCTTCCGAACAAGCCATGTTGTACAGGAAGTAGGCGCCGTTCTCGTCCTGCGCGTATACGGTGGCTTTGTCCTCCCACCAGGACTGCTTGGCCTGCACACAGGCTTCGATGGTAACCTGGCTGTCCAGTTCGGCGGCCATATACTCCTCGTAGCTCATGACGGCCACTTCCTCGCCGTCAGCGGCGGCGCTGGAGCTCTCCTGCGGCTGGCTCTCGGCAGGCTGGGAAGCGGACGCCGCTTCGCTGCTGGAGCTGGAGCCGGAACCGCCCGCGCAGGCTGCCAGGGAAAGTGCCAGGCAGAACACGGTCAGCAAGACCAGAATCTTTTTCATGGTATCTCCTCCTTATATCGGTCTGCTGCGCCCGGCCCCCCTCGGACCGGAAATTCGCAGCAGGCTGCAACACCTAAACATTATACCGTAAACGGCGCAAAAATCAACGTTCAGCGCTTTTTTTGCGGTGATGACGCAGGGCCAGATAGGCCAGGATCAGCACCCAGGCAGCTGCCAGCGCCGCCAGCAGCCCTACCGACATGGCAGGCATCGCCCCCAGATCCACCTTGCCGCCGGAGGCAGAGATTGAATCCAGGTGGTACAGGGAAACGGTGTCGGCATACAGCGTATCAATAAAAGCGTCGTCCACCGTCTGATCGCGCCGCACCGATTTTGTTACCGTTTCGATCAGCTGACCTGCCGCGTCACGCAGCGAGGCTGAACCGTTGAACACAGGGGTGGTAAAGGTATCATCCAGGTGATCCAGCAGCAGCCGGGTAGCCTCCAGCTTTACCTGGTAATAGGTGTCGTTGTCCTCGCCGGCCCGGCTCAGATAGTCCTGGTACTCCGGGCTTTCCAACGCCTTGGTGGTTACCGGCACATAGCCCTCGGTCTGGGAATAGGCAATCTGCACCGAATCGGTCAGCAGATACTGGGCAAACAGCCAGGAGGCCAGCACCTCCTGCGGGTCTTCCTTATTAAAGATGCAGACCGAAGGCCCCTGGGAGATCATCTGGGGATGCTCCGGGTCAAACTGGGGTACTGGCATGACGGCGGTTTCAAATTCCACCACCTTGTCGGCGGGGATATCCAGCAGCGGGGCGTCGGTACCCATCCAGGTGGAACCGGCGGTGGAGTCAATGGCAAACACACACTGGCCCGCGTTCAGAAAGTTGGCCGGGTATCCGGAGATCTTGAAGGTGGAGAACGCCCCCGCGGCGGTGGCGTCCGCGATCTGATACAGCAGATCGGTGGTTGTGTCGTTGAACAGCTGAATTACCCCGGTGGAGGTGGAATAGCCCGCCCCCAGCTGCTGCAGCATCTGAATCATCATATTGTCGGTGGATTTGTACAGGAAGGGGATCAGCACCTGCTGCCCGTTCAGGCTGTACACTCCGTCCGCGCCCTCGGTGGCGGCTGCCGCCCGGGATACCTCCCAGATAAAATCCCAGGTCAGGGTCTCCGGCAGGGTGTAGCCCAGTGCCTCCACGTAGGTCTTGTTGATGTAGCAGGCCTCGGTGGAACGCATGTAGGGAATGGCATAGTAGTGGCCGTCCAGACGGCACTCGTCCAGGAACTGAGGCACGATCTGCTCCTGAGCAGGGGAGTCAAACCGCACCTCGCTGCCGCCCAGCCCGTATTTTTCGTCGGCAAACAGCTCGTCCAGCGGCGCCACCACGTTGTCGCCGGTCAGATAGGTGGCGATGTGATCCGGGTAGGTAATGCAGACGTTGGGGGTGGTCTGGGTGGTGATGTTGGTGATTACGTCGTTGTAGATATCCCCGTAGTTGGTGTACAGCCGCAGCGTTACCGTGATGTTGGGGTACAGGGCCTGGAACTCCTCGATGGTCTGCTTGTAGATATCGGTCTGGCGTTTGTTGGTATCGTTCTTTGCCCAGAAGGTGATCTCATACTGGCGGCTTTCATCAAATGTTTCCGGTACGGTGAAGGCTGTCTGTTCCTGCCGGCCGTGGCAGCCGGCAAAAAGGGACAGGCAGACCGCCGCCAGCACCCCGGCAGCCAACCGGCGCAATCCGGTTTTCATCCCTTCATCCCTCCTCTGGAAACGCCCTCCATGATCTTCTTGCGGAACGCCAAAAACAGCAGGATCAGCGGCACCGAGATCACCACCACCGCGGCCATCATGGCGGGGATGTTTTCCCGGCCAAAGCCGTTCTCCCGGATCTCCTGAATGCCGTTGGAAACCAGGAAATAAGCCGCGTCGTCGGTGATCAGGCGGGGCCACACATAGGAGTTCCAGCACTCGATCAGTTTCAGGATCGTAATGGTCACCAGGGTGGGGCGGCAGATAGGCACCATGACCTTCCACAGATACTTCAGGTCGGAGGTACCGTCCACCTTGGCGGCTTTGTACAGCTCGTTCGGCACCTGCTCGAAACTTTCTTTCAGCAGATAGATATAGAATACCGAGGTAATGGAGGGCAGGATCAGGCCGGGGAAGCTGTTGCGCAGATCCAGGTTGGTAATGGTCACAAAGTTGGTGATCACCACCAGCTCACTGGGAATCATCATCATGGACAGGAACAGCCCGAACAGAAGATCCTTGCCCCGGAAAGAAAGCCGGGCAAAGGCGTAGGCGGCCAGTGTGCTGACCACTACCATGGCCGCGGTGGTCAGTACCGAGAAAATCAGGGTGTTCAGCAGGTACCGGCCCAGGGGCACGGCGGTAAAAGCCTCCGCATAGTTTTCCAGGGTGGGGGAGAGGGTGAAAAAGCTGGGGGTGTATTCGGCGTTGTAGGCGGCGTAGCTTTTCAAAGAGGTGAGCACCATCCAGTAAAAGGGGAACAGCACGACCACAGCCCAGATGCTAAGCCCCAGATAGGTGACGGCCCGCACAGCACCGCTGCGCCGCCGGGCAGACCGGCCGGTGGCCGCCAGATCGGAAGTATGTTTCATAAGGCGCCTCCTCAGTCTTCCAGCCGCCGGCGGCTGACCAGCAGGTTGATGCAGGTGATGGTCAGCACGATGGCGAACAGCAGGATGGCGGCAGCGGATGCATAGGACGGGTAGCCGCCGCTGTCACCGTACAGCATGTCGTATACATAGCCCACAATGGTGTTCATGCCGGCCGCGTTCAGATCGGTGCCGAACAGGGCTACCGCGTCGCTGTAAGCCTTGAACGCACCGATAAAGCCGGTGATCACCAGATACACCAGCATGGGGGAAATCATGGGCAGGGTGATGCGGAAAAAGATCCGCGTGCGGGAGGTACCATCCACCCGGGCGGCCTTGTAGTAGTCCGGGTTCACCGAGGCCAGCGCGCTGGTCAGCACCAGGATTTTAAAGGGCATCACCACCCAGATGGTGTAAAAGCAAAGCACAAACATCTTGGCCCAGTACGGCCCGTCGATAAAGTCGATGGTGGGGCCGCCGAACCATTGCAGCATCAGGTTTACCAGACCGTCGGTGTATTCGGTTTTCTGAAACAGCACCATGAACACCAGGCCCACCGCCAGGGTGTTGGTCACGTAGGGGAGAAAATAGACGGTCTGGTACAGCTGGCGCA
This sequence comes from uncultured Gemmiger sp., assembly GCA_944386225.1. GTDB lineage: Bacteria > Bacillota > Clostridia > Oscillospirales > Ruminococcaceae > Gemmiger_A. The sequence continues at coordinate 116,922 of CALXAH010000006.1, forward strand.
GCGGCCGGATGGAGCTGAGCCCGGTGGAGATAAGCAGGGCCAGCCCGGTGGAAAGCGGCACCGTGATCGCCACCAGGATCAGGGTATTTTTCAGTGCCTGCAGAAAATAGGGATCGTGCAGTACATAGGAATAATTGTAGCCGCCGATGCCCCAGTAGGTCTGGGAGGCGAAGTTGTAGCCTTCCTCAAAGGAATAGATCAGCACGTCGATCAGCGGATATACCAGAAACGCGCCCAGCAGAATCAGGGCGGGCAGCAGATACAGCCACGCTTTTTTGGAGCCGTTGTTCATCGTGCCGCCCCCTTATCCGCCGCAAAGGGAATACGCTGCTCGGTTTCGGTGTCGAACAGCAGCACCTTGTCCGCACGCAGCGAGAAGCGCACGGTCTCGGCGTCGGCCCGCAGCCCGCAGGCCGGATCCAGGATGGCACGCAGGGCACCGTCCCGTGCATCCGGATGGGAGCAGACCATGCTCAGATCCCGGCCCAGCACCTCGGCCCGTTCCGGCGTGCAGACCACCGGCCCGGCCTCGTCCGGAATAAAGCCCTCCGGGCGCACACCTGCCCAGACCTCCCGGTCGGCCACGCCCGGAACCGCCAGTACCGGCCGGTTGGCCAGCCACAGTTCGCCGGCCTGTACCCGGGCTTTGAACACATTGATGGGCGGCGTGCCCAGAAAGCGCGCCACAAACAGGCTGGCCGGATCGTCGTACACCTGCTGGGGCTTGCCCTCCTGCATGAGTACGCCCTCCTTCATCACCACGATCCGGTCGGAGATGCTCATGGCTTCTTCCTGGTCGTGGGTCACAAACAGGGTGGTGATGCCGGTCTTTTTCTGGATTTTGCAGATTTCCTCCCGGGTCTGCAGCCGCAGCCGGGCGTCCAGGTTGGACAACGGTTCGTCCAGCAGCAGTACCCGGGGCATCTTGACCAGCGCCCGGGCGATGGCCACCCGCTGCTGCTGCCCGCCGCTCAGTTCCCGGGGCTTGCGATCCAGCAGTTCCTCAATCTGTACCAGGGCGGCGGCCTCGGTGGCCCGGCGGCGCATCTCCTGCCGGGAGGGCCGTGCCGCCCCTTTCAGATTCTCCAGAGGGAACAGAATGTTCTGCAATACCGTCAGGTGCGGGTACAGGGCGTAGTTCTGGAATACCATGCCTACCCCGCGCAGCTCCGGCGGCAGATCGGTCACGTCCTTATCACCAAAAAAGATCCGTCCGGTGGTGGGCTTTTCCAGGCCGCAGATCATGTTCAGCGTGGTGGTCTTGCCGCAGCCCGATGGCCCGAGCAATCCAACCAAAGAACCGTCTGGCACCTGGAAGCTCAACTCCCGAACGGCGACCGTTTCTCCCTGGCTGCGCCGGCCCCTGCCGGCAAAACGTTTGGTGATATCCTGCAATCTGATATCCATGCTGTTTCCCCCCACAGTTCAATGCTTGTACTGATTATAGCGGATTTTGGGGCATATCACAAGGTTTTGCGGCGCAGGGCAAAACAAAACGCCCCGGCCAACCGGCCGGGGCGTTCTGGGCGGGCAAAAACCGCCAATGTTGGTGCGGATAACAGGACTTGAACCTGCACGTCATGGACACTGGACCCTAAAACCAGCGCGTCTGCCAATTCCGCCATATCCGCAGACGAATCCATCAAGAATGTTTACCGATGGATAAAGAAAAACACCCGACGCAGGTACGACGGGTGCTTTGTGGAGCGGCTTACGAGGCTCGAACTCGCTACCTCCACCTTGGCAAGGTGGCGCTCTACCAGATGAGCTAAAGCCGCAAAATGGTGCCTCCGATCGGAATCGAACCAATGACACGGGGATTTTCAGTCCCCTGCTCTACCAACTGAGCTACAGAGGCCTGTCTGCCGTTGCAGCTTAATCAGTATAGCGCGCTGGGCAGAATTTGTCAATACTTTTTTGAATATTTTTTCTTTTCTCCGTATAGCAAGATACCGGAAAGGCAAACAGGCCGGGGCGAAACAATGAAAATCATGATTTTAGGCTGCTTCGGAGTTCCGACATCCGGATATACCCATTTTCATCTTCGACATCCAACGAAAGAATACGCATGGTTTCAATGATTTCCGAAATATGCGATTGACTGATTTCCGGACTCAACACCAAATACCCATATACTTCATTGCAGAAAGTGTAGTTGACGGCTTTATTTGTCCCTTCCGTCAATGAATGGTATGCTTGCTGAAAAGAGCGAAAGGCGGCAACCCCATACCAATAGCTGCTTTCGCAGCCATCTGTCTGGTATTCTGCAAAGTGAGTACAAGCATCAGCGGCACCTGCCTGTGCCAGTGCCCGAATATCATCCTTATTGTTTTTTTGGTTTTGCCAGAGCAGGGCAAAGGTTAAAGTGGAAATGGAAAGGCAAACGATTAGAATAACTTCAAATCGCTTTTTCATATTGTGATCTCCTTTCCCTGTATACCAAACTCTTTATAAATAAAAACATACCACACGCTAAATAATTTTACCAGCGCATTTGAAAGAGGGCGGATCAATAACAAAAATACCGCAGAGGAGAAATCCTCTGCGGTATTTGGTCGGAGTGGCGGGATTTGAACCCACGGCTTCCTAGTCCCGAACCAGGCGCGCTACCAACTGCGCTACACCCCGAAAAAAATGGCAGCAGCTCGTAAAAACACGCTGCTGCCGGTGGTTGGGGAAGAAGGATTCGAACCCTCACAAACAGAGTCAGAGTCTGTCGTGCTACCCTTACACAATTCCCCATCGGTCTTTGTGCGGCGCTCCGTTTCCAGAGCGCTCTATTATTATAGCTAACCCCCATGGATTTGTCAACAGGTAATTTCAAATTTTTTTGAAAAATTTGGCGAAGCCATTTTTGCGGCCTGCGAGGATAGTTTTCCGGGCCTGAAACATACTGAAACAGGAGGTGATTATTGTGAGCACACACAAGCACACATTGGATCAACGTTTATATAAAGTACAGGCGCAGGCGCGGGCAGAAAGCTTGAATGCGCTGCCGGCTGCCCGGCGCGCAGCGCAGGCCCGGGCGGATGGGGCACTTCGCCCGGAGGAATACTTTACGCAGCGGCAGCTGATCCACAAGCCCCAGCGCGTGGAGGAAGCCCGGCCCACGGTGAACAGCCGCCTGCACAGCAAGGAAGAATTTCCGCAGGGCTGACCAGAATCAAGCCGAAAGCGGCCGCCATTCCGGGAACTTTCCGGAATGGCGGCCGCTTTGCCGTTGCCGCTCTGCCTGGCGGGGGGATCTTTGGGCGGCGATGCCGGTGTTCGGCATTTTTAGGTACAGCCGCCATATTTCGTTGCGAAAAACAGTTGCAATCCTTAATTGAATCTTTTATGATAAAAGAAAGACAAAATGAAGAAGACAGGAAGGGTTTGCAATATGGCAGAGTTCAAGTATGAAATTACCGAGCGGATCGCGGTGCTGAGCACCAGCGCCAACGGCTGGGAGCGTCAGCTGAATATGGTCAGCTGGAACGACCGGGAGCCCAAGTATGACATCCGCGACTGGTCTCCGGACGGCAGCAAGATGGGTAAGGGCATCAGCCTGAGCCACGATGAGCTGGCCATCCTGAAAGGCATCCTGGAGGATATGGAACTGTAATGGGGTACCGGGAAGAGTTCATTGAGATATTCACCCAGAATATTACCCGTCCGGGTGCGGACAAGCTGCTGGAATGGCTGGACACCACCGATTTTTATCGGGCGCCGGCATCCACCCGCTTTCACGGAGCCTGCGAGTCGGGCCTTGTCATGCACAGCCTGAACGTATACCACGCTCTTATGGATCGGTTCTATACCGAAGAAGAGAGCAAGGAGAGCTTTGCAGTAGTGGCGCTGCTGCACGATCTGTGCAAGGCAAACTACTACAAAGCGGGCACCCGGAACGTGAAAAACGAGACTACCGGCCAATGGGAAAAGGTTCCCACCTATAATGTGGAGGATATGTTCCCCTACGGGCACGGAGAAAAGAGCGTCTATCTCATTGAGCGCTTCATCCGGCTGCGCCCGGCGGAGGCCGTGGCAATCCGCTGGCATATGGGCGGATTTGACGATGCGGCCCGGGGCGGCTGCCGCGCCATCAGCGAGGCGTATGATAAATACCCGCTGGCGGTAAAGCTGCATATAGCGGATCTGGAAGCTACCTACCTGATGGAAAAGGGCACCGGCCGTCACTGATACTGAATAGAAAAACAGAGGGCGTCGTTCTCATTCGGAACGGCGCCCTCTGTTTTTATGCAAAAAAAGCCAGGCTGTATTTATGAAAATACAACCTGGCTTTCCAGCGCTGTGCCGGGGAATTCGTTTGTGCTATGTGTGAAAACAGCTGCTTTTGCGCAATGTGCCCAGCAATTGCCGGGGAAAACTGCCTGTGGGCTGGACAAAATGATAAATTCATAAAAATGCATTGACAATGCATAAATATCCAACTATAATACAGACAAACCCAAGCGAAAACAAAATGGAGAGAGGGAACCATTATGAACCATAAAGCGCAGAACAAGCAGTACAACAAGGTAGTGCTGGCCTACTCCGGCGGGCTGGACACCTCCATCATCATCCCCTGGCTGAAAGAAAACTACGGCTGTGAAGTGGTGGCCGTTTCCGCCAATGTGGGTCAGGCCGACGAGCTGGAAGGCCTGGAGGCCAAAGCGCTGGCCACCGGCGCCTCCAAGCTGTATGTGCTGGATCTGGTGGACGAGTTCGTGGAGGACTACATTGCTCCCACCGTGATGGCCGGGGCCAAGTACGAGGGCACCTACCTGCTGGGCACCAGCTTTGCCCGTCCGCTGATCGCCAAAAAGCTGGTGGAGATCGCGCTGCAGGAAGGCGCGGACGCCATCTGCCACGGCTGCACCGGCAAGGGCAACGACCAGGTGCGGTTTGAGCTGGGCATCAAGGCGTTTGCCCCGGATATGCCCATCATCGCCCCCTGGCGGGAGTGGGACATCACCAGCCGGGACGAGGAGATCGACTACGCCGAGGCCCACAACATCCCCCTGAAGATCAGCCGGGAGACCAACTACTCCAAGGACAAGAACATCTGGCACCTGTCCCATGAGGGCCTGGATCTGGAAGACCCCGCCAACGAGCCCCAGTACACCAAGCCCGGTTTCCTGGAGCTGGGCGTGGCCCCGGAGCAGGCGCCCGACACCCCCACCTATGTGACCATCCACTTTGAAAAGGGTATGCCCACCGCGCTGGACGGGGTGGAGATGAAGGCAGCCGATCTGCTGACCAAGCTGAACGAGCTGGGCGGCGCCAACGGCGTTGGCATCATCGATATCGTGGAGAACCGGCTGGTTGGCATGAAGAGCCGCGGCGTCTACGAGACCCCCGGCGGCACCATCTGGTATGCGGCCCACGCCCAGCTGGAGATGCTCTGCCTGGACAAGGAGACCAGCCACTACAAGGCCCTGGTGGCCCAGAAATACGCGGATCTGGTATACAACGGCCAGTGGTTCACCCCGCTGATGGACGCGCTGAACGCCTTTGTCAAATCCACCCAGGAGAAGGTTACCGGCGATGTGAAGGTCAAGCTGTACAAGGGCAATGTGCTGCCGGTATCGGTCACCAGCCCCAACAGCCTGTACAGCGAAGATCTGGCCACTTTTGGCGAGGACGCGATCTACGACCAGGCCGATGCGGGCGGATTCATCAACCTGTTCGGCCTGCCCATCACCGTCAGCGCCAAGCTGGCCGGCAAGGGCAAGTAAACACCAGAAAAGGAGGGTACTGCCCATGGCAGACGCATACGAGACCCGCCTGTGGGGCGGCCGCTTCCACGAGGACGAGGATGCATTGATGCAGCGGTTCAACGGCAACGCCTGCGAAACGCTGTGGCTCATGGAGCCGGACATCGAGGGGAGTCTGGCCCATGTGGCCATGCAGGTACGGTGCGGTCTGCTCACCGAGGAGGAGGGCAAGACCCTCACCGAGGGGCTGGAAAGCATTCTGGCCGACTGGCGCAGCGGCGCCATCACCTGCGGCCCGGAATATGAGGACGTGCATACCTTTGTGGAGCTGAACCTGATCCGCCGGGTAGGGGAGGTGGGCAAAAAGCTGCACGCCGCCCGCAGCCGCAACGATCAGGTCAACACCGACATGAAGCTGTATGTCAAGGCGCAGCTGCACCGGGTGGCCGGCCTGATCGACAGCTTCACCGCTACCCTGAACCAGGCGGCGGAAAAGAACCCCTGGCCCATGCCCGGCTATACCCATCTGCAGCGGGCCCAGGTGGTCACCTTCAAGTATTACATGCTGGCTTATGCCGAGATGATGGCCCGGGACAAGCAGCGGGTGCTGAATGCCCTGGATCTGATGGACGAGAGCCCCCTGGGCTGCGGTGCGCTGGCGGGTACCACCCACCAGATCGACCGGGCGTTTACCGCCGAAAAGCTGGGCTTTTCCCATGGGCCCTGCAAAAACTTTCTGGACGGCGTGTCCGACCGGGACTATGTGCTGGAATCGCTGAGCGCGTTTTCCATTCTGATGATGCACCTGTCCCGCCTGTCGGAAGAACTGGTGCTCTGGTCCAGTGCCGAGTTCGGCTTCATTACGCTGGATGACAAGTACACCACCGGTTCCAGCATCATGCCCCAGAAGAAGAACGCCGACGGGGCGGAACTGGTACGCGGCCAGACCGGCCGTGTCTATGGCCACCTGACCGCTCTGCTCTGCACCATGAAGGGCCTGCCGCTGGCCTACAACAAGGATATGCAGGAGGATAAACTGGCTTTCTACGACAGCCTGAACGTGGTTACCGCCTGCCTGCAAGTTACTGAGCGGATGATCGCCACCCTGACCCCTCACCCGGAGGTCATGCGGGCGGCCATCAAGAAAGGATTCATCAACGCCACCGAAGCCGCCGACTATCTGGTGCGCAAGGGTATGCCCTTCCGGGATGCCCACAGCGTGGTGGGGCAGCTGGTGCTCTACTGTGAGCAGCAGGGCAAGGCACTGGAAGAACTGTCGCTGGAAGAACTGAAAGCGGTCAGCCCGGTTTTTGAGGCGGACGTCTATCCGGAGCTTGCCTGCGACGCCATCCTCCACCGGGGCATCAAGCAGGAGATGCTCTGAACGAAGAAGAAGCCCGTTCCTTTTTTCCTTTTCCAATGCGCAGCGATGCGCACACACAGCAAAACCGCCGGCAGCCTGGCTGCCGGCGGTTTTGTGCGTGTTGGGATTATTCACTGTCTTCCCAGGCGGGGTTCTGCAGGGATTGATACAGCCGGTTCAGATATTCCAGAAGCTGGCGGGCCTCCTCCTCGCTCAAAGCGGCGCGGAACCGGGCGTCCAGCTTTTCAAACCGGACAGCTACCTGTTCGGCGGCCAGGCGGCCGGATTCGGTCAGGGTGATCTTCTGGCAGCGCCGGCAGGCCGGGTCCTGGGTGCGGGTTACCAGCCCCGCTTCCACCAGCCGGTCCACGCTTCGGGAGAGGGTGGAAACGTCGATGCCGCATTCCTCGCCCAGTTCCCGCTGGGTACGGGGGCCGGTGCGCAGCAGACATTCCAGCAGCCGGGGCTGCCCCTGGCCCAGCGGAATGTCCAGCTGCAGAAACTCTTTGCGCAGCAGGCGCCGCTTTTCGTTCTCCAGCCTGGCAACGGCCAGACGCAGTTCACGGGGATCCATTGGTTTGCCTCCCTCCGATCAGGCCAGCTGGGACTGGCCGGTGTACAGCTGATAGTACCGCCCTTTCTGCTCCAGCAGGGCGGCGTGGTCACCGCGCTCGATCACCTGGCCCTGTTCCACCACCAGGATGGCGTCGGCGTTGCGCACGGTGCTCAGCCGGTGGGCGATCACAAAGACGGTGCGGCCCTCCATCAGGCTGTCCAGCCCCTGCTCAATCAACTTTTCGGTGCGGGTATCAATGCTGCTGGTGGCCTCGTCCAGGATAAAGACCGGCGGTTTGGCCACCGCCGCCCGGGCAATGGCCAGCAGCTGGCGCTGGCCTTGGCTCAGGTTATCCCCGTCGCCGGACAGCTGGGTGTTGTACCCGTCCGGCAGCCGCCGGATGAAGGAATCCGCGTTGGCCAGCACCGCGGCCTGCCGCACCTCCTCATCGTTGGCGGAAAGCCGCCCGTACCGGATGTTATCCGCGATGGTTCCGGTGAACAGGTGGGTGTCCTGCACAACAACCGACAGGCTGCGGCGCAGATCGTGCTTGCGGATGCGGCGCAGATCCAGCCCGTCGTAGGTGATGGTGCCGCTGTCAATCTCGTAAAAGCGGGTGATCAGGTTGATGATGGTGGTTTTGCCCGCGCCGGTGCTGCCCACAAAGGCGATGGTCTCGCCCGGCCGGGCAAACAGGCTTACATCCCGCAGCACCGGTTTGCCGGGCACATAGCTGAAGGTCACATGGTCAAACCGTACGTCGCCTTTCAGCGGTACCAGTCGGCTGCCGCCTGCTTCGGGGCATTTCCAGGCGTAATGGCCGGTGCGCTCGGGCACTTCAGTCAGACTGCCGTCCGCTTCGGGGCGTACCCGCACCAGGGTGATATCCCCCTCGTCCACTTCCGGGGCCACATCCATCAGGTTGAAGATCCGCTCCGCGCCGGACAGGGCGCTCAGCAGGAAGTTGCTCTGCTGGGTCAGCTGGTTCAGCGGCATGGCGCTCTGCCGTACCAGTATCAGATAGGAACTCAGGCTGCCCAGATCGCTGTGCCCGGCCAGCACAAACAATCCGCCCACACAGGCTGCCACCGCGTAGTTGACGTAGGAAAGGCTCACCACGGTGGGCACCATCATGCCCGCATAGCTGGCGGCGGAGGTGCCGGCCTTGCGCAGGGATTCGTTCAGCTGGCAGAACCGGGCAAAATCCTGGGGTTCGTGGTTGAACACCTTTTCCACCTTCTGTCCGGCCACCATCTCCTCCACAAAGCCGTTCAGTTCGCCCAGATGCTTCTGCTGCTGGGCAAAGTAGTGCTTGCTGCGCTTGCTGCTGTAGAGGATAAAGGCGGTCATTGCCGCCAGAAACGCGATCACAATCAGGGAAAGCCGGGCGTTCAGCACGATCAGCAGGGTGATGGTGCCGGTGACCATGCAGAAGCTCTGGATCAGCAGGGTGAAGCTGTTGTTCAGGGCGTCGGTCACGGTATCCACGTCGTTGGTGAAATGGCTCATCAGCTCCCCGTGGGTATGGGCGTCAAAATACTGCAGGGGCAGGCTCTGGACATGGGTGAACAGATCCTGCCGGATCCGGGCCACCACCTGCTGGGCGGTGCGCACCATCAGCTGGTTGTAGCCGAAGGTGGCCAGCGCGCCCACGGCATACATTACCGCCATGCCCAGAATGGCTCGGGTCAGCCCGGGCAGGTCGCCCGGGGCGATAAAGTTGTTGATGACCGGTTTGAGCAGATAGGTGCCCATCAGGTTGGCCAAACTGCTGATAATCACCAGCACCGCCACCACGGCCAGCGTCAGCCGGTGCATTCCCAGATAGCGGCACAGGCGGCGCAGCGCCTTTTTCAGGTCTTTGGGCCGCTTGTAGCTGCCCGGTGTACGCATTGCCATTACAATCCCGCTCCTTCCTGCTGCGAATGGTAGATCTCCTGATAGATGCGGTTGTGCTCCAGCAGGCTCCAGTGGGTACCGACCTCGTTGATCCAGCCGTTGTCCAGAATCACAATCAGGTCCGCGTTCAGCACCGAGGAGATCCGCTGCGCAATGATGATCTTGGTGGTGTCGGGCAGGCATTGAGCCAGTCCGTCCCGGATTTTGGCCTCGGTGACCATATCCACCGCACTGGTGGAGTCATCCAGAATCAGCACCTTGGGTTTTTTCAGGATGGCCCGGGCGATGCACAGGCGCTGTTTCTGGCCGCCGCTCACGTTTACGCCGCCCTGGCCCAAATCGGTGTCATAGCCGTTTTCCAGCCGCCCGATGAACTCGTCCACACAGGCGATGCGGCAGGCTTCTTCAATCTCGGCGTCGGTGGCGTCCGGCTTGCCCCAGCGCAGGTTGTCCCGCACCGTGCCGCTGAACAGGGTGTTCTTCTGCAGCACCATGGCGATGGCGTCCCGCAGATGGGCCAGCGGATATTCCCTCACCGGGCGCCCGTCCACCCGCACGGTGCCCTCGGTGGCGTCGTACAGCCGGGGAATCAGCTGCACCAGGGTGGATTTGGCCGAGCCGGTGCCGCCGATGATGCCCACGGTGGAACCGGCCGGGATGGTCAGGCTGATATCCCGCAGCACATACTCCGCCGCGCCTGCCCGGTACTGGAAGGAAACATGGTCAAACTCGATGGCGCCGCGCTCCACCGTCACGTCTTTTGCGTCCTCCTCGGTGATGTCCAACGGCTCGTCGATCACTTCAAAGATGCGCTGGCCGCTGGCGATGGCCCGGGTCAGCAGCAGAAACACGCTGGAGAACATCATCAGGCTGTTCAGCACCTGCAGCACATAGCTGAGAAAACCGGTCAGCTTGCCGATCTGCATGGTGCCGCCGATGATCATGCCGCCGCCGATCCACAGAATCGCCAGAATGGTGCTGTACATCACCAGCTGCATGGCGGGCATGTTCAACACCGCGATCCGCATGGCCTGGCGGGAAACCTGGCACAGGTTGTCGTTTACCTGGCCGAACTTCTCAATCTCGTATTCCCCGCGCACATAGGCCTTGACGATCCGCACGGCGGTCAGGTTTTCCTGCACGATCCGGTTCACCAGATCGATGGCCCGCTGCATCCGGGAATAGAGCGGCCGCACGTGCCGGATGATCTGGAACAGCAGGAATCCCAGCGTCGGGGCCGCCACCAGAAACACCAGCGCCAGACGGGCGTTGATCAGAAAGGACATGGACAGCGCGGTGACCATCATGATGGGGCTGCGGATCCCCGGCCGGAGGCCGTTGATTACCGCGTTCTGGATGGTGGTCACGTCGCTGGTCAGCCTTGTCACCAGGGATTCGGTCTGGAACCGGTCCCGGTTGGCAAAGGAGAAGCTTTGGATTTTGGCGTACTCGGCTTTGCGCACCTCGGCGGCCAGACCATGGCCGCACAGCGCCGAGAACCGGGCGCTGCCCACGCCCAGCGCCATGGCAATCACCGAGCAGACGCACATCAGCGCCCCTTGCTGGAAGATATACGCCCGGTCGCCGTTGGCCACGCCCACGTCCACGATGTTCACCATGATCATGGGGATCACCAGTTCAAAGACCGTTTCGGCAGCCACGCAGAACACAGCCAGCGCGGCCCACAGCCGGTATTTGTGCAGATAGCCCGCAAAACGGCGGATCAGCTGCATACAGAATCACTCCTTTACGGCATTGATACTTGCATATGCAACTATTGTAAATGCAAATGCTGCCGTTGTCAACTAAGGGGCAAAACGAAGGGGCGCGTCCCGTTTCCGGAACGCGCCCCGCGCTTTTTCCCTCTTATACTTCCACAACACCCTCGTACACCAGCACGGCGTCGCCGGTGAGGGTGACCCCTTCGTCTGTATAGCAGACTGTCACATCGCCGCCCCGCAGCTTGACGGTGATGGGCTCGCCCTTGGGGCAGTAGCCGTTTTCCACCGCCGCCACCACCGCCGCGCAGGCGCCGGTGCCGCAGGCCACGGTCTCCCCGTTGCCCCGCTCAAACACCCGCATCTTCAGGGTGTGATCGTTTACCACCCGTACAAATTCAGTGTTGACCCGCTGGGGGAACAGCGGCGCATGCTCGAACTGCGGGCCCACCGTTTCCAGATCCACCGCGTCCACCCGGGGGCAGAACACCACGCAATGGGGATTGCCCATGGACACGCAGGTCACCCGCCAGTCCTGGCCGGCGATGGTCACCGGCACGTCCACTGCCGGATCAGCGGTCAGGGTGCAGGGCAGGTCGGCAGGATGCAGGCTGGCTTTGCCCATCTCCACCCGGGCGCTGCTTACCTTGCCGCCCCGCAGATAGAGATGCAGCTGTTTTATGCCGCTGGCGGTCTCCACCGTGATCTCCTCGCCGGTTACGTAGCCCCGGTCGCGAGCCAGTTTGGCCGCGCCCCGGATGCTGTTGCCGGCCATCCTGCCCTCGCTGCCGTCCTGGTTGAAGATCCGCATCCGGATGTCCGCAACCTCCGAGCGCTCCAGCAGCACCACGCCGTCGCCGCCGATGCCGTAGTTCCGGTGGCACAGCCGCACCGCCAGGGATTCCGGGCAGGTGATGGCCCCGTCGAAGTTTTCAAAGAAGGTGTAGTCGTCTCCGGTGCCCTGCAGTTTGGCAAAGGGCAGGGCCTGCCGGGCGGTGCGCATATGGTTCAGATCCACCAGCTCGGTGTTCTGCTGGGTGAACCGGCTGGCCAGAATATCCGCCAGCGCCCCGGCAGTGTCCAGCGAGGTAAAGCAGGGGATGGACAAGGTCAGCGCGTGCCGGTGCAGGGTGATGTAGTCGGCGATCGATTCATCCTCCGCCGCGCCGGTGTAGACGATGGCGCCGATCCGGCCCTCGTCCAGCAGCCGCAGAACCTCATCTCCTTCCCCCATGGGCTGTACCCGCTGCACATCCACGCCCAGGGCCTCCACCGCGTCGGCGGTGTCCGGGGTGGCATACAGGCGGATGCCCAGGTCGTCCAGCTTCTTGGCCACCGTGATGACCTCGTACAGGTCGTGGCCGTCCACGCTCAGCAGCACGCCTGCGCCGCCCTCCAGCAGGGCCGGACGCACATCGATGCCTGCCGCGGCCAGCCCCTTGAACAGGGCTTCCCGCAGATCCTTGCCGATGCCCAGCACCTCGCCGGTGCTCTTCATCTCCGGGCCCAGGTAGGCGTTCACGTCGTTCAGCTTTTCAAAGCTGAACACAGGCACCTTGACCGCCACATAGGGCGGGGCGGGCCACAGCCCGTCGCCGAAGCCCAGTTCTTTCAGCGGCGTGCCGGTCATCACCTTGGCGGCCAGATCCACCATGGGAACCCCGGTCACCTTGCTGATGTAGGGCACCGTGCGGCTGGCCCGAGGGTTCACTTCGATAACATACAGTTCGTTTTTCCAGATCAGGTACTGGATGTTCACCAGCCCTTTGGTTCCAAGGGCCAGCGCCAGCTTGCGGGAGCAATCCACCACCTGATCCATCATCATATCGCTCAGATTGTAGGGGGGATACACGGCGATGGAATCGCCGGAGTGCACCCCGGCCCGCTCGATATGCTGCATCACGCCGGGGATCAGCACGTCGGTGCCGTCGCTGATCACGTCCACTTCCAGTTCGGTACCGGGCATGTACTGGTCGATCAGCACCGGGTTTTCGATACCCCCGGCCAGAATCCGCTGCATGTAGCGGCGCACCTCGTCGTCGCTGCGCACGATGCGCATGTTCTGGCCGCCGATCACGTAACTGGGCCGCAGCAGCACCGGATACTCCAGCTGGCGGGCGGCGTCCAGCGCTTCTTCCAGCGTCAGGGCGCTCAGGCCCCGGGGCCGCCGGATGCCGAATTTTTCCAGCAGCGCGTCAAACCGCTCCCGGTCCTCGGCGGTGTCAATGCCCTCGGCGCTGGTGCCCAGGATGGGAATGCGCTTTTCGTCCAGATACCGGGTCAGCCGGATGGCGGTCTGGCCGCCGAAGGCCACCACCACACCCACCGGCTTTTCCACCGCGATGATGTCCATTACATCCTCCGGGCAGAGTGGCTCAAAGTAGAGCCGGTCGCCGGTGTCGTAGTCGGTGGAGACGGTTTCCGGGTTGTTGTTCACGATCACCACATCGTAGCCCAGTTCTTTCAGCGTCCAGACACAGTGCACCGAGGAATAGTCAAACTCGATGCCCTGGCCGATGCGGATCGGGCCGCTGCCCAGCACCAGCACGGTGGGGCGGCCGCTGCGGGCAAAGCTGCGGGCTTCGCAGTGTACGCCCCAGCCGCTGTAGAAATAGGGGGTGCGGGCGGAGAACTCGGCGGCGCAGGTGTCCACCATCTTGTAGATGGCGGACAGGTGTTCCGGCAGCGCCCCGCCGCTCAGGCGGGCCAGCGCCGCATCCGGATAGCCCAGTTCCTTGCCGGCCAGGTATTCCTCCCGGGTCAGGGTCTTGCCCGCGATGCTCGCTTCATAGGCCGCCAGCCGGGCCAGCCGGTGCAAAAACCACCGGTCAATGCGGGTAATGGCGAAAATCTCATCCACCGATACCCCGGCCTTGAGGGCTTCAAACACCGTGAACAGCCGCTTGTCGTCCATCCGGTGCAGCTGTTCGGTCACCGGGGTGTCGTCGGCGGGGGCGACGTTCAGGGTATCCAGGCCGATCTCCGCGCCCCGCACGGCTTTCATCAGTGCCATCTCAAAGCTGGGCCCGATGGCCATAACCTCGCCGGTGGCCTTCATCTGGGTGCCCAGTTTGCGGCTGGCCCCGGCAAACTTGTCAAAGGGCCACTTGGGCATCTTGACCACCACGTAGTCCAGCGCGGGCTCAAAGCAGGCGCAGGTCTCGCCGGTCACGTCATTGGGAATCTCGTCCAGGGTGTAGCCAAGGGCAATGCGGGTGGTGATCTTGGCGATGGGATACCCAGTAGCCTTGGAGGCCAGCGCCGAGGAACGGCTTACCCGGGGGTTTACCTCGATCACCGCGTATTCAAAGCTGTCCGGATTCAGGGCGAACTGGCAGTTGCAGCCGCCCACAATGCCCAGCGCGCTGATAATGTTCAGCGAGGCCGAGCGCAGCATCTGATACTCCTTGTCGGACAGGGTCAGCGCCGGGGCCACCACAATGGAGTCGCCGGTATGTACTCCTACCGGGTCAAAGTTTTCCATGCTGCAGATGGCGATGACATTGCCGGCCGCGTCCCGCATGGTCTCAAACTCGATCTCTTTCCAGCCGTAGATGTACCGCTCCACCAGGATCTGGGTGATGGGGGAGGCGTCCAGCCCGGTGTGGGCCACCGCCCGCAGCTCCTCCGGCGTGTAGGCCACGCCGCCGCCGGTGCCGCCCAGAGTATAAGCGGGCCGTACAATTACCGGGTAGCCGATCCGGTCGGCCACCGCCAGCGCGGCGTCCACCGTTTCGGCGATGTCGCTGGGGATCACCGGCTCGCCGATGGCGGCCATGGTTTCCTTGAATTTTTCCCGGTCCTCGGCCTTTTCGATGGCTTCCACATTGCTGCCGATCAGCCGCACGCCCCGGCTTTCCAGAAAGCCTTCCCGGCCCAGCTGCATGGCGATGGTCAGGCCGGTCTGGCCGCCCAGCCCCGCCAGCAGGCAGTCGGGTTTTTCCTTGTCAATGATGCGCTTGACCGTTTCGGCGGTGAGCGGTTCCAGATAGATCTCGTCCGCCAGCGCCTTGTCGGTCATGATGGTGGCCGGGTTGGAGTTGACCAGCACCACGTTCACGCCTGCCTCTTTCAGTACCCGGCAGGCCTGGGCGCCGGCGTAGTCGAACTCCGCCGCCTGCCCGATCACGATCGGCCCGGAGCCGATCATCAGCACCTTGCGGATGCTTGTATCAAGTGGCATCGACCGACCCTCCCTCCATCAGTTGAATGAACCGGTCAAACAGAAAACCGGTGTCCCGGGGGCCGGCACAGGCCTCCGGGTGGAACTGCACCGTAAAAGCGCGCAGCTGGGGATAGTCCAGCCCCTCGCAGGTGCCGTCGTTGGCGTTCACAAACCGCAGCCGCGCCCCGGGCACCGAGTCCGCCACCACCGCGTAGCCGTGGTTCTGGCTGGTGATGTAGGTGCGTCCGCCCGCAAGATCCCGGGCGGGCTGGTTGGCACCCCGGTGGCCGTATTTCAGCTTGACGGTGCGTCCGCCCGCCGCCAGGGCCAGCAGCTGGTGCCCCAGGCAGATGCCGAAGATGGGCAGTTTGCCCAGCAGCCGGGACAACTCCGCGATGCAGCCGGTGTTTTCCGCCGGGTCGCCGGGCCCGTTGGAGAGCAAAATCCCGTCCGCGCCCAGCGCCAGCACCTGTTCGGCGCTGGTACCGGCGGGCAGCACCGTTACCCGGCAGCCTCGTTTCTGCAGTTCCCGGGCGATGTTGGCCTTGGCGCCGTAGTCCAGCAGGGCCACATGGTGGGTTTCCTCTCCCGCCGCGGGCAGGGTATAGGGGGCGGCGCAGGTGACCGAGGCCACCGCGCCCTCTACCCGGTACGCGGCCACATCCGCCAGGTCGGCGGGCGGGGCGGAGGTAATGATGGCGTTGGTCACGCCCTTTTCCCGGATGATGCGGGTGACTTCCCGGGTATCGATGCCGCAGATGCCCGGCACGCCCTTCGCTTTCAGGAAGGCGTCCAGGTCATACTGGCTGCGGAAGTTGGAGGGGGTGGGGCACCAGTGGCGCACCACATAGCCCTTTACCCGGCATTCGCCCTCAAAATCCGCCTCGATCACCCCGTAGTTGCCGATGAGCGGAAAGGTCTGCAGCACGATCTGCCCGGCATAGCTGGGGTCGGTGAGGGTTTCCAGATAGCCGCACATGTTGGTGGTAAACACCAGTTCGCCCACCGTGTCGCCCTCCGCGCCGAACCGCTGCCCCTCAAAGGCGGTGCCGTCCTGCAGCACAAGCCATGCCTTTTCCATTGCTGTCACCTCACTGTGCGTTTCCCATGCACTTCACCAGCACCGCTTTCTGGGCGTGCAGGCGGTTCTCGGCCTGTTCAAAGATCTCGTCCGCGTGCTGCTCAAACACCTCGGCGGTGATCTCCTCCTCCCGGTGGGCGGGCAGGCAGTGCAGCACCATCGCGTCGGGCTTGGCCACCGCCATGTTGGCGGCGTTCACCTGGTAGGCGGCGAATACCTTGCGGCGCTCCTCCGCCTCGGCCTCCTGACCCATGGAGGCCCACACATCGGTGTACACCACGTCCGCGTCCTTCATGGCCTCCTGCACATCTTCGGTGCACAGGAAGCTGCCGTTCTCCGCCGCCCACTGCATCAGGGCCGCGTCCGGCTCATGCCCGGCCGGGCAGGCAATCGCCACCTGCATGCCCATGGTGATGCCGCCGGCAATCAGGCTGTTGGCCATGTTGTTGCCGTCGCCCACAAAGCAGAGCTTCTTGCCTGCCAGGGCGCCCTTGCGTTCCCGGATGGTCATCAGGTCGGCCAGCACCTGGCAGGGATGGCAGTAGTCGGTCAGGCCGTTGATGATGGGGATGGAGCCGTACTTGGCCAGATCCTCCACCTCCTGCTGGGCAAAGGTACGGATCATGATGCCGTCCAGGTAGCGGCTCAGCACCCGGGCGGTGTCCTCCACCGGTTCGCCCCGGCCGATCTGCAGATCCCGGCTGCTCAGAAACAGGGCCGAACCGCCCAGATCGTACATGCCCACTTCAAAGGACACCCGGGTGCGGGTGGAGGATTTGGAGAAGATCATGCCCAGGGTCTTGCCCTTGAGCAGGTGATGCTCCACGCCGTTTTTCTTTTCGTATTTCAGCTGATCCGCAATGTTCAGGATTTCGTTGATCTCCGCGGCGGACAGATCCGCCAGTTTCAGCAAATGTTTCATTCTGCACACACCTCTTTGAGAATTTGTATTGCCTGCGCCAGCAGGTCCTGGGGAATGTTCAGCGGCGGAAGCAGCCGCACCTTGTTCTTGGCCCGCAGGGGCAGAACGCCCCGTGCCTGACAGGCGGCCAGTACCTCGCCTGCATCCTTTTCGGTCTCAATGCCCAGCATCAGGCCGGTTCCGGTCACGCTCTTGATGCCCGGCGCGCCTTCCAGCTGGCTGCGTACCCAGTCGCCCTTGGCAGCCACCTGGGCCAGGAAGGCTTCGTCCAGCCGTTCCAGGATGGTCAGCGCCCCGGCGCAGCACACCGGGTTGCCGCCGAAGGTGCTGCCGTGGCTGCCCGGCACCAGAACACCGGCAGCCTTGCCGCCCAGGATGGCTGCGCCCAGCGGCAGCCCGCCGCCCAGGCCCTTGGCGGTGGTTACCACGTCGGGCTGCACACCGCTGTGCATATAGCCGAACAGCTTGCCGGTGCGGCCGTTTCCGGTCTGCACCTCGTCCGCCATGAGCAGCAGGCCCCGTTCCTGCGCCAGCTTGGCCAGCCCCTGGATAAAGGCGGGCTCCAGCGGGATGACCCCGCCTTCGCCCTGGATGGCTTCAAACAGGATGGCACAGCAGGGATTCGAGTCCAGCTGCTTTTCCACATCGGCCAGGTTGCCCGGCTCGGCGTAGACAAAGCCCGGTGTCAGGGGCAGGAAATCTTTGTGGAATACCTCCTGCCCGGTGGCGGCCAGGGTGGCCAGAGTGCGGCCGTGGAAGCTGCCTTTCATGGTCAGGATGGTGGTGTGCGCCGGCCCCAGGTGCTCGGCCCCGTATTTGCGGGCCACCTTGATGGCACATTCGTTGACCTCCGCGCCGGAGTTGCAGAAGAACACCTGCTGCATGCCGGTACGTTCACAGAGCGTGGCGGCCAGTTTGGCGCAGGGGCCGGTGTAGTAGAGGTTGGAGGTGTGCTGCAGTTTGGCGGCCTGTTCACAGACTGCTTTCTGCCACACCTCGTCGCAGGCGCCGAAGGCGTTTACCCCGATGCCGCTGCCCAGGTCGATGTATTCCTTGCCGTCCTCATCGGTCAGCACCGACCCGTGCCCGCCGGTCAGCACCACCGGGAACCGGGCGTAGGTGGGGGCTATATAGGTCTGGTCCAGCTGTTTAATGTTGTCCATAGCTGCCTCCCTGGATAAACATGGTGCCGATGCCCTCGTCGGTGAGGGTCTCGATCAGGATGGCATGGGGAATGCGCCCGTCGATGATGAATACCCGGTTCACGCCCCGCCGGATGGCCTCGATGCAGCAGTCCACCTTGGGGATCATGCCGCCGGAGATGATGCCCTCCCGCATCAGCTGGGGCGCTTCGCTCACCGTGATCTGGCTGATCAGGGTGGCGGGATCGTCCTTGTCCCGCAGAATGCCGCTGGTATCGGTCATGGAGATCAGGCTCTCGGCCTTGAGGGCGGCGGCGATGCGGGCGGCGGCGGTGTCCGCGTTGATGTTGTACACATTGCCCTCTGTGTCGCAGCCTACGGTGGAAATCACCGGGATGTAGCCCTTTTCCAGCACATCCAGCACCGGCTCCACATTGATCTGGGTGATCTCGCCCACGTAGCCCAGTTCCTCTCGCAGGGGCCTGGCCTGGATCAGGTAGCCGTCCATGCCGCTCAGGCCGATGGCCTTGCCGCCCTTGCTCTGCAAAAGGCTTACCAGGCTCTTGTTGATCTTGCCTGCCAGCACCATCTGCACCAGCTCGGCGGTTTCCTTGTCGGTCACCCGCAACCCGTCCACAAACTTGCTTTCCTTGCCCACCCGGCGCATCAGGTCGCTGATTTCCGGGCCGCCGCCGTGCACCAGCACAACCTTCACCCCGATCAGGCTCAGCAGCACCAGGTCACCCATAACGGCCTGTTTCAGCTCTTCGTTGATCATGGCGTTGCCGCCGTATTTCACCACCAGGATCTTGCCGGTGTATTTCTGTATGTAGGGCAGGGCGTGGATCAGCACCTGTGCCCGCTGTGCGTTGCTCAGTTCCATTTCTGTACAGCCTCCTCAGGTGCGGTAGTCGCCGTTGATCTTTACGTAGTCGTAGGTCAGATCGCAGCCCCAGGCGGTGCTTTCCGCTTCGCCCATGTGCAGATCTACCTGAATCTCAATCTCATTCTTGAGCAGGATCTCCTTGGCGTACTCCTCGGAGAAGGGGATGCCTGCCCCGTCCTTGCAGACCTCGATCCGGCCCGCTGCGCTGGCAAAGGCCACATCTACTTTCTGCACGTCTACAGCCGCGCCGCTGTAGCCGATGGCGCAGAGCACCCGGCCCCAGTTGGCGTCCGCCCCGAACATGGCCGCCTTGACCAGAGAGGAGCAGATCACCGCCTTGGCCACGGTGCGGGCGGTGGCCAGATCGGCCGCGCCCTGCACCCGGCACTCCAGCAGGCGGGTGGCGCCTTCACCGTCGCCGGCCAGCATCCGGCACAGCTGCATGGTTACGGTGTTCAGCGCTTTCATGAAAACGGCAAACTCCTCGTTTTCCTCGGTTACGGGGGCGTTGCCGGCCAGTCCGTTGGCCAGGATGACCACCATGTCGTTGGTGGAGGTGTCCCCGTCCACGCTGACCATGTTGAAGGTGCTCTGCACGTCGGTGGACAGGGCCTTGTGCAGCAGTTCGCTGCTGATGGCCGCGTCGGTGGTCAGGAACACCAGCATGGTGGCCATATTGGGATGGATCATGCCGCTGCCCTTGGCGATGCCGCCCAGATGGCAGGTCTTGCCGCCCAGGGGGAACTCCACGGCGGCCTCCTTGGCGATGGTGTCGGTGGTCATGATGGCCATGGCGGCGTGCAGGCTGTTGTCATAGCCCAGATCCGCGGCCAGGGGCGCCATGCCGGCCGCAATGGGGGCCAGGTTCAGCGGCTGGCCGATCACGCCGGTGGAGGCCACCGCCACGTCCTCGGGGGCGATGCCCAGCTGGTCAGCGGCCAGCTGGCACATCTCTTTGGCGATCTGCGGGCCATCCGCGTTGCAGGTGTTGGCGTTGCCGCTGTTGCACAGAATGGCCTGGGCCTTGCCGTCGGCCAGATGCTCTTTGGTTACCAGAAGCGGCGCACCCTTGACCAGGTTGGTGGTGTAAACCGCCGCTGCGCTGGCGGGGCAGTCGCTGACAATCAGTGCCAGATCCCGTTTGGTCTGGTTCTTCCGGATGCCGCAGTGCACGCCCGCAGCCTTGAATCCCTGTGCGGCGCACACGCCGCCTGTGATCTGTTTCATGATTTCTCCCTCTTTTTTCTTGGTTGCTCGTTGTTCCTTCTTATATTATATAAAGAGCGGTTATCAGGCAAGATGCAGCCCGGTTTCGGGCGGCAGGCCCAGCACCAGATTCATGCATTCCACCGCAGCGCCGCTGGCCCCCTTGCCCAGATTGTCGTACCGGGCCATCAGCAGGATGCGGTCTTCGTTGCCGCCCACCGAGATCTCCATGCGGTCCAGCCCGCTCAGTGCCGCGGCGGAGAAGAAGCCTTCCTCCCCGGTTTCGGGCTGCCAGTGAACCACCGGCCCGGTGTAGAGCGATGCGTACAGCTGCCGCACATCCTCCGGTGTGCCCTTCAGCTGGCTGCGGAACAGCGGCACCGTCACCGCCATACCGCTGTAAAAGTCCGCCACGATGGGGCAGAACACAGGCGCGTTTTCCAGCCCGGTCACCGCCTGCATCTCGGGCAGATGCTTGTGGGTCTGGCCCAGGCCGTACTGGCGGGGCGCGTCCAGCAGCCCGCTTCGGTCATCGGATTCGTACTGGGCGATCATGGATTTGCCGCCGCCGCTGTATCCGGTTACCGAGTGGCAGGTGAGCAGCGCGTCCTTATCCAGCAGCCCGGCCTGCACCAGCGGCTGCACCAGGGCAATGAACCCGCTGGCATGGCAGCCTGGTACGGCGATGCGCTTGCCGGTTTTGATTTTGTCGGCAAAGGCGGGCCCCAGTTCCGGAAATCCGTACGCCCAGCCCGGTGCGGTCCGGTGGGCGGTGGAGGCATCCAGAATCACCGCCTGGCTGCCCTCCGCCAGTGCCGCCGCTTCCCGGGCGGCTGCGTCGGGCAGGCAGAGAAACGCGATGTCACATTCATGCAGAGCCTTTTGACGGGCCTGGGGGTCTTTTCGCTGTTCCTCCGGCAGGTTCAGCAGCTGAATGTCATCCCGCTGCTCCAGACGCTGGCGGATCTGCAGACCGGTGGTACCGGCGCTGCCGTCAATAAAAATCGTATGCATATATACAATCCCCTCACAGTGCGGGTAAGCCTTTTACGGGCTTACCGGTTGGGAATATTGTATATCATGATGAAATAATATGCAATAGATTTTGCAATAAAATGCAATGCAAGAGGCGGATTTTACGGAATGAATAAGGGTTATTGTGAATGTAAGCGGGTTATTCGGCGGTTTAACCAGAGAGTGAGAATGCATAAATACACGATAAATATGGACGCTGAAAGACTGCGCGAAAAATATTGAAAAATTTTTTGAAAAAAGGTGTTGACTTTTGCCATTGCATCCCGTATAATAAACAACGTCGCCGGTGCGACGACGACAAAAACAACAAAACCTGGCCCGGTAGTTCAGTTGGTTAGAACGCTAGCCTGTCACGCTAGAGGTCGTGAGTTCGAGCCTCATCCGGGTCGCCACCTGCTGTTATAGCTCAGTCGGCAGAGCACATCCTTGGTAAGGATGAGGTCGTGCGTTCGAATCGCATTAACAGCTCCAGTGGATAGCCCCGCAAAACCGCTTCACAGCAGGTTTTGCGGGGCTTTTTGTTATTCATTCTCAATTATCAAAATCTGCCTCAAAAAGCCTGGAAAAGGCTCATAAACTAACAGATAAACTAACAAATCAAGCCTTCTTTTTCATCTCATCCCGCAAATATTCCAGGTCCAGGTCATCCGCGTACTTGTCCACAGCTACGTCATAGCGGCTGTATCCGGCAATCTTGGTCAGGGCCTCCGGCGCCACGCCGCCCTGGATGCTGTCAGCCACGAAGGTGTGGCGGGAACGGTGGGGGGTCAGGGCGTTTCTGCCGGCAGCATCCTGGTAGCGGATCCCCAGCTCCTCCAGTTTGGGATAGAACCGCCGGCGCCGGAAGGTATCATCGCTCAAGGGGCGGCCCTGCTCCTCGATAAGATAGGTCCCGGCCCGCTCATAGAAGTAGCGCACATAGGGCAGGATGCTGTCCAGGATGGGTACCACCCGGTTGCGGCCCGCCTCGGTCTTGCTGCCGCCGGTCAGGATCCGGCGCTCCAGGTCCACCGCCTGTTTCGGAAGGCGCAGCAGCTCGTTCAGCCGCATGCCGGTCCCCAGGTAGATCAGGATGATCTTCACGGTAGGATCATCATCATGCCGGCGCAGCAGCTCTTTCTCCTCCGGTGTGAAATTCCGCTTTGCCCGGGTGTGCTGCGGGGGCAGCACCAGCACTCCGGACAGATTCTCCTTTGTGATCTGCAGACGGATCATCTCGTTGTACAGGTGCGAGACCAGCTGCTTGATCCGGTTTTTGCCGTCATATCCCAGTGGCTGCGGCGGCTGGGCGGCCAGCGCCTCGTACCTTTTTCGCTCGGAGGGCTTCATCCGTGCCAGTTCGGCGGCTGTGCGGGCCTTGTAGCGCGTTTGAACGGTGGCGGTGTCCAGTATCTCCTGGAATTCGAAAACGCCCACAGAGAGCGCCCTGCGGCCCGCCAGGGGGGCCAGGCGCGGCCAGGCGGAGAGAAGCCCTTCCCGGCCTTTGTCCGACAGCTTGTTCCAGGCAGGGGAGCGGCGGAATGAGAGCCACACCTGCTCCAAGGTGTATTTGCTCCGGTCGGCGGGTAGCTGGCCAGCGTTGAAGGCGTCCAGCGCCTCCACCGCCTCGCCAGAGCTGGCGTAGGTGCCCAGGATCGCCCCGCTGCTCGCGGCGGCCACCCAGGGTCTGGCCCGGTTGCCGGAAAGTTGATAGACCGAGCCGCTGCCCTTCGCCCGCCGGCGTCGCCGGCGCTGGGGCGGGGGAGAAGCGCCTAGGCGTTTACCGCAGAAAAGGCAAAAGCCGGAGCCGTCGGGGATCTCCTTACGGCATCGGGGACAGAACATAAAAACACCTCCCAGGCACACTTTGACAAGCCCGCCCGGAAGGTGGTATAATTTCGCTGTGAGGACGGGGTTATACCTTCGGGTAAGCCTGTTCTGCTGACGCCCTGCCGGTTGCCGCCGGCGGGGCGTTTTTAGTGGAGAATAAGGCGGATAATCCAGAGAATACCCCATATAAAAAAAGAGAGCATTCCATAGCCTCCTAAGATACCTGTAAGGAGGCGTAAAGGATTATTGGATGTCCTTAAACCAACAAATTGTGTTAATCCATCAAAGGCCATTGGCCCCGCAAAAAGGATGAATTTCCAAGAAGGAGAGATAAACCAAGCTAAAATAATGGCAAGCACATATCCTGCCATTATTCCGGTGCACCTTGCACATACAGGGAACTGGTACCCAAAAAAGAAAAAGCTCCTTTCGGGCATCTGGTGACACCCCCAGTATTTATCGCACCACTCCATGCAATTTATCCATAATTGGTCATACTTTGAATTTGTGACCACAATCCTTGCAGACCCAGAAGTGTGTGGTTGTTGTCTTTCCGGCGCCAGCAAGTCCGCAAAGTCCGCAGAAGCAGATTTTCCAGAAACTTGCACCTTTGCCCTTGACATCACTGATGACCTCCAAATTTTCGCCGCCACATTTCGGGCATTTCATAGTAAACTCCTCCTGTTTAAGTGCTTTTATTTATGATATACCCACAAGGGTACCATAATCAGGATTTTTAACGCTCTTCCCGTGCAGAAAAATCTGATTGCTATTTGGGTAGATTGCCAATTGAAATACAACCACAAGTTGTTATATGATGGTCTTGCACAATTTTCCAGAAGCGGAGGGATCAGTGTGACCATCACCGACGAAGAGCGTAGGCTCCTGGCAGCAGTGCATACTGACCCAGAGCTGCGGGATAAGATCCAGGCTATTTTAACAGCGCCAGGATCGCCTGACGCTTCTCCGGCGAAGCCGCCCGAAACGCCTCAATAAGTTCACGATCCTCATCGCTCAGCCCATCGGCCGCCAGGCCGGTGGGCTCTTTTTTTGTTTCTGCGGAAGGATCGTCGGTTTCTCCCATCAGGTAGGCGGGGGTAGTGTGGAGAGCGGCGGCCCAAGATGACACTGCTTGCGGCGTTGGTTCACGATGTAATCTTCGCAGGTCGGCAATATAGGAGGCATTTTTCCCTGCTAAGGTACAGAGATGTGATTTGGACACGCCGAACTGTTTGCTCAGAGAATATAGTCTGTCAAAATCAAACATAAGTGCGCCCCCAAGATTGTAGAATACGCCGAAATCGTAGAATTTCACGATAACCCATTGAAAATCGTGAAAACCTACGATATACTACCCTTGTACCCTAAAACAGGTACAAAAACACCAGACCATACAGGAAAAGCCCTGCACAGTATGTGCTTGTTGTTGTTAATTTGTCTTCGCACCTCAAATTTACCACAACAGGCCCAGAAACGCAAGGTTTTCTGTTGGACTGGCCAAGAAAAAGCCCGCGCGAGGTGGGCGGAAAGGAGTGATTTACAAAATGGCAATCGAGGCGAATGTGCTCTACACCATCGAGCAGGCAGCCGACCGGATGCAGCTCAGCGTGGAAAAGGTCAAGCAGCTGATCCGCGAGAAACGCCTTCGGGCATCGGTGCTGGGCAAAGCCCGGGCGTATCGAATCAGCGGTGCTGACATCCTGGCCTTCTACGATGCCAATGCCACCCGGCCGAAAGGAGAGTGACCCGCATGGAATGGCCGACCATGACCTTGCATGAGTGCTGCGAAGCACTTCGTGCAAACCAGATCCCTATGAGCGAAAACCTGTTGGGGCGGATGATCCTGGAGGAGAAACTGCCCTTCGCGGTAGGGGTTCAAGCGGGAGATTCGACCCGCAGCAAGTTTCTGATTTTCCGTGGCGCCTTTTATCGCTGGCTGGATGATATGCTGGCCAGACAGGCGATTCGAATCTGAGAGAGGAGGGGATTGGATGCGATGGTACCACCACGCGCTGGGTGTGGCGATCTGCACGGTGCTGATTCTTGTGATCGGTGCGGGCCTGTGGTTCTGGCTGCAGGTCATTCGGCTGGCCCTGTATGGGGCCCTGTAACACAAAAGAAAGGAGAAGCAGTATGTCCCTGGAAAAGAAAAAGCTGGACCGCCTGTACGGCCTGATGCAGCGCCTGGAGCAGGCCGGCAACGACGAAGCAGCTTCGGACCTTCGGTGGGCAATCCACACGCTGGAGACCGCCCTCGGCATCACGATCGGAGAGGAGGCCGAGGATGAATGACCGGCAAAAAGAATGCCGCCCCGGTGCTGGAACACCGTGACGGCAAAAAGCGCCAGGAGGCCTCGACAACCACCGGCACCCTCATTGTACACCAGGCCGCCGCAGCCTGCAAGGTCTATCTGCTGCGCTGCGGAGCAATCCTGGCCGCCCTGGCGTCCATCTGGTGGCTCTGCGCCATCATCGAGGGCACTGCCGGCGGTGTGACCGGCCCGCTGGTGTTGTCGGGCGTGTGCGCCTGGCTGGCCCGGGCTCTGGCCCGGGCGGCGGAAAGGGGGTACATCGATGGCGAAGATTGATTTTGCGGCACACCGAAAGAAAATCGCAGAAGCGATGAAGAGCAGGAACGCGGAAGCGGTTGCAGAGGTGTGCATTGACCTGGAATCGAAGATCCTGTTTTGCCTGAACGAACAGATCGATGGATTTGGCATGTGGGAGATCCCTTCCATCGTGGCCGCGCTGGACCGATATAAATCCATTGTGCTGGATGTTGCCGCGCAGAGAGGGGAATCCCGGCAATATATCCAGTCCGCAGCGGATGAGCTCAATGAGGCAACAGGAATCACCTACATGCACAAAATCAGGAGGGCGCAGAGTGATGACTAAGACTAATCTCACCCCGGAGCAAATTTCCGAGATCCAGGCGGCATATCGGGATTCCGCCAACCCGAAAAAGCAGATCGGGATTCTGGCCGATCTGTACGACACGACGGAGAACGCGATCCGGGAGGTTCTGGGGTTGCCGGATGAACCGGAGGGTAACAAGAAGAAAAGAATGTTCCGCAGCTACGACCAGGCTATCAAGGAGGATGTGGTCAGGGCGGTGTTGCTGGAGGGTATGACAAACCGGGAGGCCGCCGAGAAGTTCGCTGTGCCGTATGGGAATGTATCGGCCTGGGTGAACAAGGCCCGGAAGAAACAGGCGGAATTTGCCCGGTATGCTGAAGAGGTACAGGCGGAGCAGGCGCCGGAGACAGCCGAAGCGCCGGAGAGCGCACCGGCACAGGTCGCCGCAGGTAAAAAGGATATCACACAGATGGCGCTGCAGGAAGTCAAGGAGGGTGTGTCCGGATTGGATACGTTCCTGGACGGGTATGCCGGCATATGTGTGCTTCGCAACGATGAGCGGGAAATGATGCGAATAATCTGTGCGCGTGCTCATGGTTTTTTGTCCGGCATGCAGACCGGGATCAATCTCATGAGAGGGGAGGCGAAAGTCGTTGCGAGTGATTCGTAAAGCTCCCGGCCGGCCGCCGGAGCTGGTGGAGATGGAGAACACCCTGGCGGCGCTGCAGCAGGCCGTGGGCGGCTATATCGAGACGGTGACCCTGAGTGTAGACACCGCAATCATCTGCAACGAGGAAGGCCGGCTGCAAGGCCTGCCGTACAACTGCGATTTCCTGGGCATCTCCTTTGTCGGCCCGATCCTGGTGGTGGGCATCGACGGGGACGAGATGTGCAGCCTGGATAACGGAGACGCCGCCCTGATCCTGCACATGCTGGGGAGGGCTGCACCGTGACCAAGTACATTTGCAAATGCGGGCGGGTGGTGGCCAAGAACACCACCGCCGACAATACCGGCAACCGGGACACCGCCGGCTGCGAGGGCTGTCCGTACCTGCTGCCCTGGGGACCGTTCGAGTATGTGGCAGGGAAAGGCTTTGCGGTAAACGTGCAGGGGTATGAGTGCCGGATGTCGAAGGACTTGGAATACGCGACACGATTCGGCGGGTCCATCACGGACAAGTGCACCTGCTACATTGCCAGCCTGGATTTCGATTTTCTGACCTGTGTCAGTGACTGGATCAAAGAGACCTATCCCGGCAAAGAGCTCGTCGGCAGCTTTTCTGTATCCAGCATCCGAGCCGTGGAATATTCGAGCAATGGGCGCTATCGCATGGGCATTTCCTGCGTTCAGAACAAAAAGGGGATTGCCGCCAAGGCGGCGCTGCTGCACCAGTTCTTTGATGACAGCGGGGCACGCCTGGATATGACCCCGGAAGAGGAGAAAGCCCACATCCTGGCCGCCATTGAGGCGGGCAAGGCTCGGGCGCAAAAGAAGGAGGAGAGCACCGTGATCTACAAGGACCCCGCGACCGGGTGGTTGTATCGGGTCAGCCCGAATCCGGAAGGCGAAAAAGCAACCTATTGCATTCAATATCTCGATCCGCAGAGCAGTGCAATTTGGAAGCCGGACCGTCAGGCAGCGCAAGAACATCCAAGAGTGGAATCGGTGCAGAGCAGACTTGCGTACTTAGCCAAAGAAAAAGGCTGGGAGTTGCTTGACGAGAAGGAGAGCAGAGCCACTTGCACCTGTGCCGACTGCAAGCGGCAGGACTGTACCTGCCCAGGGGGACATAAAGCTATGGGCCGGAAATACTGCGATGGAGAGCAGAACTGTGCGCAGAATGGTTGCAGCCATGATACAAGGCTCGAAGACGCTGCCGCTGCTGCAGCTGAACAAGAGCTGGTAGATACCAGTCCGTCGGATGATTCCACCACGACCGATGGTTGTCCCTATCTTCAGCCATTGGAAAAAAGCACCAGAACGAAGTACGCCTTCCAATGCTCCATTTGCGGTGATAAATTCGTGACTCAGGAGAGCTGCAACAAAACGTTTCGCGGTTGCGGCTGGTACCTGGATCGGCAAGAAAAATCCGGACAGATGGACGATGATGAACCCGTCGACAAACCTATCTGCATGTGCCGCACCTGTGGAAAAGAGAGCTGCTGCGCGCATGGCTGTGCAAGAGAGTGTCCTGCCAATGCTGACGAATCCTGCCTGACCGAGAGTTGTCCCGAGTATGTTGAAAGGATGGAGAACGTATGTGGCGGCGAAACGACCTGTGCCCCGAGTGTGGATACTGCTGCGATGTCGGGCGAGAGTGTTGTGGCCGTGCAGTTGCCGAAGGCGGAAACTTCTACCGATTGCTCGGAGATGAAGACCGGCACTGTAAGCAGCTCCCCCTCTGCCGAGGATGCACCGAGCGAGAACGAACCCTCGGGCATTGCCCAGGTTGCCCCTATTTCCGCAGCTCCGGAGTTTGACTACTCCGGCCTGGACGCCGGCACCGCTGAGCGCCTGCAGAACCTAGCCCGGCGTGCCATGGAGGCCAAGCAGCGGTATGTGCTGGACCTGATGGAGATCGTGGTGGAGGCCCATCGGGAGCTTGTCCAACGGTTGGACAAGCTGCAATCCGTAGGAGTTGTCGCACCGTGCGACAACTCGAAGCACGGGAACCGTGGAGATGCAACGTTCCGCGCCTGGTGCGCCAGCATCGGCGTGGGCAAAGATACCGCGTACCGGCTCCTTCAGGTGCAGGCCCTTATGGACGGCAGCACTCCGGAAGAACAGGGGGTGCTAGCCGAAGCGCCCGTGAAACTGCTCTACGCCGCCGCCAAGCCCTCGGCCCCTGCCGAGCTGGTGCAGGCCGTCAAGGATGGCGACATCACCACCCACAAGCAGTACCAGGAGGCCATGGCTGCGATTAAGGAGCGGGACGCCAAAATCCAGGAGCTGCTGGAAATGAGTGAAGCCGCAGACCGCCGGGCTGACGAGGCCCAGGC